>NZ_BAAJNZ010000005.1:0-208918 GCF_057545565.1 Furfurilactobacillus sp. W61-4
TTTGGTCCAACTTCACCAATTGTGTACTCAAGTTGTTCGTCATTGACTGCACCAGTTACAGTCGCAGTTGGTTGAGCACTTTGACCATCATAGGTCTTACTACCGGCACCACCTGTGATCGTCGCTTGAGCTTTATTGATGGTGTACTGCCCTGTCACTTGAGTTGGGTCCACATGACTAAAATCGTAATTGGTGTTGGCAGCCGCCAGTTTGTCTAAACCAGCTTGGGTCAATGTGACAGTATAATCACCCACATTAATCAAATTTGAATCTTTCCCGGTGACGGTATAGTCAATTCCCTGCGTTAATTTAGGTACCGTCAAACCACTAGGTAACGTTACCGTGGCTGCGTTCGTGATAGCTTGACTATCGTAAGTCTTCGATCCACCAGTGATGGTGACATTGGTAACGTTTTGTTTATATATATAGCTGACATTAACAGCTGCAATCTGCATCCCCGCAGCAACCTTTGTCTCGAAAAGGCCCAAAATATCGGGCAAATTTTCTGCGACTTGTTCATCCGTTGCGGGTGTCGTCCCACCAATCACTTGGCTAACTAATGCCCGAATTGATGCCGGCTCCGCCGGTGATAACGTATCAACAAGCGAAACCGTGCTTTTATCCCAATCAGGCGTATAACCTGAAATATCTTTTATACCAGGAATCACGATGGTTTGACCATCAACCCAGCTATTATTAACTTCAGGTGCTAAAGAATTTTGTGAAATGCCCTGATAAGTAGCATCAGTCACAACCTGTCTAACATAGTAGAAGCCGATAGTGCTTGAGCCCGTTCCATAATTACCACCAACAGTGGTGGCACCCTTTGTCACCACCCCGTTTTCATCAATAGGTCCGTAAAGTTGGTAGTAGTTATGATATGCCAGTCCAGATTCAATGTCGGTTGCCTGCGCTGGTGCATTTGCCGTATAGGCGTCACCAAAAAAACCGTCCAAAGGAAGGACTTCTCCACTTTGATTTAGCAAATACGGCTTTGCTCCCGGTGTGCTTGAATCCGTCGTGTAGTGTGTGCCGGTACTATCGGTATAAACATAGTAAGGATTACCATTCGGATCCACCGCATAGTAATTCACGGTAACAGTGGCCGGATCTTGTTTAAAGATAACTGTTACTGTTTGTGGCGTATTCAGCAGAGCTCCAGTCAAAGAACCTTGAGTCGACGCAAAAGTATAACCCGTTGGTGGTGTCGTCACACTTGTGGGAATCACATAATTAACGTCAGTACCGTTCAACACGGTGCCATTTGGATAAGTCGCCTCCGTTGGGTATGAACTTGCATCTAATCCAGTCAGCGGTTTTAGAATTGGCTTACCATCGCTGCCCAATACTGGATTTCCATTAGTATCCAACTGCTCATAGGCATAATTAACAGAAACCTTGGCGGCATTCTCATAGACGGTAATCGTGTACGTACTGCCCGGAAAGCTGGAACCCGTCCCAGTCGTATCGCCAGAGAAATATTCAGTATCAGAAAACGTCCCCGAATTAATCGTCATGCTGGCCTGATCATACGTTGTTGAACTGAGGCCTAGTGAAGCCAGTGTATCAACTGCGTTCGCATTTGTTCCTGTCGATGGCGTTGCTCGCGAATAGCTGCTACCATCCAGCCCCTGAACTGCTTTTGAAGTAATCTGTTTGCCAGTGATACCATCAATCACATTGTATGTGTCAACGATTGTTGAGTGTTTATAAGAAAAGCTTCGGGCAATACCGGAGTATACAATTCCTTGTACATTCTGGTCGACAGCCCCGATTATACCGACCGCTGTCGCACTAACGGTCGGATAGAAACCACCTGACGTATAATTACTTGCCCCAGCAAACATAACCGTGTTCGTTATTAACTGATCATTAGTGTTTGCATTCATCTGCCAACTTACGGGCACGGCTGGATCAGTGGCTAATCCGGTTTGAATTGGAAAGTCAAACTCAACGGCTGTTATAGCACCAGCGGCATTAGCACCATCATTAGGACGTAAGTAATAGACTTCCCGCCCACTAACCGAATTTGGCAACTGATAGACGGTCATAGAAGCAATCGAATATTTTTCATTTTGCATCGTTGTAACCAGGTTATTAGCTGCCTGTTGGATCACAGATAATGAGGCTCCTATAACTGACGGCGGTAATACAACATAGACTCCGTATAGTTGCTGACTACCCGAGGGGTTATAAATGTGGTTCAAAGATAAGGTTGTGCTCTGATTATAGGTAACAGTAGCGCCATTCACATAAAAATTAGATAAAGAAGGTGCCCCAGTTAGCGTTGGTGCAGTCGGCTGAGCAGCTGCTGACACAGCATCCGTCGCTAACAAACTAACTCGCTCGATTCCATCAGCCACTGTATTCATGCGAACCGCTGTTGGAACGGCTGCTTTCATTGGTACTTGTTCACTAACAGTCGAACTAGCCGCTTGCGTAGACGTCTGTGAAGCTACACTTACATCAGGCGCTGTTGAAGTCGCCATTTTTTGATCGCTAGCAGTCGCCTGGCTGGCTGCCGATTTCTGCTGTGTTTCAGTACTCGTTGTGGAACTAGCTGTAATGGACTCACTATCAGTTGGTGAAGTCGTTGACGCCGCGTCACCAGATCCCGGTTGACTAGCAGGTGCTGAGGCAGCAGTGGCAACGCCTGAGGCGCTCCCCGTTGTTAGGGAGACTGCCTGCGTAGGGTTGCTCGTCGGACTGGCCGCTTCTTCGGCCGGCTGACCGCTATCAGTTGCAGCATGAACCGTCGTTAGGTTGGTGGTAATACCGACACCAAATAGCGTCACCAACGCAAACAGCCACTGCTTACCCTTCTTATACATTTTATAGTGTTCAGATTGTGTTTGATTCTGCTTTCTCATATGCTCCTCCAAGGCTCAAGCTCATCTGATAATTCAACCAACACGAAAAAATTAGCTAGGTAAATTAAACAATTGATTCACTTAAACTAAGATTGAAAAAGAACGTTTAAACAGTCGATTATCTCGATTGTGACAATGTCAATTGTAGCATTAATACTCAATAATTAATCTCATTATATTGATTCAAATGAATATGATTCAGAACTATTTGGTTACTTTTTATTACTGACCACAAAACCCTTTATTCATTTTAGAAAACAAATCTTAAAATAATCTACGATATAATAATTTATTGATGAATTTACGTTAGTTTAATTAAGAAACTTATTGCGTACAATTTATAACATTTTCGAACAGGTTACCAATCAGAACACCTGACGAACGCACTTTTATAATTCTTATTATATAAATGACGATCATGGGACACGATTTTTCTGCTTTAAACTGCCTTATTGTTAAAGAAAATTATTGCTACGCAGCGCACAAAAAAAGCCTACATTGTCATGTAGACTTTGGATTTTTTATTAAAGCTTTGATGTTTTTAACCAGGACCATTGTTTTAGCTGGGGCGCTAACCATATGTACAAGTATTCGGCCACCTGCAACCACCCATAGGCCAGTAAAACAGCGCCAATCGTGTCGGTTGGAAAATGAGCTTGTAAGAAGACGCGACTGAACATCACCAGTAACACCCAAATACATAGAATCGTTTGAATGAGTAATCGTTGCAGTCGGCTTTCGACCAACGGAATTACCATTAAAAACAAAATGGCCGCTACCATGAACGTGCCCAAGACGTGTCCGGATGGAAAGCTGTAACCATCGTCAGCAGCTAAATGCCCAATTGGACGAGCGCGGCCAACGATGTGTTTGATGACAGTTCCTAATACATTGCCACCCAGACCATAACCCAATGTCCACAAGGCCGGGATTCGATAGTGAAATAGCCACAAACCTCCCGCAATCACCAACATATAAACTAAATCCAGCGTCGGACTAGCTAATTTCGTAATTGCCGAGAAAGCTGCCACTGCAAAAGCACTGTTTCGAGGAACGCGGTTAACGATTTCAGAATCGATTAATCCGAGTAATTGCGACTGACGCATTGCCATTACCGCCAACATTAAAAACAGGATGGTCGTCACGGTTAAGATGAGCCCGCGGCCCCGTTCTTTCTCAATCAACATAAATTGAACCTCCCCCCGTTGCCGGGGTCTAAATTCGGTCAAAGGACCATTGACAAAGTATAGCACACCCTTTTGAAATCGCTGCAGTTCAGTGATGAGCTTTACAGTCCTTTAACCAGTTAAGGCTTTCTTAAAAAATGTTACAATAACCGGGTTGCCCGACTTTAATCACTATTTTAGTTCCTAATTTATGGCGAACCGGAAAAGATTTCTAAAGAAATGGCTTAAGTCGACATAATTAGATTACAAATCCTTAGAATGGGTGTGGTTGTTGTTACCAACTGATACAATGAACAACAATTTACCATTACCGGCATACAACCGGTTATTTTGGCTGATGATGACTTTTGGCTCACGATCAGCTTCTTTCATTCAACCGTGCTTGTTTGCACTGGTGAACAGATCCAGTTAACCCGGAGGAATTTATGAACAACGATAATCAAGATTCGCGCCTGAATCGCTATGATCGACGGACGCACGGCAATCATTTCATCGAAGACTCATCCGCCTCGTCAACACCTAAAAATAGCGGTCCTAAGCCACCGAGACATCATCGCCATCCTATTCGAAATACTTTTTTTGCCATTATTGCGGTGCTCTTATTAATCATTGGCGGTTTTGGTCTCAAGCTATATAACAATTTAAAACACTCTTCTAATGAGATGTTTAATTCCGTTAATGGCGCCAAAGCGACTGATGTTAGCGCTAAAATTAAAAAGGGCAAGCCCATTTCAATCTTGTTAATGGGCACTGACGTGGGTGCGCTGGGTCGTAACTCTAAGGAGTGGTCGGGTGGCCGCACGGATTCGATGATGTTAGTCACGGTTAATCCTCAAAAAAAGACCACCACGATGATTAGTATCCCACGTGACTCGCTGGTTTCGGTCGTTGGTTACGAAAATGAATTTCCAACCAAAATCAATGCGGCTTATTACTTCGGCCAGACAAAAACCGCTATTAAGACAACCGAGAAACTTTTTAATGTGCCCATCGACTACTACGCCCTCCTCAACATGGGTGGTTTAGAAAAAGTGATCAATAAAGTCGGCGGTGTGGACATCGTGCCGCCACTTTCGTTCACTTATGAAAACCAAAAATTCGTTAAGGGTAAAAAGATTCATGTTAATGGTGCGCAAGCCCTTAAATTTACCCGGATGCGTTATCAAGATCCAGAAAGCGACTACGGCCGAACATTACGACAACGAATCGTGATCACCGCACTGTTGAAAAAGAGTAGTAATTTATCCAATCTATTGAATCAAGACTTTTTAAATTCCATTGCGAGTCAGTCGCGAACTGATTTCACCTTTGGCGATATGATTGCGCTAGCTAACAACTATCGATCGGCCACCAAACACGTGGTTTCTGACCACGTTCAAGGCGCCAGCGATGATATTAACGGGCAGAGTTTTGAAGTGCTGCCAACGACGGAAAAGCAACGCATCACCAACAAAGTGCGTAAACAACTCGACCTTGCTAAGGCCAAGACTGGCAAACGTTTTGGTAGTTACGTACCCGCTTCATTAGCTGCCTATGCCCCTCCAGTTTCATACGGCGAAACCGCTGATACCGCATCAACTTGGGGCAAAGATACCAACACTGCCTCACAGTACGATAAAGCCTATAATAGTGGTTCTAATACCTATCTTGATCCTAACTATGGGGCCAATAATTCCAGCACTTCAGGTAATACAGCCAATGCGACTGGAAAGGATTCCAAAAACACTGGTGGCTATACCGGTTATGGGTATTAAAGGGCTCGTCCAAAAACCGGTGTAAAGATACATCCTAAAAAGATCACTTCAAAATTGAAGTGATCTTTTTTAACATCCATCATTTTTAACGGTCGCGTGTTAACTGCCACCGACGTTGCCCGCGACGCCACACCCGCTCACTTAATTCAGCTAGCAAAAAACCTAAAGCAATTGTTCCGGCGACGACAACCACTTGGCCGAGGTAGTTTGTTGCTTCGGTCATTTGTCCGAGGACCAAATTACGAACCATCTGATAGGCTTGACCACCAGGGACTAATGGCACCAAGCTAGGAATGTTGAATAAAATAACCGGCATGTGTTTGCGCCGCGCTGCCAAACTGCTCAACCAGCCGATCGCGATACTTGCAGCTAACATCCCCATTGCCATTAACGACAATTGATTGTCGCTAATTGGCAAGGCCTCAATCGCGGTATAAATGACCCAGCCGGTTAGTCCAATTAAACCAGCGATATTCAGTGCCCGTCGCGGAATGTTTAAAATGATGCCGAACCCCACAGTCGCCAAATACGCCAAAATCCCAGCCCATAATAATTGCATGGTTTCACTCCTCTGTTATTTAAACCGCTTATCTCAAGCTCACCATCAGCGCAATGCCAACGCCAATCGCACCAACCGACAGCACCGCCTCCATCGCTCGCGCTGGTCCGCTTAAAAAGTTGCCAGCGATTGTGTCACGAAAAGCATTCATAAGCGGCACGCCGGGCACTAATGGCATGAGCGCTCCGATAATGACCGCATCTCGAGCGGGACGACTCAAACCTAGCCACATCAAACCTAAATCCGCAATTAGGCCGATTAATAAAGCCGCCAAGAATTCAGACAGAAAACGAATGCGCACCTCATGATTTATGTAGTAAAAGACGGCATACCCAATCCCACCGGCCAATGCTGTTAAGCCAACTGTCACCCAGTCGTCAATGCGCGTAAAGGCCACCATTAGGGTGACACTGACCACAACTGCTGCCAAATCTTGTAGCCAAAAAGGAAACGTCGCAACGGCCGCGCTAACTTGGTGTAAACGTCGATTAAATGTTTCTAAATCAATTTCTTGAGCAGCAAACTGACGTGATAACGTATTAACTTGATCAACTTTTTCTAAATCAATCGTGCGCGTGTGAATTGGCCGGACCTGCGTCAGACCCGATTCCGGTAAGGACATTGTGATCCCGGTCAATAATACAAAAACATCCACTTGTTTAAAACCAGCATTGGTGGTGATCCGCGTCATTGTATCTTCCACCCGAGCGATTTCCGACCCATTGCTTAACAGGATCTCCCCGGCCAACAGGGCGGTATTCATGACTAATTGGGCTGTCTGCACACTAATCACTCCCATTTCGTGATGATTAAAAAAGGCGATGCCGCCTTCCAACTGGAAGCCCGACACCGCCGAAATTCTGCTATTAATTAGTCTTTTACGACGTTAGCAGCTTGTGGTCCACGGTCACTTTCTTCAACATCGAAAGTAACGCCTTGGCCTTCTTCAAGCGTCTTGAAGCCGTCGCCTTGGATTGCTGAAAAGTGAACGAAAACATCGTCGCCGCTTTCGCGAGTGATGAAACCGAAGCCTTTGTCAGCGTTAAACCATTTAACAGTACCGTGTTCTGCCATGTTGTTGAGTCCTCCTGTGCGTCTGTACGCAGTTTATAAAGTTTGTAAATTGGCACTGGTACAAATGGGGACTGTCACGAACAAGCATGAGCCGATCTAACCATCATTCCCGAACCAAACTACACAATGATTGTATCATAGGAAGCGGTTTTTTGACCATGCCTTAGTCTTGTAAAAATAAATTTGTTACGCAAGTTGACGTTTACAGCGTTAAAAAATAATCGTCACACCGTAGCGTTCCACCTGGGCGTGAAGACCCAAAAGGCGAGTCAATCATGGTGCGTAAAACAAAAAAAATTTTTGATATAATTTTATTTATCTTATGTGCAGCAGACGTTATGACGTCGCTGGTTTGCCTGTCGCCGCCAAATGAGTAGCAAGCGTTCAAGATTGCACAGTTATCAAGAACGCGCTAAAATAACCTCAGATCAAATACTGGATCTCGACACACCGAACCCCTTAGCAGGTGCAACTGCTAAGGGGTTTTTGGTGGGCTAGCTACCGCTTATACGTTCTTACTTCTTATTATGTCTCCGACGTAGCCAATCAGCGAACCAAACCGTTATCAATCCAACTAAAATTGGATCAACCAAATACTGAATCATCCTAACACACCTCCAATCAGCCGTGTGATTGGTAAGCGGCTCACTAATTATGCCAGTTTCTCATATAATTCATACTGACTTGATTGATTTAAACCTTCTCCGTCAGTCACTAAATAACAATATTTGTTGGATTAATCATTGGCCGTATGTGATACCGGTCATCTTATCCCACGACTAAAAGTGCTAAAATAATATTGAATGATAATTTGGAGGCGTTAATATGGCAGAACAACTGCTAACCATTGACGAACTCGATCATTCCGCTCAGACAACGGCAGTGACCGACTTTGCCAAGTTTTATATTGATTTATGGCAACAGAACAATCTAGAACTAATTTCCGCTTATGATCATCAGCACGGGTACATTGAGAACATTAATCGCGAATTAACTTTAAACCAATCATTTACCCCTGAAGAACGCTTAACCACTAGTGTTAACTTCAATAGCGATGACTACCGCCAACTCCTGCGGGCGATTAAGACACGCTTTTACGCTAACGGTCGACCAGAGACGCCATGGACCGGCTGGTACCAACAGCAATTTGCACAGCTGGCAACCGCGTAATAATCACCCGGCCTGCGACAAAACCTAGTGAACTTGAGCTCGGCAAAAAGCCGTTGTCCGTATACTCCGGATAACGGCTTTTTGACTACTTGACAGTTAGCTTATAGGCGATCTTTGCTGACAAATAACGCGTCAGTAGCACCATGATGAACTTCTGGTTGAATCGTGACATGACATAGGTGATACTTTTGGACTAACAAATCACGAATCTGGGCTACCGTTTCTTCCGCTTCACTGAGCATCACATCTTTCATGTTCACGTGCGCCGAAAAGACGACTTTATTTTCGTCAATCAGCCATGCATGAATATGATGAACCCGAATGACGCCAGGAATTGTGACGATGTCGGCGGCAATCGCATCATAGTCCAGCTGTGGTGCCGTTTGCATCAAGATACTGATTGAATCATGAATCACTGGCCATGTTTCATAGATAATATAAAATGAAACAAGTAAGGTTAACAGCGGATCAATCCACGTGATGTTAAAGATAACAATTAATACCCCGCCGATAATAACCGCGATAGAAGATAAGGCATCCGCCAATACGTGTAAGTAGGTTGCCTTAATATTTAAACTTTCTTCGGCACCTCGATGCATCAAGATGGCAGATACCAAATTAGCCAGTAGCCCAATAACGGCAACGATTAACATGATGTCGCCATTAATCGGTTCTGGCTTCATGAAGCGCCGGGCAGCCTCAACCATCAGCACCACCGACACACCAATTAAAAACAAGCCGTTGACAAACGCGGCGAGAATTTCGGCTCGCCGATAACCAAACGTCCGTTGGCGATTCTGCCGTTTGCCACTAATTCGTTGCGCAACATAGCCTAAAACAATCGACAAAGAGTCGCCTAAATTATGAAAAGCATCAGACAATAAAGCTAACGAACCAGACACTAATCCCCCGATTATTTCTGCAACGGTGATCAATAGATTTAATAAAGTAACGAATAAAAATCGGGCGCCCGTCATTTTCGTTTCCTGCATTAAGGTCGCCCTCCTCTCTAACTAAGAGATACGATGAGCCGATCCACTCGTCCACCGCTCACTGTTCATTATCGCATATGAAGGGTTAAACACAAAAAGCGATTTATGGCTATTTCACTGCCACAGCGTAAATGTAGTCACAAACGCAATGAACGTATCGGTTAACCAGTGGGCAAAAAAAGCCGGCCAGATCGACTTGGTTCGAATATAAAGTCCTGTCGTAATCAAACGGGAAACGCCAATGATGAAGAACATTTGTGCCAAATGCCAATCGTATACATAAAAGTGCATGAGACCAAACATAAACATTGAAATCACGAGTGCAATCCACATGCTGGCATTACGTCCCAGGTGGGAATATTTTTTAATCATCGCCGCCACTGCTAAGAACAAAATAATGCCAAATAATTCTTCAATCATCAAGGCAGGCACATTTAATATCGAGTTAGTTGTGAAATGGAGGATTTTATTTGCTAGACTCCCATGACCAGTACTGGCAATAATGCCCTTATTAGCGACACTAGGGATAAAGGAAGATGCTAACTGTCCATAAGCTAAATTGATAACAGTGAATAGGAGCATTACCCCTAGATCACGTACTGAAAAACGACGATACAATGTTTTTAACGGTTGCTTGGCGCCATACCGAAATAACAATAAAAAGAGTAATAAAGGACCAAAAATTTGATACAGGCCAACCAATCCTAATTCAATTGGATTAGCCGTCCCGACAAAGTTGGTAGCAACTTGAGACAAAATAATGGCGATGCTTACCAATGCAATAAACCAGTAATTGGCTAAAGATTGAGTTTGTGTGTCGATTAAGGGTAAATCAGTAGCCGATTGTTTCTTCTCAAGAAAAAAACGTGTCTCAGTCTGTGTATTCATATTGGCGCCCCTTTCTGAAGATCTTTTTTAGCTTAGTCTAACTACGTCTTCGGCTCAAGTAATCGGACCCGCTAACTACCCCCGAGCAATGCTTATCGATCACTGCAACAAAAAAAGTCTTGCCAAGTAAAATATGGCAAGACTTTAATCAAATTCAAATTAGCAAGCAGAATCGCTTATGCAGTATGAATTTATCTACTTCGAAAAGAATTACTTAACAGTAACCGTAGCACCGGCTTCTTCCAAAGTAGCCTTCAAAGCGTTGGCATCGTCTTCAGACAAGCCTTCCTTAATGTTCTTAGGTGCGCCATCAACTAAGTCCTTAGCGTCCTTCAAACCTAAACCAGTTGCTTCACGAACAGCCTTGATAACTTTGATCTTAGCTGAACCAGCACTAGTCAATTCAACGTCAAATTCAGTCTTGGCAGCAGCGTCGCCACCAGCAGCACCAGCAGCTGCAACCGGAGCAGCAGCACTAACACCAAATTCTTCTTCGATTGCTTTAACCAAATCGTTTAATTCAACGATGGTTGCGTCTTTTAATTGATCAACAATGCTTTGTGAGTCTAAAGCCATGATTGTAATCCTCCATTTTTAAATGTGTTCCGGTCAAGCCGGTAAATTAATCAGATCATGATCAGCTAAACTTAAATGATTAAGCAGCTGGTTCATCATCTTTGTTGTCAGCCACTTGCTTAACTGCAAAGGCAAAGCTGCGAATTGGTGATTGCAATTCGGAAGCCAGCATTGACAGTAAGTCTTCGCGACTTGGCAAGGTTGCGTATGTGTTGATTTCCTCAACGCTGGCAACTTTACCTTCCATCATACCGCCCTTGATTTCAAGGACATCATGATCCTTAGCAAATTTAGCTAAGATCCGCGCTGCGGCGATGGAATCTTCCCCATTACCAAAGGCAACAGCAGTTGGTCCAACGAAAGAATCGTTTAAATCAGCCACGCCAGCCTTTTCAGCGGCACGAGTTAAGATCTTGTTCTTGATGACTTCCATCGCAACGTCGGCATCACGCAATTGCTTACGTAAATCCGTTACTTCTTCAACCGTTAAACCACGGTAGTCAACAACAACAACTGAGTTGGCGTCCGTTAATTTTTTCGCAACGTCGTCAACGATGGCAGCTTTTGCTGCAATTGCTTCTTTACTCACGTTTTACACCTCCATGATTGATTTTTTACCTAAAAAATCCCGCTGTCCTAATCTAAGACAGCGGGTTCAAAGTCATTCACACGAATTGCTTTGCCTCGGCAGGATATTAAGGCACATGGCCACCTGAGTCTTAGGTAAAATTAAATTACTAGATCATCTTAGCAAAGCAACTAACTCACGTCAATGTTTGAATTAGAAACTAGCTAAATCAACCGTTACGGCTGGGCCAAACGTTGAAGCAACAGATAAGTGTTGTACGTAAGTCCCACGAACAGCGGCTGGGCGTGCACGAACAATCACGTCTTCAATCGCTTTGAAGTTACCAACGAGTTGGTCTTCAGAGAATGATACTTTACCGATTTGAACGTGAACGTTTCCGTCACGATCGGTCCGGTAAGTCACCTGTCCACCCTTAGCGTCTTTGACAGCTTGGGCAACGTTCATCGTAACTGTACCTGTCTTCGGGTTAGGCATTAAGCCTTTAGGTCCCAATTGGCGACCTAAACGGCCAACTTGAGCCATCATGTCTGGTGTTGCAATTGCAACGTCAAAGTCTAACCAACCATCAGAGATACGTTGAACTAAATCAGTATCACCGACTTCATCAGCACCTGCATCTTTAGCAGCTTGGGCTTGTTCACCCTTTGCGAATACGATGACGCGTTGTGTTTTACCAGTTCCGTTAGGTAAAACCATTGCCCCACGTAACTGTTGGTCTGCCTGCTTGGTGTCCAAGTTTAAGTTGAAGGCAACTTCAACCGTAGCATCGAACTTCGCGAAGTCGATCTTCTTCACCAAGGCAACGGCGTCTTCTACGCTGTAAGCTTTTGTCTTGTCGACTTGCTTGGCAGCTTCTTGATACTTCTTGCCCTTTTTAGTGGCCATTGTGTTTTCCTCCTTGCAAATGTGGTAATGGCGAAAAACGCTCAGCAGGAATTCTCAACACTGTACATGAGCTGTCACTCTAGTCGATAAATGACATCTCACTCACTGTGTGCCGTTTCCTAATGCTCATTTCTGCTCGATGTTTTTCTTCCACCTGATACATTCAGCTTTTGCCGAGTATCCGTACCGTCAAAGTTAAGCTTAGCCTTCTACAGTAAAGCCCATGCTCCGTGCAGTACCTTCGACCATGCGCATAGCGGCTTCCACGTCGGCAGCGTTTAGATCTTGCATCTTAGTCTTGGCAATTTCCTCAACTTGCGCTTTAGTTACCGTAGCAACCTTTTTCGTGTTGGGTTCGCCAGAACCATGTTCAACACCAGCAGCCTTCTTCAATAGAACAGAAGCTGGCGGGGTCTTAGTGACGAAGTCGAATGAACGATCCTCGTACACCGTGATAACAACTGGAATCAACAATCCTGCTTGATCAGCAGTCCGGGCATTAAAGTCCTTTGTGAATCCCATGATGTTAATTCCTGCTTGACCTAAAGCAGGACCAACCGGCGGAGCAGGTGTTGCTTTACCGGCAGGAATTTGTAACTTAACAACATTAGCTACTTTTTTAGCCATGTTCAATTCCTCCTTGATTGTGGTCGTTGATGGCGCATAAGTTTTGCGCCTCCCACGGCATGTGTAAACACATACCGTAGTAGTTTACCATGTTGATCAACTAGTGACAAGCGATTACTAGATTTTATCGACTTGGGCAAAGTTCAATTCCGCTGAAGTTTCTCGACCAAACATGTCGACATTAACCTTTAATTTTTGCTTTTCGTCATCAACTTCTGTTACTTTACCGACCATATCAGAAAAGGCACCATCGACGATCCGGACAGATTCGCCAACCTCGACATCAAAATCGCTTTGATGGCGCGCATCAACACCAATGCGGTTTAATACCAAGCTCACTTCATCTGGTAATAGTGGGGTTGGCTTTGAACCACCGCCATGAGAACCCACGAAGCCTGTGACGCCAGGAGTATTACGGACGATATACCAAGCTTGATCCGTCATGATCATCTCAACGAGCACGTAACCCGGAAAATCATTTTCAACTACTGTCTTAGCTTTACCATCTTTAATCTGTTGTGCTTCTTCTTCTGGTACTACGACACGAAAGATGTAATCAGACATTCCCATGGATTGTGCCCGGGATTCCAAGTTTGCTTTCACCTTATTCTCATAGCCAGAATACGTGTGTAACACATACCATAGTTTTTCAGCGGTTTCCGCCATGTTCTATTCCTCCATCCAACAAACGACAAAATAAAAAAACTTCGCACGCAACGAAGTTTTCCAACAGATCCAGTATATCAAAAATAATGCTATTTGACCACTTTGACCAAATACAAGAAACATGCTTGTGTCAATTGGCTAAGCCAGCCAAGTCACAAGGGCCTGCATGCCCCAGTCAATTAGTGCGAAGAATAGCGCAAACATCACTGAGACGAGGAGCACAATCGAAGAATCACGCCGATTTTCCTTGGCAGTTGGCCACCGAACAATCTTCAATTCAGCGATCACACTCTTTAAAAAGCGCCATAAATGCATGAGTTATCCTCCTACTTTGTCTCCTGATGTAATGTATATTGACCACAGTGTTTACAGAATTTATTAATTTCAAGCCGATTAGTCCGATTAGGATTGGATGAAATAGTGTAATTTCGTGATCCACACACTGAACATGCCAGTGCGACTTTACGATTGGCCATCTCTGGCACCTCCAGGATAGAATTTAGGTCACCACAAAAGGGCAATCCTCAACAATTAATATCTAAATTAGACTAGCACGCGATTCTAACGGTGTCAATTGAATAAATCAGCCTGTTCGCGTCAACTTTTAGTGGATTGCCATTTTAAACGAGTAATGGTTTAAGCGTTAACCGCGGTAACTCGTTTACCACCTAGACAAGTGTATAAAAGTCCGCCCGCTTCATTCACGTTGCATCGCTCGAAGAAGTTGGGTCGCTTTCGTATGGCATCGATTAATCGCGTTGGCGACACGATCCTCGTCAACCCCACCAACATAAGCCAGATAAACAATTGAGATACCATCAATTAATCCTTGCCAGACAAACGTTTCTAATGGTGACAACAACGCCGTTAATCGCGTTAAGTAACCTTGCAAATTTAATTGATGACTTCCTGTCAATCCAAATGTGCGTAGCTGATCAGCCAAGCTAGTTTGATTATCATCATCGATTGATTCACTGAGTTCCGTTGCCCGCCGTTTCAACGCATTTTGCTGCCGTTTTAAATCAAAACCCCGGTTTCGAACATTGATCTTAAAGTAGGCGCCAAATTCCCCGAATTGACGACCATGATACCGTTTCAACGTTTCTGTCAAAACGATTCGTGATTCTTGCTGCCAGTCATCGTAATCGACTAAAATTCCCTTAAAATGCAGCAGATGATAGTACTTAATTACCAGTGGCTGATATTGATTAAACAGCCGTTCAAATGCTTGCTGATCGCCCCTGTCGGCGTCATTAATCACAAGGTCTTCCGCTTCACGATTCCAACCAATCATCTCTGCACCCGCTTTCTAAAAGTAGCATCACCAGTTGATGATTTTAATTTAGAAAAAAGGACCCAAATGACCAACCAAACGCATGTTTTAATAATTTAAGTCTTTGATAATCCATCAATTCTATTATAATTTGAACTGCTCTCCTCCATAGAAAAGCCAAACAAAAGCCCCTCGTGAGGCCCACAATCAATTAAAATGAGCCCCTCACACTTTAGTCTGGGTAAATGGTTCGTTTCCTGTCAAAGACGAAATGACCCTGATCCATCACCAAATGATCAGTGACGGATAAAGGCCATCATCAAAGAAACGCATATTTTCATCAATAATTATGTTAGCGAATGACGTGAATTAAAACCAGCGTAGATCAATAGTGAAGCCGCGACAGACGCATTCAAGCTCTGTACATGACCAATCATCGGAATGGTCAACATCTCATCCACCGATTTCTTTAAGAGCGGTGCGATCCCTTTGCCCTCGTTACCAATGATGAGCGCAGTCGGCCCAGTGGCATCCCATCGGCGATAATCAGTGCCCGCCATATCGGTGCCAAAAATCCACAGTCCACGGTCTTTAAGGGTCTTGACCGTGGCGACTAGATTCGTCACTCGCGCAACGGGTACATGTTCGATCGCTCCAGTGGAAGTCTTTGCCACCACCGAAGTTAATCCAACTGCCCGTCGTTTAGGGATAATAATTCCGTGAACGCCAGCTGCATCAGCCGTCCGCAAGATTGAGCCCAGATTATGTGGATCCTCGACAGAATCTAAAATTAAGAAAAACGGCGGCTCATTTACGGCATCCGCTTTGGCAAATAAATCATCTAGTGAAGCATAATCAAATGGCGGAATTGCTAACACGACGCCTTGATGATTTTGACCAGCCGTCATTTGATCTAACTTTTGTTTCGGCACGGTACTGATAATCAAGCCTCGCTGGTTAGCCAAATTAGCAATGTTATGCAACACATCTGCGTGCAGGCCCTCTTGAATAAAAACCTTGTTCACTTGTTGATCAGAATTTAATGCGGCTTCTACCGGGTGCCGACCAATGATGAAATCGCCGGTTTCGTTAGCAACTGGTGCTGACTTGGCTGGTTCTTCACGATGTTTAACCGGATGACGGCGTTGGTTTCCTTGATGTTTATTTGGCATGATTTGCTCCCTTGGTTTCTTCCGTGCGGCCGGCCTCAACTTGCTCAATGCACCATTGCGCCAGCCAATCTTGTCGTTCTCGCTGATCGGTCAACTTTAGATAGCCAAAGATCGCCTCAAAACCCGTTGAGATCCGATACGTCACAATATTAGTATTTTTAGCGCTATGTCGCGTGGTCGCATTACGGCCGTGTTTAAACATCGCCGTTTCTTCATCTGTTAAAATTTCATCAATTTCCATCAAGCGAATTAACGCAGCCTGAGCTTTAGCTGACACAAAGTGGGTCGCGTGATGGTGCAATTTAGTCGGCACGGTATAGCCGCGCTCAATCAAATGTTGGCGAATGTATACTTCATACACGGCGTCACCAATGTAAGCTAACGCCATGCCGTTTAATTCACGATAGTTAATTTCAGTCATCTGTGTCCTTCCGCCAGCGAGTTCCTTGCGGCGTATCCTCCAAAATAATGCCCCGTGCTTTAAGCTGATCGCGAATTTCATCGCTACGGGCAAAATCTTTGTTGGCCCGCGCTTGTAGCCGTTCGTCGATCAACCCTTGGATTTCTTCATCGGCCAGCGATTCATCTTCAAATTCAATACCAAAGACCCGTAAAAGAGTGGCATATAACGTCTTTAATTGAATCAAGGTTGCTGCTTGCACCGTTTCACGGTTTAAATACACATTGATCACTTTTGCCAGCTCATAAATTGCCGCGATACCATTTTGTGCGTTAAAGTCATCGTCCATCGCCGTTTCAAACGCAACTTGTTGCTCGTGGGCTGCCTGTTCAACGGCAACGTCATGGCCTTCTTCAGCATCCGCCAACCGATAGGCTAGATTATCAGAAGTGTTTTTCAGCCGTTTAAGATTATTCTTTGCGTCAGCCAAATTCCCACTGGTGTATTGAATCGGCCGACGATACTGGGTCGTCGCCATGAAGAACCGGACTGCTTGCGGATCTTCTTGCTCATTCATCTGGTGCAACGTAATAAAATTCCCCAGTGACTTACTCATTTTTTGATTTTCATCGCCAACCGTCACAAAACCGTTATGCATCCAATAGCGTGCAAACTGCTGTCCTGTATGAGCCTCACTTTGGGCAATTTCATTGGTGTGATGTGGGAAAATTAAATCTTGACCACCACCGTGGATATCAAAGGTATCGCCTAAATACTTAGTGGACATTACTGAACACTCAATATGCCAACCAGGACGGCCCATGCCCCAAGGTGATGACCATGAAATTTCATTTGGTTTTGCGGCCTTCCACAAAGCAAAATCAATCGGGTCTTCCTTTTTGGCGTTATCACCATCGTCTACACGGTCGCTCGCTCCTGTTTCCAAGTCATCTAGCGATTCATGGACCAATTGGGTGTAATGCGCAAACTTACGGGCTCGGTAATACACGTCACCAGCAGATTCATAAGCATACCCCTTGGCCACTAAATCAGCCACAAACGCGATAATGTCATCGATATTGTCCGTTGCCCGTGGATTCACGGTCGCTCGCTCAACATTAAGTGGCTTAGTGTCCTCAAAATAAGCGTTGATGAAACGATCACCTAACTCCGGCACCGTGATTCCTTCACGCGCAGCTTCGTTGATCATCTTATCGTCTACATCAGTGAAATTTGAAACGTAATTCACGGTAAATCCTTTGTATTCAAAATAACGACGAATCGTATCAAAGGCAACGACTGAGCGTGCGTTGCCGATATGAATGTAGTTGTACACGGTAGGACCACACACATACATGTTCACTTGGCCTTCATGTAGCGGCACAAACGGTTCTTTTGTTCGAGAAAGCGTATTAAAAATTTGAATCATGGCACCGTTGCCTCCTTAAACCAATTGTAATTAATGTGATTTTACCATATTTTGGTAACGCTGCTAGGCAAAGGCTGTCTAAGCGGACCATCACCCGATCGACAAGAAGCCAACATTCAGTGTGACATCTTACTGAATGTTGGCTTCTTAGCAGAGCGATTACAATGATTCAATAATGGCTTGCATGTTCCGTAAAGTTGCTTTACGACCTAACAATTCCATTGATTCTGGCAATTGTGGACCATGCATTTCGTGAGTCGCCGCGATCCGCAGTGGCATGTATAACGCGCGACCACGAATTTTGGTTTCTTTTTGAATTTCCTTGATTGTCTTTTGAATCTGAAAAGCATCGAATACCGCGAGTTTATCAGCTCGCTGAACGAACTCAGTCAGTACCGTCTTGGCGGTATCGGCAGCCAACTCTTCCTTGGCTTCATCCGTAATCTGGGCCGGTTCTTGGAAGAAAACATCTTTACTCATGTCCACGATTTGCGCTGTGTAGGACATTTGTTGTTTGTAAAGACTGACCAACTTACGGACCCATTCCAGATGTAATTGGTTGGGATCATTTTCAACCAAGCCAGCCCGAATTAATTCTTGTAGACTACTATCGAAGATTTCATCTTCAGGGGCCGCTTTCACGTATTGGTTGTTGATCCATTCTAGCTTTTTGCCATCAAACTTAGCTGGCGATTTGGACAATCGCTTTTCATCAAACATTTTGATCAGTTCTTTTTGCGTGAAAATTTCATTTTCACCCACCGGTGACCAACCTAACAACGTGATGAAGTTTAACATTGCATCAGGCAAGTAGCCCAATTCACGATACTGTTCAATGAACTGGAGGACGGTTTCGTCACGCTTCGACAGCTTTTTACCCGTCTCAGTGTTAATGATCAACGTCATATGACCAAAAATTGGGGCTTCCCAACCGAACGCTTCATAAATCATCAATTGTTTTGGCGTGTTGGCAATATGATCGTCTCCACGTAAAACGTGACTGATTTCCATCAAATGATCGTCAACCACCACGGCAAAGTTGTAGGTTGGCATGCCATCACGCTTTTGGATCACCCAGTCGCCGCCGATGGTATCTGAGTTGATAGAAATATGTCCCTTAACGATATCTTCCCAGGCGTAGTCACGATTCTTCGGCACACGAAAACGGACGACTGGTGTTAACCCGTCGGCTTCAGACTTCGCTTGAGCAGCCGCAATTTCTTCATCACTCATGCCCTCGTATTCATAGACATAGTGCGGCGCTTGCTTATTAGCCTGCTGACGTTCACGATCAGCAGCTAATTCTTCCTCAGTCTTGTAAGATTTATAGGCCAACTCCTGATCCAACAGCTCTTGAATCAGCTTCACATAGATGTCTTTACGTTCAGATTGCCGATAAGGACCAAAGTCACCGGGTTTGTCAGGACCTTCATCCCAGTCAATTCCCAGCCATTTCAAGTTGTCTAACTGACTTTTTTCACCGTCAGCCACGTTCCGTTTCGTATCAGTATCTTCAATCCGAATCACAAACGTTCCGTTGTTGTGCCGCGCAAATAAGTAGTTAAATAACGCGGTTCGGGCATTGCCAATATGCAAATGTCCGGTTGGTGACGGTGCGTAACGCACCCGAATTTTATCCTTGGCCACAATCAGCGCCTCTTTCTTAATTAATTAGTGTGTCTGCTGTTTATGTTACCTTTTTGGGCAGGGTTTTTCAATAACGCCTGGTCATGAGGTCGCGTTTTACTCCGAAGCAACAAGCAATCATCAAACACTTGTCCTAAGGCATTCTTGCTCTGGATTTACTCACTGTCTAGCAACTTTTAAATCGTATTTTAGATCAAAAAAGCGCCGATTTAAGCCAGCGCTCTTTGACATCACGGTTTCCGTGAGTTCTTCTTATTCGGTTTAGCTGTCGCTGAATTTGGTTTTGGTGCGTCACCACTACTAGGCTTTTCGTTTAAGCCACGGGTGGAATGCGTTGGTTTGGCAAAAATCATGCGGCCTGCATCCGTCTGCAAAGCGCTCGTTACCGTGACGTCAAGATGTTCATTGATGTAGTAGCGACCGTCTTCCACGACGACCATCGTGCCATCATCCAAGTAGGCGACACCTTGTTGACGTTCCGTCCCGTTTTTGACCACCATCACGTTAAGCTGTTCGCCTGGAATCACTCGGGGCTTCAACGATTTCGCTAACGCGTTGATATTCATGATCTGAACGTTTTGAAATTGGCTCACTTTATTCAGATTGTAGTCATTGGTAACCACCACGGCTTGCATCTGTTTCGCCAATTCGATCAACTTGTCATCAACCTCGGGGATGTCTTTGAAATCACCCTCATACATTTCAATCGGCATAATCTTTTCATTTTGAAGCTTGTTCAAAATATCCAGGCCACGCCGGCCACGCACACGTTTGATACTGTCACTAGAATCCGCAATGTATTGCAGCTCCTGCAACACAAAGTTAGGAACTAGCAAGGTACCTTCAAGAAAACCAGTTTTGATGATGTCGTATATCCGCCCATCAATCAAAATATTGGTATCTAAAATCTTGTAATGGTGATAATTCGGTTCACTTTCATCAAGAATCTCGCCGCTTTCGTTAGTACGCTTATTGCGCCGGAAGCTGAGCGAAAATAACCGTCGCCACTCATCAGTCCGCGTTGTCCCTAATCGAAAACCCAAGTAGCCTAGCAGTAACATCAGCACCACCGGAATCAACGTGTTCGTTAGAAACATCGGCGTTTGAAAGAAAATCGTCGAAATCAAGATCGCAAACACCAAACCGACAATGGTTCCCAAACTACCAAACAGCAAGTAGATCGGGCTTTGCTTTGCTAAATATTTCTCCGCCCGATTCACCAGTTTTTCAATGTAACCGACTAACAGAAACGAAAGTAAATACAGAATAATTGCACCAAACACAATGTTAGTCAAAAAGTTATTGATCAAGCCATTACCAGACAAACCGACGAGCTCCCAAAACACCGGAAGAAAACGAAAGCCTGCCCCAATTCCAGCAATCACAAATAATAATTGAATCACAAGTCTTTTGGTCATTTTCATTGTTTTCACCTCCTTTCAAGTCAACTAATAACGTCCTAAGCCAGGGCTAGCTTCAATGCCTCACTGATTGTCGTAACGCCCACAACTTCAATATTAGACGGTGGGGTCCAGCCCTGTAAGTTGTTTTTGGGAACAAAAATACGTTTAAAACCTAATTTTTGCGCCTCAGCGACTCGTTGCTCAATTCGATTAACCCGACGAATTTCACCCGTTAGACCGACTTCCCCAACAAAGCTATCACTCGGACGTGTCTCTTTATCGCGGTAACTCGAAGCGATTGAGATGGCGATTGCCAAGTCAATTGCCGGTTCATCTAACTTGACCCCACCAGCTGCTTTCAAATATGCATCTTGGTTTTGCAACATCAAGTTAGCGCGCTTTTCTAGCACTGCCATAATCAGAGAAACGCGATTGCGATCAAGTCCTTGGGCAGTCCGTTGGGCATTACCAAAGACAGATGGCGTAATCAGTGCTTGCACCTCAACCAGAATTGGTCGAGTTCCCTCCATCGAAACGACAATCGCGGAGCCAGTCGCCCCAGTCAGTCGTTCCTCTAAGAAGATTTCCGATGGATTTGCGACTTCGCGTAGTCCATCTTCGCGCATTTCAAAGATTCCTAACTCGTTGGTGGAACCGAAACGATTTTTGACCGCCCGTAGAATCCGGTACGTGTGGTGCAAATCACCCTCAAAGTATAGGACCGTATCGACCATGTGCTCTAAAATCTTCGGTCCTGCGATCGCGCCACCTTTCGTGACATGCCCGACAATAAAAATTGTGATTTGATTCGTTTTGGCGATCTGCATCAACTCCGCTGTCACTTCACGAATCTGAGCCACGGAACCGACTGCCGAGGTGATGTCCGGTTCTTGCATCGTTTGTACAGAATCAATAATGACAAACTTGGGATCTAAAGCGGTAATTTGTTCGCGAATATTATTCATATCCGTCTCAGGATACAAATAAAATTCATCACCACCAACGCCTAAGCGGTCCGCCCGCATTTTAATTTGAGTGGCACTCTCTTCACCAGAAACGTATAATACTCGGCCACCCGTATCATTTAATTGACCCGACACTTGCGTTAACAGGGTTGATTTACCAATGCCTGGATCACCACCGATCAAAACAAGTGATCCCGGAACCACGCCTCCGCCGAGTACGCGGTTAAACTCTTTTAACGCCGTTTTCACACGAGGTACTTCAGCTAAGCTGACATCCTTAATTGGTTGCGCCGTCGCTGTCTGACCAGTAAAACTAACTCGAGCTTTACGATTAGGAACATCATCACTAATCTTTTCTTCAACCAACGTATTCCACTCACCACAATTCGGACACCGTCCTAAATAGCGGGGTGAGGAATAGCCACAGTTTTGGCAGACAAATTGGGTTTTTGCTTTCGCCACAATTATTTCCTTTCATCTAGGTTTGACCAATGTTAACCAATCAATAATTACAGTCTACCACATGCCTGCCTGAGTGCAATTAGTTCGCGACCGATTTGAATTTTCTTAACCTTTTAATGTTGTCCTGAAGAACCAAAGCCGCCATTGCGTTCCGTCCGTGGTGTAGCTTCACCATCGACAGTTAGAAATGGCACAAAAATTCCTTGGGCGATTCGTTCACCCTTCTTGATTTTCACGTCGGTCAGGCCATAATTGATCAATTGCATAAAAATTTCGCCATCGTTACTGTCGTTACTATAGTAATCCGCATCAATCACGCCAACCCCGTTTGGCAAAATCAAACGACGCTTTAACGGACCGGATGAACGGTTCACTAGCAAAAGGACTTCATCTGGTTGCATAAAGGCCTTGATCCCCGTCGGTACTAAAAAGGGCTTCAATTCTTGATCAGCTGTCGTTAACAGCTCTGGCGTTAGCGACTTACCATGCCGCATGTGCCACAAAGCCTTCAAAAAGTGTCCCCGCCAAATTGATGGTAAGGTAAAATCGCTCGCAGCTGCTAGATCATAACCGGCGGCCGCTTTTGTTTGCCGTTGTGGTAACGGGACTGGATTATCGGCCAACCGTTTGACCACCTCAAAACCACGTGTTTTTGCCATTAGCTTGCTCCTCATTTAGTTAATTTAGTCACTTGGCTTCCATTATAGAGTAAGCCTTCTGGAGATGATAGCATTCTGCTATTCTCAAGAAATCAGAGTAAAACAAGCCGGTTAATGTCGAGCACTAGCTGAGGCTGACTAGTTGGCGCTCTTTATCAACTAGGCAGGCTGGGAGGCACAGACATCAGGCTTGTGTAGTTCGACAAACAGAAATCAGAGCGAAACAAGCCAGGGTGATCCTGAGCACTAGCAAGCTGGCAGCGATTGATGGGGTCTACCAATTGCTGGTAGCAGGCTAGGCACAAGGATCAGGCTTGTGTAGTTCGACAAAGAAATCAGAGCGAAACACTGACCACGAATTATGATAGGATGGTACATGGCAATTAAACAAACTAATACTGCCGGAATAATTTGGTAGGAGATTCATGCAATTCCAACGAGACCAACAACAGATAACATTAATTGAAAATGATCAGCTTAAAGCTGCGGCTACGTTTCCGATTATTGACTCGCAGACTTGGGCGGTGGAACATATTTGGGTAGCAAACAGTTATCCAGATCGTCAAGCGCTAGCTCGTCAGCTAATCGACCACGTTGTTGAGCTCGCCCAAGCGGAGCACGTGAAGCTCTTGCCCCTTGATCCGTATGCTAGACAATATTTGCAGCACAATAAACCGACCCTAATTCGCTAAGGAGTAACTTATTATGGCAATGACACAAGATGAACTAAAACAACAGGTTGGCCAACGCGCCGTCGATTTTATTGAAGATGGCATGGTGGTTGGTCTTGGTACCGGATCCACCGTTAAGTACATGGTGGATGCTTTAGGCAAGCGTGTCCAAGAAGAAGGCTTAAACGTAGTCGGTGTCCCAACTTCGGATCGTACACGTGAACAAGCCCGGTCTTTGGGGATTCCCGTTCAAGGTGTTGATGACGTGGATCACATCGATTTAACCATTGATGGTGCCGACGAAATTAGTGATGACTTTCAAGGCATTAAGGGTGGTGGTGCCGCCCATTTATGGGAAAAAATCGTCGCCGTTAATTCAACCAAGAACATGTGGATCGTCGACGAAAGCAAACTCTCCCACAAATTAGGTAGTTTCCCACTGCCATTAGAAGTGATCCCTTATGGTTCATCTCAAGTCGTTAAAAAGTTGGCTGCTAAAGGCTATAATCCGAAAGTTCGCATGCGTAATGGCGAACATGTCCTCACTGACTCAAAAAACTATGTCGTGGATCTCAGTCTAGGTGAAATTGATCACCCCCACGAATTAGCCAATGAGCTAATTCAAATGGTGGGCGTTGTCGAACAGGGGCTTTTCTTAGACATGGTTAACACAGTGATCGTTGGTCGGCCTGACGGGCCAGAAGTTTTGCACGCACGCTAATCACATTAGTCACAAAAAAGCAAAGCATCAGCAGACTCGTCTGCTGATGCTTTGCTTTTTTAGAGAGGCTTAGTTACTACTGATGCGCTTGGGCAATTTGCCGACCGAATTCTGTTTCATCAAAATGGTTAATGACCTGTTCTAGGTCTGCTTTCGATAAGCTAGCACCAAATAGCTCACTACCTGGTTCCGTCATGATGCCATCAGCTAGCCGGTAATGGATCACCGTATCGAAGCCCATAACTTGGACAAAGTCGGCTACTTCATCGACGGCTTTACGCTGGTCGCCAGTTACGAATAGGGCTTTGCGTTTGGGGTCACCTAGTGGCCGCGCGTCATCTTGCAGATTATGATAACCCATGTGATTAAATGTTTTAACGATCGTGCTCTTATTGAAGTACGCCTGTACCTGCTCACTAGAGGTAGACGATGGATCGAGGACTTCCTCACGAATACCATCAGTTTCCCACCAATAATTCATCGCATCAATCACGAGTTTATCTTTTAGGAGCTTGGGATTGATGTTCTTATAACGACTCAGTGGAATGGCTAAGATAATCAAATCACTCTTGTTAACCACCCCTTGATTGGTCGCCGCCACCGCGCCAGGTACCAATGTTTCAATCGTCAACGCGATCTTTTGAACTGATCCAGAACCAGAGATCCGTACGTTATACCCAGCAGCCAGTGCCAACTGCGCTAAGGTGATACCAACCTTCCCAGCACCTAAGATACCAACCGTTTTAATTTCAGCCATGATCACTTGTCCTCCGCCAACAATTCTTTAACCCGTGGGATCACCTTAGTCGCATACAATTCAATCATGCGTTCACGTTGGGCAGCAGTCTGATTACCGGCGCCATAAACTAAGTCAAAACGACCTAAATCCAGTAGCTTAATGGTCCGCGCCATGCGTTGGGCCACATGTTCTGGATTACCCACATAAAATGAGCCAACTTGAGTTTCATTATCAAATTGTTCACGACTCATCGGTGCCCAGCCCCGAGTCAAACCAATTCGGTCAAAGTTCGCCTTGATATTTTTCCAAGCGACATTAACGGCTTCATCTTCGTCATCAGCAATAAAACCATGCGAGTGAACGGCCACCGGCTGAATGGGTTGATGAAATTGTTCAGCGGCCTTCTTGTATAGATCAACATAAGGCGCGAATCGATCCGCTTGCCCACCAATAATCGCAATAATGACCTTATAACCATACTTAGCCGTCCGAATAATTGATTCCGGTGAACCACCAATCCCGATATAGGTTTCTAGCCCATCATAGTCCGTTTTTGGATAGACATCTTGGTCCTTAAGTGATTCGGTAAACTTACCAGACCACGTCACCGGCTTTTCTTTAATGAGTTGATCATACAAAGCTAACTTTTCATTGAACAAATCGTCATAGTCTTTTAGGTCATACCCGAACAACGGAAAAGATTCGGTGAATGAACCCCGTCCCAGCATCACTTGGGCCCGGCCAGCTGATAACCCTTCCAGTGTTGCAAAACGTTCATACACCCGAACTGGGTCATCAGAACTTAACACTGTCACCGCGGTGGCCAACTTGATGTGGTTGGTCACTGAGGCAATCGCGCCTAAGACAATTTCAGGGCTCGACACACTGTAGTCCGGTCGATGGTGTTCACCAACGCCAATTACATCAATTCCCAATTTATCAGCAAGTTCGCCTTCCTTAACGATTTGCCGAATGGATTCGCCCGCGGTCAACAAGCTGCCATCTTCTTTCGCAACGATGTCACCAAAGGTTTCAACCCCGAATTGTAATTTATTTACGTCTACCATAACCGATCCTCCCGTTACTTACTTTTTGTAAGTGAATAACGTTAGAATACGTCATTTTATTAAAAAAAGCAATCCTTGTAGTCAAAAATAAAACCGCTAACAGCGGTTTAGAGTTAGTCATAGCGTTTAACTAAAAATCTTCTGAAGATTCTTCCTCAGCCTCAACATCCTTTTTACCACGCCATAACCGAACGTAATATAACAGCGTTAGAAAGGCTAAAACAACGACCCCCACCGATACTGAAAGACGCGTGTCCGGATTCAAAAACATGAACACTAATATAATTAACAACGCAGCAATTGTGAAGTAATTTGAAAATGGATACCAGGGCATCTTAAATGGATGTTCGACCATCGCGTCTGGATGAACCTTTCGAAAACGTAATTCAGCGATTAAAATCACGAACCACGGCACCATTCCTGGCAGTACACTTGAACTATAAACGATCACAAATAAGTTAGCTGATGCATGACTGAAATTTGCTAACAGCGTGTTCAGCGTCAGACCGATAAAAATTCCGGCCGAAATCGCTAAAGTCGCACGGCGTGGCACATAATGGCGCGATAATTTGCTAAAGCCCCGCCAAGTCTCATCATCATGACCCAGTTTATACAACATTCGACTTGAACTATAGATACCTGAATTGGCTCCTGACATTGCGGCAGTTAAGACCACAAAGTTGATGATCCCAGCAGCGCCGGCAATGCCGACTTTCGAGAAAGTTTCCACAAAGGGAGAACCTAAAGCCGACAACTGGTTCCATGGAAAAATGGTGACAATGACAAAAATAGCACCAACGTAGAAAATCAAAATCCGCCAAACAATTGATTTAACTGCAGCCACAATCGCGTGTTTCGGATTGGCCGCTTCACCAGCGGTAATGCCGAGTAATTCAATCCCTTGATATGAGCCAACAACTACCGACATTGCAAAGATGAACCCCTTAATGCCGCCGGTAAAGAAACCGCCATGAGCCCATAAGTTACTTAATCCAATCGCATGCCAGTGATTGCCCAAACCAAAGAAAATAACTAAAATCCCGATCACAATCATAATCATAATGGTGACGACTTTAATCATGGCAAAATAAAATTCCAGCGTGCCATACGCGCGTGCCGAGGCTAAGTTAGCCAACGTCAGCATAATAATCACCACCACGCCGGCCAACCACTGCGGTACATTGGGCCACCAATAACTCAGATACTGGCCAACTGCGATTACTTCACTAATTCCAACAACGACGAATTGGAATACGTTACTCCACTTGGCCAAGTAGCCAACAACGGGATGAATGTAATGACTGGCATAATCCGCAAACGAACCTGTCGATGGATTGACGTAGATCATTTCACCTAACGCTCGCATCACTAAGTACAATAGAAATCCGACAAAAGCATATGCGAGCAAAACTGATGGTCCGGTCCACTTGATGGTGGCGGTAGAGCCTAAGAATAGGCCAACACCAATCGTGCCCCCTAGCGCGATCATCTGCATTTGGTTTGACGTTAATGAACGTTTTAACGTTGGTTCTGCCGTCTTTTTATCCATAAGCTGCTCTCCTCTGGGATCTGACTTTATTAAGGGAAAAATAAAACGGCCAACCCTGCCACCTTTTCAGGTGTCGTGGTTGGCCGTTTCATCATGCAACATTCGCATCACAAAACCCCCAACCACCAGACTGTGGTTGAGGAGGATGTTGTGCTGCTGATTGCGGCGTTGTGGTTGATTTCATTATTTAATTTCATCATGACAACGCCTCCCGTTTTTGCTTGATTATTAAAATACTACTTATCAAATTTTAATGCAAGGACTTTTTTATCAGAGTGCTCGCCAGACCGATTTGAGGCCGAGCACCAACTGGAAATCACGGACGGGTGGGCTTCACCCGGTAGTGATTGCTGGTTGGGTACAGGGCTCAGGTCTGGCGAGCACGTTTACGCCAGAGTGTGAACCGGACCGATTTGAGGCCGAGCAACAACGGAAAATCGTGAGCGGGCGGTCTTGGCCCGAACAGGATTTTTGGTTGTGCACAGTCTTCAGTGATGGCGAGCACGTTTACATCAGTGCATAAGCTCAGGCACCAGCATCATTTTAATCATCAGCCCAGTTTAGCCAATCGTCTCCGATGCAGTTGGTCCGCAATAATTTGAACGACAACTGTTGCTATCGGCGTCAACACACCGATTTCTGGCAGAACAAAGATGCCTGCAATGGCGATAACATCCCATAATCCATTGCCAATCAACATGTAGCGCCCACCTTGTCGTTGTGTGAAGGCGGCTAATCCTGGCACGTCTTGATTGTCACGACTTAACAAATATGCCATCAGTTGAGCGGACAATAGCCAAATAATGTTTTCAACAATATAAACCAGTTCAGCGCCCCAGTATTGTGGAAAACGCCCGACAAAGGAAGTTGTCACCGGCAGAAATGATAAAAAGAACAACCAAATACTAATCCCAATGAAACCCGGTAGTTTCACCCGTTTAATCGTTAGAAACATGCCGTGCTGCACATACCAGCTAAACATCACTAGAATAAATATCATTAGGTATGAGAAAGCCATCCGCCACTCGCTAAAGAATACCTGTAAACTAGGACGAGCTGGCACGTGGATTTCCAAAATCAACACCGTTAACACGATGGCAATAATTGCATCGATAAATGCCTCAACCCGGCTCTTGTTCATTATTGTCCCTCTCGATTCACATAATATGATTATTATGCCTCAAAAGAGACTCAATTTAACAGATAACTCACGCAAGTTTACGTCTGACTGACAATTTATTTCTCAGTATCTGAGTACAAGTAGGCCTTCATTTCGTATGGGCGCAAAGTCTGACCAGCATCTTGGCCATAGTTATCAATTAAAACAGTCGCATTCTCTGGCCGATCGTAGTTACGCGTCAATGTGTCAGCCGTGAAGTTGCTTTCGACAAGTAACGTCTGCCCGTCTAAGTGCCGACGATAAGCGTAAACTTGCGGATCTTCTTCATCCAGTGGTTCAAATGAGCCATAGCGAATGATGGCATATTGATGCCGTAACTGGATTAATTTTTGGTAGAAATAAAAGACAGAATCTTGTTTAGCCAAGGCGGTTGCCACATTAATTTGCGCGTAATTTTGGTTTAACCCAAACCATGGTGTCGCGTCAGAAAAGCCAGCATTTGGGGTGGCATCCCATTGCATCGGTGTTCTTGCATTGTCCCGCGAAATATTTTCTAAGTATTTCAACATGTGGGTTGCATCGGTAGCTTGTTCCTCGTCAACGATTTGATGGTAACCGTTAATCGATTCCAAATCCTCATATTGGGTTAAGTCAGTAAAGTGCGCGTTGGTCATCCCAATTTCTTCGCCTTCATACACGTATGGCGTACCTTGCAAGAAATGTAGTGTACCCCCTAGCATCTTGGCTGCTGCCACTCGATATTTTGGATCATCCGTTGCAAATCGTGATACAGCGCGGGGTTGATCATGATTGTTCCAGTAAAGACTATTCCAGCCTTTGCCATCTAGATCCGTTTCCCAATGATTCAACGCATGTTTTAAATCAATCAATTTCACGGGTTGATCATTCCACTTGCCTAAACGAGCATCTGGATTCGCCGCCAAGGTTACATGTTCAAATTGAAAGACCATATTCAGTTCTGAACCATTTAAATTAGCATAATTGACAACATCTTCCGGCACCGAACTAGGCATCTCGCCGACAGTCATGACATCATAGTGGCTGAGCACTTCCCGATTCATTTCTTTCAAATAATCATTCAACAGTGGTCCATCAGCTACCATCGGTTCCACATTCCCATACTTAGCACCGGCTGGTTGTGGTGCATCTGGCAATCCAGCTGGTTTGGAAATAAAGTTAATCACATCCATTCGAAACCCATCAACACCCTTGTCTAGCCAAAAGCGCATCAAGTCGTAGACATGTTCACGAACGTCAGGATTTTCCCAGTTCAAATCAGGCTGTCCTGGTGCAAACAAGTGGAGGTAATATTGACCTCGTTCAGGAACATAGGTCCACGCCGGTCCACCAAAGTATGAGCCCCAATTATTAGGTTCATGACCATCGACCGGATCACGCCAAATATAGAAATCACTAAATGGGTTATCTTGTGATTGCTTGCTAGCTTGAAACCACTTGTGCTGGTCGGAAGTGTGATTAACCACTAAATCCATCATCAGCTTTAAGCCATGTTCATGAACGTCAGCCAACAATTGATCAAAATCAGTCATCGTACCGAAAACAGGTTGAATCGCCTCGTAGTCAGCAATGTCATAACCGTTATCTTTATCTGGTGATTTGTAAATTGGATTTAACCACAGCACATCGACGCCAAGTTTCTTTAAATAATCTAGTCGACTGCGAATACCATTTAAATCACCAATTCCGTCATGGTTACTATCTTGGAAGCTTCGCGGATAGATTTGATAAACGACCGAGTCCTGAAACCACTGATGCGTGGCAACTTTTTGTTGAATCATGATGTTCCTCCTCAATTTCTGTCAAAAAATCTTAGTTATTGATGACGTTCGTTTTGTCTGATAAGACCGGATGAATGACACTCACTGCCAAAACGCCTAATAGTAAGGCCACGCCACCAACAAAGATCATGGCTGGCATTGATTTACCAACGAATGGGAATAATGCGAAGCTGGCCACCGATGCGATGATCTGTGGCAAACAAATGCCGCAATTGAACAATCCCATATAGGCGCCTTCATTAGTTCCATCTAGTGCTTCTGTGAATAACGAGAAGGCCTGTGTCTGCATCGTTAAATAGCTAATCCCAATCAGACAAAACGGCAAAATGAGTAACCACTGGCTGTGAATCATAAAGACGGCGATGAAACCGACACCACCCATGCCTAATCCAATGCGGTACCATAATTTCCGTTGGTTTGGACGGGTTCTGGATAGGATCAGCATCCCCCAAACAACAGCCGCAATGGATTGCACACAGGTTAAAATGCCATACCAGTTACCAGCTGCTTGATAGCCAGCAGAGGTTGGATCACTCGTATGCCACACATTTGCCGCGATCGCACCGGTACTGTAAGTCCATAAGTATTGGAAAGCAAACCAAGCAAATAATTGCACAAACGAGACTTCCCAAAATGCTTTTGGTGCCTTTTTAACGAGCGACCAGAGACTGGGTTGCTTAGCTTTTAGCTGATCTTCGTTCATTTGATGATACCGTGCATACGTCGTTGGTTCGTATTCTTTCACTGAAAGGATCGTGTACAAAGACGTCAACAGTAAAACTGCTGCCCCGATGTAAAAGGCCCATTTAACAGATGCTGGCACTTGACCTTTCGGCGCAATGTTGGCCACCCCAAAGATCGTTAATACAAATGGCGCAATCGTAGCAACCACGCCGCCTAAGTTGGAAAACGATTGTTGCCAAGACCAGGCCAAATCCTTCTGATCTTCATTCACCATGTCACCGATAATCATCTTAAATGGTTGCATGCAGACGTTTGAAGATAAATCCATAAATAAGATCGTGAAAGCGCCGAAAAGTAAGGCCGCTAATGAACCATAGCCAAATCCAAACGAACCCGCATTGGGCAATAAAATCATGACGATGGCTGCAATCGGCGCCCCAACTAATAAGTAGGGCATGCGTCGTCCAAAACGATTCCACGTGCGGTCCGAATACTTCCCGATCAATGGTTGCACAACCATGCCGGCTAGCGGTGGCAAAATAAAGAAAAAGCCTAATTTGGTTGGGTCAGCCCCAATCGTTTGAAAAATACGTCCCATTTGCGAAGACTGTAGTGAAAATGCCATGTTGACGCCAAAAAAACCAAACGTCATTGCGAACACCTTTGCTAAACTAAGCCGTGGTAACCCGTGGGTCGCCGGTACCTCAGTCGTAGTTGCTTCCTGAGCGGCATTAAGTGCCATGTTAGATTCCTCCAATCGGCTTCATCAAGCCGTCAAACTAAATTTAAGTAAACGTTTACGTAAACTAAAATACCATCTTTTGAAACCGGTTACAACACCTGTTTAAAAGAAACACAAACGTTTGTGTAAAAACATATAAAAGTATAGACCAATATGTTACACTGACGGTAATCATTAAACCGACTTGGAGGCTACACGCATGAGTGTCACCATTAAAGACGTCGCTGCCGCCGCGGGTGTTTCCATTGCGACTGTTTCCCGCGTCCTCGCGCACAAAGATCAGTTCTATTCGCCGGCAACGGCTGAAAAAATCATGACTGTCGCTCGTGATTTAGGCTATCAAAAAAATTCTGCTGCGGTGGAACTCGTGACGCAAAAAAGCCAGGTCCTTGGCGTAGTCGTCTCCAGCACCCAAACGAACTTTGCCGATCAAATCATTGCGGGTATTCAAGACACCGCTTTTGCTCGTGATTTGAGCGTCATTATCTTATACGCCGGGGTCAATGATGATCGTCTACAACAAAAGGCCATTCAAACCGTCATCGAACGATCAGTGCGGGGAATCTTAATCTTAGCCTTGGAATTAAACGACGCTAATCGCCAACTCTTAGACCAAACCCCAATTCCGCATGTTTTCTTAAGTACTACTTCTGGCAGCGAACAAGATGCTTTCGTTGCTTCAGATGATTTTAAAATTGGTCAACAGGCCACCGAATATCTAATCAATAAGGGCCATACGCGTATTGGTTTAGCAGCCGTGGAAGCAACCTCCTATGTCGGCCAACAACGCCTCGCTGGTTATCGAGCCGCCATGGCTGACCACCAACTACCGATTGAACCAACATGGATCCAAGCAGGCCACTTCACTTATGCCGACGGGCTCGCTGCAATGCGTCAATGGGGATCAACGCCACCCATTGATGCAGTTATTGCAATGAGTGACTTAGCAGCTGTTGGTGTCCTCAACCAGGCCACAGATTTTCATTTAAACGTCCCGAATTCACTTGCAATTGTCAGCATTGATGGCACTGATTTGGTTAAATGGGTTCGACCACAACTGACCAGCATCACCCAGGCTTTCTATGATATGGGGGTCGCCGGTGTTAATTTACTGATGGATACGGACACGCAACCAACCGCAGCGCAATTACTACCCTTTAAGTTAGAAGAACGCGCTAGTAGTTAAACGTAAGCGAGGGCTTGTGCCATAAGTGGATGTAAGACGAACATTGCCTCAATAACGCATACCAAGCTCCCGCCAATTCCATTCAACATAAATCGCGCTGCTTCCCAAAGTTCGGGAAACAGCGCGATTTTCGTTGGTAAAACGGAGTTATGTCACAGCTCCCCGCTTTTTGACGTTTTAGAATCGGCAATGCAATTTAGGTTTTGTTTTGGTTTTATTCAAAACTCACTTTTTAACCAGTTAACTTGGTATTCAAATTAAGCTTTTTCCAAGTTATTTAGGTGAAATTGTACTTTTTCGATCAAAATTGTAGTTATTTCGCTACCGATTCGGTTATGGCTTCACTAATTTGATTGCGCCCCTGTCCTTTTGAACGATACAACATTTGATCAGCCCGTCCATACAGATCATCTGGTGACAAATCATGTGGTTCCAGATGTGCGATGCCCATAGAAATCGTGATGTCAATGGTTGAACCGGACCCCAGCACAAATTCATGTTGCAAAATTGCCTGGCGGAGCTCGGCACCTAATTTTCTAACTTGAGCTTGAGTCAGCTGTGAAACAATAATTTCGAACTCTTCACCGCCAACGCGATAGGCTGTTACCGTCGCAAATTTAGCGCAAGTCTCCTCGAACAATTCGCCGAGTTCCCTTAACAATTGGTTGCCAACGAGGTGTCCATATTGATCATTCAATTGCTTAAAATGGTCAACATCAATCGCCAACAAACTAAGTGACGTCTCATTTCTCCGGTTACGCAAAAACACATGGCGATAATCATGCGTAAATGTTTGCACATTCTTCAACTTAGTAATGGGATCAGTCGTCGCCCGATAGCGTAATAAATTTAGCCGCATCCGATCACTCGAAATTCGAGTGATTGCGATGCTGAGCCCTAGACTCAGAATAACAAAGGCAATGATGTTAAAAACTAAATCCCGTTTAGTTAACACGAGCGCAACTTTGGGCCAAAAATTGTAGAGAGAAAGCCATAAGACGACACTAAAGAGGTTAAGACTAAGCGTCCAGGCCGTGATGCCCCAACGTCGCTGTTCGATAAATAGGGTCAACCAACTGGCCAAAATAAAGCACGCGAGCACGGCGAGCAGATAACCGCCGCTGGCCACGTTGAACGGATTGAAAATCGCATGTCCAACCATGGCACTCCCGACAATAAAGGCACTCGCCCGTGGGCCTAAAAACATCACGACATAAAACAACAATAAAATTCGGAAATTAATAAAGGCAAACTGGTTATTAATTTGCTGCGATAAGTATTCGAAATAAACGCTAAAAATAGAAAAGTATACGATCCCCAATAAATGTAACTGTAACGTCTGACCAATTCGTAATGACCAATCATGCTGTTGTTCCAGCGTAATGATTAAATTAATAATTAGCTGAAACGTTAAGACTAAGCCCAAGACAAAAAAGACGCCAGTAAACATTGACGGCACTAACCAATGATTTGCAGTCATGAATGACCCCCTGACTGTTCACCCATCTGATCGGCAGCTTGCTTAATGGCCGCTTGGGCCACTAAGTTTAAATAATTAAATGGATAATCGTACTGTGGCTGAAACAGCATATCCACATAAGCCAGATCATCAATTGTATTTTGATTTTGAATGATAACAGAAATTGTATTAGCCGATTGAGCAACTTCATGCGGACTGAAAAGCTGAGCACCCAACACCCGTCGCGAATCCAGATCGTACACCAACACAATGGTTAGCGGTGCGGTATCCGGCATATAATCTGGACGATACAAGCCATCGTAAGTAACGGAGCGGGCGTTAAATCCTGCGGCCCGTGCACGGTTTAGCGTTAACCCTGTTGTGGCTAAGGTATCACCAAAAACACTCATCGCTGACGTTGCTTGCGTGCCCAAATATCTTTGTACTGCGCCAAAAACGTTGCGTCCTGCTAGCATTCCTTGGCGAATCGCATTTGTTGCCAGGGGAATATAGGCCGTTGCAGCGGTCGGATTATATTTAACCACACAGACATCGCCAGCGGCATAAATATTAGGATCAGAGGTCTGCAAATAATCATCAATCAGAATCGCACCATTGCGCGCCAATGCGACCTGTCCTCGCAGTAGTTCAGAATTGGGCACGAACCCCGTGCAAACAATTACTAGGTCTGCTTGGTGTTGTCCCGCCGATGTTTCAATCGTGACATACTGACCATTCCCGCCATAAAAGGCCGTCACCCGTTCGTTTAAGTAGACGTTTACCCCAGCTTGTTGTAACCGACCAACGACTACTGCTGACAGTGCCTCATCCACGTAGTTATTTAATAACTGATTTGGGCCCTGAATTAAAGTCACTTCATGGTTAGTCGTCGCATAACTTTCTGCCAATTCAACACCAACATACCCACCACCAACAATCGTAATGTAGTGTTGCGTTTGGGCAGTTTGATAAATTGCTTGGGCTTGTGCGTAATCTTTACATAACAACACTTGTTCCTCATCGATACCGAACAACGGCGGCACCGCCACTGAAGAGCCGGTGGCCATAATTAGTTTGTCGTAATGATCTGTAAAAATGGCTTTCGTCTGCAAATTTTCAACTTGAATTTGCTGAGTTTCCTTATCGATCTGCAGAACATCGTGTTGTAAATTCACGGTTGCGCCCAAGGCTCGTAATTCTGCTGGGCTACTGTAAAACATGTCTTCGAGCTGTTTAACCTGTCCGCTTAAATATAGCGAAATACCACAGGATAAAAAAGAAACATTGTCGTGACGCTCATAGACTGTCACGCTTGCGTCGGGATGTTCAGTTAAAATCTGTGTGATGGCAGCAATACCGGCATGTGTACATCCAATCACAATAATTTTCATTCTCAATCTCCCATTTTACTGTGGATCCCCTGGCGCTAATTTAAGAATATGTGGGCGGCCATAGTAATACCCTTGCCGTAGATCAATGCCCAATTCATCCGCTAACTGTGCCTCTTGGGTAGTTTCGATGCCCTCCAAAATAAATCGACACCGTTGTTGCTTAGCCAATTGATACCAATTTTTGACCTGATCTTGCACCTTCATATCCGTTAATGGCACAGCCAAATTTTGCAAAGCAAATTTCAATTCAGACGCTAATGAGAATAAGGGCTCAACTTGCGCTAGTTGATTAATACCGCTGCCAACATCATCGAGTGATAATTCGATGCCACGGGCTAATAATTTATTCAGTTGATCCATTAGCTGGTCTAGCGAAATATCCAGGTCGCCAGGTTCTTCTGTTAATTCGATGGTTAATCGTAGTGGTCGCAATTGATCTTGGGCTGTAATAACTGCCTCAATAATCGCCGGATTCAGCAATTGCGTACGATTAAGATTAATCGCCACCGTCCCAATTTTCAGGGCTAACTTCTGGGTGGTGCGAATCAATGTGTCCGCAATCACCGCTGCTGGAATGTCGGCAAACAATCGAGGTGGCCGCCATTGGTGATTTTCAAAGTGCTTCATCAGCAGTTCATAGCCAAATATCGTGTTAGTGGCGCCGTTAACTTGTGGTTGAATGAAATATCGGTCCATCAGCAACTCCTTGGTTTGCAATGATGTGATGATGACTGGTTTCTAAGAATCCTCCGGTTTACTAGCGAGCTGTTGTCGTTTAGGGCTCACCCACGTGCCAGAGCCCCACCCCATGATTGTTTTTACCGCAGGAACAAATGTTGTGATCACCGTTAACGGATTTACCAGCCAGTAAAATAGCATGTATAAGGGGGCAAACAAGAGGTATTTTAATTTGGCACCACGATGATCCAAGATTAATGCCGTGATTAATTGACACAGCCCGGCGATCAACTCAAATCCGATAAAGATACCAGCCAACAAAAATAAATTAGCAATTTGTGCGCGGTCACCACGGACTAGTGCCATCGCCAATTGTCCAATAAAGGCCAGTGTGGACCCAACAAAGAAAAACGACCAAACAATCGATAATGTGGAGTCAATAAACATTGATAATTGATAACGATGTTGAAGCGGGTGGCGTAAGAAGCTTGGTAAATTGGTTAGCCAGACCTCGGTGCCACCTTGTGCCCAACGTTGACGTTGCTTAAAGAGATCCCCCACTGTTTCCGGCACATTCATATGGAAAATAATCTCAGGCGCAAAGCGTGGTACAGTCCCGTGTTCCTGGTGATCCCAGGCAATACTAATGTCTTCTGTCGCTCGATTTTGTCGAAAACCGCCAACCTCAATTAAAGTATCTTTACGATACATCGTGTTGGCACCACTATAAGCATACATTGAATCGTTAATTGCTGACTGACTCCGCTTAATCACGCCGACAATGCTCGAAAATTCAACCGTCTGTGACTTTCCTAATAACGTGGTGCGGTTTTGAACATCCATATTGGCCGTCACCGCGGCGGTATTCAAATCCTGATCGTGAATGAAGAAATTCATATACTTCATCAGTGCATCAGGTTCTGGGATGGTATCAGCATCGTTACTTAAAATATAGTCGCCCTTGGCAAAGAACATACCGATATTAAATGCATGAGCTTTGCCTTTATTTTTCTCAATATTAATAACTCTTAATCGGTTATATTGGGTTTGTAAATCGGCCAAAATGGCCGCGGTTTGATCAGTTGAGCCATCGTTTAGGACCAAAATCTCAAATTGTTGATAATTTAATTGGTCAAACAGATAGGTGATCGTATCCTTAATCATCACTTCTTCGTTGTGCGCTGGAATCATGATCGTAATGTAAGGTTGTTGATCAACTGGTAATTGCTGCCAATCTAAATCACGCTTATTCGTCTTCAAGAAACGATAGGCGATGGCGCCCCAGAACCAAAAAAAGGCCCCGATAATCGGATAAAGACACAAAATTAAAAATAAAATTTGCCAAACATTTTCGTGCAAGCCAGTTCCTCCGTGATTATTTTTCCAAATGTTGTTGATTAAAGAGTTGCTGAATTTGATCCGTTGCTAAATTTTGTTCTGGTTTAACCGTATATTGGCGAACTGCATGTCGCGCTTCCAGTGGGCCAAAGCGTTTTGTCATAAACGCATTTAATTCAGTTTTGCGACGTCGTTGAGTCAATGGATCAAATGTCGGCCACTGCTCCACCCACCGTTGTCGTTTACGATTTTGAATGATCGTCATCGAAATTGTAAAAATGCCAACCAGTACAAAAATAAAACTCAGGATCACTGCGTAATAAATCATTTCCTGCCGGGCTAATGCTAGATGCCACCACGGCCACCAAGTTGGTCGATAAAAGCTAATCACACTGACGACCATTAACATTAACGGCGCCAAAACAATTAGCCAGCCCAAGACCGCAATCAAGGTTTGACAAATCTTTAATCCCCAATGTCCCCGTTTGAAATAAGCATCCGTGTAAAGCTGTTGTCGCTGATTTTCTTTCACTGGTTCGTTCCCTTCAAATGTTGTTGTTGAATATCACGAGGATGGTCGAACAAGTAGCCTTGCCGCAGTTTAATTTTAAGCTGGGTAGCTAATGCTTCATCTTGTTCACTTTCAATCCCCGTTAAAATCAACTCGATCTGGTGTTCTTGTGTCAATCGATGCCAAAATTGCAAATTCAGATCCAGCCAAATTGTCGGATCTGGTTTTCGAAACTGTGCCATTGGACATTTGATTGTATCAACCACTGGTAGTAACCAACTGATCCGCCTGAGTTCCTGTTTATCAGATCCTACATTATCCACCACGAACTTCGCCTCTGCCGTTCTGGCCATCGCAACTTTTTGACGGAATCGACGCCGTTGCAGCCAAAAAGGGCGTCGGTTTGCATGAAATTCAATGGCCAAGTGAAACGGTGTAATTCGACTAACTGCCCACCGCACAAAATAGTCGAATTCTGGACTCATGATCTGTTCGCGCGACAAATTAATTGATAGATAAAGTTCCGAATCGCTGTCGGGCAAATGGTCAAAAGTCTCGGTTAGTAATGTAATGACCCGTTGTAAGGGGACATGGGCGAGATCTTTCGGCAATACCCATTCGCCCGCTTGATTTCGTTGACGTAATAAACACTCATAACCGACCACACGATGTTGATAATCAACTTGCTGTTGAATAAAATACTGCAACGGTCGGTTATCATAATTGGTACGTTGGCGCGTTCGCAAAAATACGATGCCGACCGTGGTGACCGAAAGTCCTAGAAAAGCAATCGCAATTTCGGTTAATTCTGTTACTAAATTCATCAATACAATCACAACCTCACAAATCGGCCTTAGATCATTAGCAGACTAGGCATATAAATTATGTTTAACAAACATATTAATTTTGCTCGTAGACAAATTATTATATCAGTGACTTTCTCAAATAACATCACTTAATGATTACACTTACTTGACAAACAGTATTCCTTTTTCGTTATAAAAAGATCTACTCGCAATGTTATCCCTAATCATTGCGAATAGATCCCACCAAATCGTCTTAAATTTGCGAATTAATTACATTTCCAAGACACTTTGCCCTTGTGACCACACTTCTGCCACTTGACTCAAGGGTGCCACACTGGGCTGCAGGTACAGATGACCAGCCGCCGCGTAGTCAAACACCTCTGGTAATGTCTTTTGCATATACTCACGGAGGACGGGGGCCGGAATACTCCCAATGCCAGAACCGACTAAGACTAGGTTGCGGCTACGGAGTAATTGTGACGGTAAAGTGATCGTTGCACCAGCCATTTGGCCGATGCTGACATACCGTACGGGCCCACGTAATTGGATTTCACCAATGGCCGCTAATATTAATTCTGCGGGTCGGCCCCACAGATAATCAACGACTAAGTCAATCGGGTGCCCGGCATATAATCGTTTTAAATCAGCTTTCACAAGGTCATCATCCTGGCGTAAATTAATCGTCGCATCGGCCCCATGTTGTCGAAGCTCAGCCAAGGCCGCTTCATTACGACCAGTGGCAATGACATAACTAGCGCCGCGATACTTCGCCATCTGTACGGCCATCGTACCAGTCGCACCTGTAGCTCCGTTTACTAAGACGACCTCGCCGGACTTGATTTTGCCTTGGAGGGCCAAAGCACCATCGGATCCGGATAAGGCGTTAGGGATCGACGCGGCCACTGCAATGTCCAAACCAGCGGGTAGTGGCAACATCGTACGTTTATCAATAACCGCCTGCTCAGCCATCATCCCCGTGATGCCATTCGCATACACCAATACATCATCATTCAGCTGAGCGACACCATCCATTCCCATTACCGCTGGTAGCGGATCGAAATTCGTATAGTGTTTGCCAGCGGCCTTGATGATATCTAATTGCTTAATCGAGGCTGCCTTGGGGTGAACCACAATTTCATTATCGTTTTGTGGCGTCGGTGCTGGAAAATCTTGATATTGGGGCACTTGCCCATAAGCATTTAAAACGGCTGCTTTCATAATTGACCTCTTTTTGAAATTAATTGTACCGTCATCGTATACGTCCAGCAAAATGAATTCAACACAGACGCTCCGACCGAATGTCCAAAGTTGAAAAGCCGTCATCCTCGTCGAACTGTGGAAAAGAGCGTATACTAACTGTCAAAATCAGTTTAATTAAAACAAACGAGGTAATTAATGATGATGTGGCATGCATGGATGTTTCCCATGATGAATGGTGGTTTTGGCTGGTGGAGCTTGATGATGATTCCATTCTTTCTCTTTATGTTTATCTTTCCGCTCATGTGGCTTGGTCGCATGTTCTTTGGCTGGAATCCACGACACCATCACAACGGCGCCCGTCATCATGGCGACTATAAATCAGCGCTTGAAATCTTGGACGAGGAGTACGCCAAGGGCAATGTCAGTGACGAAGATTATAAGACACGCAAAGCTAATTTACTCGATCACTAAACGACAGCTGGTTACGGTCGATCTAGATAAATTCGTAAATGAAGCATAACCAGAAAGAAACCCATCTTCCAGCGAGGAAATGGGTTTCTTTTGATTAGTGGATATTGTCGAATCAAAAAGCATTTTTTGTCCAGCTACACAAGCCTGATGTCTGTGCCTAGCCAAGGCCGCCTAATTGGCAAAAAACGCCAATTTGCCGACCTCCGCTAGTGCTCAACATCACCCAGCTTGCTTCGCTTTGAGTTGTTTGTCCAGCTACACAAGCCTATTACCTGTGCCTATCCCAGCCCGATCAATTGGCAAAGAACGCCAACTGTTCAGGCTCCGCTAGTGCTCGGTAACACCCAGCTTGTTTCGCTCTGATTTCTGTTTGTCTACCACCTTGCGACGCCCAAAATCCTTACTTAGCTAACCGATTTTATGAGGACAGTCTGTTCCTCCGCAATTAATAGATAATTAATCAACAACAATTAATGATTTAATTGCTTCACGGTTGGTCATTGCCTGATAAGCCGCATCAATCTCATTTAAGCCAAACCGCTTGGTAAACACTTTACCTGGATGAATCTGTCCATCTAAAACCGCCTTTAAGAGAACTGATTTATCGTACGTGGTCACGGATGCCGGTCCACCAGCGATAATTCGATTGTTATAAAATGAACTGGCCATATCCATCTTGGGTTCATGGGGCAAGCCGACACGCCCAACAATCCCACCGGGGCGACATACTTGCATCGCTGTTTCATTAGATAATTCAGTACCGACACATTCTAAGACTGCATCAGCGCCGGCCCCGTTCGTTAAAGCTAGCACTTCGCTGACAGCCTCATCACCCCGACTAGCAACAATGTCAGTTGCCCCAAATTCAGTGGCTAATTGTTGTCGATCTTGATGGCGACTTAAGGCAATAATTCGCTTGGCACCACGCATCTGCGCTGCAATAACGCCACATAGACCAACCGCGCCATCGCCCACCACGACAACTGTGTCGCCGGCTTGGACATTAGCCACCCGGGCAGCGTGATAACCAGTCGCCATCACATCAGCCAACGTCAATAACGAATCGAGCATGGCCTCACTGTAATCTGTGGGTTGACCAGGAACTTTAACCAATGCCCATTCGCCATGTTCAAACCGAATTTCTTCTGCTTGCACGCCATGACTAAAGTTAGCCGTGTGACTCTGGCAATCACCATCAAAGCCTGCCCGACAGGCTGCACAATGGCCACAACCGTGCGTAAACGGGGCAATGACGAAGTCGCCTGGTTTAACGGTTGTAATCTCGTCGCCGACTGCTTCGACGATTCCTAATGCCTCGTGACCGCCGTTTTCCGAATGATGTGGTTTCTCTTCCAAGCCACGGTAAGCCCACAGATCTGAACCACAGACACAAGTTCTAACCACGTGCAAAATGACATCGTCAGGCGCTTGAATCGTTGGTCGGTCAACATTTTCAAGCGCAACTTTCCCAGGTCCCATAAACATCGTTGATTTCATTTGAATCCCCTTCGCTTCTTAGATTTATTTCAATCAACTATGATTATCGACCTTCTAGTTTGGTGATTCAACTCGAGAAACATTCACTCGTGTTGCGTTGTCAGGAGGTCCCTTGTCGTCATTCATCTAAAAAATCGCTTTTTTTAATGATTGTCAACTGCCGTAATGTTTTAACAACTAGCGCGCCTAACAAACTGCCAACAAGTGCTGATGGGGTAAAATATGGAACATAAAACCAGAAACTAGGTAATTTCAATCCATAACCAACCTGCATCACGACAAAGGAAATCATGGCTCCAAATAACCCAACGCCAAGTGTCTCGCCCATTGCAGCGGCCAGAGTCGACCGATTAAATATCCGATATGCGAGCCAAGCTAACACCGGCCCGACTAAAATACTTGTAACTGCAACAGCTGGTCGCCCCTCAAGTAGCATGCGAATCAAACCAACAATAACGGCGGCGGCCGTCGCATAGACTGGCCCGACTAAAATGGCTAGGATGACATCAACCATGTGTTGGAACGGGGCCATATTGGGAAAAACGACGAGGGTGGATAAAATTAATCCGATCAGACTACTAAAGATGGTGAATAACCCTTTGCGTAATTGAACATCTCGCTGCATGTAACAGTCCTCGCTTTCTTTAGTGACAACAACACTTAATCTAATCCTTGCCACCAAAAAAGCCCTTCCAGACAGAAAGGGCCAGCTTGCCGTTACTTACAGAACTCACGACGCGTCAGCCACTTTCCTCCGCTAGTGTTAACTAGATCAGGTTCAAAGGGACCGGGTTTTAACCCATCTCAGCAAACAGCGCCCCTAGTGACAATTTTCGATTAAATTTAAAGACATTTTACCATACTTGCACAAACGATGAACCACTTACTCGTCCGTTTAACCGATGGCCTTTCAAGTTAACAATGACACTTAATTTTTCACTACATTACGGCGGATAATGACCGTTTCATTACATCAAGCGTTAAACTTGGTAGAAATTTTCTGGAGGATTATTTATGCACCGACATCGCGGCTTTATCAGTTTCATAATTATTCTGGCTGCTGGCGTCTTTTTATTTGGTAACCCTCATAGTCCAATTCCGCAAACCACTCGTAATGCGTGGCAGCAACGACTCAATCAGTTATACCAAAATGCACGCCTAAAACTCACGCAACTTAATGAACCATCGATTCGCTCAACCCCTCAGGCCACCAGTCAATCAACGACGAATCAAAGTTCCGTCACCACAGCCACTAGTACTGTTAACGCGACGCCAATCTTGCCAATTATGCAAGGCAAAAAAATTAGTTCAACGTATTATTATCACTACGATACGGGCACGCCGACTAATGTTCACACCGTATTTGAGCAAGCGGTTAAGCTTTACAATGCAACTGGTGTCGTTAAGCTTCGCCCCGGTAAAGGAACTAACTTGCAGAACCAATTGGCCTTTGGCACCTACCATAAACAGATGACCGCTGCGCAACTCGGCTCCATCGAATTAGGCGAAGGCGGCCCACAACTAATTGAGCAGGTTGGGCCAGGCGCTTCTGATGTGGTGATCAACCATGGCTCAGCTCAACTCAATATCACCTATAATCAATCGATTAGTCTATCTGTGTCGATTCATGAACTCGGCCACGCTTTAGGTTTAGATCATAGCCCTGACCAAAACTCAGTCATGTATCCCATTGATCAAGGCAAAACTGCCTTAAGTGATGGCGACGTTAACGCCTTAAAACAGATTTATCAACAATAGCCATCTCGGCAAGCGGTCGCTGAGGATTAAATCATTGGATGGCGCACCCCGGTGATTTATTATCATTTCTTTGATTAATACACCAGCTGCTTCACCCGTTTTTTATGCTTAGAAGGTTCCACTTAAGCTTCTCACTAGCTTCATCGCGCAATTTTTGACAAGGGTAGTGAAAAGTTTTATACTCATTTAGTCAGCCGGCTAACTAAATTAGGGGGGGAGGTTTGCATGAATCACATTGATTTCAAGGATCGGCCAACGAGTCATCGAGTCACAGAGATGAACGCTGAGTACGGCAACTTGGATGCAGATGCGGTCGTCTTATTTCTTCGCTTTCAGGAAGTCGCTCGACGACTGCAAAGCAGTTATGATGATGTCTTGGCTCAATTTGATTTATCGGAGTCTAAATTCATCATACTAATGTTCCTGAAACGAGCAGGTAATACAGGACTGGGCGTCTCAACCATTGCTGAGAAATTGGGGGTCACCAAGGCAACCACCAGCAAACTCGTCCATGCCCTCGTTAAACAAGGCTTCGTGACTCAGACGCCATCTCAAGCGGACAAACGCGCCACCGTGGTAAAAAGCACGCCGCTGGGGCAACGCAAACTGGCAGCTTTTTTACCACATAATTTCAGTACCGTTAATACGATGATGGCCGAGCTTACTCCAGCTGATCGCACTACCCTTACCCAGCTACTGGGAACCCTTGATCATGGTATTCAATCATTAACTCACTCACAGGAGATGTCATAATTATGGAAAATGAAAAAATCGATTTTTTAAAAACTTACCTGAGCCTCTATATCGGTCATCAAGAAATCGTCGAACACTTAGACGATTCTGATTCACCCTACGTTGTTCTTGATATCCGTAACGCACCAGCTGCCATCAAAAAAGATCAAATCAAAGGCGCCCGGGCCATTGCCGCCAAAGACTTGACCGCGCAGCTGGCTACCTTACCCAAGGATAAAACTTACGTGGTTTATGACTGGACTGCCGGCACAACATTAGGTAAAACCGCCTTGTTAATTCTGCTCTCTAATGGCTATCAAGCTTTCGAATTGGCCAGTGCTTTAGAGGGCTGGAAAGGCATGCATTTGCCAATCGAACCAGTGTCAGCTGACTAATTTATTAATAACGGGCTGTCACTATATTAAAAATCGACCTTAAAAGACGCCAAGCATGGCATCTTTTTAAGGTCGATTTTGCTTTTAGGCCATCATGTTCACACTAGTCTAAGGAAATTTGGTTTGGAAAATGCGCTAAACGAGCAGTAGCACCCAATTCTTCTTCAATCCGTAAAAATTGATTGTACTTTTCTACCCGCTCACTGCGAGCTGGCGCACCACTCTTAATCTGACCTGAATTAGTCGCCACAGCCAAATCAGCAATATATGGATCACCTGTTTCACCAGATCGATGTGACATCATCGTCGTGTAATTATTCTTACGGGCTAATCGAATGGCCTCTAATGTCTCGGTCACTGTACCAATTTGGTTGGGCTTAATGAGCAACGAATTGGCCATCCCCATTTCGATGGCCTTACGAATCAACACCGGATTAGTACAGATATTATCGTCGGTGACAATCTGCACACGTTGACCATTAGCTTGGGTAAATTTGGTGAAATTTTCCCAATCATTTTCACCAAATGGATCTTCGATGGAGACAATCTCTGGAAAGTCATCTAACAAGCCTTCATAGTAAGCGGCCATTTGATCAGCTGAACGGCTCTGACCTTCAAACTGATACTGTCCATCTGGTTGAACAAAGCTGCTAGCCGCTGCATCAAAAGCAATGCCAATATCGACACTAGGTTGATAACCGGCAGCCACAATGGCTTCATGCAATAATTTCAACGCTGCTTCACTATTATCTAAATCTGGCGCAAAGCCACCCTCGTCACCTAAACTCGTGGAATAGCCAGCCGCTTCAATCAGTTTGGCCAACTGATGGTAAGTCGTCACAATCTTCTCAAAACCATCACGAAAACTCGTCCGTTTGATCGGTGTCAGCATAAATTCCTGAAGATCAATCCCATTATCCGCGTGTTCACCACCATTGATTACATTGTGAAAGGTTTGTGGCAATTCAAGATCTACTCCACCTAAATACTGATATAACGGTTCATTGTTGGCTAACGCCGCCGCTCGGGTGGTCGCCATTGAAACCGCTAAAATGGCGTTGGCGCCCAGTCGCGCTTTATTTGGCGTCCCATCTAAATCAATCATAATCTGATCAATTTGGCTCTGATCAAATGGTGACTGGCCATGTAAGGCTTCATTAATTTCAGTATTAACATTGGTGACTGCTTGGCTAACCCCCTTACCGCCTAGCCGCTGACCACCGTCACGTAATTCGACTGCTTCATTTTCACCAGTGGATTTACCAGATGGCACCTCTGCCCGGCCACGGGTTCCGTCGGTTAAGATAACATCCGCTTCAACGGTTGGGTTCCCCCGTGAATCAAAAATTTCTCGTGCCTTAACAACCTCGATCACTTGTTTCATGACTAAATTTCCTTTCTACTTGGCCTTTGCTAACAACAATTATTTAATCGCAACCTAGGTAGCGCCACGATTCATGATCTTTTGCTGATAAAAATGCTGCTTAATCACATCTAACCCAGTGCCAACCAATACAACTAGCAGAATCATCAAGCTAATCACCGACCAGCTCACCGCGCCACTTTGCCAGCCGATAGCCGCAATCACACTCGTCAGAATCACGTCAAACCCAATCATACCTGTTACAGATCGACTTGGCCGACTCTGCCACCAAGACTGATTCGTCCGCGTCATTAAAATCGTCATCATTGATGAAAACATCAAGTACATGAATAAGACGGAACTCAACCAGCCAGTCGAAACCTGCCACAACCAGTGATTCAGCCCAACAATACCTAAGCCAACGACTAACCAACCACTCGCCAATATCATTGCCAATTTTGCCACCCGTGGCAACGTCCATTGCGGCGTGGTCGACAACGATGCGGTTCGGTCGGTTCCCAATACTAATGTCACTAAGTCGTTCAAGACGACAAGCACCACAATCAGACTTAATGAGATTGGAAAAGTACCCGTCAATAAGAATCCGAGGGTCAATAAAGCCGTTAAAACAGCTGTCCGCGATAATTTTGTACTGGTCCACGTCATCATCCGTTGATAGACCCGCCGGCCGCTATTGACCACCGTTAGGACGTCATCTAATCCATCGCGCGCAAGGACGACGCGGGCCGCCAGTTTAGCAATATCACGCGCATTCGCAACTGCCATCCCAACATCAGCTTGTCGTAATGCGGCAGCGTCATTTACGCCATCGCCAATCATGCCGACAACGTGACCAGCTTGTTGAAATTGTTTAACCAACCGCTGCTTGTCTTCAGGATAGACATTGGCAATTCCGGCCAAATCGCCTAACGCATCGTTAGTAGATAACCCAGCGACATATTTGCCAGCTAGCCCCAGTTCATGACCAATTGCTTGCGCAGTTAAGCGATCATCGCCCGTCAGCATTACGATCCGAATACCAGCGGATTGTAAGGTCCGAATTTGCTCAGCCGTATCGGATCGGATTGTATCGGAGAAACCAAGCCATCCGGCTAACTGTGGCCGTCCGTCATATTCGATGCTTAGCGCGAGCACCCGCTGGCCTTGCTTAGCCAAGCGAGCCATAGTCTCATCGGTAGATTTAGGATTTACCATCTTAAGAATCGCTTGCGGCGCACCCAGCGTGACAGTCGTCCTTATCTCTGCGTCGGTAATCATTGCTTGAGCTACTTTCGTTGTCGCGTTAAATGGCAACTGTTTTTGAATCTTAAACGGCAATTTGACTGCTTTTGTTGCCCGTTGCAATGCCAGACTAATTGCATATTTGGCTTGTGGGTTGGTAACTGCCTTGACCCACTGGATGAGTTGCGTTTCTTTGACGTCTCCCACGGGTATCACACTGACTAATCGTTGCTGATTCTTCGTCAATGTGCCGGTCTTATCCACCAGTAAGACATCCATCGTCCCAGCTTCTTGAATACCGCTTAAGCCTGTGACCAAAATATGTTGCTTGGCTAAAACCTGCGCTTCAACCGCATTAGCGACCGTAAAACTAGATGGCATCGACACTGGAATGGTCGCAATAATCAAGATGACGAGTAATGGCAAAATTTCCTGCCAGCTCATATGATAAATCACTGCACCGATGACGAGCAGAACTGTTAATCCGGCGTCTAAATAGGCCAGATAACGAACAACCGTAAACAACAATCGCTCTAATCGTCCCGGGGCGGCAGCCGTCTGGGTCAAGGTTACCGTTCGCCCGTAACTACTTGCCGCGCCTACCGCCGACACTTGAGCAATGATGTCACCAGCGACGATTAAGCTAGCCGCCGTGAGCGTCTCCCCGACACGACGACTTTCCGCAACCGTTTCACCGGTCACAGCTGACTGATCGATTTGCGCTTGACCGGCCACAACCCGCAAATCAACCGGCACCAAATCACCGGCCATCAGATGAATCAGATCCCCAACAACTAATTCGTCCGATGTACGCGACTGCCAATATTGGTCAATCAATACTCGACTCGTCGTCACCAGATCCGTTTGAACAATCTTTAACGCTCGTTGTGCCCGGCGTTCTTGAATTGCTCCATCAATTGCGGAGAACAATAATAACCCAATCACAACCAGTGCCTGAATCCATTTGCCTAACCCAATTTCAAACATGATGGCGAATTCCAACAACCATGGAATCGGTCCCCACAATCGCGTTAATAAACTTTGGCGCCAAGAAAAGCCCTGTGTCGCCATCCGGTTATCACCACTAGAATTCCGCTCAGCTAAACGTTCTTGATCACTCAGTCCTTGACCAACATAGCTTTGTTCAAGTGATTGAAAATTATTTTGCTGATTAATCTGTCTCGGTTCGACCATTTTCACCACTTCCTATCTACGAAATCAGAGCGCAGTCAGCTGCTAGCGGAGACTGACTGGTTGACGCTCTTTGCCAATTAGGCAGGCTGGGCTAGGCACAGACATCAGGCTTGTGTAGTTCGCCAAAAAGAAAAGACGTCTACCACATGATTACATGTGGTAGACGTCATCAGCTTGATAGCTTTTTTGGCGAACGTCATCGCCTGTTTACTTTTTTACGAGTTCAGCGTACAGCGCAGGACGTCTGATTACAATAAGTAAATTAAACTAATTTTCTAGTAAGCGTTTTCTTTATCAAACCACTCCTCGCGTAGAAGTCCATACTTCACCGAATCCCAATACTGATCCTGCCAATATCTCACTTTTCGAATCGTTGCCTCTCGCGTGAAGCCAACTTTTTCCGCCAAGGCAATCATCCGCTTATTGCCTGACCAAGTGGTTAAGCCAAGGTGAGGTAAATCTGTTAACTGCCAGAGTTGGTTAACCCACAGATGAAGCGCTTGTGCACCGATCCCTTGATGCCAATTACTTTGATCATAGATGACGATGCCAATCTCTAACCACCGCTTCAAGGGGTCATCTTCATAGTGGGCTGACACCAGCCCCACCATTTGTTGATCGACCCAGATCACTTGACGAAAAGGTTGCTTGATATATGACTCAGGAGCGATTTGTTCAACAAATTCCGTTTGACTAGGCAATTGGTCATGAAAATACGGACCATTCCATTTTGTCCACTCCGCTGTTGGATCAGCATAGGCTAATCGCCAAAAAACGGCGGCTTGTTCAGGATGTAAAGTGTCCAGACGAATATTCTGCACGCTTCCAGTCCCCCTCTTGTACAACTTCTCAGTGGTGTCGTAATCGCCTAATCCTACTTTGTTAGCGCATCGGCCGCAAATGGATTGGTCAGATCATGTTGATGTTTCTCACTAATTGCAAATTTCACTTGTTGATTAATCACCATTTGTGCATCTGGGGCTTCATAGCGAGCTAATTTCCGATCGATCTCCACTAAACCAGTAGCCAATTGTGCCTGCTTATCCATGACTGCTTGTCGATGAGCGGTCAATAATTGCCGCCGCGCTGGAATACTACTGGCACCAGCCATACACAACAAGATATATTGGCGAATGTCTCGTAACGCCATTCCCGTTTGCTTTAAACAGGTAATCGTCCGCATGAAGCCTAAATCAGCGACGGTAAATTCCCGATGACCGGCCTTATTTTTAGTTACAAATGGTAATAGCCCTTGTTGATCATAATAGCGAATGGTTGAAATACTAAGCTGTAATTGTTCTGCGACTTGATGAATTGAAAAAGTTTCCATATTATCGACCTTCTTGCTTAAAAGCATTGACCTAAACCATGATTGAGGTTGTAGGCTAACCTTAACGCATAAACGTTATGATTAAAACATAGGAGATGTCTTTTATGAAAACAGTTTTTATTACTGGTGGTGATAAAGGGATTGGCTTTGCCCTAGCACAAGCACTCGGCCAACAGGGCTGGCAAGTCATCATTAGTTCTCGCACCACCGCTCACGGTCAAAACGCCATCCGCGCATTAACTAGCGCCGGAATTGAGCACCCAACCGCAATCACTTTAGACCTAAACGATCCGACCAGCATCATGGCAGCGATTGAGACCTTGAGCAAACAAGCGCCCCATTTGACATTGCTGATCAACAACGCTGGCATTCCCGGCAGTCAAGCAGATAGTCTAACCGAATCTATTGATGATTTACGCACAACCATGCAGGTTAACTTTTTTGGCACGACTCAATTAACCCAGGGACTATTGCCACAGTTAGCTAAAAATAACGGTCGCATCATCAATGTCACAATTCCAACGGCACCCAATCCACACTGGAATCCGCTAGCCTACAAAGCTTCTAAGGCGGCTCAAAATGTCATGATGCAGACATTGGCGTTAGATCTACAAAAGCAGCATTCGCCGGTCGAAATTTTTAGCATTCATCCTGGACCAACCACGACTGACTTAAATGGAAATACTAAATTACCAGGTTTCCATTCGCCGGCAAATGTTGCCAAACAAATGGGCAAAATCATCGACGACGGTCAATCACATCAGGGACAATTCATTGAAATTTATCCCGAGCTAACCGGCATATCTTCCGTGGCTAAAGGCTTTTTCACCGGGCTTTTCAAACATTAAATCAACTTTCTGAGTTTTTTAATGGTAGATAATTAATCGGATCTGAGGTTTCCTGAAAGGTCCCCTAGTGGGCAATGCACTATCGAGGCTAATTATTGCTCAGTACCAAAGGATAGAGGAGCATCAATTCATATCAGAAATGCTAAAGGGTCTCCTCGAAGGCATTATTCTTCAGAAAATTGCCTAGCGTAAAACTTATGACCATGAGATCTCCCCACTTCTTAAGCGAATCAGGCTTTACCGACATTCCCGTGGATGCCATCTATCCAAGTTACTGCAACGCAAAAAATGGTTACTAGTCGACAAATGACCATCAGATAAAGATCCGGTCCGAAAAGCTTATCAACTCACCACCGGTACAGATTATTTAATTCAGTTCGGGGGGCAATGCCTTCATGCAATTACTGGATGAATTACCCTAATTGTTCCAGGAAGCCGCTAGCGATCACCAACCTTTAAATCAGATTGTCGATGATGTCCGATTGCCTTTGCCGAAGATCTATTACGCAAATACCAAAGTGAGACTTGAATGCAAAAAGCCCAGGCAAAACTGCAAAATCGGTTTGAACACTTGGCGGCTTAATCATGACGGCGACAATCAATATCGACAAATAATTTAATCACCATATCACAACGCACATTATTCGTTTTTTGTTTACTACCTCGCTTATACTGAAAACAAAGACGAAGGAGTGAGCAAAATGGAACAAACCTTAATGTTGATTAAACCTGATGGCGTTGCCACGGGACATATCGGTGAGGTAATCAGCCGGCTTGAACGACGCCAATTTACAATTACTGCCTTAAAAGTGGTCCCCAAAGCCACTACCGCCCAGCTAACCGCGCATTATGCGGATAAGGTAAATGAACCCTTTTTCCCGGGCCTAGTCAGTTACATGCAGTCTGGTCCGTTAGTTGCCTTGATTATTTCGGGGACTGACGTGGTCCACGCGTGCCATCAAATGGCCGGTGCAACGAAGCCCAGTGAGGCACTGCCGGGCACCATTCGCGGTGATTTCGGTCGCTTGTGGGACAATGGCACCATCAAAAACGTCGTTCACAGCTCTGATCGTGTCGAGGCCGCTGCTCATGAAATTGACATTTGGTTTCCAGAGTTAAGCGAACTTACGGAATCGTAACTAGCGCTAAATACCGTTTTTATCACTGATGACCTAACGCAACCAAAAAGTCCGCCCCCTTTAGCGACCAAATTTAGTCATGACTGCTACACTAATGATATCAAGTTAGGAGGGGTCTTGATGAACATTGGTCAACAAATCCGGCAACAGCGTGAGCAGCGTCACTGGTCCCAAACAGATCTATCAAAAAAAATTAGCAATTTCGCGGGAGTCGGTCTCAAAGTGGGAGAATGAAGCTTCCCTCCCCAGCTTCGCCAATGTTGTCCGGCTCAGTGAGATTTTCAACATAACGTTAGATGATTTAATTAAGGATGACCCGCATCTACTTGCGAATCTTGAACAACAGCCATCAAAACGTGGTGATATTGCTGTCATAACGATATTCATGGTCATTAGTCTGGGTTCACTAGTTGCTGGGGGGCTCAAGTTGTCAGTGGACGACTTACGTAATTGGTTGCAACCGTTGGGCATTGGGCTATTCATTTGGTTACTTTTCTCAATCAACTGGCGCAAATTCAAGCAAGTGATGACAACAAAAGTATACATTCTATCCATTGCTTGTTTCATTGTGTTTGGTTTTCCAAGTGTTTGGGATTTTATCATCAGTTTTATACAAGGCGTCATTGCTGGATTTAATCATAGTTAATTTTTTTATCACCATTGCAACAAAGGGTCGCCGTGCTACACTATGAAAAACGAATGAATTGAGGATTGGGACATGGCTTATCAAGTTGATTTTAAAAATGTGGCGACCACTGGTTTAGAGTCGTCGCCAGTTGCGGAATCATTAGCCGGTTTACGGGCCAACGAGGCTCGTTATTTCTGGAACAAATACAAGTTTGCTTATACCGTTTATCCAGCGCCGGAACGACAGACTGAAGTTGAGTGGATGAAACAACTGCTCAAGACCGAGCGCAATTTAGAATTTAGTTCACCGATTATTGAAGTCGCCGTGTATGAAGACGATCATCTCTACTGGCCAGAATTCATTTATCAAAATGGGATGATTTCAAATGTTCTGTATGAAAAAGATGGCGATAAGCCTAAGCGAGCCGTCGGAATTAAACTCTGTGAAGCAATGGATGTGCCAACCGAATTAGTCGACAAGTTTAAATTTGCCCATCAAAAATCTAAGTTAGCCGGGTCCATCCGCGGCAGTTTCTTTAAACTTAAACAAGAATGGCACTAGGTCCCACCGTGATTATGGCGATTTAAGCCAGTTCAGCTGTGACTCGTCCATGTCCAAAAAGCCCACGATCTTCAGTCAAGATCGTGGGCTTTTTAGCGTGATAGAAGCCAAATTAATTATTTACGTAATACTAGGCGACTTATCTAACCAATTGACCGGCGAACCAATCACGAAGTCCTGAACCAACATGATCAGATAAGAAGAGGATAAAGCGCTCCCGCAGTTTAACCTGATAACGTCGGCGGGGTCGCTGATCACTAACTGCTCGGAGCATGGTCTTAGAAACATCCGCCACCGTGTCAGTACTGTCAGCCAGAACTTTCGCATGATTTTCAGCCATGGTACGGTATGGCGAATTCAACGGTGTCGTTTCGAGTAAGTGTTGGTTGGAAATCGCCTGCCAATTTGTCTTCGTGTTGCCCGGTTCGACAATCACCACCTGGATGCCAAAGTCTTTCAGCTCAACTCGTAGCACATCGCTCATCGTTTCTAGTGCATGTTTAGAGATGTAGTACCAGCCACCTAATGCGCCATAGCTACGCCCAGCCATCGATGAAACGTTGATAATGCGGCCGTGCTTTTGCTTTCGCATGATGGGAGTGACCAACTGAATCAAATCAACAACCCCCATCAGGTTAACTTCCATCTGGTGTTGGGCCTCTGTGAGCGGCACCTCTTCCAAAGCGCCAAAAGAACCGTAACCGGCTGAATTAATTAAGACATCAATCCGTTGATAGCGTTTTTGAATATCGTGAATAAAGGCTTTCACGGATTCATGATCGGTCACATCTAGCTGATGTAAATCGATCTGTAACGCCGCCAACTCTGGATCCTCAACAATATGACGAGCGCCACCTACAACTTGGTAGCCTTGCTTAGCCAGATCAATCGCGGCTTGGCGACCAATCCCTGAGGTTGCGCCTGTTATTACAATAACTTTAGTCATAATAGATCTCCTTATTTTAACAGATAACATTATCTCTTAATGTCGAATTGAACTTTAACAGATAGCACTATCTGTTGTCAACTATTTCTGTTAAACTAATATACGAAGGAGATTGAATATGAAACCGAAAAATGAACAACTCCGCCAAAACATCCTTAAAGCAACAACTGAATTATTGATCACTGAAGGGGTTGCCGGAACTTCTACGTTACAAGTCGCTAAACGCATTCATGCCACTCAGTCCAATCTATATTCGTATTTTAAAAACAAAGAAGATTTACTCATTCAGACCTTCACCTACCATCAAGCCGCCTATATTGAAGCCATTCAAAGCGGCTGGACCAACGACTTGGCGCTCATTCCGGTAGCTAAGTTACTTGTAAAAAATATTTTGGTCTTCGGGATGGAACATTCCGATTCACTGAAAGTCATCTTACTCATGCGTCAGCAGCCCAAACTGCGATCCTTGTTGCCTAAAATTGAAGATGATGCATTTTTCACGGCGTTATTTACTCAACTTGAACACTTTCAACAACAAGGCATCATTAAACCGTTAAGTACTCAGTTTCTAGCCGAAAATATTTTTTCGATAACTGTGAATTTTATTCTCGGTCGGGAGGCAGAACCAGAACAGTTCAAAGATATTTCCGTCGCGGATGTGCAACAGTTAGCCTTAGATCTTGTGTTGTCGGTCAAAGGACAGCAGCTGAATGTTTAAAAAATAGTGGGACATAAGTCGCTCGGCTTATGTCCCACATCTTAGTTATTTAGGTTGGCAGTTAAATTTAGATTTTGGGTTTGCCCCACGCTCATGTATTCTCTAAAGTAACGCATTTTGTCACCAAAAATTGCCTATAAAGCTATTTTCGAACCCTTAAGGCATTATTTTTCATCTAAGCTGTTAATTACGATAGGATTAGTTAAACACGATTAAATCATCAAATGGAGGTGCCATGATGTTAGAAACCATTAAACGAGCCGAACATATGCTAGATCATGCCTCAGTCTTTCAGGTGGCAACTATTGATACACTTGGTTTCCCCAATATCGTGGCCTTGACTCCGTTATCATTGGACCGTTCGTTAGATAACATTCTCTTCTATACGACACACAGTTCATCGACCGTTAAAAATCTGGCAAACTCAACTAACGCAGCCATTTATTGTTTCGCTGAAGAGAGCCATTCTTCCTTGATGTTAAAGGGACGTTTTCTCATTGTCAGTCCGACCACTTTACCGGATCAATGGCAAAAAACGCTTAATCATTTTCAGCAATCACTCAATTACGATGATCCCGCAATTCTACGTTTCACTTCTTTAGCCGTTAAGGTGAGAGAAGCCGGTCAGATTACTTATTCGGATTTACAGGAATAAAAATCTGTCACTGAAATTAAACGTTTAAATACCAATCTGAACATCCTTTGGCCTTTTTAAATCAATCAATTTCTTTCGTCGATCATACTTTCATGGTAACAATATCCACAAAAAAGCAGATCTAGAAATCGCGACATGTGATTTCTAGATCTGCTTTTTGGAAATTTCCACTTAAAATTTTCAACCCACTAAACTAATTCTAATCCACTATCGTGTTGTTCAGCGGATTTTACAATTCGATCTGCAACAATAACATCAAGGGCCGCTGTACCAACTGTTTTAAATATCGTGATTTCTTGATCATCTTGGCGACCCTTGATACGTCTGTTAATAACTTGACCCAATTCACCATCAAAGGCGTTGTGCTTCAATTGTCCCTGCTTAAGTGGTTGAATCATATCTCCAGCCTCTGACAGAACACCATCCATCGTATCAAAGATAATGTGGTCCGCCTTCTGGAGTGCTTCAACTGGTAATTCACACATTTCAGGAGTATAGGCACCCACACCATTGATATGTGTGCCAGGTTTTATTAATGATCCATTGAAAGTTGCTTTTTTGGATGTCGTTACAGTTGTAATAATATCTGCTGTACCAACTACTGAATTCGGATTATCCACAACTTCAAATGATGCCTCAAAACGTCCATCAAACCTTTTCGCCGCTTCCTGACAAAATGCTAAGGCACGGTCATGATCTATATCGGCAACATAGACGGTTTTCAGTGTTCTGACTGTTAGCATTGCCTCTAACTGGGACATTCCCTGACCGCCAGTCCCAATCAATAATGCTACTTTAGCATCATTGCGTGCCAATATGTCGGTTGCAGCTCCCTGAACTGCCCCAGTGCGAAGTTGCGTCAAGTATGTCCCATCTAAAATAGCACTTACAATGCCTGTTTGTGCATCCAGAGTCACCATAGTTGCTGGCACGCTTGGCAGTCCAGCCTTGATGTTATTTGGATAAACTGAAACGATTTTAACACCAAGTGCTGGTGCACTTCCGCTTACGTACCCTGGCATATAAAGGCTTTGCCCATTATGCTCTGGAACATCAATATTAGTTCTTAAAGGAATGTCTGCTCTTCCTGAAGAATAAAGACTTAGAGCCTCTTTATCTGCTTCAATTGCATCCCCCATTGTGAAAATCTTTTTTATTTCGTTAGCTGATAAATATCTCATGTTTATTCTCCTTTGCCGCTTTCGCTGGCAACCTCCTGACGATTTCCTAGGTACAAAGAAATAGCAGAATAGAGTAACACCACGATTACAATCCATTGGATAACCGCAGTATTGAGACTCTTAACTAGAAACACTGCAGTTAGTACCCCCACAATGCCAAAGACAGAAAACATTGTGATCTTACGAGAATAATCATTCAGCTTAATGAACTGCATACTTCCAATTGAAACCGAGAAAGTGCAGCCACCCATCATAATTGGAAAAGCGGCAACTGGATTCATACCCATCGCGTATACCGTTGCCATAGTCAGCGCGTATGAACCAATTCCAATATTGTTTAAGGCCCCATAAGTAAACATCAGAAAACCAGTTGTAATTAATTTCCAACCATACAGCTCAGTTGCTGTTCCGTTAGAAGGAATCCAGCCAAACTTTCCGGCCAAGATTAAAGCAGTGGCAACAATCAGACCAACAATTACAAAATTTCGAATGACGCGCTCTGGTAATTTAACCACGAAACGGGGGCCTAAATATGCCCCGATCACTTGACAGACAATACAAACCAGTAAAGTTTTAATGCCAACAGAAATATTAGTAATGTAGGCCAAAGACATTACAAACACTGGAATAACACATTGTGTGTTTAAAGTTCCTGGCAGTTTTTTCATTGTTACCCATTTAGCTTTTGGATAAATTGCAGTCGAAATAGCAAAATCCGAAATGCCAAATGTAGATAGAAAATAAATAACTGCTTGTGAAACTGGTGTCCAAATATTACTAGCAGGTTCCTGCATAACTTCGTCCTTGTGTCTTAATAGGTCGCGTACAAACACAAAGATAAATAATAAATTAATTAAAATAATGGCCGTGATTAAGGCAATTAGCATGATTTTTCCCCTTAATTATTATCAAAGTAGACGTCACGCACCCCTTCTAAATCTGAACCAAATTTCTTTTCGGCTTCATCATTTAACAATGAAAGAGTACGCAAATTATATGCATCATGTAATACGTATTCTTGTGCTAAAAAAACCATTGATGTATTTTTTGTCCAAATAACATCTGTATTAACTGAATGAGCAGGCAGTTTACCGTAAACAACTTCTTGTCCGTCCGAAATGACGTTTACCCAACGACCCCCATAATCCAACACCTTATCGGCTTCAAAAAAATGCTTATAAAATCTTCTAAAGGGCAACTCGTAGCGATGATGTTGACTAAATAAGATAACAACAAACTCGTGAAGTCGGTTTTCAGCGTCAGCCAGCGCTTGGATAATAGCTGGTGTCAAATCTTCAGAATAAATTTGTACATACAGGCTCTTCTTGGCATTTTGAACCTGAAATAAGATCTTTTCGAAAACTTGATCATAATGTTCTAATGACCACATTGACCCATCACTAGTAAATGATCCCAAGCCAGATAAACTTGTTTCAATACTTGAAATATCTTCAAGGGCTTCTGTCTTTAAACGACTAACTAACTCATCCACAGGAATTGCTGTATACAATGGCGTTTCGTTCTTAGACTGAAGCACAAAGTGTTTGTCTTCCAACGAAGACAAGATATTATAAATTTTTGATCGAGCAACTCCTGAAAGCTTGCTAACTTTGTAACCTGTCGATGCGTCCATCTGCAATAAGGTCACATACACTTTGGCCTCGCTCTCCGTTAGGCCAAAGCGCATCAGTAATTCTGTTGATTGTGTCATAATATCCTCAAAAAATAGTAGCTACCATTGGGTACTACTATATAGTCTTTCAATTTATTTGTCTATACTTTGTGATTTATTATTCTAATTTAAAATGTATAACTATCCGCATTATAGTTCATTATTCGTTATTTAAAAGCGAGCAGAAATATCTAGAAAACCATGCAATACCTGTGATCTCGACAATAATTTCAAAGCTCAATTTCATCACCGCGTCTCATCTTTTAACTAACGTAGATCGCATAATCGGTCTGATATATTCCATATCAATTAAACAAAGCGCAGTTAATCACAATTTTTCATTGATTCGCCTCACCGCTTTCATCTAATTTTTCAACTGCGTCAACTTTTGGAAAGATTAATTCTATCGTATTGGAAAAAGCACAAATAGATAATAATCTCCCGAAATAATGAAAGCGTTGTCGTTTGACGAGTTAAGTGATATTCTCAATTCGTAATCTTGAGTACTCAAGTAGTCAAATAAAAGAAAGGAGCCTTTATGCCTCTTAATACATCATTATTCAATGCAAGAATCAGCATACAAGAACAAATAGCCGCTGATATTCGACAAGACATCTTTAAAAATCGATCAATTGGTGACCGATTACCAAGTGAAGCAGAATTCGTAAAACAATATCATGTTGCCCGTACAACCATTCAACGGTCTTTAAAGGAACTTGAAGAACAAGGCGTCATTGAACGAATCCATGGAAAAGGTAGTTACGTCAAATTGAAGAAACCCCAAATTGACATGTTTAATTTTTCGGGTTTCTCAGACTATGCGAGACGTATTGGCGCGACACCTGTCACTAAAATCATTAACAAGACTATCCAAGGAATCGGAAACGACCAGGTGTTACAGCTAACGCGTCTTAGAGGTATTCAACAGGAAAATGAAGTTACGCAACTTACAATCGATGAATCCCGACTACGACTGTCACAATTCCCCGGTTTAGAGAACTACGACCTAGAAACACGTTCCCTGTATGAAACACTTCGTCAAAAATACAATGTGAATCCAGCTACTGCCAATCTCAGTGTTACGGCAATCTTACCATCAGTAACGCAAATCGAATTATTGGAAGAGAGCGAACGCAACCCTTTATTAGAAGTAGCTGGGAACGTAGTCACTTATGAAAACGAACTGGTTGAGCATGTCAAAATCATTTACAGCAGTTCAGCAAATTTTAAATTCATTGTGGGGGTCTAATCATGATCACAACGTCAAAAGACAAAATTTTAGGAACCTTATATGGCCAAGCCATTGGAGATGCGATGGGCATGCCATCAGAGCTATGGCCTGTCCAACAAATTCGTGATTACTTTTCCGATAAAATTACTGATTTTCTAGATGGCCCACAGACAAATGATATCGCTTTAAATTTCACTAAGGGTCAATATACAGATGACACAAACCAAGCATTAGTAATCTTAGATGCACTAATCGAAACAGATTGGCATCCAAATCAACAAATCCTAGTAAATCATATTATGCGATGGGCGGATGAAATTGGCGCATGGTCAAACAATATTTTAGGGCCTAGCTCAAAAGCGGCTCTCCTTGCAATTCGAGAAGGTGAAAACCCACGTCCCATTACTGATAAAGCCTTAACTAATGGTTGTGCTATGCGAATTGCACCGATTGGCAGTTTATACAGGCCAGACCAAATGAACGACCTTATCCAGATGGTCTACGAAGTCACACGAATCACCCACTCATCTGATGTTGCATTTTCTGGTGCGGCGATGGTTGCAGCAATGGTCACGGCTGGCTTGGCTGACTACAGCTGGGACAACATGATTGACTATGCGATTAAAGCTTCGGACAAAGCCTTTCAACTTGGTGCACCAACTTGGGCCGCGTCTAACCGTGAACGCTTGCGAGTTGGGTTAGATCTAGCTAATCGCTATCAACAGGATGAAGACAAATTTGCATCAGCAATTTATGAAACGGTCGGGACTGGAACACCAATCAGCGAATCAATCCCAGCTGCCGTTGCAATTGCTTACTATACAAAGGATGTTGAAAAATGTGCTCTCCTTTGTGCAAACCTTGGTGGTGATACGGATACCATCGGAGCGATGGCCACAGCAATCTGTGGATCAAAAAACGGATACAAGTCGATTAACCCCGATTGGATTACCACAATTGATGACAAGAACCCAGAGCATGATATTAGCGCTTATGTTCCGAAGATCGAAAGATTTCGGGCAGAAAATAGTCGTCGTGATTTTTCTTAAAGTTAAACCGTTCTTGGAGGCGAAAGAAAAATGGACAATGAAGAAATTAAGGTTTTAGATGCAGACAAAACATTAACACCCGGTAAGTTGTTCTATAACTGGTTTGCTGCAAATATTGGAATTATGGGGATCGTATTTGGAGCAATGATTGTAAGCTATCACCTCTCCTTTTTTCAAGCAACACTTGCGTCACTTGTGGGAGCACTCTCATTCGCAATTCCTGGATGGGTAGCTGCGATTGGCAAGAAAAATGGGATTACAACTTTCAAAATGTCACGTGCTGCCTACGGAGTTAGTGGAAATAAAATTCCCAACGCCCTAGCATGGGTCAATATGGTCGGTTGGTTAGCAGTTAATGTAGTCACGGGATCGCTGTTAATTATCTCCTTGTTTGATGTTATGCATATTAGTAAAACCGCCTTTAGTACAGCCGGTGCACTCTTTATTTTCGCCATATTAGTTCTACTATCCGGTCTCGTTAAAGAAGAAACATTAGGGAAAATTCAAACTTGGATTTCATATATCTTTGGTGCGTTAACATTATTAATCCTAATCATTTTTCTAATAAAAGCCGATTGGGACAAAGCATTATCGATGCCTAGCGGAAAGTGGCTCAGCGGCTTCTGGCCTGCTGTGTCAATTGTGGCTGCAGGTTCAGGAATTAGCTGGTCTATGGCCGCTGCTGACTGGGGCGCTTACGTAAGACCTTCAGCATCCCACAGATCAGTTTTCTGGAATACAACGCTTGGTGGCGCAATCCCATTATTTATCCTAATGTTTGGCGGTGTTTTATTAAGCACTGTCGAACCATCACTTGCCACCGCTTCAAATCCAATTGACGTGATGTATCACGCTTTGCCTTCTTGGCTATCACTAATTTATTTTATAGTCGCGGCTGGGGGTTTAATCCCTCAATGTATCATTAGTCTTCTATCTGCCAGAATTAATCTAGCCACTATCGGCATTAACGTTTCGCAACGAACCTCCTTAGGCATTCACGGTGCTATTGTGATTCTCATTCCGATTTACGTTTTATTCATTTCTGGTGATTTTCTCGCCAATTTTGAGTTGTTTCTTGGTTTTCTTGGTATTTGCTTGGCTGCTTGGGTTGCCATTTTTCTGTGCGATAACGTTATGTATCGTCAATCCGGCTATGTCATAACTGACCTTGAAGCTAATTCCAAGAACAAATTCAACTGGAAAGGTGTCACCTCGTGGCTAATTTCCGTTATTGTTGGTTTCCTCTTTACAAATAATGCAATTTGGAATGGTCCATTCGCTTATGGGATTTTTAAAGATAATAGTTTGGGAGTTTTTATCGCCGGAATTGCTGCAGTAATTTGTATGTTTATCCTTCGCTCAATTAACCCAAGGAGCGTGTCATAAATGATCGCCACAAACAAAAAAATTTTGGTTACCGGTGCAATTTTTGTTGATATCATTGTTGGACTCACGAGACTTCCTAAAACCGGTGAAGACATCACTGGTCAAATGAAGTCAGTTAAAGTTGGCGGCTCTGCATATAATGTTCAAAGTGCAATCGCTTACTTGAAAGGAAATAGTGATCTCTTTGCCCCCATTGGGAAGGGCCCTTACGCCGATATCATTAGACACGAATTTAAACGCCGTAACTTCACGCAATCTTTAATTGATGAACGTGCTGACAACGGCTGGGACATTTCATTTATTGAAAAAGACGGCGAACGTACATTTTTAACCGTTCAAGGAATTGAACAAATGTACCAGCGGAGGTGGTTTTCACAAGTTAATCTTCACGATTATGACTATATTTACGTATCTGGGTATGAACTAGAAAACGATCAGTCCGCAATAATATTGTTGGACGAATTGGGTAAAAGAAAACGTGATGCAAAAGTATTGTTCGATGCCTCTCCGCGTTTAGCATACATCTCTGAATCATTGATTAAGCGCCTTCTACGACCAGGAACCATCGTTCACTGTAATGAAGCAGAAGCAAATATTTTAGCTCATACAACTGATTCCTATGCTCTCGCAGCAAAGAAGATATTTGATATGACACAAGAACCTGTGGTAATTACACTGGGCTCTGCTGGCACGTTCTTCTTGACCTATAATGATCAAGCGCTCATTCCCGCTGAACACATACCGATTATCAATACAATCGGTGCTGGGGATTCACACTGTGGAGCATTTTTAGCTGGATTATCGTCAGGAATGTCCATTCGGGAAAGCATCAAACAGGCTAATCATGTGTCTGCTCTTGTTGTAAATCAAGAGAGTGGTGCCCTCGAATAATCAAGTTAAAGTTCGGCCAAAGAAAAGTTTAAGCGGCGGTCATTGACGTAAGAATCCTAAGCCATGGGCTACTCCTTTATTAAAATCCTGAGGTAAATCAAAAAAACAACACGTTTAACCAATATATTTAATCATTTATCGATATTATTCAATTTTTACTGAAGAGTTCTTTATTTTAAAATCTACGTTATCTAAATCAATGAAGGCGCCTAAAGAGTATAATTTTCGAATAGATATCCAATATAAAGGACGGAGTCACAATAAAACATGTCCGTTTTCACACATCCACGTAAATTCTCACTTCGTGTGACGATCATCTCAGTTGTCTTGCTCACTGTTACCAGTTCTCTGTTAGCCGCTGGACTATTGGCCTCTCATAATGTAGCTAAATCGCAACGACAATCCATTAAACGCAACATCCAAAGCACTGCTACGATTGTTTCTGAGAGCAATGTTGTCAAAAATCATCTAAGCCAGGCAACCCCTAGCAAGTCTGGCAATATCCAAAAATATGCAACACGAATACAAGCCGCCACTAAAGTCGACTTCATCGTTGTTATGAATCAACAACTCATTCGGTATTCTCACCCAGACCAACAAGTCATTGGTAAACATTTCAGTTCTTTAAACGATGCAGCTAAATCACTTCATGGTAGGATTCACTTTTCTCGTGAAACCGGCGTGTTAGGCAATGGTTACCGTATTTTTAAACCGATCTATGATAACCACAATCATCAAATTGGCATTGTCTGTGTAGGGTTAACCGAAAAATCCATTAACACAGATATTCGAACCGCAGAATGGCCAATTATCTTAGGATCATTGCTTGGCTTAATCATTGGTATAATTGCAGCATGGCTATTAGGGACGCATGTTCGTCGACTTTTACTAGGTATGGAACCACAAGAGATTGCCACACGAGTCACGGAATTATCTGTTATTAATGAAAGCATGTCTGAAGGTTTAATTGCCATCGATCAAAATCGCCAGTTAATCGCAGCTAATCACATTGCCCAGTCTTTATTTCCTGAATTGGCTATTGGCGAGCCACTGCCTGACGACTTATTCACCGCATTATTTAGTCAGTCTTTTGCTGGAGCTAATCCCACTATTAATGAATCAGTCCTGGTTCAGTCTAAGGAGCTAATCGTCTCCACTACTCCTTTGATTTCTGCACACAAACGCTTGGGCAATATGGCTCTATTACGCGATCGTTCTGAATATCAATTACTTGCTGATCAATTAGCTGGAACGACCCAATATATCCAAGCACTGCGTGCGCAGACACACGAATTTTTGAATAAATTACAAGCCATTTCAGGTTTAATCGAACTTCATCAATACAAGGATGTCCAACGCTTTATAACAACTACGACGTCTAGTTACCAAGCTGAGTTCGGTAATTTAAACACCCATGTCCAATCGCCTGCTGTGGCAGGGTTTCTCATGGGAAAATTAAATCAAGCACACGAGCAACAGGTTGATCTGACCATTACCCCTGATAGTTTGCTGCCCCGATCGATCGTTTCTGAATCACTCAGTACCGATTTAATTAAAATTTTGGGGAATTTAATCGACAATGCAATTGATGCAGTCAATGTCGGCAAAGTTTCCCAGCCAAGGATTACTACTTCAATAAATTATGATCAGGAAAGTAATGTTTTAATCATTGAGGTAGCAGATAATGGTGATGGCATTGATAATCGTGTCAAAGCGCATATGTTTGAACAACATTATTCCACTAAAGGCTTAGACCGCGGGTATGGTCTCACTCTAGTTAGACAAGTGATTGACACACATCACGGTTATCTTTCAGTTGTTAGTAATCCGGGTAGCGGCACTACCTTTTATATTGAACTTCCAGTTTCACCAAATATTTCTTAGAAAGGCGGTTACTCCATGATTAAGGTGTTAATCATTGAAGATGATCCAATGGTCAAAGCCGTCGACCAGCAATATCTTTCACGAGTCATTTCAAGTGAGCAATTAAACATCGCTACTGTCGACAACGGATCAGATGCAATCGTTTCCTTAAGTGACGAACCTGTGGATCTCATCTTACTAGACGTTTACATGCCAAAACTATCTGGAACTGATGTTTTGAATTGGCTTTTGCATCATCAACAGCATCCCCAAGTCATCATGTTGACGGCAGCTAACGATTCTGACCATGTTAAAGAAGCGGTTAATTATGGTGTATTAGACTATTTAGTGAAACCCTATACCTTTGATCGTTTTAAACAAGCAATAAATAAATTTTTATACCTATATACTTCACTTGCTAACGAAGCGCCACTTTCTCAACAGGCACTTGATGCTGTCTTTGCCAACTCTTCCGCTCAAATTTCTGGCTTGAAGCGGACTGCCAAGCTTCCTAAAGGTCTGTCTCAATTGTCGTTAGATCGTATCACGACGGCGATTGATTCTTTACCATCCCCTTTCTCCGTACAGGAAGCAGCCCAAGCCGCTAAGCTCTCCCGCATCTCAACCAAAAAATATCTTGATTATCTACTCGGGACTCATCAGTTGATGGCCACGATTAAATATCTTTCTGTTGGTCGACCGTTGACGGTCTATCAGTTAACTCGTTAAAACACGTAGATTTATATTTAAAATAGTTCCTGATCCAAAAAAACTAGCTATCTTATGACAGCTAGTTTTTTAGTAAGATTATTTTCTTGAGTTACTTGCTTAAATAATAAAAATTATACTAATGGAACATCGTTATCGGTGTGACCAGTTGTCAGCACCTGGTTGAAGTTTTCATAACTAACCGCAATCATATCCGTCAACGCTGGTTTCGTATATGAACCTACATGTGGTGTCATCAATACACGGGGATATAATTCACGTAGCGCTTCAACAGTTTCGTTCGGTAGTTTTTCATCAAAGGCGTGCCCAAAAATCAACTTCTCGTCTGGGAGGACATCTGTCGCAAAACTGCCCAGTCGATCTGCCTTTAGCGCTGCCAATACTGCAGCATGCTCCACTAGTTCTCCGCGGGCAGTATTGATCAATACTGCATCAGATTTCATTTTGCTCAAAAATTCAGCATTCACCATGTTTTCATTTTGCCCAGGGAAATACGGCACATGAAGTGAGATAAGATCAGATTGAGCCAATAGTTCGTCTAATTCAACAAAGGTGACAAATTGCCGGGCAAAATCAGAGGGATAAGGATCATACCCCAGCACCTTAGCTCCCATTCCTTGGTAAAGACTAGCCTCGGTCGCACCAATTTTACCTGTCCCAACAATGCCAACCGTGCTACTGTGCACTTCACGAGAAAATAACGCTGGAGCAACCCGAAAATCTCCATGATTTGTATGATCGGTTGCTAAAGCTGTGTGCCGTAGTAACATCATACCAAGCGTCATAGCTAGTTCTGCTACTGCGTATGGTGAATATGCAGGTACGCGGGCAACTTTCATTTCATAGCGCGCAGCTGCCCTCAGATCGATGTGATTGAATCCGACTGTTCGCGTAAAAATATATTTAATTCCCCACTCGTTAAGCTTAGCTAAATTAGTGGCATCTGCAATACAATTTGCGCGCAATAACACTGCATCAGAATCCTTAGCAGTTTCGACATTTTCATGTGTTAATAGATCTTCGACTAAATTTAAATCATAATCGTATTTATTTAGATCGTTAAAGTATGCGACCTCGTTTGAACGAACCCCGTAAGCAGTAATTTTAAACATTCGTCTGGCTTCCTTTCTAATAATCGATTCGGTTACTTAAAAATACCGACTTGATTTAATACTTCCAGCAATGCAATCCAAATTGGCGTTGCCACGACGGCGCAAATTGTCGAAATTAATGAAGCATTAGAAGCCATAACTGCATCACGATCAAAACTAATTGCATATGCAGATGCCACTGAAGCAGTTGGCGTCGCCATCATGATGATCACTGTTGCCAAAGCAACATAACTGACTGGCAGAATGTGGGTAATCGTTAACACGGCTAATAGCACTAAATTCAATAGTGGAACAAGAATAACCTTGTTAAAACTGTAGTACCATGAAATTTTATCCGAAGCAGCGTCTTTCATCGAAATTGAACCTAATGTTGCGCCAATGGATAACCAAGCTAATGGAGATGCTAAATTACCCAGATACTGCAGCGGTGTAAATAGCCACAACGCTGTCTGGTCAATCCGATAAAAGGCAACATTAATTGTTGGCGCATTTGGAGCAATCACCCCACTAACTGCTTGCTTTACCGTAACCATTGGCATGAAATCTTGGACCATCCATAAGATTAAACCAGCAAAGGTTGCGATAACGATTGGATTCAAAAACATTTTCTTAATATTAGCCGCTTCCATCTTCAAACCAGACATCTTGATGTAGGCATATGAGTAAAGAAAAATACGGTAACCAATGTTAAAAATGGAACTGTACATAATCCCCTTGGCACCAAAGACCGCACCAACAATAGGAATACCAAAGAACGTGGTTGAACCAAATGTCGTCAAGATAGCTAAGGTTTCCTGCTTGTCTTTTGGAAATTTCGTATAAGAAAATGGTGTCACAAAAATTAGGATGATATAAATTAAAATTCCCCAGATTAACACATTTAATCCTTGGGTAAATGTTTCATGGTTAATGGGCTGCATAAACGAATTAAACGCTAGGGCAGGTAATGCCACAGATAAAACGACCTTCGACAAAATTTTGCCAAAAGTTTCTCCAAACGTGCCGCGTTTTCGTAGATAAAAGCCCAATAAGATGATAAAAACTGTTGATGTGATAGAACTAATAATCGCCACATTTGTGAATGTAGCCTCAAGTGCTTTCGCTATGCTCATGTTAATCCCTCCGACTGTTTTAAACGACCTAAATTGTCAACGAATCGAGTATAACCAGTCATTGTGAATTAGCGAACATTAATAAACTATTGAAACCTTTTGTAACTAATGAAAGTGTAAATATGAGCATGATTTTCGGCTGTTTCATTTCAGGCGTTATCTTTCAATAAAATGCTTGTTTGCGTTAAGGTGATATGAATACGATTGAAACTTATGAAACGAGGCAACGATATGTTAGAAACCATCAACCAAGCAGAAAAAATGTTAGATAAAGCGACCGTATTTCAAGTGGCGACTATCGATAAACTTGGTTTTCCAAATATTGTTGCGCTGACTCCCTTGCCTTTAGATCGTTCATTAGATACCGTCTTCTTCTACACGACCCATAGTTCGTCCACGGTAAAAAACCTAAGTCGTTCCACTAATGCAGCGATTTATTGTTTTGATGAATCAAAACACTCTTCATTAATGTTAAAGGGGCGTTTTATGATTGTGAGTCCATCCAGCCTATCCGGACCTTGGCAAGAAGCCCTGAATAGTTTTCAGCGCTCGCTAAATTATCCAGATCCATCTATCTTGCGGTTTACGTCTCTAGCCTTTAAAATTCGCGAAGCCGGCCATATTTCTTACTCTGATTTACAGGATTAAGACAACCCCTCATTTTCTTCATTCAACTTATCACAAGCAATAATCAATTGGCTCACTTCTTGGTCAGGCGCCAATTTCATAGAATACTTCCGCCCGAATTCAATCATCGTGTGGTGAGCCTGGTAGAGTTCTTCAGGCCCTAAAACACTGACAATTTTTTGTTCGACTTGTAGGGTTGAAGCTGATTGTTGAACAAAATGGAGCCGTTTAGAAATCGCAGAAACATGCGTATCAACTGCAAAAGTTGGCTGTTTAAAGACATCACTTAACACGAGATTAGCTGTTTTGCGACCAGCCCCTGGAAGTGCCATAATCCCCTTTCGGTCAGTAGGAATAACGTCATGTAAGTCTTCGTGAATAATTTGCGCCGTTTTAATAATGTTTTTTGCCTTATTGTGAAATAGTCCGACGCGGCGAATAATTAACTCAACCTCTTCAACATTGGCGTTCATTAAACTTTTCGGATCTGAATAACGCCCAAACAAAGCCGGCGTCACTTGATTGACTGATAAATCCGTTGCCTGAGCGCTCAAAATAACTGAGATTAAGTATTGAAATGGTGTCCGGGAATCTAATGACTCTTTAACGGGCCCAATTTCAGCCTCCATCTGGTGAATAGCCCAGACGATTTGTTTGTCTGTTAACATTTTGTCCTACCTTTTTGCAAATTTAATGTGCTCTATTTATCCTAATGCAACCTTGCTCCGAGTGGTTATCATGATCTAAGCAACTTCGGCTATTCTAGCTATGTCATTAGTTTACACTCAAGTGTAAAATTTTAGCTATTTTTTAAAGCTAATTCTCTAAATCATCCTAATCTAAAACAGCTTACTTTTATTTCTTCTAAATTGAACCCGCACCCCATTGGTGATGGTCTCAATTTTTACCATTCTACCAACTTAAGACCATCTAACTTCACTACAACGCCTTTGTCGTGATTCAACTTTTTAGAGAGGCTTTTTACTGCCATTAAATCAAAAAAGTCGTGAGCCAAATCATTGACTCACGACGCATTATTTTAAATTTTGAACCGATGTGACAATAGCGGATAAATAAGACGGATGCATTTGATTGAACTACAGCTTCTTTTCGAAACCTTCCATTGGTGCAAGCTGATTTTGGTAGTCTTGCGCTTGATCCGTGTCAGTTGTGAAGTGCATGACTGGTTTAAAGGATTCACTCAAGTAAACCTGCATGACAGCTGGAATCGCAAGTTCTGTCATATCATAGGGACTAAGTTCGGTGCGAATACTTCCACCATCATTATTTTCAACCTTTTGAACCCACTGAGGCTCGCGAATGAGCTCACGTCCCATAGCAGCAAAGTCTGCACCGAGAGCAAGGACATTATCAGCGTCTTGGGGTATCTCCACAGAACCGACACCAATCAGCGGCGTGTGTCCACTAACAACAGCTGCGAACTTAGCCAATAAAGGCTCTGTATCAGATTTATCATTTAGCGAGCTTCGTTTGTAACTCCCCATCGAAATGTGCAGGTAATCAACCTTGTCACGAATCTGTTCCGCAAAGAAAAGTGAGTCTTCAATTCGAATGCCTGGTGTCTCGATCTCCTCTGGCGACAACCGATAACCCACAAGGAATGGACGAGTGGCTTTGTTAGCCGCTGCTCGAGCCTTCGCGATTACGGCCAGCGGAAAAGCTAATCGTTGTGTGCGATCACCACCCCATTGATCACTGCGCTGATTTGAGTTGGGTGAGAAGAACTGTTGTAACAGATAGGTATTAGCTCCGTGAAGTTCAACGCCATCAAAACCGGCAGTTACTGCCCGCCGTGTTGCTTGTCCGAAGTCGTCAATAATTGTCTCAATCTCGTCACTTGTCAGTTCCCGTGGGGTTTCAGAATTTGGTGGATAAGTTGCAGCCAGTGGACTCGCACTCACTGGCTGTGCACCATGAAGAATCTTACTAGTGCTTTTGCGTCCCGCATGAAAAATCTGCAGAATTGCCTTAGTCCCATTGTGATGAATTGCGGCGGCGATTTGAGCGAGACCCGGAATCATATCGTCACTGGCAACAGAAAGCTCACCCTCAAACCCCTTACCACTCTCTGAAACATTAGCAACACCCGTAATAATCATCCCAGGACCGCCTGCACGTTTTTGGTAATAGGCGACCTCGTCAGATGTGACCATCCCATTATAAAAACTGGTCATCGTTGTCATGGGACTCATGATGATCCGATTCTTGACTGTCAAACCAGATTTAAAAGTATACTCATTAAGAAATTCGTTTGTCATGCTTTTCTCCTTGCCGCCGTACTTATTTTTTGTTAGTGTACGTGAGTGGTTCTTAGTATAGCGGGTTTGCTTAATTTAACTAGTACCCACTTTCTTGTTGCATAGGTACCAAAAAGTAAGCATTGGATAGGAGTGGGCATTATGGCAAAAATTTATCAACTGGGAATTGAAGCCACGCTGGCAGTGATTGGCGGCAAGTGGAAACCTTTACTGCTTTGTCACTTAGGCAATGGGCCTCAGCGTCCCGGTCAATTACATCGGAAAGTTGAAGGAATTACCCAAAAAATGTTGACGCAACAATTACGGGAATTAGAAGCGGATGGCATTATCTCACGCAAAGTCTATGCGCAAGTGCCACCAAAAGTGGAATACTCACTCACCGAACAGGGCAAGAGCCTTGGACATGTCTTGGTGGCAATGTCCGAATGGGGTGAAACAACGATTGCGCAAAAGCGGGCCAATGGCGAATTAATTGAGCTTAAGAATCCTGATTATAGTGGCTACTTGAATTACTGAGTGACATTGTTTTTTTGGGGGGAAGTATGTTGTTAGCCTTGGCATATACATCATGTACGCGATGACATTAACGCAGAATAACTATGAATGGACGACAAAAAATTTAGAAGATGATCGTCGAGATGCCTTGGTCGTAGCGCAAATGCAATGTCAAATTAGTTGAGTTTGGCACCAAAGACCTAATTTCTGAAGCCGCAGGACCTCGAGACTTCGCCCAATTTGGCTCTTAACCGGTGGCAAGTGACGTTCCAACGGTCTCCATTCGCTTTGAATTTAGTGCAACGGTAATTTTTTACCCTACTTTGCCCAAACTATGCAACGCTATCTCAACCTAGGTAGCGTCCATTTAGCGCCCACTCCACTCAAAAAACCGCCAATCCCAACGGATTGGCGGCCTTATTTTACGCTCTAATTTCTAGTACTTTTCCTTACTTAATACGTTCAACTTTTTGTCAAAGTCATAAACCACTGGCTGGCCAGTAGCCATTTCCAAGTTCACGATGTCTTCATCGCTGATGCCTTCAATGTATTTGGACAATGCGCGAAGTGAGTTACCGTGGGCAGCGATGATGATGTTCTTGCCATCAAGCAGCTTTGGTGCGATCTCATCTTCCCATAGTGGCATAACGCGTTCCAAGGTAACCTTTAAGTTTTCCCCACCAGGAATGATCTTTGGATCGAGGTTGGCGTAACGACGGTCCTTAGCAGCGGAACCTTCGTCGTCAGCACTCAACAATGGTGGCAATACATCGTATGAACGACGCCAGATGTGAACTTGTTCGTCGCCCCACTTTTCAGCAGCTTCGGCTTTGTTTTGGCCTTGTAAAGCACCATAATGACGTTCGTTTAAGCGCCAAGTCTTCGTTTCAGGAACCCACAATTGGTCGGAACCTTCTAAAACGTAGTGCAATGTCTTGATAGCACGCGTCAAAACAGACGTGTAAGCATAGTCAAATTCCAAACCAGCTTCTTTAACCTTTTGACCAGCTGCTTTAGCTTCGGCAACACCTTGGTCACTCAAGTCAACGTCAACCCAACCGGTGAATTGGTTAGATAAGTTCCATTGTGACTGACCGTGACGAATTAATACTAATTTAGCCATGTAAATTTACCTCTTTCTCGTATAAGTAATTACGCGTTGATTATACCTGAAATAAGCCACGATTTACAGCGCCACCATTATTTTTCGCCATTCTGATGCCCTTGTTGCTTTGCCTTTCGTCGTGCGCGCAACTGTTTGATCGACGGGCGTTGATGGCCGATTGACTTCACCCCCAATAGGTCGAGGAAAAAGGTAAAGAGTGGTACCCCAAAAATAAGTCCCCAGACGCCAAAGAGTCGTTCACCAATCAGCAGAATCACAAATGTGTAAAAGATCGGCAATTCCGTCCGACTCGCATAAAACTGCGGATTTAATACATAGGCTTCAAGGGTATGCACAACTAAAATCAACACGAGGATATAAACGACCGTATCTAAGCCACCCACCGAGTAGCCAATCAGCCCAAGTGGCACCACCGATACGATCACCCCGGCGACCGGAATCAAACTGAGAATAAAGATCATTAAAGCCAGTGTCGGCAATTGGGGCATCGACAGAAACGCCAACGCAATCGTGGTAATGATCGTGTTGCACAAGGCGATGAAGAATTGTGCTTCGATCACCACCCCAAACGTATTAACAAACTTCTTAGCTAGATAGGCAATGTCTTGGAAAAACCAGCCATACGTTGAATCCAAAAATAGGTGAGAGAACTCTTGCACTCTTTTACTTTCGACGGTAAAAAAGAAACTTAGGATTAGCGAGAAGAATAACGTTAACGCCATGCCACCGATATAACCGACGTAATTTAAGATAATGGTGGCCCAATTTTTCAATTGGTTCATAAAATCAAAACGTTTCGCATACTGCGTAATAAAATTGACGACATAATTCGTATCGTGGGACGGATTGCGATAAAACGCATACACTGTATCGGCCATTTTAACGGTTTCATTCACAAGCTTTGGCAGATAACTCGTTACTCCCGTATACAACCCTAAGACGACTAATAAGTAGATCGCAATCACGATAACCGGACCCGGAATGCGAATGAACCGTTGAATAAATTGAACCAATCTGGTCACTAAAAATGTGAAGACAAAGGTCAACAATACGATACTAATCATGGACCGCATGAGCCATAAGACTAAAATAATTAGCCCCAATACGGTCCACCGGCGCAAGGCTACATTTTGGATCAGGCGCTGATAATAACTCACAATGACTTTCCCCCGTTAATTATGCTGGCTTAACTGTACCGCAGCCGGGAAAGTTCGGCCACCACTAGCATCTGACTTTGGAAAGTTTTAACCAGTATTCAGCCTGAAGCAGGCCGGCGTTTCTATGACTCAATTGACAGGCCTTAGCTCCTCTTTATGATTCATTTCTGGACTGTTTAAAGCGTAATGTTAATTCATCCAACCCTAGGGCGTGATGAATAATCGCAGCCATCCCACCTAGTAACATGGTTTCAATATGATCCTGCGTCAAAATAACGGGGGTTGTAATAGCTGGCGTCAATTGTTCTAATTCGTATTGAATCATGGCTAACAGACTGGGATCCCAGTCTAAAATTTCTGCATTTAAAACAATCACATCGGGGGCAAAATTAATCGTCAGTCGTTGGATAACCACCGCGACGTCTTTACTCCACGTTGTTAAACACGTCGTAACAGCCTCATCATGCGCTTTAATCGCTTGTTTCAGCGTCGCTTCGCTAAGCGCTCCCGAATCGAGCAATGATTGCAATCGATTCATCAGTGCTTGTTGGCTCACACGCTCGTCAACACTTACTGCTAACGCTTCATTTAAGTATGCACTGCCAATTTCTCCTGCCCTTCCCTCATGCCCCCGATACAAATGACCATCTGCAATGATTCCCACCTGCACTTGATGATCCAGCCACAGTGTCAGCACATTAGCTTCATCGGGACGTGAAACAAAATCCCGTTCAAAAATCGCGGCTAGGTTGGCTTTATTCTCAATAATTACTGGGACCCGAAACTGGTCGCGAAAGTACTTAGCCAAATCGAAATGTTCTAATCCACTTAACTCAGTGGTGATAATTCGGTTATTGGCAACCGTTCCATCAACAGCAAAAATCATCCCCGCTAATACTTTTGCTGATGAAGTCACTAGTGCGGTTAATTTGGTAGTTAACAGATCCATGACCGCAGTTAAATTAATACCAGCTACGGGAACCTGTTCGCGACTGATTTCACTAGCATCAAGTCTGCCGACCAATAATTCAAGCTGGCGCTTCTGCAATGAAATCACCACGACAAAATCACGATCAGTGTTTAACATGCTCATCAGCGGGCGGCGACCACCACTTTTGGTGCTTGCCCCAGGACCAATTTCGCGAATAATACCCCGATGTAACAATTGGTTATAAATATCAGAGACGGTAACTTTATTCAAAGCTAAGTTTCGAGAAATCTGACTTCGTGAAACAGGTCCTTCATTAATAATTTGTTGAAGGACTTGTTTTTCGTTACAATTTCGCATGATTCGCTTATTGATAATCATGATCGTTTACAACGGCCTTATCCAGGTTCCCCCGCACCTGCTAGTCGTTGATTTGCCCCCCTTCACGGGTTTAAACAGATAAATAGATTGCTTGTATAATAAAACGATTTATAAAAGTTGTACACGGTTCATCATCGCATTGTTCTGCTTTCAACCAAATGTCTTGTCAAATACCCGCAGATACGTTGCATTCTACGTCAACGAGGCAACTTTTTCAGCGTAAATGTTCGCTCCTAAAAAACAAAGACAGCCGGTTGTCTCACTGCTAGAATAAGCCTTGGTTACTTTTTTCAAGACCGCTGATTTTTAGTCCGTAGTTTGTACGTTGAATAAACAAACATTTAGCACTCAATTGGTCCGAGGACGACTATTATTTAGCAATTTTTTTCAAATTACTTGTAAGGTTTGTCACAAAATTGATTGCTGTTTCTTGGGTCAATTTGTTATCAGCGTTATACTAATCTAGTAACTTTTTATGGGAAGGGACAGGAATATGCTAGACAAGACATTTTACAAAACCTTTTTGAGTCACTCTTTTAACATCCCCGTCCGCGTGAATTACTGGGATGGCACCTCAGACGTCTATGGTGGTGATGGAACACCGGAAGTCACCGTCACCTTTAATGAGGTCGTCCCTGTGCGTTCACTAACCCACAACGCCTCATTAGCGTTAGGGGAAGCGGTGATGGACGGTCGTATTGAAATCAACGGCAGTATTCAGAAATTAATTGAATCTGCTTACGAAAGCGCGGATAGCTTCTTCAACAATAGTAAGTTTAAGAAGTTTATGCCCAAACAATCGCATAACGAGTCCCACTCTAAGCAAGACATCCAAAGTCATTATGATGTGGGGAACGACTTCTATGAACTGTGGCTCGATCCAACGTTAACTTATTCTTGTGCCTACTTCGAACACGATGATGACACTTTAGAACAAGCACAAATGAATAAGGTTCGCCACATTATCCAAAAGCTCGACCCACAACCGGGCAAACGCCTGCTAGATATCGGTTGCGGTTGGGGCACATTGATGCTCACCGCTGCTAAAGAATATGGACTTAAGGTAACGGGCATTACCTTAAGTCAGGAACAATACGACTTGGTCAAGCAACGAATCATTGACGATAAGCTCCAAGACGTTGCTGAAGTGCGCTTAGAAGACTATCGCGAACTCGGCAATGAGACTTGGGACTACATCACGTCCGTCGGGATGTTTGAACACGTTGGTAAAGAAAACCTTGGCGAATACTTCCAATGTGTGGCTAAATACCTGACGAAAAATGGTGTCGCACTTATCCACGGTATTACGCGGCAACAAGGCGGTGCGACAAATGCCTGGATGGACAAATATATCTTCCCTGGCGGCTATGTACCTGGCTTAACCGAGAACATCAATCATATGATTGACGCTGGTCTACAACTAGATGATATGGAACCTTTGCGGCGCCATTATCAGCGAACGACAGAAATGTGGGATCAAAATTTCAATGCGCACCGCGATGAAATCGTGGCCCATTTTGATGAACGGTTCGCGCGCATGTGGGACTTATATCTACAAGCTTCAGCGGCCTCATTTCAATCTGGCAATATCGATGTAATTCAGTTCTTGTTGACCAAAGGTGCCTCAGGTCGCGTATTACCAATGACCCGCGATTATATGTACAATCAACAAACTGAAACAGTAAAGGAATAACTAGACCAAAACAAAGAGACAGGATTACCGAAAATCGATCGGTAATCCTGTCTTTACTTTATCTTTGCGTTATAAGAACAAGGTCAAGCCCCACATAACCAGTAACCCTAAAACAACGGATAAGGTCATTGAGCGCGTGAAATACGCAATTAAAATTACAATGACTGCTGAGATCATGGCCGCAATATTGCCCATGGAAAAAGCATATGTCGAGGTCACAAAAATTTGTTTCACAATTAAAGCGGTAAATAAGGAAACTGGGACAAAGCCCATCCATTCATTAAACCACGCAGGAATTTTCCGTTTAGAGAAAAATAGCATTGGAAAGTATCGAGGAATAAAAGCGGCAACGCCCGCGCAGAGTACCAACACTAAATCATTCATGGTCGTTTGCATCCTTTGCTTGCTTGTGTTGTTCCGTTAACAAACGTTCTTCGGTCAATTCTTGATCGTTAATCGTCTCTCGGGTCCCCGAAGGTCCGCGCACTTTATAGAGCAAGGAACTGTCCGGCGCCATCGAGCGAATCAGCCGATCGGCGAGAAATCCAGCTGTAGAAGCCAACAAGGTCGCAATAACGATCCCCAAGGTGCTCTTCATCGCGACACAGAAGAAGGCTGATAACAGCCCCGACAGAATCGCTGTCAGCAACGTCAAGCGTCTCTTAACCTGCATCGTCACCATGAACAAGAACAATGCTGTTAATGCAAAATCAACGATCACTAAGTTAATCGTCAGTGAAGAACCAATCAGACTCCCAATCACGTTGGATAACGCCCAGGTGTACAATGCATAGTGCTCCACTAACAGCGCATTGCCGGGCGTCCAAAACTTATCCGTGGCAAACTTCAAATAGTTCACAGCGTAGTTTTCATCGTTTAAAGAAAACGCAAAGCCCAGAATAAAGCGATGGGAAGATTTCTTGAGATAATGTGACAAACTTGACCCCAATAGCGCATAACGGAGTTCAAGGAAAAAAAGCATAATCACGATTTGAGAAATTGGGGCATGGATCGTTAACATCGTGGCAATCAAAAATTGAGCCCCACCTGAATAAACAATCAGGGAGACTAGGCCGATCAACCAGGTATTCAACCCGCCAGCATGTAATAACACCCCACACGCTAGCCCGATGGGAATATAGCTTAAACATAGCGGCATCGCAACTTTTAGGACAGCCAGCCAGTTTGCCTGTTCCTTTTTCAAAATGCATCCTCCATCTGTGAAACACGTTTGTGTCCCGAACCGCTCACAATGAGCCGGTCTTGTTAAACCTACTTAAGGTGCGATCAAAATCTTGAAACAATGCGAATATATTTTACCATGTTTAAAAGTTCATTGTAACCACACCAATCGAGATTCCCGAACATAAGGATTAATGTAAGCGATTTTATTTTAAATAACTGGAACATTTTTAGTTCAAAATAGCGCTTTCCCTTAACCAAATTCATGACAGTAAAAAAGCTTTCGTCCACATCTGTGAATGAAAGCTTTTCTAAATCGCTACTGCTTTTCAACTTCCTGTAACTTTTGATTGTTATCCAATTGCGAGAATCCTTGCAAATGAATGCGTTGTAAGAAAATCATTGAAAGCCATAATAAGATTGCAAAGATTACGGCCATCACCAGCAACAAGCCAACTGCACTCCACGCCGTATTGGCACCGAGACCAGAAGTCAATCCTTGCCGTAATCCAAGAATCGAGTAAGTCATTGGTAAGAACGGGTGGATAGCATTGTAGAAGCCATTTGTCACTTCCATCGGGAAGGTCCCACCTGAACCACCAAGTTGCAACATTAAGACGACCATCGCAATAAAACGACCTGGATTATCTAATAGCATTGATAGGAACATGACCAAGAACATCGAAGCAATCGAGAATGCAATGGCCACGGCAAACATTTGACCAGGGTTGTCAGCCATCAGCCCGAATAACAACATCAGCCCCGTTTCAGCAACCGCTTGAACCACGGCAACTACTAAACCAACTGATGCTTTGCTGAAGAACCAAGCTGTTGCGCTTTGATCTTCCATCGAAATCTTCCGAATTGGGTAAGCAAAGTTGAAGACAATTGCCCCAACATACAAAGCAACTGATAAGACATAAGGGGCTAGCGCATGGCCGTAGTTAGCCACGTAACTGTAACTCTTGTGCTTCAACTGAGTTGGTGCGCTAAACATGTTAGCTGTCCGTTGTGACAGTGGGATACTGTTAACCTGTTTAGCACCTTTACCCAACGCGTCCGACAAGTCAACCGAACCGGTAACCAATTGTTTAGACCCGCTCTGCAACTGTGGTGAATTAGCGTTCAGTTGCGATGTTCCGTCTGCTAACTGGTTTACACCGCTAGTCAATGCTGGAATTTGGCTATTCAACTGGTTCAAACCGCCAGAAAGTTGGTAAGAACCATTAGCCAACTGGCTCACACCACTGACCAATTGTGGGACTTGGGCATTAAGCTGACCTAACCCACCACTCAATTGATTAGCACCGGAAACTAAAGCGCCAGAATTGGCATTTAGTTGAGCTGAACCAGCGGCTAATTGTGCAACTGCATTCGTTAAGGTTGGCACGTTACTGCCAAGCGACTTCAATCCGTCATTGAGTTGAGAAACACCGCTGACTAAGCTTTGTCCCTGTGATGGATTAACTTTGGCATTTAGTTGACTTGCGCCATTTGCAAAATTTTGCAAGCCATCTAGCGTGCCATTTTTTTTCAAAGCATCATTTAAGACTGTTGGTAATTGCTGTAAAGCTTGTGCTGTTTGCTTGCTTGACAAAGTCTTCGCCGTATTTGAATTTTGAATCTGATCTAATTGGGACTGCATCTGCGTCAATGTTTGAATATCAGCATCAGAAATCGTCAATTGCCCAAGCTGATCAGCAATACCGTTTAACCCAGAAAGTCCTTTACCAGCAGCACCGAGTTGATCACTTAATTGACCGGCACCCGCTACTGACTTCTGTAATCCTGCGGCAATTGCTTGGATCTTCGCTTTTTGCGTTGCGTCAGATTCCGAAGCTGCTACACCATTTAATGCATCAATCGCCTGTTGATTACCAGCTTGGATACTTGAAGCACCCTGTTGAGCCTGACTTAATTGCCCGCTCATCGCGTTCAACTGAGCGATTTGTGCTTTAATCTGCGTGGCATTACTAATCAATGGCTGCAAAGCACTCAAGGTTTGTTTCAAGTGCGCATTTTGTAGTTCCTGCTGTAACGACTGGACATTTTGCATCGTTGTCTGACTGTCAGACATGCCATTCATCAGTGCTTGAGCAGCTTGGAGTTGTGGCCGTAAGCTAGCTAACTGCGCATTAACTTGGTTAGCCCCTTGACCCAAGGCGCTAACCCCGGTCGAAAGCGCCGTCGCGTTGTCTAACAGTTGTTGAGAGCCATTCATGAGCTGAGTTGTGCCACTCCCCAATTGACCCGTTGCACCATTTAGTTGACCGAGTCCATTGTTCAAGCTCCTGACACCATTTGTGTAGGACGTTAGCCCAGCACTTAGCTGATTAGAACCGCTAGTCAATTGACCAACCCCGCCGGCCAATTGACCCGTACTGCCATTCAACTGCTGTAGTCCGGTATTGAGCGTGTTTCCACCGGCAGCCAATTGACTGACGCCACTAGATAACGGGCCAACACTCATCTTCATTGTTTGCACGCCGTTATTAACTTGACTGACGGCGGCGGTATACGTGTCAATCCCACTACCTAATGTCTTTTGACCATTAGATAATTTCTTGGCGCCCTTGGCTGCAGTCCCCATGCCTTGACCAACCTTTTTAATCTGTTGGAAGGTGGCGTCTGCATAAGCCTTAATCACGGTTTGACGAATCTTCTCATTCAACCCGGTGGACCCGATTTGACTGATAACTTCCCCAATATAGTTCAATGAACCATTGGTTTCATACTCTAGCTTCATCTTTTTCGGATGTTTGCTAAGGACTGATGCCGCATTCTTGGAAGTGTCTTTAGGGAATGTGACAATCGTGTAGTACTTTTTGTCCTTCAACCCCTGCTTAGCCTGCTTAGCGGAAACAAACCGCCAACCTAACTGATGATCTTTTTTGAGGGATTTGACCGCTTGATCACCAACACTTAGCTTTTGACCTTGATAATTGACAGAACGGTCATTATTAACGACGGCAACTGGCAGGTGCTGCGTCTCCCCATAAGGATTCCAAACTGACTTTAAGAAGAAAATACTATATAGAAACGGAATCACCATAATTGCCAAAACCGAAATTAAAATCAATCGGTTTTTGCCAATGAATTTCCATTCGTTCGCTAACATTTTCACTCGTGGTCCACCTCTTTCTCTCACTATGATTGCTTTAATTAATCATGATAAACACCTGGCCTGATTGACTTAGTCGGCCATTAAGGACATTACAAATCCACAATATACACCGATTGTTAACAAACCTCAACTAAATGTCTCATCCTCACACTAATTTTTAGCCAATATTTAGTTAGTCAGGCCGTCAACTATTTTTATGTTATCAAAAATGCTATCCGACTAAAACACGGATAGCATTATGACAACTACTTAGTGAGCTTGGGGTCCTGTCGCACCGGTCGTGGCAACGGTCGATCTTGATGGACCGGCAGATGAATGACAAAACTAGTGAGGTTCTTATCAGATTCCGCATAAATGTAGCCACCATGCCGCTCGACAATGCTTTGCGCGATCGCCAAGCCAAGCCCAGTCCCACCAGTTTCTTTGGAGCGTGATTCTTCAACACGATAGAACCGCTCAAACAATTGATTCAGGGCGGCGGTGGGAATTTCGCGACCATCATTAGAAACCCGCACCACCACTTCACGACCAGTCAACTTCGCGGTTAACTCAATAAAGGTTGCCTGCTCGCCATACTTTAATGCATTAGAAATGAGGTTATTAAAAACGCGCCCTAATTTCTCCGCATCTGCTTCCATCATAATGTTGTCTGGTTGCGTTGACGAAGAAATTGTCAGGTGCTTGCGGCTCGCCTCTAGTTCATAACTGGCGGCCAGTTGTTCTAACATTTGGCTGAAGTTAACATCACTGACATTTAATTCAGTCTCAGCACCGCGCATTTTCAAGTACTCAAACAAATCTTCAACCAGCGACTTCATTTGGGTCGCCTTTAGATAAGCAATGTGGGCATATTTGGTGAGATCCGTTTCCGTTTGATACTGGTGGTCTTCAATTAAACCAAGGTAGCCGATAATGGAAGTCAGTGGCGTGCGAATATCATGACTAACGTTAGTGATGAGTTCATCTTTTGAACGTTCCGCCTGCCGTTCATCATTCATGGACTGCGTTGCCGAATCAACCAGTGAGTTCACTGAATCAACCACTCGTTGGAGCCGCTTGCTCAATTTAAATGTAATCCGATGCTCTAAATGACCGTCAGAAATATAATGTAATTCAGCGATAATATGATTCATTTGATAGAGGTGATAGCGTCGAATCAGTCGCCAGTACAAAACGGCACAATCAACGATAATCATCACTGCGATGAACAGATTTTGATAGCTCCAAATGTAGCGACCGCCAATGACCAATGAGCGTTTGATCATGTAGACCCCACCGGCAATCCCGGGATTGGAATGCAAGACATCATTTAGAATAATGACTAACGACAGATTCAAAAGGAGCAGCAACACGACGGTTACCACTCCTTCAAAGATTAGTGACCACTTCTCGCGTGGTGTTAATTTCATCATGATTAGTGCGCCTCAATTTTGTAGCCGACGCCCCAAACAGTTTCGATCACTTTTTCGCCATTCGTCGCTTCCTCAATCTTGTCGCGCAAGTGGCTGACGTGTACCATCACCGTCTTAGCCGAAACAACGGACTCCTGCTGCCAAACTCGTTCAAAGATATCGTCGGCGGAGAACACCCGATTCGGGTGACTAGCTAATAGATATAAAATTCCAAATTCTAAGGCTGTCAATTGAATAGTCTGACCATCGATCGTCTTAACCTCATGAGAATCTTTATTAATTGTTAGCGGACCGATATCTAAAATATCCGGCGTGTCTGATGTGACGTGATCTTCAGAACGACGCAATAGTGATTTCACCCGGGCCATGATTTCCAGCGGGTTAAATGGCTTGGTCACATAGTCATCCGCTCCGGAAATCAATCCCTGAATCTTATCCATGTCGCCCGTTTTAGCAGACAAAATTAAGATCGGAATTTGTGAGTCTTTGCGAACCTGTTTAACGACTTCGATGCCGCTCATCTCTGGCATCATAATGTCAAGAATCATCAAGCCAATATCTGGGTTAGTGTTCAACTTGGTCAAGGCATCTTTACCTGTGTAAGCTGAGATCGGCTCATAGCCTTCATTCTTAATGTAAATTTCAAGTAACTGAGCGATTTCTTTATCATCATCAACAACTAAAATCTTCATGGTTATTTCCTCCACCGAATTCCTAAAGGGTGCTCAACGCTTTGCGGAGCACGGCCCTTTTGTTTCATTCTACTAGAGTTTGCGGTGGTCGACAAATTAAGAAAGAGGAAGGAATACCCTGTTATCGGCGGGATCCTTCCTCTTTCTTAATTCATATCGTTACCGCTAGTAAATTACCGACGCCGTTGATTCCGCTGACTGGCAAACATCCCACCAGTTACGTTGAAACGTCGCCGTAGCCACAGATCGCCACCAAAAGCGGCCACTGCTAAAACAATATAGAGCGCAGCTGGCAAGATTGGATTGAGCATTGGTGGTAGTAAGCTAACCGCCGCAAACAAGACTAAAATTCCAACCAATAAGGCAGCCATGTAGAGCAAAATCCGCCATAATGGTAACCGTTTGCGTTTGTCATTTGGGTTCAAAATAGGGGTTAGCCAAGCCCAGCCTAGTCCGAAGACAATGGAAACCAGTAGAATCCCGACGATGCCCATTTGGCCAGCACTGGCCGCTGGGCTCTTAGAAAATAGACCTAAGATCCCATACATCGCAGAGAAAATGGCCAAGATACTTAATGCGCTATCTGCCATGGTCGGCCAAAAGCCAGCCTGTTCACCGCCTGCTGCTGTCGATTTTGCTGGTCCATTAATCAAAATTTCTGCATAGGCAGTTGGCGTGCCAAAGAGCTGTTTAGCAGTCTGACCGGTCTTTTGACCTGCTTGTAATTTAGCCAGTGTGTCGGTCACCCCAACGGTTCGTTTATCCCCACCAAAACCGCGCTGATCCAGAATTTTATTTAATTGGTGCATAAATTCTTCATTACGTTTGGTTAAACCGAGGCTATTATACTGTTCTGTATCCGTGCGAATTTGGCCATGATGGGCCTGCTTCGCATTGGCATTTCGTTCCCGATTCTCTTCACTCACGTTGTTCTTCCTTTCCCTTGCCCAACTGACTAAACATTAAAGCGGAATTCCACGATATCGCCATCCTGCATCACGTAATCTTTACCTTCAACCCGTAACTTACCGGCTTCTCGAACTTTTTTCACAGAACCTAATTCATCCAGATCACTAAATGACATCACTTCAGCGCGAATAAATCCACGTTCGAAATCTGAATGAATAATTCCCGCGGCCTGTGGTGCCTTAGTACCAGCCTTAAACGTCCATGCTCGCGTCTCTTTACCACCAGCCGTGAAGAATGTTTCTAAGCCAAGTAACTTATAGGAAGCGCGAATAAGTTTATTCAAGCCAGGCTCATCAACCCCTTCAGCGGCCAGGAATTCTGGCTTATCTTCGTCAGGCATCTCAGCAATTTCTTCTTCGGTTCGAGCTGAAACGGCCACCACGCCACTACCTTCAGTCGCCGCGAAGGTTTCAATCTGCTGAACATAGGCTGATTGCTCGGGGTCAGCCATATCATCCTCAGCAATATTAGCAACATATAGAACTGGCTTTGATGTCAGCAGGAATAAACCATCGACGATCTTCTGTTCATCCTTGTCGAATTCCAGCGTCCGCACGGATTTGCCAGCTTCCAACACTGGTTTAATCTGCTTAAGCACATTATATTCAGCCATTGCATCTTTTTCTTTGGCATTCGTGGCTGACTTTTCGACCTTGGCATACCGTTTATTAACGGCATCCAAATCGGCAATGATTAGTTCAGTGTTGATCGTATCAATATCTTCCAAGGGATCGACGGTACCGGTCACGCTGGTGATGTTGTCATCGTCAAATGCTCTGACAACGTGAACAATCGCATTCACTTGCCGGATGTTTTCTAAGAACTTGTTTCCCAGTCCTTCACCCTGACTAGCACCTTTGACAATTCCGGCAATATCCGTAAATTCAAAGGTCGTTGGCACCACTTTGTCAGCTGGTTCAATGGCCTGAATGCGATCCAAACGATCATCTGGCACCGCCACCATTCCAACGTTTGGCTCAATTGTCGCAAACGGATAATTGGCCATTTCGGCCCCAGCCTTGGTGATCGCGTTAAAGAGGGTTGATTTCCCGACGTTGGGTAATCCCACAATTCCTGCTGTTAAAGCCATGTTTAAAACTCACACTTTCCTTGATTTAGTCAGTTGTGGACGCTTTTTTGAGAATCTTTTTGAGCTTTTTCTCAAATTCGCGCCGTGGCATCATGATGAGATGCCCACAACCTAAGCACTTAATTTTAATATCTGCACCCATCCGTGTAATTTCCCACTCGTTGGCGCCACACGGATGAGGCTTTTTCATTTCAACAACGTCGCCTTTATCGTACATTTACTTTCCTCCGTTGCTTTTTACATCGTCTAGTCCAACGAAATACCAAGAATTTCCAAAATCCGGGTCAGGTCATCAGTCGACATGTAGTCAATTTCGATGTGTCCTTGTCCGGCGGTGCTATTTGAGATTTGCACTTTTGTGCCAAACTTTTCTTGCAGTTGATTCTCAGAAGCTTGGACATAGGGCGACTTCTTTTGCATCTTGGTTGTTTTTGCCGGTTTATTACTGTTCATTTCCGCAACCACTTTTTCAAGTTCACGGACCGTCATGCCATTGCTAACAACCCGACGAGCGAGCGCAACCACTTTACGTTTATCCTTTAAGCCAAGCAACGTTCTTGCCTGACCCATTGACAACTCCTCATCAGCCAACATCGTCTTAATCGCTTCTGGTAGTCCCAATAAGCGTAGGTAATTCGCAATATACGGCCGACTCTTACCCAAACGAGCTGACACCTCAGCTTGGGTCAAGTTGAGCTTGGTCATCAAAGTCTGGTAAGCTTCTGCTTCTTCGAGGGGGGTTAAATCCTCTCGTTGCAAATTTTCTAAGACCGCAACTTCCATCATTTCTTGCTCGTTCATGGTCCGAATGATTGCAGGTATCGTGGTCTTGTTAGCTAATTTTGAAGCACGGAACCGGCGCTCGCCGGCAATAATTTCATAGCGAGCTAAGTTAGCGTCCGGTTGACGCACAATGATCGGTTGAAAAACCCCCGATTTTTCAATTGAACTCGCCAATTCTTTTAACGCCTTTTGATCAAAATTTGTTCGCGGTTGATAAGGATTTGGTCGAATGTCCGCCAACGTTAATTCTTGGACATTTTCGGCAGTGACGTCATTTAGGTTATCCGTTAGCCCATTATCTTCAAAGAGCGCCTCAATGCCGCGCCCCAAACCTTTACTGGTTGTTTTCTTACTTGCCATGCGCTTCGAGGACCTCCTCTGCTAATTCTGAATACACTTCTGCCCCACGTGACTTCGGATCATAGTCAATAATGGCTAATCCATGACTTGGTGCCTCTGATAAACGCACATTTCGCGGAATAATCGTCTTGTAAACGCGATCTCCAAAGTACTTTTGCACTTCCGCATTAACTTCTGCCCCTAAATTGGTACGGGCGTCGAACATGGTTAATAAGACGCCTTCAATGCGCAGACTACGATTGAAATGCTTTTGGACTAATTTGATCGTGTTTAACAACTGGCTCAGTCCTTCCAAGGCATAATACTCGCTTTGAACCGGAATCAAAATGGAATCACTGGCTGTAAACGCATTGATCGTAAGCAGACCTAACGACGGTGGGCAATCGATGAGAATAAAATCGTAGTCATCAATAACTTCCTGTAAGGCATCCTTCAGCCGCGTCTCTCGGGCCATTAAATTAGTCAATTCAATTTCCGCACCTGAGAGTTGAATTGTCGCCGGAACGATATCCATTCCTTGATGTGACGTCGCCAAAATCACTTCTGAAATCGGCGTTTCATTGACTAAAACATCGTAAATATCTTTTTGAATGGTGGCCTTTTGGATACCACTACCACTTGTGGCATTTCCTTGCGCATCCGTATCAATTAACAAGACTTTTTGCCCTTGGTCAGCCAAACAGGCGCCTAGGTTAACACTAGTCGTTGTTTTCCCCACTCCGCCTTTTTGGTTGGCGAGTGCAATTACGTATCCCATCAACGTTTACTCCTCATATCCTTTGTAACCTAATTTGATCATTCAGCTTCTAAAAAAATTTGCTTGCTTATGATTGATGCCCGCCATCTTTTGGTAGATCGATCACGATTCGATAACCATCCGCGGTAGCTTCTTCGTGCACATGTACGTCTAGGCCAGCGTCACGAACCATCTTAGCCGACTCTTTAATCGTGTTCACGGCAATTCGTGTATCGGCAGTTAGCCCACGTAAACGTTTCTTCGGTCGGCGCGGCATCACTGGATGTTCTGTCAACAGATCGGTAACGATGCGTTCCGTTGCTTTAACGTTAAGGTCCCGGTCTTCAATCTGTTGAAGCACTGTTTTTTGTTGTTCCGCATTGAGCGGTAATAAAGCTCGCCCGTGACGTTCAGAAATTTTATGCTGGCTAATCGCCACCTGGACTGGATCACTGAGTTTTAATAGACGTAATTTATTGGCAATTGCGGACTGGCTTTTACCAACCCCCTTGGCCAACTCAGTCTGCGTGAGTTGATTTAGCTTCATCAATTGCTGATAAGCTTGCGCCTCTTCAACCGCTGACAACGATTCCCGTTGTAAATTTTCAATCAACGCTAGCGACGCGGTTTCGTGATCATCCATGGTTTCAACAATTGCCGGAATGGTCGCCCACCCCAGCGCCGAAACAGCCCGGAAACGCCGTTCGCCAGCGATAATCTCATATTGATGGTCCTCGTACTCCCGAATCACAATGGGTTGTAGCAGTCCGTGATCACGAATCGTTTGGGCCAGCTCGGCAATCGCCTGGTCATCAAACGTATGCCGCGGCTGAAACCGATTGGGCACAATATCGGTCAGTGGAATTTGTTCAATTCGTTGTTGCGGTTTCTCTTCATTTTTACCGCGATTTCCGAACAATGAAAACGCCATGACGTTGCTTTCCTTTCCAAATCACACTAATGGCGGCTTAATAAAGGCTCTTTATTCGGCGTACCCGGCCGTCGTGGGTATCGCTTCGGTGTTGACGCGATTTTATCAATCACAATAATTTCGCGCGGATCCCCTGATAAGGGTAACTCGAACTGATCACTGTGAGTGACCTTACCACCGAGGGTTTTGATCGCAAACAAAGCTTGCGTTAACTCATCATCAGCGCCACTAGCCTTCATCGCCAACAATTGCCCGCCAACTTTAACCAGTGGTAGACAAAGTTCACTTAACACGCTCATGCGTGCTAGGGCACGGCCTGTGACATAGTCAAATGTCTCCCGTGCTGGTGCATTTTTGGCTCCAAACGTTTCGGCGCGGTCATGCACCAACGTCACGTTAGTTAACCCTAATGTGTCAACAAGTTCTTGCAGGAAGCCAATTCGTTTATTCAGTGAATCCACAATCGTCACCTTTAGCTGAGGAAACATGATTTTTAGTGGAATCGATGGAAAACCGGCCCCGGCACCAACATCACATAGTGAAACCGCTTGGGTTTGCAATTGTGGCACATAAATGGCGACGGTCAGTGAATCATAAAAATGTTTCAGATAAACATCGGCTGGTTCTGTGATCGTGGTGAGATTAAACTTCTGATTGGTTGCTAATAATAGCTGTAGATACTGGTCAAATTGGATCTGCTGTTGTTCAGTAACCGTTAAGCCATGATCTTGCAACGCAGTGACAAATTGTTCTGGATTCATCTAAACTCCTTAATGTGAAACAACTTCCATGTTTCACGTACTTGTTAAGTTTACCGAAAAAAGCACAATAAAACAACCGTCAGCCGCGGCGAGAAAACCAGGTTCTACCTTGTTTTAGCACCAGTTAACGATTGCTTTTGATATCTCAATTTGATTACAGTTTGCCGTCCTAAATTCGCCGCCAAATTAACAGTCCAAGTTGTAAGAAGAGCCAACCGATTAGACCGCCACAAGTATTTAAGATTAAGTCATTAATGTCAAAGGTGCGATCGCCCAGATTAAAGTAGTTCATTAATAGTTGCGTACATTCAATAAACAACGAGGTCGCAAAAGCTAGTGTCAAACTGCGTCGAAACCGCCGCATCCGCACGCTAAGCGCACCAACTAGCAAAACTAAGGGTGCCAGCATCAATCCATTACCGACGATTTGATACAAACTGCTTGGTTGTTGCCAGTTGTACCACAATGCCAGCGGATGAGTTGCGATCGCTCCTTGAAATGTTTCACCACTGGCCATTAATGTGGCGGTACTGCGACTGACATTAATTGGGAACAAGGTCATCTCAAATAGTCCCCACAGATAGACGCATAACAAGCCCTCAAATAATAACCGTGTGAAGCTAATCCGTTGCTTGCGCCAGTCTACGACAACAAGTCCAATAAATAAGATCGCTAAAGGTAACCACAAGCTGGCACTCGTGATCATTCCATGTTCATTAAAAATGGTCATGATGCCACCTCCATTTTTAGAGCGTGAGCAAGGCCGCTTTGAGTCCGAGCAACAAGGGACAAGCACGGACGGGTGGGCTTCACCCGGTAGTGATTGTTAATTGTGCACAGGACTCAGGTCTTGCGAGCGCGTTTTTTAGAGCGTGAGCCATCACGGGTGAAGCCGAGCACCAACGGGAAATCATGAGCGGGCGTTTTTGGCCCGAACAGGATTTTGGGTTGGGCACAGGTTTCAGTGATGGCGAGCGCGTTTCCACAATTCAAGCTTACCGCGTGTCCCCAAAAATGTCTGAATTTGAGCCTGGCTTTGAGAAATTATTTAACTTCTGCGATTGATATTTAAAAAGATTATCCTAATCAGATCAACAAAAAAATGTCCTCGATAATCGAGGACATTTTGACTGAGTAGGTTTTGATCTAAGTTTAACGAATATCAGTTTACCAAATGAATAAACCAACCATCCCGGCAGAAAGTAGTGAAACTAAAATCCCTGAGAGGAGCATGTAACCAACGTTGCTGGAAACCATGTCGTTCTTTTCTTTACCAACCATTCCTTTGAAGGCACCGATGATCATCCCGGTAGTCCCAAAGTTGGCAAACGAAGTTAAGAAGACCGTCAATACGGCACGGTAGTGAGGAGCAAAGTGGTTAATCTTGCCAGTCACTTGACCCATAACAACGAATTCATTCGTAACTAACTTCAACCCCATCAATTGAGAGAAGTCCCAGGCAGTGTGAACGTTTAATCCCATCAACCAAGCTGGAATAAACATGACAACCCCAAGGATACTTTCTAGTGATAATGGCTTCCAAATCAGACCCAACAAACGGTCGATTAAAGCCGCTAGAGCAACGAAGGCAATAACGTTAGCGGTGATAATCAAGACTAACGTCCCGGCACCGAGGATCGAGTCCCCTAAGAATGAGAAGAATGGTTCGCGTTTGCCGTTAGCTTCTACCGCGCCAGTTTCTTGCGCAGCTGCTTCACTTTCACCAGGTTCGTCAGCAACGTTCCCGATTTTAGCAATCGTGTCGTCTTCTGGTGCAACGTCAACTGGGTTCAACATGTTCGTTACGATCAACGCGTTGATACAGTTCAACGGTACGGCCGTTAAAACAAATTGACCAGGAACCATTTGTGTATAAGCACCCAAAATGGAAGCCGTCACACAACTCATGGACATCATTGCCAAAGTGACATCACGTTCTGCCTTCATGGTTGTTAATTGTAACTTTGAAACGGCTAGCGCTTCAGTGTTACCTAAGAACATCATTTCAACGGCAAAGAATGATTCGAACTTTGGTTGGCCCGTAATAAAGCTTAAGCCACGACCAATCCATTTGATAATCCAAGGCAATACCCCGATATAGGTCAGGATATCAAACATTGGCACAATCAATAAGATTGGTAGCAATGCACTGGTGATGAAGTTAACCGGCGCTGGATGCGTCCCGGTTGCCCCAACCCAGTTAGGTAAAGCAAAGTTAATCCCTTGGTAAGCCACTTGAACTAACCAGTTAAAGCCATCAGCAGCACCTTTAACCGCATCACGACCACCGGTGAAACTCGTCAATAACCAAGCAATGACTAAGTTCAAGACCACCATAATCCCAACTGAACGCCACTTAATCTTGGAACGATTCTTGGAAAGTGCCCATGCAATACAGAGGTAGACGAGCACACCAATGATGTTAACAACTAAGTACATCAATATATCCTTCTTTCTAAAATGATTGGAGATATGTTCCACTTGAATGCTCCCATTCAAGCTAGCTACCGCAACTTAGATCTCACCCCTCTTTGAGCAGATGACCGTATCAGAAAAAAACAAAATAATGGCAGGTTGTTCACGCCGTAAAGAAGTGACTGATACACCCATCCTGACCAATTCATAGTACCGTTATTTTCAGAATGTGTAAACATTGATTCGTGGGGAGTCCCGATTTTTTAACGACTAGCCATTTTTGGTGGTCCAAAAAGCTGTTTGAAACCGCTTGCGACTAGTAATTTCCGAACTAAAGCAAGTATTAACCTTTATCATTTATTTTTAACATTTGTCCAACCTCACAACTCCGTTAAAATGAGCTTATCCGTCGTAACGCACCCGTTGTGTTTATCTTTGCGGTATGTGATGGAAATTGATGGTTGTTAATCAATCGAAGCCATTTCACCAATGTTGGGGACTCTCTGCCTGATCCATATTCTCAAGGCTCAATTGGCAAAATATTCAACTGAGTCGCTGATCAGTTTATTTTGCAGACTCAAGGATGCGTCAATCCTGGTACACTTCAAATGACGTCTAGCTGCAAAATATGAGTTAGTAAACGTAAACCGGAAAGTAGACTAGTCTGAACGTTAGCGGACTTCGCTTACGATAAGGCCTGACTGTGAATCCGGTGGTCTTCCGGGTTCAGAGCAGGCCAACCTAAGTAATCCAGCGCTAGCCTAAACTGATGGCTCGCATACTGGTAAAAAACGCGCTCGCCAGATCTAAGTCCTGTGCACAACCAACAACCGTAACTGGGCCAAGATCGCCCAATTACGATTGTCCGTTGTTGCTCGGCCTCACCCGGTCTGGCTCACGCTCTAAGTTCATATCAATTGACTTCCATTCATCCACGCGTTAAAGTGTGTACATCAAAAAGGAGGTGATGCCCTTTGACTATCGGAGATAATCTTAAGGCATCAGCCAACGTGAAGGTTGTCGTTCGTTAATTCGTCCGATCTACCGGTGACTGATGTCATTAAGAAAGGCCCTGGGAAATGTAAATCCCAGGGCTTTTTGTTTGTGCTTGTTCTTGGTATGATCAGGAAAACAAACGACAAGTGAGGCAGATCATGGCAGTTTCATCTTTTGCGTACCAAGTTTTCGCAACGGTCGTTGAGCGGCATACATTTTTAGCCGCCGCAACGGCGCTCAATATTACCCCTAGCGCCGTTAGTCATTCGATCAGCCAGTTGGAAAATCAGCTTGGCTTTCCACTGTTCATTCGTCGACGAACCGGCGTCACGCTCACGGCGGATGGTAAAACCGTCTATCCGATTATCCAGGACATTCTTAATTCTGAACATCGTTTAACCCAAGAGGCAGCCAATATCAATGGTTTAACTAACGGGACTTTGCGGCTTGGCGCATTTTCATCAGTTCTATTGAACTGGCTACCTGGGATCATCCGTGAGTTTCACCAAGCTTATCCAGAAATCAATGTCAGTATCTACCAGGGCAATTTCAACGATATTGCTGAGCGGGTTCGTTTAGGCACGTTAGATGTTGGTTTTTCGGCCCTGCCCATTGAAGAGAACGTCCAGATCCACGCCTTAATCAAAGATGAAATTTTTTGCGTCACACCTAAAGATTACGTGCCCCAAAATGGTCAGGTCGTCACTAGTCGTGATGTGGCGAATCAAACCTTCATTTTACAACAATCTGACTATGATCGTGATACGAAGCTCACGCTCGATCGATACAACGTGACCCCCAACTCACTGACTTATTCGGTCGACGATGCTTCGATTATTTCCATGGTCGAAGCTGATCTTGGCTTTGGTGTGCTACCTGATTTAGCCCTAAAACGAGTGAGTGGTGATGTTAATATTTATCCCTTTGACGAGCCGCACTACCGCACCTTGTGTGTGGTCGCGAACAAATCTTTAGCGTCAGCGCCCACCACCACTAAAATGATGCAGGTTATTCACCAGCAACTGTTAGCTCAATATGGTCAACAATTACTCTGGCAAAAATAAAAATCCGTTTTCTTCGCTAACAATTAAGGCGAAGAAAACGGATTTTTTTGAGTCATCGTTCCTACTCTAAGCGCTTGGCGCTTGCTTGGTTAATAAATCTACCAGTTCATCGGCACTAATTTTACCGAAGTAATTAGCTAATGGCAGTTTGTTTAAAACATCGGCAACACTTTGGCGATCATACCGTATGCCCACCAACTGTTTTTCTACGTCACTAATCGGCGCCTGTCCGAAAAAGTCACCACTAATCATCATTTGAGTAATACGTCCTTCATCCACATCAAATGAAAATTCGACTGTCCCTGCTGGAAAATGGCGGCGACGTTGAACACTAAACGCTGGTGATTTGCCGTAAATCCAATCCCAATTTTTAAAATAATCGGTTACCAGTTGTTGTACGCCAGCGCGAGCTGACGCATCTAATTCATAAGGTGTGGCCTGACTTAAATCACTGATCCCAAGAATTCGTTTCGCAAGCTTATCACGAAAAGATTCAATTGTTAGTTGCTGATAGGCTGGTTTGAAGTATGGTTTCAGGTTAGTTACGCGACTCCGGACCGATTTAATTCCCTTAGACGCGATTTTATCTGCTGGCACCTTTAGTGCTTTAGCAAGCACCGACTGATCCACGTCATACATCAACGTCCCATGCGAAAACATCCGCCCATTTTCGGCGTGCATCGCATTGCCAGAGAACTTTTTACCGTCAATCGTCAAATCATTACGCCCTGTCATCGCGGCCCCAGTTGCGCCTAGTTCATGCAACGCCTTAATCACTGGATCAGTGAATCGTTTGAAATTACCGACTGCGTCCCCATCATCTTGCGCAATAAAACTAAAACTCACATTTCCCAAGTCATCGTAGACTGCCCCACCGCCAGAGGTCCGCCGTGTCAAAATAATGTGATGTTGATCGACATAGTCTTGATTAATTTCCTCCAATACGTTTTGGTACCGGCCGACAATAATGCAAGGATCGTTGATATAAAAGTAAAGAATCGGCTCTGATAAATCGGCATGTTCCATCAAATAGGTTTCAATCGCTAAATTCTCACGAATATCGCGACTTTTGCTCGCTAAATATTTCATGTGTCACTCACCTCTGTTGGTATTGTAGGCCTCTTTTGGCTGCCGTGGTTGAAAATCATCAGTCGTTTGGCCAAATTAAAAACGGCGCTGGTCCAATCACCCCGATCAATGGGATTTCGGATCAAGTACCGTTTTAAAAAGACTATTCTTGCTTATTCCACAGCTAATGATTCAATTGGGTCTAGCTTGGCCGCCTGGTGGGACGGAGCCAAAGCCGCCAATAAACTTATGATGACACTCACTAAGAGCCCGAAGATGACATAGCCGCCGGTCATCTGAATAATGGCGAAGTGAATGGCACCACTCGCGAAGTGGTTGATCAACAACTCAACCAGCCAGGCGAGGATAACCCCCAGGATGGCACTAAACAACCCAATGAAGAAGGCTTCTGAAACAAACAGGTTGCGAATATCACTACGTCGAACCCCTAAAGCCCGTAATACCCCAATTTCTTTGGTTCGTTCAGAAACACTGATGTAGAGCACGACGATAATCATGATTGCAGAGACTAATAATGAAATAGCCGCAATCCCTGCTAGAACGTAGAAAGCCAAGGAAATGTAGGTATTTAGACTATCCAAGATTGCGCCAACCCCAGTAATCGTAAAGGCTGTTTTACCATTAGTCTTCAATGCTTTGATCTTATTTTGAACCGTTTTGGTTGTTTGAACATCTTTCGTTGAAACAGCCGCGAAATTAGGCCGCAACGTGACGTGTTTCTCCGCGTACATACTTTGTAACGTCGCATAAGACATGGCATCGGTACCAGAATTGATAATCCCGGAAACCTTTAAGTTACGTTGCAAGCCAACCGGTTGATTATTGTCATCAACCGTGGTTGTACTAAAGTTCAACGTCTTCCCAATCAATGACTTATAGTCTTTATCCAACTTTTTGGCCGTCGCTTTAGTAATCAAGATTTCATTTTTACCTGGTTTACGACCGGTTTTAATGTCGCTAGCTTTTTCCGTCTTATTCCAGGTTTGGAATTGAAAAATCTTCTGGGTCTTGCCCTGATAAGCGACTTGCACACCATTGGCCACATAGCTACCCGGTACGACCTGGGTGACACCACTAATCTTATCAATTCGATCCCGATCCGCTTTCGTCATTTCAACAGCTTTGACTGATTCTTGGTTGGTCTTCTTCGCGACTTGAATGGTCGTCGGATTGATTTGACTCATGATTTGATCGTTCATGTAAGCCTTGACCCCGTTACCAAGGGCTAGCATCAAGATGACACTAAAGATCCCAATTGATCCACCGAAGATAATCAGCAGGTTACGTTTGGTGTTGTACTGCATGTGTTTCAAGCTCATCTTTAATGTGGAACGAAAACTCAAATGCTTCGTTTGCGTCGACAATTGCTTGCCTTCAACAGGAAAGGCTGGCTTTAATTCTCGGTCTTCATTGATCTTGCCATCTTCCATGTGCACAATACGCGTTCCGTGTTCGGCGACTGCTTCACTATGGGTGACACAGATGACCAATTTGCCACTTTCAGCAATTCCATCCATCAATTCCAAAATTTCTTGGGTATTTTGTGAGTCCAACGCGCCAGTTGGTTCATCAGCAATGATGACGTCTGGATCAGATGCCAATGCCCGTGCGATTGCGACCCGCTGTTTTTGTCCACCGGAGATTTGATTAGGATATTTGTGGATATGTTCACTCAAGCCAACTTGTTCGAGCAGACTTGTCGCCCGTTTGACCTGCTCACTATGCGATAGATTCGTCATTTCTAAACTCACCATGACATTATCTAATAGCGTCAGGTGGCTAATTAAGTTAAAGCTTTGAAAGATGAACCCAATCGTCTGCCGGCGATAGTTGTCCAGCTCCCGGTCATTGGCAGCATGCATTGACTTCCCGTCTAATAGCACATCACCTTCATAATTGCGGTCCAATCCACCGATGATATTCATCAGAGTTGATTTACCACCACCAGATTCACCTAAAATCGACACGAATTCACCACGTTCGAATTTCAGGCTAATGCCTTTTAAGACCGGAAATGGTTCTTTATTCACGTAATAAGACTTGTGAATGTCCTTTAATTCCAGAAAGCTCACTATGTCGCCCTCACAATCATTTATAAGTTTAAGATCGATTGACTATAACAGTAGCAAACTCATCATTAGTACACAAATAATCAACGACGAGATTTCAAACCCTTACTCTTTCTTAATTAATTGTTTCCTGAGGAAAGATAGCTTATTTCTTTAAATAAATAACCACCTGCAATTAAATACATCGCAGGTGGTTATTCATTCAATCGATAGCCAATAACTATTTACCAATATAATCAGCAACTGGCTGAAGTGGATCCTCTGTTATTTGCTTCAACTTTGCATCAGTGCGCTTAAGTCCATCTAACACTAATTTTTTGCCATCATCAGTCAAGTGAACCTGTTCACGGCGGCGATCGACCTCACTACGCTCCGTGATTAACGCCCCGTTTTGTAATAAACGCTTTAATTGACTGGATAATACCGAGCGACGAACCTGCAACCGATCGGCCAATTCGCTGACGCCAAAGACACTATCGTTTTGATAAACCGTAAATAAAATTCGCCACGCGCTCTCATTCATATCGCCTGAATCGATCACGTTCGCCTGTTTAACTAGTGCACTAAGCTGGTAATAACGTTCAATGTAATCCCTTGCAGTCATTGTCAATCCCTCATTTCGTCAATCGGTCATTTAGCAACCAATCTCGTATGTAAAGTGTCGTGAATCACGGCTTTGGTACACCAACAACACTGGAAAAAACCAACGTTTTTTCCAGTTATTTTTTTGCCGTCAGACGCTCATGGTCAACTTGATAACAACGGCATTTTGCCATCGTTAAATCCCACCCTGTCCTTAAACGAAAAAACGTTGGTTTTTTCCAGCCGAATCATTACTATCTTATATTTTACCATTATAAACTTTTTCATATATCTGTTCAACCGTTAATAGTGTCGCCCTGATTATATTTTGAATCAAAAATGATCAAGCTTCGTTCTATCTCACTTGACGACTTTTTGAAAGTTTATAAACGTATGATTCGCTGACCCCAAATCGTTCACTCAATTCCCTAACCGTAAACCTGCGTTTGGCATGTAACGTGCAAACTTTATCTTCTTGCTCTGGCGACAACTTTCGCCGCCGACCGAGTGGTTTATCAGTCACCTTCAAGGCATCACGGGTTCGTTCACTAATCATATCTGCTTCTAATTCCGCCACGGCTGACAGCATATTAAACATAAAGCGACCATTTGTGGTTCCAGTATCCAAATTGTCATGAATCGAGCGAAAACGAGCCCCGCGTTCATCTAGCTCGGCGACGATGTTAACCAGCTGGCGGACACTACGTCCTAAACGATCAAGCTTGTAAACAAGCAACGTGTCGCCTTCTTCTAAACAGGCTAAAGCTTTAGTTAACTCTGGCCGACTGGATTTACGCCCAGAAATCTGCTCGGAAAAAATTTGTTGCGGGTGAAATTTTGAAACGGCTTGGCGCTGAAACTCGATGCCAAGATCTTGGTGGTTGGTGCTGGTTCGTACATAAGCGATTATTTTTGCCATAGTTTCTCCTCATTTTTTATGTTTCGCCAGTCAATTATACAGCACCGAAACATTGCACGAGTTATAATCGTTTACATGCTTCCCTTATTTTTAAAAGTTAAACACTTCGCCAGGTGCAAGCACCTGGACAACGCCAGTCGGTAATTTAGTTTGTAACTCTCGGGGATCCTGCTGAATTGTATCATATGTGTTGTAATGCACAGGAATCACTGTTTTCGCTTGTAAGCGTGTCGCACACATTGCCGCTTCACTGGGACCCATTGTAAACCGTCCGCCAATTGGTAACACGGCAACATCAATATTAAAGGCCTTGCCGAACAACCCCATATCACCAAAGTTGGAAGTATCTCCCGCATAAAAGACGGTTTTTCCCTCTGCCCGAATAAGAAAACCACAGGCATCACCAACATAACGGGTCTGACCGTGCAACGTTAGACTAGCACTATGCTGGGCGTGCATTAATTTAACAAAGCCAAAGGGCAACGTGGCACTACCGCCTAAATTCATTGGGTAGCCGCTGGCACCTTGCGTTTCAGCGTAATTAGCTAATTCGGTGACGGCAATAATTGGGGCTTGATTGGCGATCGAAAGTTCGATCATATCCCCAACATGATGAGCATGACCATGAGAGACAAAAATTGCGTCAACATGATGCGGTAACGTGAGGTCGGACTGCGGATTACCCGTAATAAATGGATCAAAAATCAAGACCTGTCCCGTTGATAGCACCAATTCGAAGCATGAATGACCATGGAAAATTAATTTCATTTTAGTAACCTCCTACCAGGCTGTTTATCAAACATTGTTATCTGCATTATAGGAGGGTGTCCGACAAAAAGCCTGATTTGTCCTTCAAAACTAACTATAAGACTGAAATCCATTTAATCCGTAAGTAATGCAGTGGCATAGCACTCGCTCACTTCCAAATATAAATAAGTTGCCATTAATATAACAATCTATGCTAGCACTCAACCAAAATGTAGTCCTACTCAAACTACCCTACCCGCCCTTATAAAAACGCAAAATTATTCGTCCAGCTCTTGCAATGCTATACTTGAGTTGAAGCCTTCTACTGTTCACAAACTAACGACAAGGTGGTTTTTATTATGAATAAAGTAATTCTTGTGGCCGTTGATGCCTCCTCAGAAGCTGGTAAAGTATTGAACTATGCTGCTAAGCTAGCCAAGTTGGATGGCCTTAATTTACGTTTACTAAGCGTTATCCATTCCACCAGTAACCCGTACAACATTAGTGTGACGGCCAACGACATCATTACCCGCAACGTCACCATGAACGGTGAGATCGAACATGAAAACGACCACTTGTTACAAAACACGCGTAATTACCTGGAACAGCTTGCTCATGAACAAGGTCTAAATCCAGCCGACCTTGATATTCAAGTGCTCGAGGGTAATACTAAACAACGTCTAGTTGATGCGGTCAGTGAACCAGATGTGACCGAGTTAGTGATGGGGGCCCTTGGGACTCACCGCCTAACCGGTAATCTCCTTGGTTCCGTGGCAGATTACGTCATTCGCCAGTCGACTAAGACCGTCACCGTTGTTAAGTAACTGTTATCGATAAAGAAAGGATCTACCCTCACGACTTACTATGATATTTTTGGGACGGCCCATACGGACTGCCATAAAGTAACCAGTCAAAATCACTATGCCCGCGTTTTCTTCATTGAAGATGGTGCGGGGCGGCGGTTCGAATGTCTTAAAGAAGATCCTGAACCGGTCAAACGTCCGGGCCTCAGTACTGAGCATTTCCACACTGGGGCGCCAACAACGGCAGCCGGCGCTTACTATGATGTGGCCAAACGAAACGACCCACGCGTTTAATTCACTTTAGTATTCCAATATAAAAAAGATTCGAAAATCGAACACCAAATGATTTTCGAATCTTTTTTAGTGGTTCGCGTCATTCTAAACAAATCCCAACCTGAATCAGTTCCAAATACTATCTATTCTCGTGTTCTTCGATGATATCTGACAAAGGTCCAGGCGCTTAGCCCGATCAAGGCTAACAATTCACCGATAATGAGTAGTAACCAGCTGGATCCTGCCGACCAGCCATTCGCGCTCGTCGTCGGTAATCCTAAAGCTCGCTGAACGGGGGTGGGTAACATCCCGGCCGCATCCGCTTTAAGCTGTTGCGTGATCGGTTGAGGTGTCGCTTGCGATCCGCCAGCTGACTGACCTGCATTTTGACCGGTCTGACCACCTTGATTTCCACCGCTACCGCCAGTATTGTCATCATAGACTTCAAACGTATTATTTGTATATGATGACGCGCTGGCCGGAGTTATACTGACGCCGATCATGATCCCGGCCATCAAGATAACGAGGAAGCTTTTAATCCACTTCATCATCCACCTCATTTCCGGCGGAGTTCACCAATTGCCATTCAACTAGCACTCGATAATGGCCCACATCCGCATGTGACTGGGCGGGAATCATCAGCTGAGCATCCGTTACATCGTTGGTATATCGTCCACCCGTCAGACCATTTTGGGGTGCGGTTACCACCCGACTCGCCTGCTGCGAAATGACGACTGGTGCTTGATCTGCCAAGGTAAGACTCATCGTGGTTCCGATCAATTCGTGAGCCGTCGTTTCATTTTGAACGGCCACCAAGCGAGCATTCACTGACCAAGGGTCTTGGGCTTGCTCACCTGACGATCGTTCATCGCTAACAACCAAGTGCCCATCTGGATGTCCATTCACCGATTCAGCGGTCATTGCGTCTAATGATTCTGTTGGTGCATCCATGACTGCATCACGGTGAACGCGCTCAAAGGTTAATTGCGGTACCGAATCTAACCGTAGCGGGCGAATATTCGAATTATCAATCGTCACTTCGCCGACCGACGTCCCGGTCGAATCCGCTTGAACAGATAAGCTGCCTAAACCACTGCTGAGTCCTAGCGCTGTTGTAACTAACATGAGCAGCGCTTTTTTCTGCATGATCATCTCCTCCTTTCATTAATTGTTGTGACTAATTCTAATTACCGTTTCCGCCGGCCCAACCAGAAGGCTAATCCAGCGATGATGATGACAAGCACACCACCGACACTCACGTAGAGCCAGGTTAAATCACGTTTCGGTTGATTGCGCAGCTTATTATTGAGTTTAGTGGTGTTGTCATCAATCGTGAAGTTCTTGCTAAAGTGCCATGTCTTACCCTTACGAGTGGCAGCAATCTTTAAGGTATAATCACCAGCTTTAAACTTGTCATCATCTAGCTTGACCAAGTTGGTGAACAACGTATTAGGTGCCATTGACACGTCTTTCTTGGTGTCTTCATATAGCACTTTGTCGCTGCCACGCTTAGTAATGGTGGACTTCACTTGCAACTTACCAAACAACACTGGTTGCGTGTTTTCCAACTGAGCAGCCACGACAGCCTGCCCATCTTCAACCTTAGGCTTTACGCTGTTCAACTTTAACGCCGGCTGAGCAGTACCTTGACCATGTAAATGCGCACCGACCAGCATCGCAAACTTATTCTCGATCCCTAAACCATCAGAACGGTTGTTAGCCTGGTGCTTATCTTCCTCAGGCGTCACGTAAAAGCCACCGAGAATATCGCCCTTAAAGCCTTTTTTCGGTACTGAGAGCGTAAAGGTAACTTCCTTAGACTCGTCAGGTGCCACATCAACCTTTTTCGTCTTTTCTTTGATCAAGTCACTAAACTGATACTTCGCGCTCGCTGACTTCTTAACGTTTCGCTTACTATATTCGATCACCCCATTGCTATTGGTAAACGCGTCATTAGGGCTGACCAACAGTGTTTGCGTCTTGGTCGTCGTATTTTTCAACGTCACTGTCAGCTTCTGCTTTTCGCCTGGTTTAGTTGCTAAATCAAAGTAAGAAACATCTTTATTCTTTTGGTTGTCAGGCAGTTGCGCCGTTACCGTAAAGCCTGCACCATCCGCGGCATTCGCTGTAGTGGTGTTGACTCCCACTAAGACAGTCAAGCCCACCATCAGGAGGCCAATTAATTTAACAAATCGTTGCATCATTTTCATTACCGTCACCTTCTTTGGGTTGTTGATTAAAAAAGGTGACGGCGATTGGCCATTCACCTTTGGAAAAGATTAGTGGTTATTTAACTTGTGGTGCGTCGGAAAGGGTCCAAGTCATCGTTGCACTGTGAGCACCTGTAGTTGTACTATCCAAGTGCGAGTTACGTGGTAAATTCAGTACGGTGTCAGTCCCTAGCTTCATCGCCGCCCGAGCATTAGCTGCCTTGGCGGCGCCATCAGTGGTACTATCTAAAACTTTACTGGTTACTTTGCTAATTTTTTTGCCACCTGTCACCGCCCCGGTACTTGCAGTTAGATTCCCCATCGTAATGTTATCGACATTAATATCTTGCCCACTACCTTTAAAATTGGTCATCGAAGCCGTTAGCTCCCAATACTTATTATCTAAGTCACGAGTATCTGAGATTTTCAGTGTATTATCTGTCGGAACAGGCTTATCATCACGCGTTGTGCCAGTTAATGGTCGGGTGACTGAGCCACTAATTAAGTCTTGTAACCCGACTGATCCGAAATCCATGTTAGGCGCTTGGTCGAAAGATAGTGTCTTACCGCCCGGTGCATTCGGATCAATATTTAACGTCGCTTCAGTTTCTCCATTGAACGACACATCCGCATTCGCGACCATTGGCGCAATACCACCCAAAGCTAAGGTTGCAATCGTCGAAAGGGTAATTAATTTTGTTTTAATCATAGTGAATTCTCCTTTTTAATTGACTTATTGTTATTTAAAAACTAAATCCCATCTAATTGGTGCACTATAATTTTCACTTAGATACCCAACGTCAGGAACGTTAATTCCGAATAGAATCGGGGGGATCTCATCAACCTGATTTTCTAAAATAGTTTGTGTTTCACCTGGATTTAAAGTCTTCGATCCAGACGTAAGTGCATTTAGTTGGCGAAATGGATTTTCTATTGGCATTGTATCTGCTTGGTTCGTTGCTTTTAGGGAAAAAGGCGTCTTGCCGGTATTCTGTTCGAGGTCAAATACAAATGGCTGTTCAGTAATCTGACCTAGTTTATCAATCGTTCCGAAATCAAGCTTAGGGACTGTAAGTTTAAATTTTTCACCTGATGAAGTGAATTTCATCCAATTACTCTCAGACCGAAAAAGCGGACCTGCTGCCTTAAATTGGATCATAGCTTCATTCGACGCATCTTCATTGGTGAAGGTCAGAGATCCGTCTGTATTTTTTACAGCTCGAATTTGATCTAATGTATTTCCTTCTAAATCTTCGAGTTTTATTTCGTCATCATAATTTCCAGATCCAGGATTCCTAGCAATTTCAGTCCAAGCCCCACCTTTTACTGTTCGATATGAAAGTGTATTTTCCAAAATCAATGAATCCCATTTGATTGTAAATCTAACCTTATCGCGGTAAGAAATCGTGCCAACATTGGTCTCTGAATTATTTGAAGCTGACTGCCAACTCCAAAATGTCTCAAAGTTCATTTTCGTTTCTGAGTCATTAACTAACACTATACCTGTAGCGTCCCAAGCTCTTGAATCTTTATTCGTTGTCCTATCATCTATAGTACCTTGTTCCGATTCAGTACTATAATCACTTTTAGGACTAGTACTAGGAGATTCCGAAACCTGAGTTGACGTGGCATCATCGCCATTAGTCTCTTTTTCTACTTCATTTTCCGGATCTATCAATTCGGCCACACTAATCTGAACTTGTTTCATCCCAGTCAATACATTCTGCACCGCCTGACCGTCCGCTTCTTCAAAGATGTCGTACCCGATGGTCAAGGCTGCGTCACTCATCACTCCTTCCTCATACTTGGTCTTAAAGGTTGCTAAGTACTGTTTGGCATCTGCGTCTTTGGGACCACGATAGCTACTCCCAGCACGTTCGTTGGTAAAGGCCACCGCTTGACCGCTATCGCTGGTGACCGCAAAATCTGTCACCTCAGTTAGACGGGCCCCCTTGGTCAGGTTTAGGCGCATGGACCGGGCGCGGCACTCTTCTCCTTAGTCATGCGCACCTGCCAGTCAATCTCGTGATTAGTGGGGTTAACTGTATAGGTCACGTTGGCTGCGCCTGCTTCGTTGCTTGCAATGGTTGTTGTCGCTGAAGCAGTTGCCGTCGTGGTCGCCAGCAGATACGGAATCACCAGAATCAATGTCAGTACAACTCTGATGATCCCTGTCGGTCGGTGAATTATTTTCACAATGTAAACAGCTCCTTCCAGTGGTTGCCAGTTGCGAGTTCCTTTTGTGGTTCAAAGATTATCATGTTGATTAGTTAAAACGAAAAAATATGCCTCGCAAACCCTTGATTTATCAACGTTCGCACAATTAAGTTGTGTGATTTATATCCTCAAATCCATTGATATAATTGACCCCGTTAACTTTATTAAACTACCCAAAAAATCACAAAAAAAGTGTCGATCAAATTGATCGACACCCGTCTTGCGATGCATAATTTAATTACTTACTGCCACCAGCATCCCCGTTAGCACCTTCTTCAGTACCCGGGTTAAACCAACTGGCGTGAACATTGGTATTTTGCTTCTCCAGGTCAAATAGATTGACCACTTTAGCCGGCGCTTTCTGCCACGTATAGGTCTTCGTCAGTTTGGCATTCGTGATAATGCGATACTGCGTACTTGGAAACAGACAGCTGATGATCGTCACGACTGGCTTCTTAGTTGGATTCAAGACACTAACGTCATCTTCATTGACTAACGTTTGCCGACCAATTTTATAGGCGTAGATCCCTTTGTCATTGGCCAAATACAGCATCTTGCCCTTTAACCAATTGCTACCCTTTAATTTACCGTTAACTAAATATGGTGCATCTTCATTTAACTTATCTTGTAGGGCACTAAAACCCGTTTTGCCATCATTAAAGTTGTGACTGGCTAAACCATAGTTACCTTGACCCATGACCGGAATATTCTTGCCATCTGGATCAACGGCGCTCCGATTCGCGTAATTGGCCCCAGCGGCTAAACCTTTATCTGAGTATGCATCATTAAAGATTGGTTGCAAGATGCCCACATTAGGAATGCTGACGAATCCTTGTTTAGTTAAGTCTTGACCAGATTGCGTTTGGCGCATAATTTGCCGTTCAATGCGCTGACGTGTCCCTTGGCTAACCTTGTTGTGGCTCAGCTTGGCGACTTGGTGCGTCGTCTGATACCGAGTCACGTTACTGCGCACGTTGAGCCAATTGTATTGATACCCAATGTAGCCGAGGGATCCGAGGCAAATTAACAGCAGCAGCCCGCGAATTATTTTCCTAATCAAATTTTGTCTCCCTTATAAACACCATTGGCGTTAAATTCTGTACATAATCATACTGTACATTCGCGAAAAAGACTATCTTTTAAGATTTTAGTGAGTTATATGATCATTACTTCGATCAAGCCTTGGATTGAAAAAACGCCGGCATACGTCGACGTCTTTTTGGTAACACGTTTAAGCCTTAAAAACAAATTACTTAACGTTCTTTTTTCTCCGCAAACTACCCAGACCGAATAAGCTAAGCACTGCTAACCATATCGTTGCTAATAAGCCATGCCGTTGCGCATCTGTCTTCGGTAAGCTGGCACGTTGTGGTGCAGTTGGTTGCGGTTGGTGATTAAACCGTTGCATTCTCGTTTGAACCGGTACTGCTTCAACAGGAACACTTGGCTCAACTGGGGTGATTGATTCACTTGGTTGATCCGGTTCAACTGGGGTTGTTGGTTCGCTTGGTTCGCTTGGCTGATCCGGTTGAGTCGGTTCAACTGGTGTTGTTGGTCGACTTGGTTGAGTCGGTTCAACCGGTGTTGTTGGTCGACTTGGTTGAGTCGGTTCAACCGGTGTTGTTGGTTCACTTGGTTGAGTCGGTTCAACTGGGTTAACCGGCTGAGTTAATGGAGTGTAGTAGACAATCACATGCATTGCTCGATCACCATTGTATGAACCAGGAATGACCTTTTCACCGATAACTGGTAGGGAAGGTTCACCAAAACCATCTAATTGTGGTGAAGTAACCGCCTCTAAGGTATCTGTTCCATCAACGACCCAAGCATTTAATGCGTCTGTCGTATCAACCATCCCATCCCCATCGATGTCGTAGCCAAGTAATTGCCCAGTCACAGCATCAACTAACGCGGTTCGATGATAAGTGACCGTCTGAACCACTGGGGTTGCCACCGCAGTGCCTGTTGACCGATTCAAATAAGTGATCGTCCGTGTAATCGTCTTTGTCAATTGATCGAGACTGGTCTCTGCTGGCCACTTTGGTCCGTTTGGATCGGCCGGATTGATTGGTTCAGCGGGGTTACCAGGGTGAGTTGGAGTCGTTGATACCACCTGATGATCATAATACACGTTGACAGTTAATTGACGCGCTCCACGATAATCAGCTGGAATTGGTAATTCATCGACCATATACTGACTAGCTACCGAATACCCGAGACTTTGTAAGTTTGGTGAAACTACGGCCACTAATTCAGTTGAACCGTCCGCCTGCCAGGCAGTAGTCCCGTCATCTGTATCTACCTGTCCGTCACCATTAATGTCATAACCAAGCAACTGTCCAGTAACTCGATCAACAATGGCCGTTCGACGATAACTGACCGTTTGCACGACTGGTGTAGCCAGTGGCAAATCGGTTTGCCGGTCGAGATAGTTGATGGTTCGCGTAACCGTCTGCGTTAAATCATCAGCAGCTGTGCCTTGTGGCCACTTTGGTCCATTAGGTTGCGCTGGATCAATTGGCTGACCGGGCTGTTCCGGCCAGGATGGCGTTACTGAAGTGGTTGCGTGATCATAATAAACATTCACAACGAGATTCATCTCTCCTTTGTAATTTGCCGAAATCATTTGAGCCGCGACTTGCTTAAGTGTAGCTGATTGATAACCTTGAGCACTTAAATCTGGTGAAGTCACTGCGGCTAGAAGAGTCGCTCCGACGCTTACCCATGCTCGCTGGCAATCTGTCGTATCTACTTTTCCGTCACCAGTCGTATCATAACCCAAAAGTTGCCCAGTAACCTGATCAATAATCGCCGTCCGGTCATAACTGACCTGTTGAACAACCGGCGTAGATACAGCTTGTCCGGTTTGTTGATCCAAATAGTTAATTGTTCGCGTTACTGTCTCGCTTAAATCGCTAGCAGCAGTCTCTGCTGGCCACTTTGGCCCATTTGGCTCATTCGGATTAATTGGTTTACCAGGCTGACCTGGGGTAGTTGGCGTTACTGGCAGTGTTGCGTGGTCGTAATAAACATTCACAATCATGGCCAGATCACCACTGTAGCTATTCGTTAGTGTCAATGCATTCACACTTTGTGGATCAGCGGCCTGATAGCCATCAGCAACGAGATCCGGTGAAACTACCGTGGCTAATTGGTTAGATCCTTCGATCCGCCAAGCTTCATCTGCATCGGTCGTATCGACTTGGCCGTCGCCAGTGGTGTCATAACCTAACAACGCACCAGTTACCTTGTCAATAATTGCAGTACGCACAAAAGTTACCTGTTGTGTCACTGCGGTAGCGACTGAATGACCTGTCTGTCGATCCAAATAGTTAATCGCCCGGGTCACAGTTTTGCTTAAATCCGCCTGATCCGTTCCTATTGGCCACTTTGGCCCATTTGGCTCATCGGGATTAATTGGCTGGCCTGGTACGCCCGGCTGGGCTGGCGTCGCAGTCGTCGTTTGGTGATCATAGTAGACGTTTACTGTAATCTGCGGTGTACCTGTATAGGTGGTTGCAATCGTTTGACCAGCCACTACAGTCGGATTGGCTAACTGATAGCCTAAATCGCTTAAATCTGGTGAGGTTACCGCAGCTAATTGATCCGTACCCTTAATGACCCACGCTTGTGCAGCATCAGTCACATTGGCATTACCGTCGCCGGTCGTGTCATAGCCGACAATATTACCGGTAACTTGGTCGACAATCGCCGTACGCGTTAAAGTAACGCCTGATTAACCTGCGGTGAAACCACCGCATTAGTCTGCTTATCAAGATAGTTAATCGTGCGCGTGATAGTCTGGCTTAGTGAACCTGCGTCCGTTCCGGTTGGCCATTTTGGTCCATTTGGATTGTTCGGATTAATTGGTTGACCGGGTACACCTGGTTGTTGCGGTGTAACAGGTTGCAACTGGTGCGCATAATAGACATTCACCACTAAGTTGCTGTCGCCGTCATAGTCACCAGTGATGGTTTGAGCTGGGACTTGTTTAAGCGTTGCCGGTTGGTAACCATGGCTCGTTAAGTCTGGTGACGTCTCAGCTGCCAACACATCAGATCCACTCGGTTGCCAAGCTGCTGTCCCATCCGTTGTGTCAACGGTACCATTCCCATCTAGATCATAACCCAATAAGACCCCGGTTGCTCGATCCACAATCGCGGTGCGGGTCAAGGTCACGGCTTGGTTAATCGCAGGGGCCACCACAGCATTAGTCTGTTGATCTAAATAGTTAATGGTTCGCATAACCGTCTTGGTCAGTGAGTTAATATCTGTCCCAGCCGGCCATTTTGGTCCATCGGGATTAGCGGGATCGATTGGTTGACCAGGTTGTTGTGGTTGGTTAGGGGTGACTGGCGTCGTTGCGTGATCATAATACACATTGACCACCTGACTTTGACCGCCGTTATCTGGCGTCACTTTGAGCGCATCGACTTGACTCAGTGAAGCAGATAGATAACCCGCTGCCGTTAAATCAGGCGAAACTTCAGCCGCAAAAGTATCATCAGGGCTGGTTAATACCCACGCCTGGTTGGCATCAGTGGTCGTCACCTGTCCATTGCCAACGGTATCATAACCTAACAATGCGCCAGTGACTTGATCCACAATTGCGGTTCGCGAGTAGCTTACTTGTTGTTGCACTTGTTTAGCCACCACTGCGCCCGTTTGCCGGTCAAAGTAGTTAATCGTCCGAGTTGAAATTTGACTTAAATCAGTAGCAGCAGTACCAGTAGGCCATTTTGGTCCATCAGGATTCTGAGGATCAAGAGGTTGCCCTGGTTGGCCTGGCTGAGTTGGTGTTACTGGGACCGTACCATGTGCATACATAACTGTCACCGCAAATTGATCAGCGCCTGAATAATCTGGCATAATCACTTGGTCTGCAACGATCGCTTGATCGGGCGCTGAATACCCTTGGCTAGTTAAATCGGGTGATAATACTGCGCCAAGTGTGTCACTAGCACTGGCTAATTCCCAGCCGCCATCACTGGCCGTTTGCGTTGGCTTGCCGGTAGTTGGATCAGGTGCATAACCTAATAGTTGGCCAGTCACAGCATCAACAACCGCTGTCCGATTGTAACTCACACTTGAAATTACATCAGGCGCCACTGACTTACTTGGATCGTTAGCGTCAACGTAATGAATCATCCGCGTCACGGTTTTGGTCAAGTTACTGTCAGCAACCCCAGCAGGCCACACTGGTTGATTAGGATTATCAGGATTAATCGGATCACCAGGAACCAAATGTTGACCTGGCGTTACTGGTACTAACTGATGATCGTAAGCGATCGTCACCGATAACTGATCATTTGGCATCGCGGTAGCACTTGGCACATTAGGTAAACCAGTGGGCGTTGGTGAGGTGATGTCGTGAGGATTAATCAGGCCATATTCACTTAAGTCCGGGCTCGTCACTGCCGCATACGTACCAGTCTTTGGTAGCCAAGCCTGATTGCCATTGTCTGGTTCAACGTCAACTGCCCCATCACCATTGGTGTCATAGCCAAGGATTGTCCCGGTCACTTCATCCACAACAGCGTGCCGATCAAAAGTAACTTTTTGAACCACTTCACCATTATTGGTCTGTGCAACTTTGATCGGATCTAACGTATTGGCGTCAACATAGGTAATTGTTCGTTGGCCAATCGTTTGTAATGAGGCTAAGGCAGTTCCACTTGGCCACTTTGGTCCATTCGGATTAGCTGGGTCGATTGGCTGTCCTGGTTGACTAGGATTATCGGGCGTCACAACAGTCTGATCATGAACAAAGGCAATCGTAAAGGATTGGGTTGTTTGATCATCTTCATCATAGGTCAATGGCAGACTAGTTAAATCAGTCACTAAATGATAATGCAGAGCCGTTAACTGATTAACAATCTCTTGCAACGTTGCACCATTGGTAAATGTTGGCACGATTGGTTGATTGAACGTGCCACTAACAGTTCGATCAGCATCCGTTGGCACATTGGTCAATGAATTGATTGACTGGTTATTGTCTGTCGCATCGACAAAATTAAAAATTGCGGTCTGCGTGTTGGTAAAGCCAATCGTCACCGTTAATGTATCCCCGACTTTATCGGTCAAATTTAACGTCGTGCCCTGTGGATTCAAAATTTCACCACTGTAAGTCAAATTACCGTTAGCAAAGGCCCACCCGGCTGGCAAGGTCGCTGAAGTCCAATCAAAGACTTGGGTGCCGGTTGTCTGTGTTGTACCATTCGTTGCAAAAGTTGGTTGAGCAGTGATTTGACTTACAGTTAGCGTCAATTGCCCTTTCGTCAAGCCTCCTGGTATCGTCACCTTAGCTAATGTATTGGCTGCTTTTAACCATAACGTTGAATTAATGGTCTTAACGTTTGCGTAATAACCAGTAGCTGTCCGATTGCCAGATAACTGAGCTGCTGGATTATCGGCATCTGAAGGAATGGCTGTATAAACCACACCGTCAACCGGTGGTAAATCCAACGCTGTCTTCGTCTGAGTCGTGCCATTGGTAAATTCAACTGATTGTCCATCACTGTTGACAGACAGCGTATCTGGTACAAAGCCCCATAGATCGACACTACCTTTGCCATCAATTATCATCGATTGGCCATCTAACTTACGCACATAGTTCAGATCCAATTGACCTAATTTTGAGCGCTGGAAATTGTAAGCCGCTTTAACGACACTCGTGTAATCATAATCGGTACCCTTATAAGCAGCCAAAACATCAGCAAAGCTGGCATAAGTTGTCGGATCAGTTGCTAAGGCGCTGTTTGCATCAAGTGCTAGTGGGTTGAGCTGTTGCTCGGCAAATAGAACGCCGTCATCCCAGGCCCCAATGGTGGTATGCGGTTGACTGCCTGTTGTAGTAGGAGTTGACGCCGGCCGAGTACCTAACGCATCTGTATAAGCATTCTGTCCGATTGCAGCTAAAGCTGCTAGATCCCCCGCATATGTAACGAGCAAACCAGGGTCAGTTGTGTTCTGATAATATGGAAACCAATTCGGGTCATAAATGGCACCAGTTCCTAATTGATCTGCGCCCAAATTTTGTTGTGCCGATAAGTTTTCAACGGAATTAATTGCTTGTTGCTGAATTACCGTTAAACCCGGCGTTGGATCTGTTGCAGGTGCATTATCAATTCTTTTAATCATTCCCCCTAAAATATCTTGATACATGGTACCTAGTAAATTTTGGGTTACATAAGGATTAATCGTGGCTGCAAGATTAGTTAACGCGCTAAAACTGTCAGCATTGCTGTAAGTCGTTTCCGCCGTTTTAATTAAGTTGCTAAACACAGAGTGACCCACGCTAACCATTTCAGACCCAATTGTTTTTAGAATCGTAACTGACAGCGGGTTATTAGTCGCGTTACTACCCCAAATTTGCAATGTTTTGGCCCAAGATGTATCAGAAAATTGGGTCAAATTAGCATGAACATCAGCCTCTGCATATTTTTCAATATTTACATAAATGCCTGAACCATCTTTTTGAAAAGAGCTTTGAGCCGCAGTGTAAATTTCAGCTGCGTAATCGACGCCCAATAATTTAACGCTGGATTGTAATGGGTTGGCAGCCGCATAAGTTGAAAAATCAACTGAAGGCGCTGCTTCAGCATTTTCTCGAGCACCATTTTCACCGCCGGCAACGTAAATCGGGCTCAACTGTGCTAACACATCGTTTAATAACTGTGTTCGGTCGCTTAATCCATTTGGCATTGGATAACCATACGAATTCAGCAACGGCGCAGCAGCTGCTACACTAGGTCCAAGTGCGTCAGAGGTACCAGCTACAATACTTGCTAAAAATTTCTGCATTTCCTGCGCGATCCCGTAATAACCAAGATCTTCTGGCGGAGTTGTATACAAATTATTAAAACTTGCATCTAAATAACTATCCCCAAAGGCAGCTAAATTATAACCATAAGCAAATGCTTGATTTAGGTTTGTGTCGACCTGTTCGAAGCGGATCGTTAAGTTTGCCACACTGAGCCCGGCACTCTGATCCTCCATGGTAACTGCCGCATAATTACCCGCAAAACCTGACGCCGTTGAAGTCATCAAATCACTTTCAGCCGCCGTAATCCCAGCCGTATAAGCACTCAATGTCTGCACATAAGCAGACTGTTGGGCCGCCGTCAGTGGCGCAAAGCCGGACCCTTGGTAACTAGTTGTTAAGGTGCCTAATACACTGGCGCCGACACTTTGATCGTTAATCGGTACTTGATTGCTAAACTCATCGGTAATATCCGCCAAAGCGGCCGTTTCACCGATAGTTGTATCACTAGCAGCAGGAGCCATAGTTGCCAAAGTCATGGTTGACGTGTTCGTCGCTACTGAAGAAGCCGACACATTTTGAGACGATCCGTTAACCGATGAACTCGCCACCACCGCTGCATCACTGATTTGATCAGTTAAGATTGCATTGCTTGTTGGTACAACAGTGGCATTAGACGATTGTGAAGCACCACTGTCATTTGTAGACGGATTGCTCATAGTCGCAGCGTTTACGGAATTCGCACTAACCATTGTATTAGTGGCAGCACTTGACGTTGCTGCCGATGACGTTGCAATCAGAGCTGGCCGCTCACTAGCCGTTGCCGCTGATGATGTCGATCCTTGGTCTTGTTCAGGTGTTGCCGCCTTTGCTTGAGTTACAATTGGCCCGCCCAAATAAAAAGCTGCTGCTGCCATTCCAGCGACCAACCATCTTTTTTTGGCTTTATACATTTTAAAGTGTGTCTCAGAATTCATTGTATCGCTCCCCTCGGACATCTTTTTTGCTTTTTAGCTATTGCTATGATGTTTATATTTATCAATTGCTAACAACCTAATTGATAAACACTTAATTTTAATTATATTCTTTATAAAGTATTTTTAAAGTTATATTTTGCTTTTGCGTATTCTTTATAAATGACATTATTTTTTAATAGTTGTTTTATTTTTATACTGCTCAGTCTGAGCTAAGTTTGAACCTATCGTTCAACTATCTTCTGTATAAAGGTGTCGTTAGATCATTGTTTTGCAGTAATGTGAAGTTACCCGACCGATCACTATTCGCAGCCTTTTAAAATTTCGTCAACACTAAGCCCATCAAGATCGGCGCACTACAAAAAAGGACACTCCGCAAAGTGTCCTTTAACTTAAATTAGATTTTTCTGAACTTATCTGTTCGCGCTGTCTGTTTTACAAATTACACCGTCAATAATTTGTTCTGTGCGGCTGCCAAAGCGGCCTGATCACTAGCTAGTTGTTGCTGTAACTGAGTTAATTTGTTGTACAACAGATCAAAATCAGGCGAATCAACGTAGACAAAGGTGATATTTGGTAGGGGGATCGTCGATGGATTGCTCTTGGCATTTGCCATCGTCTCCGCCTGGTTATATAGCGAAACATCTTGGTAGGATGGTGCTTCAAAGCTGTAATAATCAGTAAATGTAGTCGTCGGATCAGTACTTCTAACAAAACCCACACCCATAGTCGGGCCCCCAAATAATAAATTAGCACGATGACCATAATGGCCATTGCCGACTGCTTCTGGGTTATCAGATTCATCATACCAATCCATAACGATAAAGTAAGCCATTTCTTGTGACGATTGCATTTGATCCGTAATGCCACGACTCCCACCAATGTCTTCCGTCGACTTATTCGATTTATCATGGCTAAAATCACTTACAATCTGTTGTGCACGAGTTTGAGCAAATGTAGCTTCACTGCTTGAATACGTTAAAGCCGGCTGTCCGTTAGCTGAACGTAATTCATTAACGTATTGCATCACATCGCTACCTAATACATTTACATCAGGTGTTGCATCACTACTGGCTGCTGACAAATAAACGACTTGTGAGCTTGGATAGTTACTGGTTGATGAAAAACGATTGGTTATGTTACTTGTCGAGTGTGGCAAAGCATTAATAGCACTCGTTGCTGCACTGACCGCAACGATGTCTTGTGCCACGGCTGAGCTCGCAAGTGCCACCTCACTTGCGGCCGAGCTTTCCGCTACTGGGTCTATCGCTTGAACTGTGACGGCAGCCATATTTTGAACGATTACCTTAGTAACAGGATCCGCAAATTGAAACATGATATAGTACAACCCCGGAACTTGTGGATCAATCGTTCCCTGCATGGTGATCTCACTTAATGAGACTTTTTGTCCATCAGATCCGGTAGCGCTAACGAAATTTTGTAAGGCATTCCAACTACTACCTTGACGAATGGTCGTCGCTTTTGTAACTAAAGCTGGCTTTACTGAAACAGCCGAACTACTAGATGTTGCTGATGAACTAGAACTCGTCGTTGCACTGGAGCTAGAATTCGTTGCTGAGCTTGAACTTGTCGTAGCGTTAGATGAAGTATTGGGAAAAATTGCATTTTTAAGTGAAGATATAATGTTAGATAAAACTGTTTGAATTGGCGCAATCAATCCATTAATAACATTTTCAATTGGTTGAAGGATTGGGGCCACTACATTCATAGCGTTGTTGATGAAACCCTTCACTCCATTGATCACATTGACGGCCGTATTCAAGACACCTTGAACGGCGTTAATAACTTGTGGTGCTACACTAGCTGCAATATTTGAAACTGTTGACAACACACCACCTAGACCAGTAGCGCTGGCTAAGGTAGACACGACTAATGAGGGACTGACGTTAGATAGATTCGATAGAATCGGCTTAACGACCGACAGTAATCCTGATCCAATAACTGGGATGTTATTAATTATTGGAGTCAGCGCTGTCAGAGCCACTTGCCCTAACCCATTCATGCCATTGGTGATTGCTGTAACCACTAACCCACTGGGATCAATTCCTAAACCATTTGCAAGGTTGATCGCTTGAGTAACGCCATTTAAAACACCATTAGCGACCGTCACCACATTACTAACTCCAGGAACGCTGCTAAAAAATGATCCCGCTTGTGAAATGACATTAGTTAATAACGTCACAGCATTGCTAACGCCAGCACTTCCGATAAGTTGCGTAATCACACCGCTAAGTGTCTCATTATAAGCAGCACCAATTCCTGCTACAACCCCGCTAAGATCGGGGGCAACTACTGAGGTCGAACTAACGGCGCTAGAAGTTGCTGTAGCTGCACTACTTACGGTTGCCAAGACGATATCCGCTTGACTAATTGGCATGTCTAGTACACTGGTCTGGCCTGAACTAGCAACTTGTGATATGGACTGACTTAAAGCAGCCTCGTTATTGTTTAAAGCCGCCTCACTTGTGCTAACTTGACTGGATGCCGTTGAAGAAACGTTGACCGCAGTCGCTGAGCTTTCCACGGCCGAACTACTAACCTCCGCTACCGTAGCGGCTGAAGACCTCGTAATTGCTGTGCCTGTCTCCGTCGAACTAACAGGATCAGAAATTATTATCGCCGAGCTAACGGCAACACTAGCTTGACTAGTTGTTGCGCTGTTATTTGAAAGATTATTAATTGCCACTGACGAAGAAGCAACACTTGATTGAGTCGTCGAAATCGTATCAGCATGCACACTCGTTGTTTCAACCTGCTCAACGGTGGCGGCACCACCGGCCATTAAGGTTAAAACACTTGCCGCATACAACCACTGCTTACCAGACTTCCATCGTCTAAAATTGGTAATTTTGCTCTGTCTATGTAAGTGCTTTTTTTCTAGATAATTTTTCATTTTTACTTTCCTCTTTCACTTAATTCGTGAAAAACATCATCAAAGTTAACGAGTTGCCGGCTCCAATTTCGAGAACAGTCCAGCGCAGATCAACCCGAGCAATTGATTTAGTGTTAACAGCTTAATGATATTATAGTTTTTGAATTTAATAAATAGGTAAAAGCATTTTATTTTCTAGATATTATTTCTATTACGAACGATGTTAAAACAAAAAGAAGGCTATTTACACGCCAAATGATAAATTTTAATCCGAATATCGTGGTCATCCATGTTTATGGTAAGCGCCTCAAAAAATAGCGTCACTGTTTTTTCCATTGTCCTCAACTACACTTAGGGCTCGGACCAGACACATTAAAGCTGACAAAGCTTGCGCTGTGAGTTGATAAACGCAAAAAAAATCAAGCTGGATTTGATAATTCAGCTTGATTCTCTTTGAACGGAGAAGGAGAGATTCGAACTCTCGCACCGCTTTCACGGTCTATACCCTTAGCAGGGGCACCTCTTCAGCCACTTGAGTACTTCTCCAAACGAATAATGCATCTACGAAATAACTAATATTGTACCTTTATAGAATAACATCACTGAGCCATAAATTCATTACATCCATTAAAAAAAGTGCTACTAAATTCAAAAACCGGAATTTAGTAACACTCTTAATTGACACTATTAGTCTATTCAGCTCGAACGACAGTCACCATCGTCATGGCCTTAACTGGCGTTTCAGTATAAGGATCAATAAATTGAAGCAAGATTGGGTACTCCCCAGGAACTTGTAAATCCACCGATCCTTCCATCGTAATTTGCTTTGGACTAACTGCTTCCCCGTGAGAATCCTTCGCTTCAACAACTAAATGTAATGGAACGAAGGGGCCTATTTGGGTCAACGTAATCTTTTTTAATTTAAGCAAGCCACTCATTTGTCTATACCGTCGCTGGCGTTGCTGGTGTTGCGTCATCAGTAACTGTCACGATTGAGTAACCATTGACAACTTTCTGTGTGCCAGCATCGGTGTAGCTGTAATCAACAATGTAAGCACCTGGTACGGATGGATCTACCGTACCACTAAAGGAGATTTGGCTCAATGGAACAGTCGCCCCATTACTATCAGTGGCACTAGTGAATCCGCTCAACTGACTAAAGCTAGCACCCTTGGCAAGGGAAACAGCCTTAGTTACGATCGTACCAGTCTTTTCAGTAACAGTCTGGATGGTATCAAGTAGGTCTGAAATACCAGGCAAGGCTGCAATATCTTTGACCAGCTGACCAGCATCAGGAAGGTTTAACTTAATTCCAAGCTGTTGTGAAATAAGACCAACGACCCCACCGATCACACCACCAATTACTGAACCAATTGGAGCACCAACTAGCGTACCAAGAGCTACTAAAATCGGTGTAACTGGTAATGCAAGTGGGGTATCTAATGGTGGCAATAAAGCAGTAATTGTACCAATTGTACCCACAATTGTCGTAATAACAGCAGGGATCATCATAACGATGTGAGCCCCAATATAACCAAATACCCAATCGCCTAAGGTAGTCCCAAGAACTGAACCAATTGTCGCGCCTAACGCTGTACCACTCACAATGTTATCCACGTGTCCGTCAGTCGAGAGGCCATTTGACATAGTTCCGCCATAATATGCTCCCATTGCTGTAGAAATTGAACCACCAAACCAAGCAGCGATACCACCAATCCATCCCATGGATACCCAAGGATGAATATTACCAGCCCAGCCCAAGATTGGAACTATTGACATTAAGGTATTTGCAATAACTGAGGGTAGAAATGAAATCCCATTAGCAACAAAACCCGTAACAGCCGATCCAACAGTTCCATAGAAAGTAGCTCCAACAGTAGAGCCAACTAATGACTCTAAAAATTCACCAAATTGACCCCAACCAGTGAGGTTTGGAACTAGCTTAATCGGGTTAATATTGGTAGCAAGCCAAGAGACAGCATTCCAAATTCCGCCGGTAATACTACCCAAAATAGTTGAAGGGTCGAAGCCACTGCTGGCAAGCGTTTGACTAGCCAAAGAAATGGAGGACTGCACTTGAGAAAGTGCCGTATCTTGAGCCGTTGAAATGGCCGAAGCCATGCTCTTATAAGCATCGGTTGCTTCGTAAGAGTTCATGTCAGCGATAAATTGAGAACCCTCAGCTGTAGCAAAGAAGGACGAAGCTAATGAAGAGGCCAACGTCGTGTCTTTAGCAGCAACCGCGGAAGACATAGCAGCATTGAAGGCACTAAATTCAGGATTGGCAGCGTATGAAGATAAAGCATTTAACATTGCCTTACCATCGGCAGTATTAGCAAACGCAGAAACTGCAGCATCACTGGCGGAAGAAGCAACAGAAGCCGCGGATTTAGCGTTAGCTAATAGCGCTTGTCCATCACTAGTCGCCATATATGAAGCAGCCGCACTAGAGGCCGCGGAAGCAGCCGATGAGTTGACGGTTGCACCAGAAGCCAAGCTTGCGATAGCTGCCTTCAAAGAAGCTAACGAAGCGTTATCAGAGGCCGCCGCATTGGCTGCGGCACTTGTCGCAGCCAAGTCCTTCAATGCAGCGCCTTGAGAGGTGGCATTGAAGGAAGCAACCAATGATTGAGCCAAAGCTGTATTGGAGGCTGCAACGGCAGCAGACAAAGCAGACTGGAATTGAACGACCGTTGGGTCACTAGCTAAGGAAGCGGCTGAAGACAATGTGCTGACTGCTGAATTGATTAAGTCAGACACCTGACTGGCAGCAACTTTTCCCTGCGAAGTTTGGGCGAATGATGAAAGTTCACTCGTTGCCGAAGCAAATGAACTAGTTGCTTCGGAAGCTACACTAGATAGGTCTAATGAAGTGCCCTCACTAGGCATCGCGGAAGCGCTGCTCATCTCGGCACCAGAAGATTGTTCAGGTGTTGTCGTTGCATTGCTAGCTAGACTCATCCCGGCTGGTGCATTACCCGCAGTAGCTGATGCCACACTCGAGGTTGCCACCGGAGTTGTCGTTGCTGGTGTATCAGCAACTGCTGTTTTAGCCACTGTTTGAGTAGAGGTATCTACAGAAGTGTTAGGTACAGCAGCCAATGTTGTCGAGGCAACTTCCTCAGCCTGAACCGTTACTTGAGCCGCACCAGTAACTGTCGCTTTGGTTGTTGGATCAACAAAGCTAAATAACAAATTGTATGCCCCTGGCACATTAGGATCAACCATGCCGGCAACTGAGATTTGATTAAGACCTACTTTATTGCCTTGGCTGTCTGTAGCCCCGACAAAAGCTTGTACTGGACTAAACGAACTCCCTTTAGTCAGTGTGATTGGCTTGGTTTGTAGTTGTGGGGTTACTGTAGCCACTGCACTGGTTGCAGCCGAGCTTGCCGCAGCTGAGCTTGATGCAGCTGAACTTGGCGCCGTTGAAGTAGCCGCAGCACTGGTAACTTCAGTTGAAGCCGCTGATGTTGTCGCAACCGTTGCCGTTGTGTCCGCGTGAACTTTGCTAGTTGTCGCAGCACCAGCACCAACAATTGATAAAATCGTTGCTGAAGCGTACAACCAGACTTTCCCCTTCTTCCATGAACGGAAGTGTGTATTTTTAGCCTGAATATTTTTTGAATTAAACTTATTAATTCCTTTGTTTAACATAATTTCATCCACTCTCTACATAAAATGATTTCTTGATTGTCGGCTAAACTATCTAAATCAATTTGTTCCTAGTCCTCGCGACGGCGACGGGCAACACCAAACATGGTCAGACTTGCCATTAATGCTAACCCACCAAGGGCAACCGCATTAACTTCGTCCGATTCACCAGTATTTGGTAAAGCATTGGTATTAGCAGTCTTGCTTGAGTCCGTGTTCCCAGTCGTTGCAGCATTGGTTGCGACGTTACTGGTTGCACCAGTTCCTGTTGTACCCATACCAGAAGCACCATTGGTCATTGAACCGTTACCAATAGTTCCATTTGCACCGGTGCCATTAGTATTTGAACCATTGCCGTTAGTTCCGTTACCGTTTGTACCAGTACCGTTACCATTAGCATTATTACCATTCTCGCCATTGCCGTTAGCATTAGAGCCACTGCCATTTGAACCATTGCCATTAGCATTGGAACCATTATTAGCTAAGCTGGAAGCTAAACTATCTGCGGCATTCGCGTCAGAGACAGCCGTACTTGCAGCACTGGAAGCAACACTCGCAGCACTAGAAGCTTCTGAGCCATTACCGGCACTAGCAGCAGAGTTCGCAACTGAGGCAGCCGAACTAGCAACTGAAGCAGCGGATGAAGCATTACTTGCTAAGCTTGATAATGCACTGTTTGAAGCATTGTTACTTGCTACTGAACCAGCATGACTAGCAGCGGAGCTAGCTAATGAAGCACTTGAATCAGCATTGCTTGCTGAAGCACTGTTGTTAGCTAAGCTTGAGCCAATACTGTTAGCTTGGTTGGCATCAGATACGGCCACACTAGCAGCACTTGAGGCCACACTAGCAGCACTCGAAGCAGTTGAATCATTGCCTGCACTGGCAGCCGAGCTTGCGACTGAAGCAGCCGAACTAGCAACTGAAGCAGCACTTGAAGCGTTACTTGCTAAGCTAGAGATCGCACTGTTCGAAGCATTGTTACTTGCATCAGAACTGGCGGTTGAGGCTGCTGAGCTGGCTAATGAAGCACTTGAGCTTGCATCACTTGCATAACTGCTATTTTGACTAGCTAAGCTGGAACCAATGCTAGTTGCTTGGCTAGCGTCAGAACTAGCTACACTAGCCGCACTTGAGGCCACACTGGCAGCACTCGAAGCACCTGATTGATCACCTGCACCGGCTGCAGAACTTGCTTGTGAAGCAGCTGAGCTAGCGACTGAGGCAGCTGATGACGCGTTGCTTGCTAAGCTAGATAACGAGCTGTTCGAAGCATGATTGCTTGCTTCAGAACTTGCTACACTAGCGGCTGAGCTGGCTTCTGAAGCACTGGAACTAGCGTTGCTAGCATAGCTGCTACCTTGGCTAGCAAGGCTATCAGCAATGCTATCACCCTTGTTGGCGTCGGATACCGCTACACTAGCCGCACTTGAAGCAACACTGGCAGCGCTTGAAGCAGCAGAACTGTTCCCAGCATTACCAGTTGAAGAAGCGACCGAAGCAGCCGAACTTGCAACTGAAGCGGCTGAGCTAGCGTCACTAGCTAAGCTAGATAAAGCACTATTCGAAGCATGGTTACTTGCTGTGGAGCTAGCATGACTAGCAGCTGAGCTGGCCAAGGATGCACTAGAACTAGCATTCGTGGCATAGCTACTACCTTGACTCTGGTTAGCAGCGCTGTTGGCTAAACTATCAGCTTGACTAGCATCAGATACGGCAGTGCTTGCAGCGCTAGAAGCGACACTGGCAGCACTCGAAGCGGCTGATTCATTACCAGTCTGCTCAGCAGACGAAGCAACTGAAGCAGCGGAACTGGCTACTGAAGCAGCCGAGGAAGCATTGCTGGCGGCGCTTGAAATTGCGCTGTTCGAAGCATTGTTGCTGGCCACTGAACTAGCGTGACTCGCTGCTGAACTTGCTAATGATGCACTAGAACTAGCATTGCTTGCATAGCTACTACCTTGGTTGGCTAAGCTTGAAGCCATACTGTCACTCTTGTTGGCATCAGATACGGCCACACTGGCGGCACTTGAAGCAACACTAGCGGCACTTGAAGCTGCTGATTCATCACCGGTATTAGCGGCGGAGCTGGCCTGTGAAGCAGCGGAACTCGCTACACTGGCTGCAGAGGAAGCATCACTAGCTAAGCTGGACATCGCACTGTTAGAGCCAAGTTCGCTCGCGGCAGAGCTGGCATGACTGGCAGCGGAACTCGCTAACGAAGCACTGGAACTAGCATTGCTGGCGTAATTGCTACCTTGACTAGCTAAGCTTGAAGCGATGCTGCTAGCTTTAGTGACATCCGAAGTTGCCACTGCAGCGGCCGAACTAGCCTTTTGGGCTTCGCTCATCGCTTGACTAGCAGCGGAGCTAGTTAATGTCGCATTTGATGCAGCAACTGAAGCAGCGGAACTAGCCTTAGTGGCATAAGATTGTGCGGCAGATTCATTACCTGCATCAATCGCACTGTTGGCCTGTGATGCAGCAGAGGAAGCAACACTATTAGCTGAGCTAACTTGTGAAGCTAGGCTGCTAGCAACACTAGCATCAGAACTAGCCCGAGTTGCATAGCTAGAAGCAGCGCTATTGGCACTGGAAGCATCACTGGCAACACTCTGCAAGGCACTGTTTGATGGATAATTGTTAGCCGTGCTTGACACAACATTGTTAGCAGAGCTGGCTACAGAACTAGCTGTGCTGGCAATGTCACTCGCGTTGTTAGCAACCACAGAAGCGGAACTAGCCGCAACAGAAGCTGAGTTTGCTGTTGAGCTTGCGGAACTAGCCGTGTCACTTGCGGAACTGGCTTGTGAACTAGCCGCGCTGTTAGATGAAGCAAGGCTTGAGGCTAAGCTATTTGCTTTATCAGCGTCTGATGATGCAACACTGGCAGCGGAACTAGCCTTTTGGGCTTCACTCATCGCCTGACTAGCTGCGGAACTTGTTAAGTTGGCATTGGAAGCAGCAACTGAGGCTGCGCTGGAAGCCACACTCGTGTAATTAGCCTCCGCGGAACTATCGCCAGCCGCAATCGCACTATTGGCTTGTGAAGCCGCTGATGAAGCAATGCTATTAGCAGCACTGACTTGTGAAGCCAAGCTGCTAGCAACACTTGCATCAGAACTTGCTTGTGTCGCATAGCTGGAAGTTAGGCTTGTTGCACTAGAAGCATCGCTAGCTAAACTTTGTAAAGCACTGTTTGACGGGTTAGCACTGGCTGCGCTTGAAGCAATCACATTAGCCGAGCTTGCAGTTGAGCTTGCTGAACTAGCAATACTACTTGCTGAATTAGCAACAACTGACGCGGAACTAGCTGACACAGAAGCTGAGTTAGCAACTGAACTGGCTGAGTTGGCGCCACTAGCCATTGATGAAGCGATGCTAGAAGCAATGCTCCCTGCTTTATTTGCATCTGAAACAGCTACACTAGCGGCTGAACTGGCCTTAATGGCTTCGCTCATCGCTTGGCTAGCTGCTGAACTCGTTAATGTTGCATCTGAAGCAGCAACGGAAGCAGCCGTGGATGCGTCTGAAGCGTAGGACTGAGCAGCGGAAATATTCCCGGCTGAGATCGCGCTGTTGGCTAAGGACGCTGCATTAGAAGCATCAGCGTTGGCCGAGCTAACTAGTGTCGCTAAACTGCTGGCAACACTTGCATCAGAACTGGCCGAGACAGCATAACTGGAAGCTTCACTGTTAGCACTTGAAGTATCCTTAGCAGCACTTTGTAACGCACTGTTTGATGGATAGGTGCTGGCAGCAGTCGAAGCCATCGAATTAGCTGAGCTAGCAACCGAACTGGCGGTGCTGGCAATTTGGCTCGCACTGTTCGCAACTGTCGACGCGTTACTTGCTTCAACAGCAGCCGAACTAGCCTTGCTGCTTGCTGAAGTGGCCGTGCTGTTGGCTGAACTTGCATCGGACCCCATCGAACTAGCAATTGAAGAAGCAATGCTGGTTGCTAAGCTACCGGCTGAGCTTGCATCAGCGGCAGCAATTTTGGCAGCATCACTGGCCTTATTAGCTTCACTTAAGGCTTGGCTAGCAGCTGAACTGGTCAGTACCGCATCAGAAGAGGCCTTAGCAGCCTCGCTAGCAGCTGAATCAGCGTAATTTGAAGCGGCCGAATTATCACCAGCGGCAATTGCACTGTTGGCTAAGGAAGCAGCTGTTGATGCAGCTTTGTTGGCCGCACTAACGTCGTTGGCTAAGCTACTTGCATGACTGGCATCGGAACTAGCTGCCGTTGCGTAACTGGAAGTTACGCTATTCGCACTTGATGCATCTTGTGCCAAGCTTTGTAATGAACTGTTATCTGGATAGGTGCTAGCAGCTGAACTAGCCATACTATTGGCAGAACTAGCAACGGAACTAGCCGTGCTGGCAATTTGGCTCGCACTATTAGCAACCGTTGAAGCATTGTTAGCAACAACAGAGGCTGAACTGGCTTCGCTACTTGCGGAGCTAGCATGAGAGCTTGCCGAACTGGCATCGCTTAAACCAGCTGCGATACTACTTGCTGAATCCCCAGCTCCCAACGCGATCTTTGCTGCGTTGCTGGCTGCTTGGGCTTCAGTCATGGCTTGGGCAGCCGCAGAACTTGCCAAATCAGCTTGGTCAGCAGCAACTTGAGCCTGGTTGGAAGCCGTATCAGCGTACTGTTTTGCTGCTGGAATATCACCAGCAGAGATCGCGCTGTTCGCCATCGATGCAGCTGTTGAAGCTAGTAAGTTCGCTTCACTAACAGCTGAAGCAAAACCACTAGCGGCTTTAGCATCAGAACTAGCTTCTACCGCATAACTCGCCGTTTTGCTATTCGCACTGGAAGCAACTGTGGCTAAGCTTTGTAAACTATCGTTGTCCGGATACTGGCTAGCAGCACTGGAAGCAACTGTATTTGCTGAACTTGCAACGGAACTAGCCGTGCTGGCAATCTGACTAGCACTGTTAGCAGTAGTCGACGCCGCACTGGCAACGACAGCAGCCGAACTAGCTTTACTGCTTGCTGAAGTGGCCGTTGAGCCAGCGGAATCGGCGGTTGAACTAGCCGAACTAGCATCACTCAAACCGGCCGCAATACTACCAGCTGAGCTGCCAGCAGTGGAAGCAATGATGGCTGCTTTACTAGCTTCAAGCGCTTCACTCATCGCTTGGCTAGCTGCCGAACTAGTCAAGGTTGCATTAGAGGCTGCAACTGAAGCGGCGCTCGAAGCAACACTCGCAAAGTTAGATGCCCCTGGCATATCACCATCAGCAATCGCACTGTTGGCAGCTTCTGCTGCTGAAACGGCTTGCGCGTCAGCTGCACTAACAGTCGCAGCTAAATCGCTGGCGGCTTTAGCATCAGAGCTGGCTTTTGTTGCATAACTTGCCGTTGTACTATTCGCATCGGAAGCGACTGTAGCTAAGCTTTGCAGACTATCATTGTCCGGATACTGGCTAGCTGCACTCGAAGCGACCGTATTTGCTGAACTAGCAACCGAACTAGCGGTGCTGGCAATTTGACTGGCACTGTTGGCCACAGTGGAAGCAGTGCTAGCAACTACAGAAGCTGAATTAGCTGTGCTGCTAGCATCACTGGCAGTCGAACTAGCTGAAGCAGCCGAACTATCATCATTCAAGCCAGCTGCAATGCTACCAGCTGAACTTCCAGCAGCAGAAGCAATAATCGCCGCCTTGCTAGCTTCGAGAGCTTCACTCATGGCTTGGCTAGCTGCCGAGCTGGTTAAGGTTGCATTAGAGGCTGCAACTGAAGCGGCGCTTGATGCCGTACTTGCAAATCCTGAAGCGGCAGAAAGGTCACCAGCAGCAATTGCACTGTTGGCAGCACCAGCAGCAGAAACTGCTTGTGTATCAGCAGCACTAACCGTTGCAGCTAGATCGCTAGCAGCCTTAGCATCCGAACTAGCCTTGGTTGCATAGCTTGCCGTTGTACTATTCGCATCAGACGCTTGTGTTGCCAAGCTTTGTAGACTGGCATTGTCTGGATACTGACTAGCTGCACTAGAGGCAATCGTGTTGGCTGAACTAGCAACTGAGCTAGCCGTACTAGCAATTTGACTGGCGCTGTTAGCAACTGTAGAAGCAGTGCTGGCAACGACGGACGCCGAATCAGCTGTGCTGCTAGCTTGGCTAGCGGTATCGCTGATTTCACTTGAAGTTGGACCATTTGGCACAACCGTAATCAATGTGAATCCAGCAAGGGTCACACTCAAGGAGTGACCAAGATTAGGCTGGTTACCGTTTATTTGCCACTCTACCGCATAAGTTCCTGGCGTGTTTCGATCAGTGTCAGGATTCCAAATCGGTGTGCCGGCTAATTCAGGGTGTCCAGCAGCGGCGGCGGCTGTCGCATTTAATGTCTGGTCCGTACCATCGTTAACCTGCCAAACAGGTCCAACTTTGTTAGTACCAGGATAAGCTTGCGTGTAATCAATGTCGTTAGCAGCAACACTAATAACCACGGAGACTCCTGATGCAGGGTTAACCGTTGCCAGACTGGCAGTTCCAGTGGCAGCGACCCACTTACCTTTATCTCCAGGCGCTAACATATCCAACGATGTATCACCAGCAGAAATGGTGACATTATTAGCGGTTGTAACAATTCCGCCTTCCGCAGTGTCTGAAGTCCAAGTCTGACTAGTTGCATTAGTCATATCGGCCAGTACTGCAGCTTGAGAAGTTGCACTTGGTGTGAAATTTGTTGGTGTGTCATTTGCTGCTGGCGTCTCCACAGTCGTTTGGTTATTGGTTGATTGGCTTGAAGAAGTCGTCCTAGCTTTCACATCACTCGCCTGGGTTTCAGTAGAAGTTGTTGAGGCCACAACATTAGATGGGGCCTCACTCGAAGGTGTCGCACTAGATTCAGTAGCACCACTTGGTGCTGCTGAACTTGTTGACTGTGTTGCAGTTGTTGCTGCAGCACTTGATGTATCAGAGGCAGCACTCGCTTGTTTAGCAAAGGCCCCTCCATTTGGCTGTACCGTTGATGTGGTTGGTGTCACATCAGCGTGAACAGCGGCTGTTTGTGTCACAGCCATACCACCGCCGGCTAAGACAGCGATAATACTGTAAGCAAACATCCACTGCTTACCAGCCTTATAACTCCTGAAATGAGTATTCTTCGTTTCAGGCTGATCATTATTCTCGCGATTTTTTTTCATAGCCCCCACGTTCCTTAAAAAAGATTTATTGCATGGTACACAACATATTATAGCGAAATCTATAATATTTTAAAGCTTTTTTATCAGCAATTTTATATACGTATACTATGTTTTTTAATAATAGTTATTAACTATAAGTCCTAAAAAGGCACGAGAACGCGTTTTTGTTAACAATTCGAACTAGAAACCATAGCCAAAATTAGTTTAAATTTCAGTAGTGGTTTATGGGTAAATTTAAATGTATGATAAGTGTGTTATAAAAATACTTGATTAAGGAGAAAATAAACGATGGCCGATGACACTATTCCAAGTACTAATCCCAATCCATTTGAACAACTAACCAAACTGGCCGAGAGTCAAAAAGACCAACAAGCTCAACAATTAAAGGACGCACGATCTCATGATTTTGCTTTAGCCTTTGCTCGCTTGAATGTCCAGCTACTGATGCAAAATAAACAGACGCTCAGTGAGGCTGAAAACCTCGAATGCTTCCGCCAGTCTTACGTAGATGCCCAAAAGCTTTACTTGCAGCAGCCTTCAATCACTGAGTAAGGCTTAACCGCGTAGATAAACGAAAAAACAGCTTTCCTAATCAGTGTCTGCACTGATAAGAAAGCTGTTTTTTAAACGAATCGCCTAATCCGGAAAGCTAAATTCGACTTACTTTTTACGTTGATCACCTAATCCATGATCAATGTTTTCAACGTATTCTAAGTGTTTCTTTTTGGCATCTCCCAGTAATCGTTGCCAAGCACGCCATACATTCTTCTCAGAATAACGTTCCGCCAATTCATAGGAGCGCGTTGACATGGCTTGTAATTCATCTGGATTGCTGAATAATTCAACAAATTTATCGGCCATTGCTTGAATGCCTTCGTATGGCACCACGTAGCCATTTTCACCGTCGACAATCAGTTCGTTAGGGCCGTAATTGACATCGTAAGTGACGCCAACCATCCCGTTGCTAATGGCTTCCATCAAGGATAAGTTGAATCCTTCCATGATCGAAGCTAACCCATAAATTTGTGCTTGACGTTGTAACTCGCCAACGTTGTCAGCATATTCATTAATGGTCACGCTATCTTGCAAATGATATTTTTCAATCATTTTATTGATTGATTTAATGGCTTGATCATTGTCTCGATGGTCAATATAACCATAAACATCAAGGGAAATATTCGGCACTTGTTGCTTGGCAATCCCAACCGCTTCCACAATATGATCGATCCGCTTTTCTGGTGCCACTCGAGCTGTAACCAGAACTTTCCCGGCCACCCGGTCAGCCATTGGTACCCGTTGACGTTCCAGCAATTCGTTGGGAACGACCCCCACAGGAATCGTGAACAACTTGCTCTTCGGTTTGAAGCGTCGACGGACGTCATTCGTCTGCTTCTTGGTGGCAGAAATAATGGCATCATAGTGATTAGCGTTCGTTAATCCATATTCATAGAAGTTATTCATCACTGAGTGCATTGGATCCTGCGCATCCCCGGCGTGAGAATTGTGCAAATGTAAGACTGTATAAGCTGGCCGTTCCAGATTGAGTAGGTGCCAGTCTGCTAAATGAGTCCGATCCATAATGAAGACATTGGGTTCGTCTTCATTCCAATAATCCTCATTGAGACGATTGTAGAAATGAAGGGTCAGCTCCTCAATATTAGCGAAACTATAAACTGCCCCACTCGTCTCCGTTAACCGCCAACCAGTCTTGATATATTGACCCCGTCCATCATAACGATTGAATGTTTCAATTACTGGACGACCGTCTAAGTCATACCACACTTCAGTCCCAATCTTGTTATCAGGTGTATACCATTGAGATAACGTCTTAAAACCACGGAAGTCATAATTATCAACCCGATACAAATTGCCAAAACCATCAAATTGTTCCACCGAGCTAATGCGTTCGGCATCATCATCACCGTAATAATTGACACGCGATATAAATTGATCACCATGAGTGACGATATAACGATGATTATTTGATTCCTTTAGGAAGCTCAAATCGGTTAAACCAAAATCAAGGTCTTCAACATGGAGAATTTTCGTTGGCACAGTTTCAGTTCTTTGAAAATAATCAAACATATTCAGAGTTTCTGCATCCGTGACCCCCACGCCATGAAGAAAGTCATGAATTCGTGGATTCCAATCACGAAAGACTAACTTGAATGGTTCATTATTGTCACGAAAAAGCCCAGCCCGCTTTAACTGAGCATGTTCGATCCCTGAATTCTTTTTATTAAAGCTTGAATTAATAAAAAATATCATCCGTTAACTCCCCTACTTCACAAACAGATTTTTGATTTTGGCTTGAGTCGTTTCCCATTGTTGCCAAGCATGTTCTTCATTGAACGCTTGTGCCTTAGCATGCGTTCGCTCAATGGCCGTTTGCCACTTAGCCTCATTTTCATCAGCTAATAAATCAGCCAAATCTTCACCCAATGGTTCACTCGCGTTTAAGGGTTCCGTCGCACCAGTGGTCTTATCCAATAATTCATCAATACCATATTTGACATCATAAGCCACCACTGGGACGCCATAACTCATGGCCTCAAGGATGTTATCGCCAAAGCCTTCCGTCATTGAAACACTAATCATTGCCGCAGCATCAGCAACCTTTTCCGCAAACTGTGTTGCATTTTGATAACCATTGTAGTGAACGGCCTCACTAACGCCTAGCTTGGTGGCCAGGTCCGCTAACGTTTGATTCAATTTTTCATCTGCACTGTAGCCATAGAATTCTAAATGTAAATCAGGTCGTTTGGCCTTTGCGTGGGCAAACACCTCGATTGCTTGGGCAGGTTGTTTTTCAGGGGAAATGCGGCCAGTAAAGATAACTTTATTTTTATCCCGTTCCGTAGCCGCCTTAGGTTCATGCGGCTCACTAAAGGTGTCCCAGAGCACCGCCACATGCTGAAAGCCAAAGAACTTCGTGATTTCTTTAGCCTGTGTCTGCGTTGGCACAATCACCCCATCAAAATCATTCATATGGGTCTTAAAGAGTGGTTCCATGTAGTCGAAGACTTTATTTGAGCCACCTCGTTGGGCTGTGTTGATTTCGTGAGCATTATGCAGGTATTGCCACTTCCCAACCGCATTATTAATTCCAGCCACTTCGTTAATTAATGATGGCCGGTCGTTGATAAAGACGCTTGGTTCTTGTTGCGCTAATTCATTCATGAAAAAGCCAAAGAATTCATTTTCAGAATTAAAGCGCCAAGCCCGTCCTTTGTAATCCAACAATTTATACATCGTGGTATGTAAGTCTCCGTTGATGTTCATCCGGGTTTTCTCGATTTTAGGCTTCCCCGTTAAATCAAAGAACACCTGTGGGCCTTCTTGACCATCGGGATGATAATACTGAGTAGACGATTTAAACCCTCGGCGATCCCAGATGTCCTTAGCCACTGTATCATTCATCTCGTTGTAATATTCAAAAGCGCCTACTAATCCCACTGTGGCTGGTGCAATAAGTGCCTTACCAATGGTTCGACCGTGATAGTTTAACTTAGATTCATTAGGATCGACGCCTTCAATCTGATAAGTATTCTTGTCGATAACTTCTGTATAACGGACATCCACATCCTGTTTGGCGACATCCGTAACTTCTTGAAAGTAGTTGTACATATTCAACACATCCGTTGGTTCCAAACCAATGCGCTGTGTATCATCAACCAACTGTGGATTATAATTACGCGTTAGCATTTTGGCAGGAATCTGATGATTCTTAAACAGTTGGATTCGTTTTGCTGCTGAGAATTCTGTCCCTGAGTTGAGTGAAAAAATATTTTCGTTGACAAAATAATTCACAAAAAAACCTCTTTCTTAATTAAGGATAATGAACTAAACGGGAGCTTACATTTGTGGAAAATCATTTTCAAACGTTGGCACACTCATGTAGTCCTTCGTGTCGCCGGCTTCCATTTCACTGATCTGATCAAGCAACGTCTTATTTTGCTTATTCAGATCGTTAACGGTACTTTCAAGTTCCCGTTGCCGCTGCAGACTGGCAGAATACTTGTTCTGGCTTTGTTGTTTATCACTTTCGGCTTTAGCTAACTTTTCCGTCAAGTCCGCAATTGTGGCGCCCATGCGACTCTCTGATTTGTTAAAGGCGTTTAGTGACTCAACCTTGGCTTGGGCTAGATTATCCTTCCAGTCAGCATTTTCCTTCTTAAGTACGGCAACCTCGTTAGTTGCAGACTGTGAACGTTCCGCTGCAATGTTCAAATCATTAACAGCCTTACTCAATTCATCAGTCAATTCACGCTTAGCCGCCTCTAGGTCGTCATTGCTTTGCTTCAGCTCATCAAGACTCGCAGTGAGCTCATTAATCTTGAAGCCGCGTGTGGTGACTTCGCTATCGAGCGTCATATTATCTTTTTGAAGTTTAGTAATCTGATCTTGCAGATCAGCCTTTTCTTGGCTTTCAGTGGCGATGATGCCTTGAATTCGCTTTTCAAACTCTTGATACTTTCGGTCAACTTCTGCGGATCGTTCATCAAACTTCTGAAGCCAAGCTTCGTTGACTTCATCAAGCTCTTTTTCTTGGTTCTTCTTTAACTTCAAGACTTGATCTTGACTCTTAATCGTAATGTTGTTAATGTATCCCGTCGCTTCATTACGATATTCCTGCCACCGACTAATTTGTTTATTGAGCTTATCATTGACGCCTTGCAGCCGCTCAATTTGCGAGAGTAACAAACTATTTTGCGAAAGCACGTTATTGTATTGCTGAGAAATGGTGGCGTTAACCAGTGTTTGGCTCTGTTGAACACTCACTGGCTGCTCTTCGTTCTCGGCATCGCTAGGCGCAACCGGCTCCGTCAATTCACGGTCCGGATCCTCAGGAATGGTCACCTCAGCAGCGGCGGCAGTATCAGTCACCGGTTGTTTTGTTGACTGAGTTGGCTGTTCACTGCCAGACTTGGCGGCCGCTGTTTGAGAAGTGCCATCTTGATCCGTCTGCGCTGCAGCTGAAGTTTCGTTCGTTTCGACATCCTCTGAATCAACCATTACCGGTTCCTCGGTTGGTTCTTCAACGCTTTTATCCGTTGACGTTAATCCATCATCAGCTTGATGTGCTTCGGTATCTACATCAGCGTAACTTGATTGCGCTTCGTCATCTTCAACAACGTCGGCCTCTAATGCACTGAAATCAACATTACTGGCATCAATGACTTGTTCTTTAGTGTCACTCTTCTGACTAGGCTGATCCCGCTCCGTATCGGCGGCTACTTCACTGATATCCTCATCAGACTTAACTTGTGTCGCAGAATCCGTATGCTCCTTTAACTGGCTTGCTGATTCACTTGTTTGACCACCTACTGCTGATTTTTCATCACTTGAATCTGCGTTACTTGTTGCCGCAGTTGCGGTCTTTTCTGTGTCTGTCATGGCATCCTCTTGTTGATCATCTTTTGCAACCGTTTCAGCATTTGATGATGAATTTTTATTCGATTTTGGCGCTAAACCAGCCGCTTTTCTAACGGCGGCCAGGACGGCATCTTCATCGTCCGTCTCAGGCTGTTTTGTCTTCTCTTTGACCTCTGCCGAATCGGCTGTAGTCGCTTGATCAGCTTGGGGGTCGTTAGATGAACTAGCCTTTGCCGGCTCTTGCACGTCATTTGTCTCAGTTGACGCTGACACTTGATCAGTGGCCGAATCAGGAGCCGCTTGGCTAGTTGTTTCTGCTTGGTCGCGTTCTTCATCAACTTTAACGGTCGTCTCAGACGTGGCCGGTTTTGCTTGTGACGACCGTGGATCACCACCAAAAACAATTTCTGCACCACCAAGCATGGAAAAAGACCCAGACAAGGAGGCAACTGAGTCTTCTCCCTTGGTATTGGACTTGGCTTGTGATTGAACACTGTCTGCAGATGTTTCAGTTGAATCAGGAGCCGCTACGGTTTTAGCAACGGCGTCTTTAGTTTGTCCTGCCGGCTCATCTTCTTCGCGTTTGGCTAGTGAATCAACGAGGTTATCGTATTTCTTTCTACCGAAAAGTTTCATCCCACTATCTCCTACACAACAGAAATGTAAACATTTTATAAAACAATATTACAACATTATTTTTCCTTCGCAAAACTATTTTTAAACGAAACAATTCGTTTAATGCTAGAAGTGCCGAATTAGCAGGCTTTTAAAAATTTATTTTCTAATTTTTTTACGAATTGCTGCTTTGAATTTATGAGCTGAAACAATCATGTAGCCATGTTCACCATTCAGTAAACGTTTAGCCGCAAAATAGTTCGAAAGCACAGTTGCCGAATCGACACTAACTGCCGCAAACGTTACCTGACCGTTTCGAGCAATCAGATACTGACCGTCTTTAATGACAATGACCCGGCGGATAATCATTCGATAAAGCAAAGTTACCGCCAAGATCAGGATTAAGACGCCAAGAAATTGCAGTGTTTGACGAGCTTCATTCAACCGACTCATCTTTTTGGTCCGAAGCGTTTGGCCAGCAGCCCTCGAGTGTCGGTTATTCTGATGATTCTTTGTCGCGGTTGCAGGCTGATGGAGTATCTGAGTCTGCTCATGACTCCTTTTTTTCGGCTCAGGCTGCTCAGATAGCTGAGTCGCTGCTGCCTGGTCAACTTGGCTAGCCGCCACTGCCGCCGGCCATGTCATTACATTTACATTCTCATCCGCCTGAGGACTCGATTTTTGTCTGACCACGGTGTTTGGCTTTGATGACTGAGGACTTGCTGAGCTAACCACTGGCACAAAGCGATCAACAGCAGGTTGCCAAAGCATCGCTGGTTGACCCGGCAAGGCATCATTTTGATGGCCGGAAAGAGTCACCAATAACTGTTGAATTGTCTGCGCGTTGTTATTAGCGATCTCTCGCCAGCCATTGGCAATAACGGCAAATGAACGCATCTGATCGGCTAGTAAGCTTAGATCTCCAGCCATCGAAGTTGCCTGCTGAACCGCACTCGTCAGTAACTGATCATCATCGCTGAATTGCGCCAAACGACGCAGGGCCATCGTCTGGGAAGTTATCTCACCAGCTATTTGGCGAATCTGAATGGTTTCGTGGCTAACTTGCTGTTGTTGCGAATTTGTTTGCCTGGCAATTTGTTGCAAAGTTGCTTGTTCTGGATAGTCACTGACCGCCGCGGCCGCTAAACTGGTCGTTTGAGTAACCTCGCTGGCCGCTTGACTGACAACTTGCTGGGCAGAACGATTCACACCCTCAACCTGGTCGGCAGCCGCAGCCGCTGATATGATCGCTTGTTGCTGACCTGATCGCTGGTCTTGAGCGGTATTTTGACTACTTGAATTAGGCTGACTGCCCCCGCCAAGGCTCGTTTTGCCAAACAAAGTTGTCGACTGATTGGTTGGCACATTTGTCTGTGTCACTGGATCGGCCAATACTTTGGCAGTTGTTGCAAACACGACACCGCTCACAGCTAACATCATCATGGTTAATTGTTGTAAACCTGATCGGGCGCGTTCAGGTTCTTTTTGCATGCCCACTCACCTCCAAAATGATGATTCGATCGGCACTTAGCACATTAATTTTAACTAATGTACTAAGCAAATTGTACTATTTTTAAAATATACATGCACGAAATTATATAGATTTATTGTTTAGATGTGCTACACTGGGAGCACTGGCAAGCTATGTCTTGCGAGCAAAGCATGTTGGGGCTGGCCAACATGCTTTTTTAGAGCTACACAAGCCTGATGCCTGTGCATAGCCCGGGCTGTCTAATTGGCAAAGAACGCCATCCAGCCATCCTCAGCTAGTGATCGCCATCACCCGGCTTGTTTCGCTCTGAGCCTTTTTTAGTTGCGTAAATTTTTGATTGGTTGAGTCGTCACCACTCAAAAGTCGTAGAATGAGTCATGTAAGCGAATACAAAAGGTCAAATAAGGAGGCCGCAGATGTTTTTATATGACGTAACGCGCAATGGTCAACCAGTCTATGACCCCATCGTCAACCAATCCTTAGATAACTATCTGGTCAATGATTTACACTTACCTGGTCACGGTCTAATGGTTTATGTTAATCAACCAGCCGCCATTATTGGCGTTCATCAAAATGCTTATAATGAAGTCAACCTGCCTTACTTAAAAGATCACGACATCAAACTCGTGCGGCGGACTTCTGGTGGCGGTGCCGTCTACCACGACTTCGGTAATCTGATTTTTGAAAACATCGTTATCGGAGACACTAGCGATTTCGGTCACTTCAATGTTTTCGCAGATCCAATTTTAAAGGCCTTACAAGATATGGGCGCCACCCAAGCACAACTGCGTGGTCGAAATGATATGGTGCTTGGCAACCAAAAATTTTCGGGAATGACGATGTTCAAAGTCGGCGATGCTTTCGCTGCTGGCGGCACCTTAATGTACAACCTAAATCTTGATGCTGCTGCCACCGTTTTAACACCTGATGCAGAAAAGTTGGCTTCAAAAGGCGTTAAATCAGTGAATAGTCGCGTCACTAACATCATGTCTTATTTGCGACCGGAATTTCAAAATCTGTCCATTGAACAATTTAGGACCGAATTATTGAAACGGATTTTTAACGTTAATGACTTAGCAAAAGTCGAGACTTATCACCTCAATGATCATGATTGGTCGATCATTGATCAACGGCTCGCTGGTAAATACGACACTGATGCCTGGAATTACGGCAAGAACCCTGGCTATGATCAGTACCGCAGTCATCACTTTGATATCGGGACGGTTGCCTTCAACTTTAGCGTGAATGATCAACGAATTTCCGCCTTTAAAACGTACGGTGATTTTATCAATGGTGGTGATCCGGCGATCGTTGATGCAGTCATGCTTGGCGTGCCATTCACTCAGCAAGGCCTCACAGCTGCTCTGACAGCTGGTGACTATCAAAATAATATCGGCAATGTGCCGGTTGAAGCTCTCGTGGCGCTGATTTTAGCCCATTAAATTGTCGAGTAAAAAATGAACGAGGGCTCACTTAGTCAGTAGCAAAAAAAGCGGTTCGATTTTCCTGAAATTATCGGGAATCGAACCGCTTTTTGCTTCAGATTAGCATTGCTTGGTTCCAAATAAGAAATGATGCCAAAGTTCGTCGTCTGTATTGAACGTTTCCGGTAAAACCATTAAAAACTCGACCATTAGGTTGTCGATCATCACTGTCCGTTCGAAGTCCAACCTCTTATGCAGTAATCGCTGACTCAATCATTTTAATTGCACTTAGTAAATTTTCTGACTGTTTCTTTCCTAGCGTTTTAGACAATTTTTGAAACCGATCTTGGTGAGCCTGTTCTAGCTTTTCAACGATCGCTTCGCCTGTATCCGTTAAGTATAAGAATTTCTTACGTCGATCAGTCGGATCCTCCTGTTGACGAATATATCCAAACTTAATCAGACCACTAATTTTAGCCGAGACGGCCGGACGAGAAACTCTTAGCATCTTTGCCAAATCCGCTAACAACCACTGTTCGTGTGTCTTGATAGCTTTCATGATAAGCCATTGTTCATGCGAAATCCCTGCCGCTTTGTCCGGCGCCCCAACAAAATCATTAATAAACTGTCCAACAAAAAAATATTCTTGTTCAAAAGCTGAAAATAATTCATTGTCTGTCATAAAGAACTCCCCTAATCAATCATTTTTAACCTCATTTAAATGAGGATACAACCATTAAGACTAACGAAATAAAGACTTCGCGTTTATACGAGGTATATTGGCGAAAATAACTAATAAAGACATTTTTCATTACCGATAAATTACTCTAAGTATATTATATCCATAATGATCAATTAAATATTACACCATTATCTTTATAAATGGTATCTTTATCACAATGTTTTTTCTATTCTGCAACATCGCCCTTGGTATGCCGTATCACTTGGTTCACGTGCAACAAAAAAGCAGCGTCCGGTTAATTCCAAACTCCGCTTCTATGTGGGTCTCTATTCGTTGCTGCTAACTATTTATTCATGGTCACGCAAATGTTGCGTATTTGTCCAAGGATCATTAGGTACTAATTCTTTTTCAATTTTCTGTACAATAAGCAATGCTCGTTGCGCTTCTTCCCGTCCCAGTACCGCTAACCATTCTTGAAAACGTTGGGCATGAATATCTCGGAGCTTTTTTAAGATTTTTCTCCCTTTGTCGGTGAGCTTCAAAAATTTCTTACGTCGGTCTTCAGGATCCTCTTGCTGTTCAATCAGGCTCATTCGTACCAACACACTTATTTTCGAAGAAACCGCCGGACGAGTCACATGCAACATGTCAGCTAAATCTGCAAGTAACCAGCGATCATGCTCTTCAATTGCTTCTAAAATTAACCACTGTTCGTGAGACAAATCGTATTCACGATCTGGAGCGGAAATAAACTCACTCAAAAAGCGACCAACAAAAAGATATTCCTCATCAAACGCACGCATCAGTTCTAAATCTGTCATTTGTTACTCCCCCAAACATTTCACTTAACTAAAACCGGTTTTAAAAATCGTAAGGCAATTTCACTGTTTAAAAAATATTAAGCCGGTATATCAATAAATCGATAGCCATACTATACCACTTTGCTGTATATACAACTGACCGAATAAATTCTTTTTGGAAATTCTTCATCTTTTTCGCGCTTAAAAATATCCAGTGATAACTAGTTCCACAGTATATGCTGAAACGGGTGAACTATATTCCTTTGATAGCGTCATTGGTATAAACCGCTCTATACCAGTCTTAATCATCTGTACAAAAATTTATTTTGTACAACTTAAATGATGTACAAGGTTTACTAAAAGTATTATACTCAGGTTAATCAAATATGAGGGGGCCATTATTATGATTGACTTATACACTATTACTTCAAACTTACCTTCTAGACGGGCAGTAAATTTTCTTAATGAACACGGGATTGAATTTCGAGAACATCCAATCAGCCGTACCGGTACCAAAATTGACCTAAATGATTTAAAGCAAATGTTGGCCGCTTCTGAAAATGGCGTTGACGGTCTTTTATCCCATCAATCTTCTTCATACTTAGCTTTAACGCAACACCATAATCTTGACGAAATGCCGCTCCATGAGCTTTTATCTTTTATTCATGATGATGCTACATTATTGCATTTTCCGATTATATTCGATTACCAACACCATCTTCTTCAAACTGGCTTTTCAATCAATGAGGTTCGGACCTTCATTCCTCGCCAGACACGCGAAGCTGAATTCTCAAAGTTATTGAAAGCGCTTAACGCTACGGATGCGAGTTGATTAACTATCGCAATAAGTTAACGTGGTTCAATTAACCGTTTTTAACAATAAACAGGCTATCTAATTAAAAAATAGCCCCGCCTGTCACAGATTATGTCACTTGCTGGTCTATTTATATAATAGTTGTGCGAATAAAAAACAGAAAGCTGAACGTTGCCGAGGGGGCAATGATCAGCTTTCTGTTTTTTATAGATTCTTTTATAAGCTTACCCATCGACGAGCTAAAGGGCGTGTCAAATACTATAATTGCCTGAACCATGTCGCCCCCGCCAGCATTAAAAAGAACATCGTATCGAAAGTATAATGCATTGCAAATGAAGTCCAAATGCTTTTTGAATATAAATAGGCTCCTGTCAAAAAAAGACGAGTAACGCCAATTAAAACCAACATCTGAATTAAATTCCACTGATAGGCAGCAAAGTGAACCATGCCAAAAACAATAATTGAAACTGCCAAGGAACCCCAAATTGCAACATTACGTCTAAAATGAAATTGCTCCATTAAAGCGGCCGCAAAAGCCAAGAAAATAAAAATCCCTAAAAACTCTTCATTCATCAGTTCAAATAAATCATTAAACGCCTGTTGGAGAAAGGCCGACCAACGATGTTCGCCATTCAGTCCGATCCCCGCTGGGTTTTTAGCAGTCGTCACATTAAGTGCTCTAAAGACAGACTGCATGACGACGGCATAAGCAACCTACAAAACAAACCTCATCAGTGTGTGCCGCCATTCCTTACCAGTCACACGTCCGAACAACGCCCATGGTCTTTGTCCACTAATTAGCTGATATGAGCTCAATAAAACAATTGTCGGTACTAACGCCAGCACAACGAATTGAAGCCATGCGCTATTCATCGGATAATACTTTGAAACTAATACAACACAGATAAAAACGCCAATCGGAAAAATAAACAGCCCCCAAAGTCGGCCAATCGAAACATTATCGTCGATGATTGGCATTGGTCATCGATCATCCTTCCGCTCAAAAAAAATTCTTTTCCACTATGTTTTGTCCTCCATTTTAATTTAACAATAATCTTATCTATTACATATAGCGATATGTCAAAACAAACAGATGACAAGTGGATTCAATTAGTCCCACATTTTCTCAATTCGCTTTCAAAAGAAGCGACCGAACGCGCCGATTTTTTTCAAGGATTCAGACACTTCTCATTCAAATTGTGGTAAATTTAATCGTAGACATTTTAGTTGTAAGCAACTAAACCGGAGGCATCAAAATGAAACAATGGATTATTAATGTAAACGATGACGATGCTCAACTAATTAACTGGCTATATACATTACAAGCCAGTGATCAGAGCCAAGCACTCATCTATGACGATTTGACAGACTATTCAAAAGAACTCATGGCTCTTTTAGAAGCTGCTCGAGAGAACAACCGAATGAGTCTGCAGTGATGCTTAGCCTTCACCCATGAAGAGTTAGCTCAGACAAACTAACAAGAAACGCGTTGAAACCAGCTCACTCGAGAGTTAGTTTCAACGCGTTTTTGATTTAACTTACGCTTAACCATCTGTACATAACCGATCACTAACAGCTGTCAAGGTCTACCCAAAATAGCCAATGTTATGCTTGACGTTAATTGATCAACATGTGATAAGATACTGCTGAATAGTTAACAGCTGTAGACAAATGCATAAGTAATCAAACAGCACGCTAATGAACATGCCGCTTGAACCTTTGAGGTGTCTGATGACCAAGGATTTTATGTTCCTATCTAATCGTGAATTAAAGACACAACAGCTCTTTTTAACATTGGTTGATTTATTGGCTGATCATCCATTGGCATCAATCAAGGTAACTGTTTTATGTCGGCAAGCTGGCATTTCACGAACTTTTTTCTACCGCCATTTTAAATCACCTGAAGACATCATTGCTAGCGAATTCAGCCGCCGTCGAGATCAATATTTGCATACTCTCGTTCGCGAACAGATCCACGACCCTTTTTCTCAAACTGTTCGCTTCTTTGAACTCTTTAATAGTTTTCGCGAACCTGCTAAACAACTCATTGATGCCAATCTACGCTACATTTTATATTTTCATTTCCGTGACTGGCTCAAGAACCTTGTAGAAGCTCAGTTATTGCAAACCACGCTCCAGGATCCCCAATATTGGACTGTTTATCTGGCTGGCGGGTTAAGCGAAATGATTCTGCTTTGGTTACAAAATGAGCCTCCCCAATCTCCTGAACAAATGGCGCAGATGGTATTTAACTTCATCAACATTCCAGACCAACCCAACTGACAATTAAATTTAAAGCGAAAAAGTGTGGTATATAAGTCAGTCATTCGGCTTATATGTCACACTTTTTTGGCTTAGCATTTTATTTTTTAGCTCGAGATACTTTAAGATGCAGCTAGAACTGCCCGCGCCTTTTTGATCGTCTGAATGAATTGCTTAGCTTCCTCATAGCCGACTTGTTCCACCATGTGATCGAATAATTGGGCATGTTCGGCCTGCAATTCTGCCAACACAGTCACACCTTCATCAGTCAGTTGAAGAAATTTCTGTCGCCGATCATCTAAATTTTCCACTTGACGGACTAATCCTAATTTTAGCAATCGCTTCAATTCGCTGACCACCGTGGACTGCGAAGTCTCCAGTCGTGTTGCCAAATTGGTCATTAAGCAATTTTCATCTGCTGCAATCCCTTTTAAGACAAGAAAATGTCCGTAAGATAAGCCATGGGGCCGGTCCGGTTGCGAAATATATTGACTCAAAAATTGGCCAACGTAGAAATACACATCTTCATAGTCACTGATTAAATCATCATTTTCCATGACTAGCTTCCTTCACATTCTTATTGTGGTTGATTACTTTCTAATCTAAATTTACAGACTATTATTTTATGCTAATACCCCTTGATTGTCAGCAACACCGGAACATTTTCGATAAAAATGTTTCACTTTTAGAACGCGCCAACCTACTGGTCTAGTCCTTGCAATTCATCAATCAATGACGCCAGGTGTGTGGTTAGGACGATTCTCCCCACAAGAACTCAACGATTAGCCGATCTACTCGCGGATTTTGATGTAACAAATAATGAATGACAGACACACCACCATTTAATGTAACGCTTCGATATGTTTTAACCCGGTCCTGCAATAGTCGACCTAATTGTTGATCCCCATGCACTGAAACGCCTAAATCACCGCCAGTATTCGCAAAGTTACCGGCGATATTTAAAACTCGCGTCGCTTTAGGGAATCGATTAGCTGCTTCCTGTTCACGTTTACTAAATGTTGTTGCGATATTAATGAATTTGTTTGTCTGTGGATATTGTTGACGATGAATGGCTGCCGGACCAGTTAAGTATTGATAAATAATATTACAGCCTGATGAATGGCCCACGAAATTAACCGAGTCGATGTGCTCTTGCTGCCTTAATAGGTACATAACACCGGTTAATTGGTGAGCTTCTCGCTTGGCATTGTGATTATCAGCAAAGAGTACCAAAATCAGCGGGTTCCGATGGCCCAGTGGTCGATGCTTATCAATAGTCGCATGACCGTTCTTAGCGACGTGAACCGTCCATACTGCTTGAGCTAATCCATAACGTTGTAAACGTTGGTTCATCGGGCCAAACGTCAGCCAGTTACTGTAGTCCCCCGAAACAAAGACGGTCGGCCGATCACTATAGTTCACTTGAACATGCTCTAATTCTTTTTGCTCGCTTGCTTCCCAGCCCACTACCACACCAGCTAGAATTAGAATGGCACATAAACAGATGATCAGCCACCGCACGAAACGATTCTGGCGTCGAGTCGACGACTTTGCAACTTTCTGACGTTTACTCACAGTGACATCTCCTTTTACGATGAACTACATTATACCGCAACCAATCAATCGAGTGACGGAACCGTAAAAAAACGCCTCCTACGAGGAAGAGGCGCTGACTAAACTCAATTTTTAATTAAAGTTCCATCAATTTAGCGTCCAGATAACGCCGTAACTTGCCTTCTGGATAGTAACCAGCAACTTTTTCCGCGGCTTTTCCTTGTTTAAAGATCACCAGACTAGGCACACTCATTACCTTATATTGTTCAGCTAATGCTTGATGATCATCCACATTCAATTTCAAAAAGTGAATTTGATCGCTATAGCTATGCTCTAACTGTGCAAGTACCGGTTCCATCATTTTACAAGGGGCACACCAAGGAGCCCAAACATCCAGAACTGCTAAACCACTAGCTGTTGCTGCGTCAATTTGTGCTTGTGAAGAGACTGTTTGCGCCATCCATGTTCCCCTCCGTTTCTTTCATTTTGAATGAAGTTAGTATACGTTAACCTCAGAAGAAGAACAAGACTGGGTGCGCCCAAGTGTTTTTGGATACCCACAGTATGCTCACCGCCATAGCAACTCTGTTTGTTTAACAGCTTCAATAGTCTTTGTACCTGCTAATTGCATGGTAATCGTCAATTCTTGATTGAAGTGTTGAATAACTGAACGCACGCCATCAATGCCGCCAAGGTTTAGGCCGTAGAAAAGTGGTCGGGCAAAGGCGACAACATCAGCGCCGCTAGCCAATGCTTTAAAGGCATGCTCGCCGCGCCGAATTCCTGAGTCAAAAATAATCGGCACTTGATGATTGACTGCGCTGGCAATGTCTGGCAGCACGTCAAACGAAGCTGGGCCACCATCAAGTTGCCGCCCACCATGATTTGAAACCCAAATACCACTGGCACCGGCACCAATAGCGGCCATGGCATCTGCTGGTGACTGGACCCCTTTGACAATCACAGGTAGATGAGTGTAGCTGGCAATTGCATCAATATCCGCTAAACTTAATTTACGTTTGGCCTTAGCATAGATCTGCATGATGTTTAAGCCTTCTCCGCTACCATCACTAGCTGAATAATCGGCTAAATTGATCATCGGTAGTGGGAACTGAAAGCCGGTTTTGACGTCAGCTTCGCGATACCCGCCTAATGAGGCATCCGCTGTTAAAATGATCGCTCGGTAACCACTGGCAACCGCTTGATCTAAAATCCAGTGATTAAAACCATCATCATTACTCATATAGAGTTGGAAAAATTGGGGGCCACCATGGCCAGCCTTCGCAATGTCGCCCACTCGTTCATTTGAATAGGTTGAGGCAGACATAATCGTGCCTTCTGCGGCAACTGCGCTAGCCGTTTCTAATTCACCATGTTCGTGTGCTAGCCCATGAGCTGCAGCAGGCGCATCAATCAACGGCGTTTGTAACGGGATCCCGAATAATGATGTTTTCAAATCTGGATTCTCTAAATCCTGTAACACGCGGGGCACAATTTGAGCATGATCAAAAGCTCGCGTATTTTCGGCCATGGTCCACTCTGTCTCGGCACCACCTTGAATGTAGCCAAAGGCCCCTGGCTCCATGTTCGCCTTTACCAAGGGTTCCAAAGCCGCCAAGTCATCGATTTTCAGGGTTTGTTCTGCCGTACTTGCTTGATATTCAGCCATGATCCTGTCCTCTCTTTCAAAAAACGCATGATTTTCGGTTTAACATGATTACTTTCTTCTCATAACGTCATCATAAAACAAAAGTCGACCAACACCTTGGCCGACTACTTGTGAAATGTTTATCATTATTTTTTCGCTGAGCGATGCCGAAGTTGTACTCGCCACCAATGGATCAATAACGTGACTAAAACAGCCGTTAGAATGACCAAGCCAAACGCACGTGACGAAATCTCAACGTCAATCTGCGGGACAGACAGGCTTAATTTGACGGCGATCAACGCAATCAAAACGTACGCCATCGTCTCGAGTTCGGGAATCTTACGCATCAAATTCATGATCACTTCTGCAATTCCACGCATACATAAGATCCCAATTAGCCCACCAATCAACACAATTACCGCATTATCTGAAATTGCCAGAGACGCTAACACTGAATCGATCGAGAACACGATGTCCATCAGTTCAATTTGAACAACCACTGTCCAAAACGTTGTTAGTCCAAACCACCGCTGCTTTTTAGGTGCCGTCGTTTGCCCGACTGGATGGCGTTTTTGTTGCGTAATTAAATGATGAAAATAGCGATAAACTAAATAGGCTAAATAACCAGCCCCAAATACTTTAATCCACCAGAAGCGAATTAAATAGGTGCCGATACCGATGATGAGAAATCGAAACACGTAGGCGCCCCACAGACCGTAGAATAATGACTTTTCGCGATCTTGCAAATTACCGAGACTGGTCGTCTGTGCCGCCAACACGACAGCATTGTCCACTGACAAGAGACATTCAATCAGAACTAGTGAACCAATGATGAGCCAATCACTACGGCTGGTTAGAATAGTGGCCCAATTCTGCCCGTCAAAAAACGGACCGTACAATTGTTTAATCACGTCCAGCACTCAGTTATGCCTCTTTTCCTTAGATGCCAAAATATCTTGCCGATTCAAATTGGTCCATCATACCGCAACTTGACGACTTCGCCATCCCTTAAATCGATCCTAAATCTAAGCAGGATCAAATTAACAACGAGAAATCACTGGGTACCGGAGCTGTGATCACCACATCGGTTTCATCTAGTGGCAACAGTAAGTGTAGCTGATACGCATGTAACATCAAGCGCGGTGCGGCTAAAAGAGCCTTTGCTGGCGCGTACAACGGATCACCTAAAATTGCATGTCCGTGAGCAGCTAAGTGAACCCGCAATTGATGTGTTCGTCCTGTCCCTAAAGTTAATTCTACAAGGCTAGCAGTGGCGGTGGTCTTCAAAACGTGATAATCGGTTTGGGCCGTTTGCGCGTGATCACCGTTAACCCGACGTTTGCGCCGATCATCTGGATCACGACCGATCAAATCATTAAATTGACCCGCACTTTGTTCAAAATGACCCGCCACCCATGCTTGGTAAGTCCGAGTGATCCATTTATCAGCAATTAATCGATCTAAAATAGGCACCACCAGTGGCGTCTTCGCAACGATCATTGCCCCACTAGTGGCCATGTCTAAGCGATGGACCATGGCTGGGGTTTGGTTGGTGTTAGCCAGCTGAGCCGTCAAAAAATTCATAACGGTGCCCAACTCATCCGGGCGATTCGGGTGGCTTTTGATGCCACTGGGTTTATTAACCACTAATACATCATTATTTTCATATAATATTGGCAGACAATCATGGTCATCTGGCAAATAACTTTGCGCGGGGGTCCCCAAATTTTCTGCTCGCACGGTCAAAGTCACCTGATCACCAGTGTGCACCAACATGCTATAGGGCCGGTACTGCCCGTTGACAACGACATCGTGGTTCACGCGTAAGTCATGCTGCATCCGCTTAGGAATCATCCAAGCACTCAATAACTGACGCACAGTCACGCCAGATAGTGCTGCTGGGACAGAATATTGGCTGGTCCATTTAGTCATCATCAAGGCTCCTTTCACCGAATTTACGACCACCGGCAACATCAAGTGCAAATAGTCGCACTTTCATTCTATCCGAATTATCATAGACATTGTAGTTAGTCATGACGTTTATCATTCTATCGATTATTTTAACGAAGTGGAGATGCATCAAATGGCAAAAATGATTGCAGGACAAGCATTAGTTAAGGTTTTGGAAGACTGGGATGTGGATCACATTTATGGGATCCCAGGTGGGTCCATTAACCACACGGTTGAAGGCCTGTACCTTGAAAAAGATAAAATTCAATACATTCAAGTTCGTCATGAGGAAGTTGGTGCCATGGCTGCCGCTGCGGATGCCAAGTTCACTGGCAAGATTGGGGTCGCCTTTGGTTCCGCAGGCCCTGGTGCAACGCATCTATTCAATGGTTTATACGATGCAAAAATGGACCACGTCCCTGTACTGGCCCTCGTCGGCCAAGTTGGTCAACCCGTCATGAACACGAATTACTTCCAGGAGATGGATGAAGATCCGATGTTTGCTGACGTATCCGTCTATAATCGCACTGTGACAACCGCTGAACAACTGCCTTACGTTGTCAATCAGGCCATTCGCGAGGCTTACCGACAAAAGGGCGTTGCGGTCGTCGTCATCCCTGAAGACCTAGCTGCCAAAGAAATCGATTATGAAACGACCAAGACGCCAACCGTCGTCTCCAACAACTTTACGCAAGTGGTTGATCCAAAAGCCGTGAGCGACACGTTGGCAATGATCAAGGCCGCCAAACATCCGTTGATGTACATTGGGACTGGGTTAAAAGGAGCCCGCGAACAGGTCGATGGCGTGTCTGAGCAGTTCAACATTCCCGTTATCTCCACGGTGCCCGGTACTGGCATCATGGAAAATGACCACCGTAACTATTTAGGGACTAACGGTCGTTTGGGTACGAAGCCAGGGTTTGAAGCCATGCAACATGCCGACTTAGTGCTTTTCATTGGCTCTGAGTATCCCTTTGCACGTTTCTGGCCAACCGACGTTAAAATTATTCAAGTCAACGACAATTCCTTTGATATTGGGAAAGTTGTGCCGATTGACTATGCAGTGATTTCAGACGGTAAGACGTATCTACAAGCGCTCCTCGATAGCGGTGAATCAATGCCTGAGACCGACTGGATTCGGGCTAACCGGACAAACCGTCAAAACTGGCTTACTTGGCTCGATCAACTGGCCAGTGACGACAGTAAAGGACTTGAACCAGAAGCGGTTATGAAAAAGACTCGTGAACTGGCTGGTCCTAATGACACGTATGGTGTTGATACTGGAAATGTATCTGAATTTGCCGTTCGTGGCGTTAAAATGACAGAAAACCAGCGTTTCGCTATCTCAGGACTATTTGCCACGATGGGCTACGGGATTCCTGCTGGGATGGCCGGTGCACTGAGTGTTCCAGATGGACAGGCATGGAGCTTCTCTGGTGACGGTGGTTTCTCGATGGTCGTTCAAGACCTAATCACTGAAACACGTTATCAATTACCTGTCATCAACATCGTCTTCTCCAATGAACGTTACGGCTTCATTTGGTACGAACAACAAGAAACCAAGCAACACTTCTACGGGGTTGATTTAACGGGTGCTGATTGGGCAAAGGTTGCTGAAGGTCTTGGCGCAGTCGGTCTCACGGCAACCAACCTTAAAGAATTAGATGCAGCTTTTGATCAAATCAAATCCCTACAGGCTAGTGGCAACAAAAAGCCGATTGTCTTAAACGCTGTGATCGATCCAGAAGATCCAGTGGCAACCGCCTTCATGCCGCTTGATCCACAACAGTTCGGTGAAGATACTGTCAAGGCTTATGCTGAGCATTACGGCATTGACACGAAACAGCAACCTTCATTGGGTGAAATTTTGCGAGGTTAAAACCAATAAATTGTACAGATATAGGTCGATGACAAACGATTACGGTTTGTTCATCGACCTGTTTTTTTGCGAACTGCGCCGACATCTTGTGCCTAGTTGGTCAAAATCACGCGACTTGTTTCGCTCTGATTTCTCTGTCGAGCTACACAAGCCTGATGTCTGTGCCTAGCCCAGCCTGCCGAATTGGCAAAGAGCGCCAACCAGTCAGCCTCAGCTAGTGCTCGACATCACCCGACTTGTTTCGCTCTGATTTCTCTACCTTTAGCCAAGGCAAGTTATCACCGGGATGTATGCTAAAATTAACCAGATATAAGGGAGGGCAATTGAGTGACTACACTGCAAACCATTACACCGCAAAATTACAATGAAGTTAACCAGTTAATTAAAGCCGCCTTTGCCAATGCACCACATTCAGATGGAAATGAAGCTGAGTTGACGATGGCGCTACGCCATGACAAAAATTATTCACCTACCTTGGAAATTGTGGCTAAACATCTAACGGGCACGCTTGTTGGGCATGCTGCCCTTTCCGTGGCGGCCGTTCAAGAACAACCTTCAACTAAAATTGGCGTGCTAGCCCCACTGTCGGTGTTACCGGACTTTCAAGGGCAGGGCATCGGCAGTAACCTGATTTCAGAACTAGAACTGCGCGCACAGCAACATGGCTTTACCGTAATCAGTCTCGTTGGTGATCCTAATTACTATGAACGCTTTGGTTATCGACCAGCGAGCAATTATGGTCTCGCGGCTCCGTTTGAAATTCCAGACGAAAATTTTATGCTTCACGTTATTAATTCACACGGACCTCATTTCTTAACCGGTCAATTAATTTATGCGTCAGCTTTCCACCTCAACTAAGCGACTAACCACGCTCGATAGGAGAGACAACAATGGCTAAAATTTCGACCAAAGCGCTAGCCACACAGATCAGTGACCTCATCAATACGCTGCAACATCTACCACAAAACAGTCAATCAACGCCATTAGCGCAAAAAGATGCTGATTCGCTGAGTAGAACCCAACGCCATTTACTGAATTTAGTCGAGCAATTGGAACCACCGGTCACCAACCTTGATCGAGCAACAGCAATTGGATCAGTTAGAATCATTAGCTAATCATTTTGACAAAAGCCTCAAGGTGAAACAAGCCGGGTGGTGTCGAGCACTAGCTGAGACTTAACGGTTGGCGGTCTGGGCCAATTGGTAAGTCTGGGCTAGGTACAGACAACAGGCTTGTGTAACTAGAAAAAGAACGTAAACTGATCGCCGCTTACTTAGCAGCCTTAAATCAATTAATGCAAGGATAGCTGAATGCTTACTGCTTGCTGGAATGACAACTAGTACCGCCAATATTATGCTAAAATGAGCGGTAAACTCATCTAGGGAGGCGACTAATAAATGGGCCAATATTTGGAACCAATTCATGTCGCTATCATTGTCTTTCCGCTATTGGCAATCGGCATGGCATTTCCCCTATTGGTGTATCATTATGCCAGGTATGGGGCGATTTCTGCATGGCAAGTATTCGTCAATTACAGCTTCTATTTCTATTTATTATGCGCTTATTTTCTGATTATTTTGCCGTTACCAACGCGCGCCGCGGACGCTGCGCTGACGACCCCGACGATTAATCTTCATCCACTATTGGTTTATTATAATTTTCGCGCGACGGGGTTCAGCCTACATCAACCCGGCACTTGGTTAGCAACACTTCACGCGCCTGGGTTTCAACAACCTTTCTTCAATATTGTTCTAACGATCCCCTTTGGTTTTTACCTGCACTACTATTTCAAACGTGGTGCGCTGACCAGTGTCATGCTGTCCTTTGGCCTAAGTCTCTTCTTTGAATTAACCCAGCTGTCTGGTTTATACGGCTTTTACGTGCGCCCCTATCGCTTGTTTGATGTGGATGACTTGTTATTAAATACGACCGGCGGCCTGTTGGGGTGGCTATTAGCCCCCTTATTTACTTGGTTGTTACCAACTCAAGCTCAAATTTCGGCCGCTAATCGGCGCCATGCCGTGCAAGTGGGCCTGATGCGTCGTCTCACCGCCTTTGTTTTCGATTGGTTATTGATCGGCATTGGCATTGTGATCGTGACATTAGTGATGCGTGTCTTTAATGATGGCCTGCCTGGATGGTTATTGAGTACCGTTGGCGTGCTGGGGTTGATATGGTTACCAGAGCAACTTTTCCACGGTCAAACGATTGGGTTACGCGCTGTCCACCTACAAATTCGCTCACTAAAATGGCAAACACCGCAACCGTGGCAAATTGCGGTTCGTAATCTCGTTTGTTACATACCGCTTATCGGACTGATCGGACTGATCGCACTGGCGCAACCATGGTTCAGTCGATCGGCACATCCCATCGAATTATTTCTCGCCGGCGTCATCATCCTGGCGCTGATGTTCGATGGTCTGTTAGCCGTCCTTCTGCCTCGTTATCCCTTGCTTTTTGAACGATTAAGCCAAACGACGACGGTTTCATCTTATCGACCAGCAGCCAATCAGTTACATCAAACCAGAATTGAGCGTCACTAATTCATCTAATCAGATTCAACTATTCAGTTAAGGAGCCTTCATGTTTTCATTAGATCAAGTCACTGCGTTTTTAATCTATTTTCCCGGTGTTGTCTTTATCCTTGCCATCACCTTAGCCATCATCGGTTATCGTCGCGAACCCCGGCGCTTGCTAAATTCGTGGTTTATTGTGACCGGTGCCACTATTTTACTAGGTTTACCAATCATTTTGCTCACATCATTAGTTGACACCCATCAGCTTGGTTGGCGGTTGCTAGGCCTGCTGGGGTATGGCGCACTAACACTAGGTTTATTTGATTGGCTAATGCTCTTATCCTGGCATGTTTCAAGTTGGCGACATCATTTACGCTTGATCGGTTGTTTGTCGATCATTATCGCACTACTTTTAGCGGCGATTCCCTTTATTCCTGGCAGTGTCTGGCCGCATGCGTGGCTAACGCCGCTAAGATACATGAACACCGGCCTCACTTTACTTGGTGGCTATATGGTGATCACCATTGCCGATTTTTTAGTCGCCACTTGGACTTATCCACGTCGCCAACATTTGCAAGGTGCTGATTATGTGATCGTCTTAGGTAGTGGCTTGCAACATGGCGATCAACTCTCAAAATTATTGCAATCTCGTATCGACGTCGCCATTCAGACCGCGACTACGCAGCATCAGCGCACCCACCAGTGGCCGGTGCTCATCATGTCAGGCGGTCAAGGTCCTGACGAAACTGTCAGTGAAGCCAGTGCCATGGCCGCTTATGCGCTTGGGCAGGGTTACCCGCAAACAGCGATTCGTCGGGAAGAAAAATCAACGAGTACCTTTGAAAACTTCCAATACGCCCTAGATGAAATTCATGAAGGTAAACCGGTGATTGATTTTGTCACGAATAACTTTCACGTCTTTCGCGCCGCGATCATTGCGGCTAGCCTTAAGTTGCCTAGCTTGGGAATTGGTGCACCTACCGGCTCCAACTATTACGTGCGCGGGTTAATTCGCGAATATGCCGCGCTAACCTGGCTTCACAAACGCCGCCATGAAATTGCCTTGTTACTCATTCTTATCTTGACCATCGCAATTCCGTGGTTCTACGGTTAAGTCACTTACAGGAGATACATTATGCTGACACCGATTGAGATCAATAATCATTTTGAATGGATCGACGTACAAGATGAAACGGACGCTGAACATCAGCGCCTCATTCATAGCTATAAATTGACGGAAGAGATGTATGGCTATGCGACCGACCCCAATGAACGGGCCCGCATTGAAATCGATAAAGAAAATGGCATTTCATTAATCATCTTTAACGTCATCACGGATACATCGCCGGAAACCGCCACGGCACCAGTTGGCTTCTTATTTAAGGGACGGCGCGTCTTCACGTTTACCAGCGGCGATACTGACTATGTACACAATATTGTGATTAATTCCAACACGGTTTTGAAATTACCAGTCATTGAAGAGCAACAACCCATCGACGCAATTTTAGGACTAATGTACAAATTAACGACCGCTTACTTAGATAAAATTAACCAGTTAGACCGCCGCCGTGCCCAAATTCAAAAAGCTCTGAAAACAAATCCTGAACACAGCGCAATTAACGACTTAATGGATTTAGAAACGAGCTTGGTTTACTACCTGACTTCGCTGAAAACCAATACCGATATGTTGCAAGATCTTCAACGGCTTCCAGTAGTGCCAGTTAACGACGATCAGCGCGAACACATCACGGACATTGTGGTTGAATCCCAACAAGGCTTAGAGATGGCTCAAATGGCCTCAGACGTGGTTGAACGGGTCTCTAACGCCTACTCAAATTTAATCGATAACAATTTGAACAACACGATGAAATTCTTGACCGCTTATTCCATTATCATGACCGTCCCCACCATCGTGTCAGGCTTTTTCGGTGAAAACGTGAAACTACCATTTGAAACACATCCATTTGGGTGGCAAATCACAATTTTAATCATGATCGTTCTTGGTGCACTGGTATATGCCATCTTGCGCCATTATCGTTTTTTCGATCGTTAATCCACATCAAAGTCAAAGGACCCCTACTCCCTAAGGTTTTAGGAAATAGAGGTCACTTTTTTCGCTTATTTTAGTTTAAAGCTTCAACCGTTAACTCGTTCGCCACTGGATAAAAGACTGGTTCGGTCCAAGCTAACATGTCATCTGTTAATTGAAGTTTCGTAATGGTTTCACGGTTATACGGCTCAAAATAATACGTGCGACTTTCACAGACAGCTGCTGCACGATAGACCGAATACGTCTGCTGATGATCCGTATTGCGCGGCACCGCAACACCGTCCAGTAAGTGCCAACTACTGATAATCGCGCCAGACTCATCTAACGGTTGATTCGCTCGTTCTTTAAAGTACGCAGCGCGAATAAAGCGTGAAGAGGGGCTGTAGGAACCCGGTGGAATTGATTTGCCTGACAAATTTCCCGTCGTCACTTTCGCCGTATTTAACGGAACTTGTCCTGCCAAAAAGGCTGGCGTAAAAGTCATGTAATCATTTAATCGATCAATTTGTCGTTCAAAATTGGGAACATTGGTCAGAATGCCGAGCGAATCATCAACAATTCGCATCGGAATGGTCGTGGGTTCAATCGCGACCATTCGACCAGTACGATCAGCCACGGCAAAGTGCAACTCGGGCCGTCCGAATTTATGATCACTAAAAGTATCTGCCATTAGCTCAATTTCATCAATATGAGCTTCAATCTCCGCAATTGAGCGAAAGTTGCCCAGCAACCAGAACGCAAATTCGTAGGGCGCCAATTGAATGCGGTCAGTCCGCTTGGCTTCTGCATGCTTAAAACCGTTTGCAAAGGTGAGCTTTTGCGCTGTCAGCCCCCATTCATTCACGCCATCAGATAAATCAATGCGTTCCGGTCGCTGAAAGGCGCCACCCACCATCGCGTATTGATTCGTATATTGTCGATGATCAAAATCACTTTGCCACTGATAACCACGTGGTACAAACGCCGGTGTATTATCCAGCGTTGGCCAATCCATGGTCCGTGATAAGACGTGCGTGCCATCAACGGCAATTTGAAAAATACTGGTACACATTTATGCCTCCGTACTGTGGCTTGTCTGTTGGTGCTTACTTAAGTGCAAATAGGCAACAAAATGAAAAATAATTCCCGCGAGTAATAATAGCCCGCCAACCCAATTAGACCAAATCGCCCCAATAATGGCCAGCCCATACAACACCATGGACCGGACAGGATCCAATTGAACGCTACGATCAATCACTAAGTTAACCGGGTTCATTAATTCTTGGTGATCATGCAAGTAGCGATACAGCCAATAATAGACCGCTGAGATAAATAGTGCTACCGCGGCGTAGATCATAAAGCCGGTGCGAATGTCAGTGGAACTACCACTAGCAATGGCGGTAGCAACGAGAATCATTGGATAATCTAACAGTGTCACGCTGAACATTGAGAGTAAATTCAGTAAATTAAGATTCCGATCGATGACTTTTAGACTGGCAAAATAATCATGGTGGAACAGCCAAAGCGTCCCAACATAAAAGTAAGACACACCATAGGCTAAAAATTCAGGCCATTGGTGCGTAATTCCTTGCCACAGATGCCCGGTCCGATAACTAGGAATCTTAAATTCAAGCACTAAAATCGTAATCAATATGGCAAACACGCCATCACTGAATGCTTCCAAACGTGCTTTCGACATGATCATTGACGCCGATCCTCACTGACTGGGGCTTGCTGATAATGAACGTGATGATCCTCAACGTAGGCATAGAGGCGTGTCTGACCAGTTTCATCAAAGTCACCTAAGTCCAACATTGTTCGTCCAGCAATTTCATCAAGGCCGTGATAGGCATCTAATACGAAGTTACGTAATGTCAGTCCTTCTTGCATTAAAGCGTCCGTATGCGCTGCGGCTGCGGCTAAGGTATAGCCCTCGTCCAGCATTGTCTTTATCCCGGATACTTTTAGGAACGTTGCATACCCATACACGCGCTGTTGTTGCTCGTCCTGGCGATCTTTGGAATTGATGTACCCTTTTGTTTCCCAGTAACGCAACTGTCGCGTTGAGACACCGGTCATCCGACTAATTTCTCCAATACCAAAGATCAACTTCTCTGTACTAAAGATATGGCCACTATTCGATTCACGTAGGCTCGGCCGATCCATAGGTTCACCTTGTTTCTGCATTAATCTTCTGGATACAATTCCTTTTCCATCTTACGATGCCAAATATTGGCTTCCAAAAAAGGTTGACCAAACACTTCAAAAGACTGCTTGGCATAAAAGCTGACAGCGGTTTCTTGTGCTTCTAAATAAAGCGATCGATAACCATCGTCCTTGGCATCTTCAGTGATTTGATCCATCAATGCCCGGGCATAACCTTTATTGCGCGCCCAATCAATGGTGGCAACCCGTTGAATCTGTAAGATATCTTTATCTAATTTTGTGACACGAGCAGTCACGACCGGTGCATCATTCTCATAACCAACATAATGAGTCGCCTGGTCATCATGCCCATCAAATTCTAGTTCCTGACTGATGCCTTGTTCGTCGACAAACACTGCGTTACGAACCGCCTTGGCGTCATCGTAAATCTTACCTTCTTCACCGGTTTGCTTTTCAAAATCAATCGCGGCCTTTTTATTCTTCCGCTTACCAAAACCAAATAATGCCATCTAAATAAATTCTCCTTTTTTAAATCAGTGCGAAACTGGGGCGGGTGCTACTGAGTAATGAACCAGATTATTTCTCGTTATAACCTAAAACTGTGATTTGTTGATCATCTAGCGACAACCGGGTTACACTCCCGTTGGCTGGTCGTTCAGATAGATCGAACTTACCTTGACCATACCGTTCCATAAGACTTAATAAGGTGTTCCCGTGACTGATTACGAGTACATTGTCACCATCGTCAAGATCCGCGTTGTTACGAATCAAGTCAAAGCCCCGATCAATACGGGTCCAATATTCATCGTTACTCTCTGCGTCGTGGAAGGGATCGGCCTCTTTCATTAAGTCTTTGGCTTTGGCGATAGAGTATTTTTCTTCAATCGCTTTAAATCCGTTTAGCCCGTGTGGGCGACCCACTTGATCCCAAACATAGTTCATGTTTTCGCCTTCAAAGGAGCCATAGAACTGTTCTCTGAAAAATGGGCTGCTCAATGGACTGACTTGATTTGATACCGTATTAGCGGCCAAAATCATCGCGGCAGTTTGTTGTGCTCGGGTTGTGTCGGAACAATACGCGGCGGCAAACCGAATGTCAGCCAACCGTTGACCAGCAGCTTGGGCGTCGGCAATCCCCGCCTCCGTTAATGGCGAATTGCTCCATCCTTGTAATTTGTTATAAATGTTAAAATATGTTTGCCCGTGGCGGACTAAATACAACGTTACTCGAGCCACATCCATCACCCTTTCCAAATTAATTTATCTTTATTATACACGATCGTTGTCTGAGCAAGACGGTCAACGATTTAAAGTTTATGTAAGGTCACCAGCTGTTTTTATCTTGGTCACCGACTCACGTGGTACACTTAATCGATGTTAATCACGAACCGGAACGAGGCAAGAAATGCGATGCGTAAGTTGCAAGCAAAACTAAATACTCGAATTGGCCTATTTTGGCTGTTGATTTTTCTATTCTGGGCCAAGACCATGTTGGCGTACCTGGTTGATTTTCATTTAACCATCAGTGACCCGCTTCAAGGGGCCATTATGCTCATTAACCCGCTTGGCACCAGCCTGCTATTATTTGGCCTAGCCTTTTATGCGCGTAAAGCCCGTTATTTTTATCCAATCCTCGGACTGACGTACATCTTAAACACCGTCCTACTCTATTTGAACGTCATCTATTTTAGAGAATTCACCGACTACATGACGGTGTCCACCATGACTGGCTATGACAAGGTCAACCAAGGCTTATCAGGTAGTTCCTGGGCCTTAACCATGCCACATGACGTGCTTTACTGGCTGGATGTCGTCATCATCCTGGCGCTATTTATCGTTCGTTGGCTTAGATTTGACAAACTCCCTTTGCCTAAGAAAACTGGCTTTGCGATGACTTCATTTGCCATTGCAATGATTACCTTTAACTTGGCTGTCGCAGAGATGGATCGGTCACAACTCATGACGCGCACGTTTGATCGCAGTTATGTGGTTAAATATCTCGGTTTAGATTTCTTCACGGCTTATGACGGCGCTAGTGAATGGCATACCTCAGCGATGCGCGCCGCAGCAACCAAATCAGAACTTAAAGAAGTGACTAATTTCACCCGATCTCATTACGCCGCGCCTAATAAAACGATGTTTGGTGCCGCTAAAGGTCGCAATGTCATTGTCATTCACTTGGAGAGTTTCCAACAATTCTCTATCGATCAAAAAATCAATGGCAAAGAAGTCACGCCATTTCTTGACAGTCTGTATCACTCTAAAGATACCTATGCTTTTGACAATTTCTTCCACCAAGTTGGTCAAGGAAAAACCTCTGATGCGGAGAACATGCTTGAAACTGGCACGTATGGTCTGCCCCAAGGTTCACTTTTTGCGCAACTCGGTAGTGACGAAACGTTCCAGGCCGCACCGGCTATCCTTGAACAATCACCAGAACATTACACGACCGCTGTCTTCCACGGAAATGTGCCTAGCTTTTGGAATCGAAATAATGTCTATCCTAACTTAGGCTATCAATATTTCTTTGCTCAAGAGTATTACGACCATAGTGGTGATCGTTCTGAAGGCTATGGTTTAAAGGACAAACTGCTCTTTGACGATTCAGTCAAATACTTGCAACACCTGCAACAACCTTTTTATGTCAAATACCTGACCGTAACTAATCACTTTCCCTTTGACCTTGATAAAGAAGACCAAGATCCTGACTTCAAGACGACTGACACAGATAGCTCGGTTGTTAATAATTATTTTGTCACTAACCACTATTTGGATCAGTCAGTCGAAGAACTCTTTAACTTTCTAAAGGCTTCGGGACTTTATGACAAATCAATGATTGTCATTTACGGGGATCACTATGGTATTTCTAATTCTGAAAACAAGAGTCTAGCGCCTGTGCTTGGTAAAAATGCAGAAGACTGGACCTCATTTGACGATGCGCAACTGCAACGCGTCCCATTTATGGTCCATATTCCCGGTAATGGTCACGGCAAGATTGAGCATCAATATGGTGGCGAAATTGATGTTGAACCAACCTTGCTTCATCTGCTTGGAATTAACACCAAGCAATATGTACAATTTGGCACCGACCTCTTCTCCAAGCAACATGATCAAGTAGTCGCTTTCAGAAACGAGGATTTTGTGACACCGAAGTACACGTCATTATCCGGTACTGTTTACGATAACAAAACAGGTCAAGTAGCCAAACTCACTGCCGCTCAAAAGAAACAAGTGACTGCTGATCAGACCAAAGTCGACAAAGAGTTGTCACTCTCTGATTCACTTAATCAAAAAAATCTGTTACGTTTCTATGATCCAAAAGGATTCACAGCAGTTGATCCAACTAAGTACAAATATACTAAAGGCCTACAAAAAGCCGAACAAATTGAGCGCGATCGTGGTGTTGGTAGTACGTCACTCTTCAGTCAAAACGGCGACAAATCAATCGAAGGTCTATATCATACCGATGCCCCCGAAGTGAATAGTAAAGGGCAATAGACTCATTGCTCATTTTTTAAAGAAAACAAGCTCGTTTCCATCAACGTGGAAGCGAGCTTGTTTATTTTCCTAGTTCCGCAGATAAAATGTGATTCCATTCTGTTAGACATTAATCGCTTACTGCGAACCGGCTGGTATTCACGGTCATCTACCTCATGTTTAGACAAAACTGGCACTAAAAAACAAGCTGGACAAAAACTAAAATCTAGATTTCATTTCCAATTCTAAATAGCTAGAATGCGGGACATAAGTCAAGTGACTCCGCCTAAAAGCGAACTGCAAGCGGTAACCGAATCATCATCGTTCACAGTTCCCTTAGCGTTTGTTACTTACCGACTTATATCCCGCTTTCGTTTAAAAAAATCACTTCACATTAATTTCTTCATGATGCGCCGCCCATGGATAAGCCTTTACAACGCCAACAACTTTGTTCTTCGGCACAAACCCATAATAACGACTGTCATTTGAAACGGCCCGATTATCACCTAAAACAAAGTACATTCCCTTAGGCACCCGCTTTTTACCGGCATTTTTCGTCCAATTTTGATCATAGCTCAAGCTATTTAGCGTGAAGCCCTGATAGTTGTTCCCTGAATGAGGTAAGGGGCTTAAAGTTCCTGCGATCCGCTGCTGCTTGGTAATATAGTTCTGAGCAACGTATTTTCCATTGATATATAACTTACCATCAGCATGATAGTCAATTTCATCGCCAGGCAGTCCGCTTACTCGCTTAACGTACTTAACGTTATGATCAGTCGCTTGTGGATCAACACCATATGCGTTAAAGACAATCACCCGATCCCGGCGGATTGACGCCATTTTAAACGCCCAAACTTTTTCATTGTTTTGTAAATTTGGCTCCATGGATGGGCCGTCAACTCGCACATGGGCCACAAACAACCACTGTACAAGAAAGGCGATTAACACCCCGATCACAACTGGCCAAATCCAACTCATTACTTTTTTGATGGTGGGCACATCCTCTCAAATGTCAAATTAAGTGTGATCAATGCTGAAGTTAGTGACGCACCCATCACGTGTTTGATTATAACGATTTTTGACACATTAGCGTAGTTTTATTCCCAAAATCACGGTAAATTTTAACTATTAGCATAAACCTGACTATTTTACTTTTACTTCGAAAGTTCGTTAAAAGGGTTGTTGCTCAGCACCGAATCCTTAGTTTGGCAAATGAACCGAGGTGCTGTGAACTGGTCCATGGTGGTGGGGATCGATGGCAAAAGCCGCACTGTGGACTGCTGTGGCGGCTTCACCAAAACCGGTCGCAATCAGTGCCACTTTACCTGAATAGTTAATTGCGTCTCCAGCCCCGTAGACGCCTGCAACACTCGTTTGCATGGTGGAATCGACAGCGATTTGTTGGTGATTTTGTTCAAACTGTAGCTCCCAATTTTCAAATACCGCATGATCGGATATCACGCCGAAATTGACGACTAAATCATCAACGGTGATGGTACGATGATGATCAGTTTTCATTTCTTTCAAGTCAACATCCAGTCGACCGTCGCTCGTAGCCGCTAATCCTTGTGCTAGATATGGTGTCACTTGCTCAACGCTGGAGGCGTTCAAGCTGGTGACACTGTGTGGCAATGCTCTAAATTCATTGCGCCGATGCATCAGATAGACGTGTTTAGCTACCGGTTCGATCATCAAGGCAATATCGATGGCTGCATCCCCACCACCAGCGACCATAACATCACGGTTCGTGAAATGAGACAGTTTTGGCAAAAAATACCATAGATGTTCGTTTTCAAATGTTGCCGCATTTTCAACAGCTAGTTTACGCGGTGTAAACGCTCCATTACCAGTGGCAATCAGGACGGCCTTACTATGTGTTACACCCTCATTAGTCGTGATGGTAAAATCACCTAACTGTCCACTGATGTTCGCTACGGTCTGGCTAGTTTTGATGGTTACCGGAAATAAGGTCATTTGTTCGCGTAATCGATCAATCAATTCTTGCCCACTAATACCACTGAAGCCAGCCACATCTAAAATTTTCTTTTCTGGATACAACGCACTGACTTGCCCGCCCACGTCTGGCAAACTTTCTAAGACCTGAGTGTGTAATTCTTGTAAACCAGCATAAAAAGCGGCAAATAACCCGACTGGGCCGCCACCGATAATCGTTAAGTCATAATTTTGCTCAGTCATGATTGTCTCTTTCTACTTAATCATTAATTTTCGGCAAATGTAATAAGTCATTTTGTTCAAATAAACGGCCAATTCGTAACAAGGTTAGTTCTTCGCCTTTACGGGCAGTGAATTGAATGCCGATTGGCAAATTTTTTTCTGTCAGATGCGTCGGCAAACTAATTGCTGGTTGACCGGTCAGATTTGCCTGCTGGGTAAACGGCGATTGGGTCAATTCTTGTTCGAAATAATCCCATAGCAATTGCAATCGATCAGCTGGTGCCAATTGGGCAACCTGATCAATTTGGGCATCAATATCTGGATCAACTAACGGATTGTCTAACCGCGGTGCCGGGTGAGCGGTGGTTGGCGTAAGATATAAATCATACGTATCATGAAACACATCCATCTGCGCACTGGCTGTATCCCACAGACTGATGGCTGCACTATACTGAGCGCCAGTTACACCTAAACCAGCCTGATAAATTAGCCATGTGAGTCGTTCCATGTCATTCATCACAAGCGGTCGACCTAGCTGCCGGCTGACCTCATCAAACATTGCGACCGTCTCGGCGCCATTCATCTGATAATAAGAGCGCATCAATGCCGGACCATTTAATGGATTTGTTTGTTCCACCACGTGATAACCTTGCTGTTGTAAAAAGGCAACCGCGTCTTTCACAGCTTGAACGGCGTCACTTGATACCGGCGTGCCAACAGGTGATTTGGTCGAATAAGCAATCGTCAGCTCACGTGGTTGGTCCCACAGTTGATCATTGAAGCCTTGCAAGTTGATCGGCGTCGAAAACGGCGCGGCCGGTTGATAGGTTTGTAGCCAATCCAATAATGTGGCGGTGTCACGAATGGAGCGCGTCAAAGCAAAGTTAATGGACGCGCCACCCCAGCCACGCCAACCAGTTGGCCCAACTGGGACCCGGCCACGCGTTGGTTTTAATCCGATTAGACCAGAAAATGAAGCCGGAATTCGAATCGAACCGCCGCCATCGTTACCAGCCGCCACCGGTACGAAACCAGCTGCGACACTCGTGGCCGCTCCGCCAGATGAACCACCTGAATATCGTTGCTGATCCCAAACATTCGCTGTTTTACCATAAAGAACTGGATCAGTAATGTTCTTAAACCCAAATTCTGGCGCATTAGTCTGACCAATAATAATAAACCCGGCTGCTTGAAGTGCAGCTACGAAATTATCTGTTTCACCAGCAACTTCGTCTTTAAAAAGTCGCGAACTTAATGTCGCCGGCTCACCCTTTAAATTTTGCCCTAAATCCTTAAGTAATAAGGGGACACCTAAAAAAGGTTGGCCTGTGTCAATTAGTTGACGGGCTTCTGCTAAGGCTGCTGCTCGCCGTGTTGAAACAACCGCATTTAACTGGTCGTTACCCGCGTCAATGCGCGCAAAGGCCTGTTGAACGAGTTCTTCACTGGTGATATCGCCTTGGCGCACCTGCTGTGCTAACGCAATTGCATCCCATGACATGATCAATAACCTCCACTTCAGGTAAGTTGCTTACCGCCAGTATACGCATTTTTACGCAAATGAGCGAAGAAAAACTCAGCATAAAACAATCAAGAGATCGAAGTAACAACAAAATCAGAACAAAAACATCGCGGACCAGTAGTCACTCATCATGAGTGCTCAAGTCCGCGATGTTTTTATCCATAAGAATTAATTAGTTTAATTAATTCTCATCTTCTAGCTTTTTGGCATCCGCATCGATGGTGGCAAACCCAGACACTTTATTAGCTGGTTGAGGGTTCTTAGCACGATCTTCTTCTGCCTTTTCGATCAACGCTTTCCGTTCTTCCTTACTCAATTTAGCCATTGTTCTCGCCTCTTTTGTAATGGAACAGCAACGGGCGCCGCTAAGTGATTGGCTCGGTGTAAAGCTCGCTAACCTTAGTCTAGCGCTTTCCAGCAAAACATTAAACCCCAAACCATTTTGGGATGGAGGCAGCCTTTAGTTAGGTTGAACACTTAAACCAGCGTCAAGATAGACGTTAGCAGCTTGGTCACTACCGACTAATCTGAACTTCATAGTGATCTGATACAAACGTCATCGGCACTGGCCCACAGCCATATTTCTTAATCGCCTCCGCTGGTCTATCGTTGATCAGCGTTCAACCCATAGACCAATCGATGGCTGATACGGTCAACAACACTAAACCCTTGGGCAATTAATAAGCCGGTCGCTGCGCCATTTTCCTCGTCGACGTTCGCGAGTACACGTTTTAAGCTCAATTCGTCAAATGCAAAGGAAATCATGTGGGTTAATACTTCAGTCATCACCCCGTGTCGTTGAATCGTTGGTAATAATTCAAATTGTATCTCAGCAGTATCACGATGCTCATCAAAATGAAGCAAACTAAATGTCCCTAAATATTGCTGCGTTAGTTTATCCCCAATGCCCCAAATCAAGGCCTCATTGTTCATCACTTGACTCATCGTCCGATTAACATAAGTCGTCGTGGCCATTAAGTCTGCATCAATATCACGACCGCTCCTGGCGGCTACTGTCGCATCGTTTCGCAAGGTGAAGATATCTTTAACCTTATACATCGTCAACCAGTCTAAGACGTAATGCGCAGTCATAATTGGATGATAGCGTTCAAATTCCATCAAATTGGCCCTCTTTCTTCTCCAATTAAATACTATGACTCATTATACTAATTTCACTGTCTTAAGGAAGGATTAACCATTGCCGATTTTACCCCATGGTATAATGCCTGCATGCCATTAGAGGGGGAAATTAACATGTGGATCACGGACTATAAACGATTCTGGCAACACGCGTTCAAATTCTCGGGGACCACCAGCCGTGGTGAATTTTGGCGCGTCTTTTTGATTAACCTAGCAATTGAACTTTTATTACAGATTCCCCAAAACATTCGGGCCTTCGATTATAAGCAACATCCAACCGCCCGTATTGGCACCGGCAACCCGCATCTTAACCACTGGCTGTTTGCTGGTGGCGATAACAGCGTGATTACAAATGTCTTTCTAGGAATCGCACTTTTATTCTTACTTGTAACGCTTATTCCTAAGTTAGCCATAACCATTCGGCGTTTTCACGACTTTAATTGGTCTGCCAGTTGGCCACTTACCTTTTGGTTCAGTCGCTTTCTGATCACAAGCGTTATCATCTTTAAGCTTGTTCAGGTAATTGAACATATTAAACAAAAGCAGATGACTGCAGCCACTTATAATATGATAACAATTTTGATTGCTGCTAGCATTTTTCTCCTCATTCAATTAATCGAATTAATTTTACTAGCTAAACGTGGCCAACAACCCAATCGCTTTACAACAAGCGCCGCGACTCACTAAACTAACAAAGAAGACGCTAAATAACCAAAAATACGGGACACAAGCCAAGTGACACGGCTTATGTCCCGTTTTTATTTCAACGATTAATTTTCCATTGGTCGCTTGATATTCAAGGTCATCGCGTTAATCGCCACGATCACTGTACTTAACGACATTAAAATCGCCCCAACCATTGGGTCAAGCATAAAGCCAAGTGGCGCAAGAATACCAGCTGCTAAGGGAATCGCTAAAATGTTGTAGCCAGCCCCCCACCAAAGATTTTGCGTCATCTTGCCGGTAGTCTTGCGGGCTAGCTCCAAAAATTCCACGACATCATTCGGATCACTTCTGACTAAAACAACATCAGCCGAATCAATTGCTACGTCGGTCCCTGAACCAATCGCAATCCCGACTTCTGCTCGTGCCAAGCTAGGCGCATCATTAACGCCGTCACCAATCATCATCACTGCGCCGCGTTGCTGGTAATCACGAACATATTTTTCCTTATCCTCAGGTAATAACTGAGCGTGAACTTCTTCAATTCCCAATTGCGCCGCAACTTTGGCAGCAGTTTGTTGATTGTCACCGGTCAACATCACCGGTGTAATGTGCTGTCGTTTCAAAGCGGTGATTAGTTCTTTGGCGGCCGGCTTCAACTCATCACCTTGCGCCACATAGCCTGCCAATTGACCCTCAATCGTTAAATAACTAACTGAATTACCCGCACTCGCTAGCGAATCAAATTGTTGTTGATCGAAGGTGAGCTGGTGTTTCGTTAAATAGGCGGCGGAAACAAGTTGGATCGACTGGCCTTGCCAAGTGCCCGATAGACCAGCGCCAGTGATCTGGCTCACATCATTAATAGTAGCCGGTATCACATTCCGGTCCTTTGCCGCACGCAAAATCCCCACCGCCAGCGGATGGCTAGAACCAGTCTCTAAGCCAGCTAACAATGCTAAAACCTGATCCTCAGATCGCTGATCGTCATAACTCCCCACAGCGTTAACTTTAAAATCGCCCTCGGTTAGGGTTCCGGTCTTGTCCATCAAAGCAAACTTTAGGGTCTTGACCCGCTCTAAGGCATCCCGATTGCGAATCAGCAGGCCATTACGAGCTGCAATCGACGTACTTCTGGCAACGACCAACGGAATCGCTAATCCCAGAGCGTGTGGACAAGCGATTACTAACACGGTGACAGCGACCGATAAGGCCAGGGGCAAATTACCAACGACTAACCAAGTCACAAAAGCCACAATTGCGACCGATAACGCCGCGTAAAAGAGGGTTCCCGCCACGCGATCGGCCATATTTTCTTGTTGCGACTTCGACTGTTGGGCAGTTGTCACTAAATTAGCTACCTGTGCTAAGTAACCTGAAGCCCCCGTTCCGGTGACACGCATTTCAAACGTCCCATCCCCATTGATGGCGCCCCCGATTACCGAGTCGTCAACTTGTTTGGCCACTTGTTTAGATTCACCGGTTACCATCGCTTCGTTAACCGACGTACTGCCCTTGATCAAAACACCATCCGCCGGAATCTGTTCACCAGCCCGAACCGAAACTTGATCACCTTCAGTTAAGTCGGCAACTTTGACGTCCTGTAATTGCCCATCAACCACTTTATGGGCGACATCAGGGAGTAATTTAGCCAACGAATCCACCGCTGATCCAGCATTCATCACAGCGTTCATTTCAATTCGATGACCAAGCAACATAATCACAATTAACGTGGCTAATTCCCAAAAGAAATTTGTGACCATCGGATGAACGTGAAAGAGATCATTGGCGATGACGGCATAAATACTGTAGATATAGGCAACCGAAATCCCCATTGCAATCAACGACATCATCGCTGGTTTGCGCTCTTGTAACTCTGCCTTAGCACCAGAGAAAAAAGGCGACCCGCCGTAAATGAAAAGAATCGTTCCAATAATCGCCACGACCCAATCGCTCCCCGGAAAGGTAACTTGAAAAGGTAGTTTAAGTCCCATCATTGGTGTCATCACAATAATGGGCAACGTAAGTACTAAGGAAACCCAGAACTTACGCCGTAAATTGCCCATGTGCATCATACCGTGATCACCCATCGGCATATCCATCTGATCATCCATATCATGATGATTCATTGACATGTCCATTCCTGACATTTCATGATCTTTTGGCATTTTATCCATTGTGTTCCTCCCGTTTACATATGTAATCAATAACCAAAGTTTACATTTGTAAACGACAGGTGTCAAGTCAACTGCTTATTTTATTCATTTCGCCGATATACCACAGCCACAGTGGCCTATAACTCGGAATAAAGCATGCTTAACTACAACAAAACCACCGTCGGCAAATACCCACGGTGGTTCACTTACGCTTCAACTTTTATGGCCGACATCCATCTGGTAAACAATTACAGGCAACTTCTGACGGTGCGTCAACCGCTTTCGTTGCTAACAGCTGTTGTAGTTGGACAATATCCGTGCGACTTAAGGTCAAGTCGTCGATCAAACTTGCCAAGGTCGTGCCTACTTTCATTTCACACAAATGGCCGAACAACGCATGAGTCGCCGCATCCATCGCTGCTTGTTCAGTGACTAGCGGGGTATAGACAAAAGCTTGATTTGCCTTGGTGGTTGCCAAGGCGCCTTTTTTAACTAACCGGCCTAATAGTGTCTTTACAGTGGCTGGTTTCCAATCCATTTTATCGGCTAAGATAGCCGAAATTTGCCGACTGGTTGATTCACCTAGCGTCCAAACAATTCGCATAACTTCCCACTCGGCATCGCTAATCTCTAGTTGCACAGTTGCTTCCATGACCAAGACAACCTCCTCACCTATGCGTTTATGACTCATAGTTTACACTTGTAATCACAAATTAGCAATCCACATGTTTGCCAAGTTAACCCTAAAATTAGTCATCTTTATAGTGAAAATGTTTCATTACGTTTAGGAATAAATGAGTTTTATTTACCAAAAATCCTCGTTATACTGGCTGCAAGTCTTTGGAAAAGGAAGGGTATGCTGATGAATAATCAATTTGCACAACGCGCGACAATCGGATCTGAAGGTCGGCTAGCTCAACTATTCGGCGGTCAATTAGGCAACCAAGGCATTAAATTTTCGGCTGGGAATCCTGATCCTAATTCATTTCCCACTGATCGAATGGGCGCCGCGATTAATTCCGTCTTAAATCAATCAGGGAATCATTTATTTGAATACCAAACCGTCGCCGGTCCCCGCTCATTACGCACTCAGCTGGCAAACCGCATGAAAAAAACGGCTAATATCACCACCAGCGCTGACCAAATCCTATTGACGACCGGCGGGCAACAAGCGCTGGATCTAGTGGGCAAACTCTTGCTTAATCCCGGCGATGGAGTTGCCGTTGAGTCGCCGACTTACGTTGGTGCACTGGCTGCTTTTGATCAATACGAGCCAACCTATTACGATATCGACTTAGCTGATGATGGCCTCGATATTGATCGATTAGAACATACGTTACGCCAACATCCGCACATAAAGTTGCTTTATACCGTTCCTGACTTCCACAATCCCACTGGTATCACGATGAGCGCTGCTAAACGCCAACGGTTAGTCCAGTTAGCTGACCAATATGACTTTTACATCTTAGAAGATACGCCTTACCGCGATTTAAGCTATGTGGGTTCACCATTACCTGCCATTAAATCATTTGATCAGACTGACCGCGTTATCTTCATCAGTAGTTTTTCAAAAATCTTGATGCCCGGTTTGCGCCTTGGCTGGGTGAACGCTGGCCCTACCATCATCAATAAATTGCGTCAATTAAAAGAAACCAACGATCTTGAATCACCGGCGCTAGTGTTGGCGGCGGTTGATGAGTTCATGCAAACCAATGATTTAGATCAACATATCGCCACCCTATTACCGAGATACCGTCAACGGTTAACCACGATGATTGACACACTAGATGAAATGATGCCGAAATCCGTTCATTTTACTCGGCCTACAGGTGGCTTCTTCATCTGGGTCACGTTACCGACAGGTCTCAACGCAGCCGAAATCCTCAATCAAGTCGTCATTCCTCAAGCACAGGTCAGTTACGTTCCTGGACGCGTCTTTTACGCACACCAAAACGTAACGAATACCTTCCGGCTCAATTTTTCTGGGGTCGAGCCCGCTGAGATTATAGCTGGCATTACCCGCTTGACCAATGTTTTGAGGCCCTTATTATCTCAGCCCACAACTTTTAAGGCCGCCGCGCCCACAAAATTAACCGTGCAAAATCATCACTAAGCGGTGCAAAATATTTCCTTTAGCCTTGCTTGCAGCCAACGTCCACCTCAATTGTCCCTTGGTAGAAACATGCTCGCTCTTGATCGGTTTGGTTGTTATTTCCTACCAAATGGGCTATAAATAAGTTCATACTTAAATCTAAATTGATGGGTGGATAGACATGACACCAATGAAGGAAGACTACCTAAAAATGATTTTCGAATTAGGTGGGGTTTCTGAAAAAGTTTCAAACAAACAGCTCGCTTTGAGCTTAGACATTGCAGCCGCTTCAGTCACAGAAATGATCAATAAGCTCGTCGAAGAAAAGCTCGTCTCACATACGCCATATGCTGGTATTTCTTTAACTGCAACCGGCCGGCGTGCAGCTGAAGAATTGGTTCGTAAACACCGCTTATGGGAGTGCTTTCTCTTTGACAAATTAAATTATTCATTGGCTAACGTGCATCAAGAAGCAGAAAAACTTGAACACAGTTCCAGCGATCAAATGATTGACCAACTCGATGTCTTTTTGGACCACCCGGCACACTGCCCGCACGGTGGGGCGATTCCGGATCGCGAGGGCCATTATGATGAGGGCAGTCGCATTGCCTTAGCCACGATTGCAGATGGTCAGCGAGTCAAATTATCCCGCTTCGTCGATAATCATGACCTACTTGAATACCTTGAAAGCTTGAAGTTTGCCGTCGATCAGGACTATGTCGTCACCAATCATGCGCCATTCGAAGGGCCAATAACCGTTCAAACGGACTCTGGTCACACGATTGATGTTAGCTTTAAAGCAGCCAATAATATTTTTGTTGACGAATTATCGGCTTCGTAAATTTACGTTAGTTCACCAGCCTCTTCAGGTTGGTGAACACATCGCCTAAAACTATTTTGAGCATAAGCACCGTTGGACAGCAGCCAGTTCCCGCAGTTAGGAAGTGGCTGTTTTTTCTACCGCTAGTCAAGCCTAATGCCTGTGCCTAACCCAGCGCCACCGGTCCGTTAACATGATAAACTAGCTAATCAAAACAATTCGTTAATTGTTAACAATGTCATGAGAATTAGCCAAGCTGACTTGAGTAAGGGCTTTCATTCGTCTATTATGGAATTGTAATTAGACAGTTTTACCTGTTTTAAATCATAAGATTGTGGGGATAACAAGATGGCAACAAAAAAAATGATTCTTGACCTTGATACTGGGGTTGACGACGCGTTGGCATTAGCCTACGCCATCGCTGCACCAGAAGTTGATCTCATTGGGATCGTTTCATCCTATGGGAACGTGCTCGTTGATAAATCAGCAGAAAACTCATTGAACTTACTCGAGTTACTCGGTGCCACGGATGTACCCGTCTTCTTGGGCGAATCACATTCTAGTACGACGGATCATTTTGATGTGATGGAAATCAGTCAAAAGATTCATGGTGTCAATGGAATTGGTGAAGTTGAAATTCCAGCGGCTAAACGTCCGGTTGAAAGTGGCAGTGGCGTTGACTTTATTATTGACGCGGCTCACAAGTACGGTGATAACTTGATTCTCGTCCCTACTGGCCCACAAACCAATCTAGATGCTGCTATCCAAAAGGATCCCGAAGTTGCCAAGTTAATTGGTAATATGACGTTTATGGGCGGTGCTTTAACCGTTCCTGGTAACGTCACTGCCTTTACTGAAGCCAACATTAATCAAGACCCTGCCGCTGCAGATCGGGTTTTCCGTTCACCATTACGTGCAACGATGGTTGGGTTGGACGTCACGTTACGAACACTGCTCACTAAGAAAGAAACACAACAGTGGCGTGATTTGGACACTGTCGCCGGTGAAAAATTCGCTGACATCACTGACTACTACATCGATGCTTATTATGACTTAGACATCGACAAAAACGGTTGTGCCATTCACGATCCATTAGCGGTTGGCATTTCCATTGACGATTCTTACGCTAAGCTCATTGACCTCAACATGAAAGTTACCCACGACGATGCCGCTAATCCAGCTGACATCGGTCGGACCATCGGTGACACAGCGCGGTTGAACGCTCCTACGACCAACATGCGTGTCGCGGTTGATGTAGACAAAGAACGCTATCTTGCTCACTTTATGGATCTGCTAACGAACTTATTCGCTAAGCACTAAACTTTTTCTAAATACTCGCTAAAACAACCACCTCGCTAACCGGCGAGGTGGTTTTGTTGAAGTCAATATCAATTCTTACTCAAAAATCATAATCAACTTTCTGCCATTCACTGTCCGTTGCGCTAGTCAAAAATTTACGGACTGGCGAACAAAAAACTTTGTCACACAAACGCTTCCTAGCGTAGAATGTATACAAAACTCAGGCAACTGTTCATGGGAGGTGTCATCATGCAACATCGGATCGTTAACGCGCTCAGTTACCTCAGCATCTTATTCTTACCAGTTATCTTTCCACTCATCGTATGGATTGTCGGCGCGGGTCAACCAGACATCACCCATCATGCCGCACACGCATTTTGGAGCCAACTAATTCCAGCCATTTTTGCTTTTATGCTATTCTTTTTCATTGCCGTCTACGGATTAACAATCGGCGCCACCGCTGGTCTGGGTTGGTTAACCCTATTGTTCATTGGTGTTCTATGTTTGCTGTCAGTCATTCTATGGTTTTACAACATTGTGATGGGTATCCGGATGCTGGTTGTCTAATCAGCCCGGATCAACTCATGATTAAATGAAATTAAGTGAGGAATCGCTCATGAAAACAGCAACAAAATCAAACACACGTAATTTAGTTTTAGCTGCCTTATTTATTGCCATTGTCTTGGTTCAGGTCTTGGTTCCCTTTTTGGGTTACATTCCCCTTGGCCTAACCGCCGTTGGCCTACAGATCGCGATTATCCAATTTACAGTTGCAATTGCCGCCATTATGATGGGCCCTTGGTGGGGTGGCCTCATCGGTGGCGTCTGGGGACTCGCGTCACTCATTCAAGCGTGGACCCAAGTCTATAATCTAGGTGCCTTTTTATTTCGTAACCCGGTAACAGCGATTGTTCCTCGAATCATGATTGGCATTGTGGTTGGTTATGTCTTCCAAGAGCTCGCTGTTAAACGTCAGCATCGAGGGTTAGCGCTAACTTTATCAGGATTCTTGGCTTCCTTTACCAATACTGCCCTCGTCGTCTTGTTTTCTTGGATTACAATCGCCGGCTTTGGTTATTACTTCCCTGGTATTCCCCACAGCGGGACTTTTATGTGGATTCTATTATCCTTAGTCGGCGTCAATGGCATTGCTGAGATGATTGCGGGTGTCATTATCGTGCCGATCGTCGGGAGCGCGATCTTGGCCGTCCGCCGATCACGAGGCTAGTCTTTGAAACCATGCTGACTCATAATGTAAACGCGCTCGCCAGGCCTGAGCCCTGTGCACAACCTGCAATCACTACCGGGTGAAACCCACCCGTCCGTGATTTCCAGTTGTTGCTCGGGCTCAAAACGGCCTGGCTCACGCTCTGATCTGATCTTCTATTGCTTTTTTTCAAACTTTCCTTTACGCTTAGGTTGCTTCACAAATAATAACTGGGGTGCCATTGGCTGAGATAAAACCCATTGAACCTGATCCGGTTAATACCGGCGAAGGGAGTTACGTAATCCGAATGCGGATTATTTGTCTTATTGACATTTACGACCTCTCACTCAGGCTCGACACTGGTGAGGGGTCTTTTTTTTCCTCATCATGGCGGGCACATTGATTGCGCTGGTCACCCCAAACGGAGGTCTTTTTATGCAACAAGCAAGTCATTCTAACGGTTGGCATCTTCGCGATGTGATCCTGATTACCATCATCGCCATTTTTATGGGGATCATTTTCTTTGTTACCGGCTTTTTATATAACGGGCTAACTGCACTGTTAACGCCCTTTGGCTTAGCGCCGTTTGCCAATGATTCTATTCTGGGCATTTGGACGATGGCCGGTCCGCTAGCTGCGTTTATGTTACAGAAAATTGGCGCGGCAACAATCGGTGAAATTTTGGCTGCTGCCGTTGAAGCAATCATCGGTGGCCAATGGGGCCCAAGTACGTTGATTTCTGGCTTTGTCCAAGGGATCGGTTCTGAATTAGGCTTTACGTTCACACTATATCGACGTTACGACATGTTCAGTTTAACGTTATCTGCCTTAACGACTGCGATCGTTACTTTTGGTTGGGACTTGTTCCGATCCGGATACAACCAGTATCATCTCTGGATGATTATCGCATTATTCATCACGCGTTTCATTTCAATGTGGGTATTTGGCGCATTATTAGTTTCAGCTGTCACGCATTTGCTTGATCGCTCGAAACTGCTGAATCGTAGTCGTCACTAATCGCAAACCAACTTAAAGTGTAATCTTAATGACAATGATTGAGCTTTCCCATCTGACTTTTAAATACGATGAAACAGATTCTCCCATTCTAGATGATCAGTCACTGACCATCGATAAAGGAACCTTTAACCTATTGACGGGTCCTTCTGGAACTGGTAAATCAACCCTCCTCAAGCTCATTGCTGGTTTATATCCTAGTTTCACTGGCATTCAAACAGCTGGCACGGTGACCGTCAATCAGCAGGTTATTGCCGAGATGATTCCCGCCAAACGTGCACAAATCGTCTCAATGATGTTTCAAAACCCCAGTGAACAGTTCGCGATGCAAACCCCACGCGAAGAACTTATCTTTACCTTGGAAAACCTACAAGTTCCCGTGAGTGATATTCCAACACGAGCACAGGCGGCCCTTGAATTTTCGGGTGTCACCGCCTTTGCCGATCGCCAATTTACAACGCTTTCTGGCGGTGAACAGCAAAAGGTATCTTTAGCAGTTATCGTCGCACTTAATGCACAAGTCATTTTATTAGATGAACCATTCGCAAATGTTGATCCAGCGGCACGGCGCTTCTTATTGGCTCAATTAACCAAGCTTGTTAACCAGCAGGGTAAAACTATTCTTATTGCAGATCACGATTTATCTGATTACCAGGCGCGAATCAATCAGTTGTTTATTCTCGATCCAACCAAACGACGTGTCCACCTTGCTGATAATGCTGAAGCAACAGCGCGCTTTGCCGACTTTGACCAGCAGCAACATCAGCAGCAGCCCGTATCATTACCTGATCTCGCCACGCTTGAACCGGTATTTAAATTGAATAATTTCTCTGTTGGGCATCAGCATCCCTTGATCGTCCAAGACGCACTCGACCTTTTTGCCAATCAATTGACCGTCGTCACCGGGGCCAACGGAACTGGCAAATCGACCCTTTTTAACGCCCTCGTTCGTTTGCAAGACTACCATGGTTCACTGACTTGGCAGGATCAACAAGTCAGCAAGCAACGACGCGCGCGGTATGCTAAACAGGTGGCCCTAGTCTTTCAGCAGGCCACCAGCCAGTTCCTAAATATTACCGTGGCTGAAGAGCTCGCCATGAGTCATCGCCAACAAGTCAGTTCAGCTTGGACAACCGCGCGAACAACTACGGCCCTGGAGCAACTTAATTTGGCCGGCCGCGATGAACAAGTCGTTTATTCACTCAGCGAAGGACAAAAGAAAAAACTGCAAATTTTAACCATGCTGATTATGGGTACCCCCACTCTACTACTGGATGAACCGCTCACTGGTTTAGACCTTATTTCGGAACAAGCCGTGCTGCAATTATTACAGGAAGCGGTTCATGAAGACGGACGCACCGTTCTCATGATTACCCATCAGTTAACGCACGTCGCGACCTTTGCTGACCTTCATCTGCACCTTGATCAGCAACACCTAACTTATGAGGCTTCATTATGAATCCAACGCTATTATTAGCTTTAGTCCTCATCGTCGGTGTTGAGATCTCGTTCACCGCGGTCATCTGGGCTAATGTCATCATTATTTTAATTTCAATTTTGGCCATGCTGTGGCACCGAGCTCCTATGTTAGCTTTCGTTCGTTTAGCACTGGTTCCATTAATTCCCGCCGTCGGGATTTGGTTTTCAATCCGTTATTTCTCGACTACCCAAAGCGTCCACTTTGCCTGGGTCATGTCCAGCCGGATTTATGCCTATGCGTTTTTAGGTGGTCTATTTAATTTTTCCACCAGTACTTCTACGACGTTAGCCTCGTTAGAACAAAATGCTCATATTCCAACGACCTTTGTCTACGGAATGCTTGGTGCCTTTAACTTTGTTCCTAAAATTCGCAGCGAGGTTAGCATCATTCGAGCTAGCGCGCAAATGCGCGGCATCACGTTGCACTTCTGGTCGCCACAACTGTTATTTAAAGCAATCGTTGCGGCTTTAAATTGGTCTGAAAATCTGGCCGAGGCCATGACTTCCCACGGTTTTTCAGAAAATGCTCCGCGGACTCATGTGACCGTCATGAGCATCCCTTGGTGGAACTATCTTGTTGGCGGCATCGCACTAATCGGGCTACAGCTTTTACTATTTAGCGGCTTAGCCTAATATCCCGTTTCATTAAAAAATCGCTGAGGCGCACAAAATTGGCTGCGCTCAGCGATTTTTTATTGACGAAAAAACAAGATTGGTTGGCAGAAAATAATTTAAACACACCGGCGAAATCACGCTGGTCATCGCTCTTGACATCCATCAATCCAACACGCCGTTGCTAAAAGGCTTACTTCATCTGACAAGTCCGCACTTTCATTACTTCAAGGTCAACGGAGTTTCGTCCGGTGAGTTCTTAGTGGACAATAAGCTTTCAATGATGACTTATGTAAGATTTGGGACTGAGCCTTAAAAAAGTCGATCAACAATTATGCGATAGTGACAAACTCACAGCTTGTCAAAGAGGCTCAATGTCGCCTTCGATTTGCCTGATGGAAGCGATCACGGTGCAAGTCGAAAGATAAGTGAGTGAAACGAAAAGTAGACCAACCTGGACGTAGCGGGCATCGGCTCAGCCTGTGTCGTTATCGTTAGCGCATTTCGCTTACGATAAGGTCTAGCTGTGAAACCGGTGATCTTCCGGGTTCAGAGCAGGCCCACGGCGTTCCAGCCGAATGCCCGTGAAGTCCAGGTTGGTCGGCAGTAAACGACACTGTGAAAGTTTAACTGATCACTAGTCTAAGTTGCTAATCCATTAGAAATTGAGCCCCAAAATAGCGCGTTCCTAACATTGGTCTGACTTAGCCCAATGTTAGGAACGCGCTTATTTATTGTCTAGCATTCAAGTAACCATCATTTAACGTATTGGTTTAAAAACTTTGTTATCCGTGCTTGGTAAACCCGGGGATTTTTGCCAAACGAAGCAGCATGCCCCGCGCCCTTAACCACCCACAATTGCTTCGGTTCGTTTGCGGCATGATATAACGTGTAGACCATCTTTGTTGGCACAAATTTATCTTTGGCCCCGTGAATAAACATCATTGGCCGACGATTATGGGCGACAGCCTTCACTGCACTAGCTTCGCGATAATTATAGCCGGCTCGCAGTTGACTGATCACACTCACAACTGGTACTAACGGCCATGAAGGCAGATTATACATCGCTTTAGCCTGGTAGTTAATTTCAGCTTCAACCGTCGTATAGCCACAATCCTCGACATAAGCCTTAACCTGCTTTGGCACGTCATGTTCGCCACTCACCATCATGGTTGTCGCCCCTCCCATTGAGACGCCAAACATCACGATCTGACTATTTGATCCATTTTTAGCCACGACCATTTTCAACCACCGCAGATAATCTTTGCGATCAAGCCAGCCATAACCAATGTATTTACCCTGTGACTGACCTGCCGCCCGATCATCTGGAATCAAGACATTATAGCCCATCCGATGAAACATCGTCCCATAAGCTGACATTTTTTCCTTGTTCCCACCAAATCCATGCGCAATGACGACGGTCTTATTGGTCGTTTTTGCAGCAGGTAAATAATTAGCAACTAATTTGAGATGATCAGGCGTCGTCTGACGCCAGGTCTGTTTAGGCTGTTCTTTAAACCATCTATCTTGCTCATATAACGGGTCGCTTCGCTTCAACGCACCATTATGAATAAAGGACTTGTGGCTGCGAACTTCTGCTACTTGAAAGAAATAATTACCTGCCCCAATTAGACCTGCGACTAGCAGGACAACCACTACAACCAGCGCGATCCATAAACCGCGATGATGTTGTCTAGCCTTGGCAGATGAATGTTTCATACGATGTTTTGTCACGACCGTTAACCCCCTAACCCAATTTCCACACTCTAACACTTCCTGCAAATCCAGACAAGTTGATCAGTCAAAAATCACCAGAATGCAACCGCCTACAATTAAGCCGTTCGTCTATCATTAGGACTGGTATAATAACGGTAATGTCAGCCTTGATGGAGGAATTACGATGAAATATCAACAAACTTGGGATCTAGAAAGCATTTTCCCCGGTGGCTATGATTCGCCAGCCGCCAACGACCGCTTATCAGCATTGGCAAAGCAAATTAACGACTTAACGACCGCGCAAGCAGAACTAGATTTGGTTGAAGACGCCCCAGCCTTTACAGGACTACAGGCTTATCTAACCGCTCGCAACGCCATTGCTGATGGTTTAAAGGAGCTGGATGTTTTCTGGTCAGCTCATCTTTCGGCGGACTTTAATAATCCCGCCATTCCACCTAAGTTGGCCCAATTAACGACCGTTAAAACTAACTTTGACGATCTCGAAGTTAAGTTTGGCAAACAACTGGCCGATTTAAGCGAAGACGATTTCAAACAATTATTGAGCCTCCCAACTTTTAAGGAAATTAACTTCAATTTGAGTGAAATCCGCCAACGGGCCCTCGAACAGCTGGATCCAGCTACTGAGAGCATGATTAACAAATTGTCCATCGACGGCTTTTCCGGTTGGAGCCATCATTATGACACCATCGCTGGTAAAATCGAAGTCCCTTATCAAAACGCTGATGGTCACACCACAACGTTGTCGGCTGGACAAGCACTAAACCAGCTGACCGGTGCACCACAAAATGCCACCCGTGATCACTTGATGCCCGCCTATGAACAGGCCTGGGGCGCACAGGAAAGCATCGTTGGCGATACTTTGAACCACTTAGCCGGCTTTCGTTTACAGAATTATCAGCTGCATCATGTTGACGATTTTTTAAAACGACCACTTGAACTCAGTCGCATGAGTCGCCGAACATTAAGTGCGATGTGGAATGTCGTTGAAGCCAACAAAGACATGTTTATCCCCTACATGGATCGCAAAGCCGCTTTACTGGGCAAAGATCATTATGATTGGCAAGATCAGACAGCGCCGATTATGGTCGATGGTTATCACAGTCAAAGTCTGAGTTATGATGACGCTGCTGATTTTATTGTCACTAACTTTAACAAGTTTAGTCCCAAAATGGCGACCTTAGCTCAACGTGCCTTTGACCACGCCTGGATTGAAGTGGAAGATCGTCCGGGCAAACAACCCGGTGGCTATATGGCCGAACTCCCAGAACGCCAAGAATCACGAATTTTCATGACTTACACGGGCACGCCTGACGATGCGGCCACAATCGCGCACGAATTAGGCCATGCTTTCCACTATGACATGGTTAAAGATTTACCCGAAATGCGCCGCAACTATGCCATGAATGTCGCGGAGACTGCCTCCACCTTTGCCGAATTAATCGTCGCCGATGCCAATGTCAACGCGGCCACTTCCGTCGGTGAGCAAATTAACCTGCTGGATGCGAAAATGACGAATCCGGTGGCGATGTTCATGAATATTCGTGCACGCTACTTATTTGAAACCAACTTTTACAAGGAACGGCAACAAGGTCTTGTCACCCCAGCTCGCTTAAACGAACTGATGCTAGCTGCGCAAAAGTGGGCCTTTTCAAACCATCTCGGGACTTATCATCCCCATTTCTGGGCTAGCAAATTGCACTTTTACATTGATGATATCCCGTTTTACAATTTCCCTTATACGTTCGGCTATCTTTTCAGCTTAGGGATCTATGCCAAGGCTCAAGCAGACGGGGGCGACTTCGAAGATCGCTACATTGCCTTACTGCGTGATACAGCCAATATGTCAACCGAAGCGCTCGCTAAGAAGCACTTAGATGTAGACTTAACTCAACCAGACTTCTGGCAAAACGGTGCCAATTTAGTTCGAAAAGATATTAACCGCTTTATCGAGCTATCTGATCCCTTCGTCAAATAACTGGGAGGTTCTCATGACAGTCACGACCTTTTCCTTTGCTTCAACTGATCGACGCCATGAATTGGAGGCCCGTCGCTGGACACCTGACAATGTCGCGGACATTGTTGGTACCGTACAAATCGTCCATGGTATGGCGGAACATATCGATCGTTACGCAGAATTTGCCGAATTTTTGGCCGCTCACGGCTGGGTGGTGGCCGGTGACAATCATTTGGGGCACGGGCACTCCGTCGGTCAGACCCCCTTGGGCTATTTTGGCAAGCATCAAGCGATTGAGCACTTAATTGATGACGAATTCACGCTGACCAAGCAACTACGTCATGAGTATCCAGGCATCCCCCATGTCATCATTGGCCATTCGATGGGCGCTATGATGACGCAATTATATCTCACGCGTTACGGTGCCTGGGTTGACGCGGCTGTCATTATCGGTTCTGCCGCTTACCATCCCGCATTGGCGATCATCCGACCAATCGTGGCAATCCTTAACTTTTTTGCCCCGCGTCGCCCGAACCATGTGTTAGACAACCTCGCCTTTGGTGGTTATGCCAAACGTTTTCCAGAATCATCACCTTTTCAATGGTTATCAGCCAATCCACAAAATGTGCAGCGTTATAATGAAGATCCATTGTCAGGGTTCACCTTTACCAACAATGGTTTCTCCGTCTTATTTCGAATGGCCACACTTTCCACCCATCGCCATTGGTTTGACGGAATTCCATTAACATTGCCCATCTTATTTACCAGCGGCCAAGAAGATCCTGTGGGTGGTTTTGGCATCGGTCCACGCCAGCACGTTAAACACCTGATTAACGCCGGTCATCAAAATGTCAGTCTAAAAATTTGGCCGGGCCTGCGCCATGAAATTTTAAATGAAGATGACCGGCAGCTCGTCTATCACGCCATTTTAAAGTGGCTCGAACAAAATGCCATTATAGAAAGAAAGTGATCCGATGTTTCCTGATCGTTTGCGCGCTTTGCGTCGCGGCCGCAATATCACCCTTGATCAATTAGCCGATGCATTAAATCAACATCTAGCACCTAATGAGCGACCAAATACAGCCTCGCAGCTCGGCAACTGGGAACGCGGCGTGCGCACACCTACCTATATTGAAGTTCGTAAGTTATCCGAATATTTTGACGTCTCATTGGATTACCTAACCGGCAAAGCAGAACAAGATGAATATGATCTAGGCCGGCTGTTTTTATCTGGCAAACGGCTGACCTTTAATGGTGAAGCCTTGAGTAGTCAAAATCGTTATGATATTTATCAGCTAATTGAAGGCTTTATGCACGGCCGCCAAACCCGGCAACGTGATGTCCCCATCGATCATCAAGAAGAACTTGATCTCGGTTACGACGAACCTTAACGCAGCTCAAGGGAGTTTTTAAATGAATCCGAAGCAACGCAAGAAGTTAAAACGCCAATTTCCGCACGCGGCCAAAAATCACCTAGCCCCTCAAACAAAATCCACTTATATCACCACGATGCAAGGCTTTCGTGAGCAGTTCGCCGAGTATAGTGCCGCTGTCTTTCTCATTAACCAAGTTCTAGAAGCAGATCGTTTGTTAGCAGCAGGGCTATTACCCCAACCATTACCACCGTTGTTGTTACCAGACGATTATCAAGACACAATCTACCAGTCGCTGTTAGCTAAGTATCCATTAGGCGATGCCACTGGTGATCAAAAGTGGGCCGAACTCTCCACCTCGCTACCTAAATTAGATTATCAATTACGTAACTTCCGTGACTACTTAGAAGACACATATGGCATGTGGGCCTACATCAGCGCGCCCTTCACTAATGATTTAAGCAACTATCTCAAGGGCGCACCAACGTTAGAGCTAATGGCTGGTAACGGCTATATCTCTAAAGGGCTACGCGATCACGATGCTAATCAAACCTTATACGTAACCGATTCAATGGCGTGGACTAACGAAAATGAAACTGGTAAGCACCCAGTCATCGCAGTTGAATCTTTGGATGCTTTAGCGGCCATCGCTAAGTATGGCACTGAGGTGGACGCAATTATTATGAGTTGGTCACCAGATGGTCAAGAAATTGACTGGCAAGTCCTGCAAGCCATTCGCCGACTTCCCAATTCGCCGCAATTCATCGTCATCGGTGAAAAAGATGGCGCTACCGGTTCAAAAGCATTTTGGCAACACGCACAATTGACAGAAGCGGCTGACTTGAACCAACATTTTCATGACTTCGATCTGATTAAAGACCGTGTGTATATCGTAAAGTGAGGCGCAACAAGATGAGACAGGAACTTCGTAACGCCCTTGGCTTTCTTGGTGCGGGCCTCGTGCTACTCGGCTTTGGACTGTGGGCTAGACAACTGGCAACTGGCGCTTTTGGCACGGTTCTCGCCTTAATTGGTTGCTATGACCTATTTCAATATTTTCGACAGTAATCATCATGAGACAAATATTAATTGATGCCCAGACCCGCGCTTCTGCGATCGCGCAAGGCCTGAGCATCTTTTTACATACAATAGTTAATTCTGTTCAAAAAATCATCGCTAAATAACGAATAATCATGCTATACTAGCAAGTAATCGTTCTTAATTATTTGGAGGGGTCCAGATGCAAACAATCTTAAAAAGACGGCCAACGCTTGGCTGGCAAATTCTCATTGGTTTAGCGATCGGAATTATTCTCGGAGTTATTTTTTATAAACAAGCCCCTGCAATCAGCGCTTTTCAGCACATCGGCGCCTTATTCATCGGCTTAATTCAAATGATTGTCTTACCATTAGTCATTTCTTGTTTGACAGTCGGCGTTGCGAACATTGGTGATATTCAAAAGTTGGGCCGTATTGGCGGTAAAACACTCCTATACTTCTTCACCATGACGTTAATTGCCATCGGCTTTGGCTTATTGGCTGGCAACCTCTTCCACTTTGGCCACCTTATCGATATTAAAGCCATTCCTAAAACTGATATTTCTTCGATGATCAATACTGCCCATCAACAAGAGGGCCATGGTGCTTGGGCCGTGATTTCGAACATCATCCCCAGTAACTTTTTTAAGGCCTTATCGACAAACAACATGATTGCCGTGGTGTTCTTTTGTGTCTTTTTCGGTGTTGGTACCGCAGCGATTGGTGAAAAAGGCCGCATTATCGTTGATTTACTTCGTGCCATTTCCGAAGTGATGTTTAAAATCACGGACTGGATCATGCAACTATCCCCTATCGGCGCCGGTGCCTTGATGGCCGCGACCGTCGCTCAATTAGGCTTGGGCGTCCTTCAACCACTTGGTCTATTCATTGCCTTAGCGTATACAACCATGATTTTATTCGTCCTCATCGCGCTCAACCTTGTCGCGCGATTGTTCGGTTTTAACTTGTTGGAAATTTTGCGCGTCTTCAAAGAAGAACTGATTCTTGCCTTCTCCACAGCCAGTTCAGAAGCCGTCATCCCGAAAACAATGGCTAAGTTGCAACACTACGGCGCTAGCAACTCAGTGACTTCATTTGTCATTCCCATCGGATACACCTTCAACCTTGATGGCTCTGCCATTTACCAAACCTTGGCTGCGTTATTTTTAGCTGACGTGTACCACATCCCGCTTTCATTCACCCAACAATTGCTCTTAGTGCTACTACTGATGGTCACCAGTAAGGGGATGGCTGGGGTACCAGGTGCATCTTTCATTGTGCTGATTGCTACCATTTCATCCATTGGCGTCCCGGTTGAGGGCTTAGCCGTCATCGCCGGGATTGACCGACTCGTTGACATGGGTCGAACGACCGTTAACGTAATTGGTAATTCTGTTGCCACATTAGTCATTGGCAAAGCCGAAAAGCAATTCGATCCTAAACAACACGCGGCTTACGTTAAAAACATGGCGGATGCTTAAGCTTCATCAGCTTAAATCGAACAAATTAAAGAACGCTCGCCTTGCATCCATCGTGCAGGTGAGCGTTCTATTTATAAACACACATGTGATTCTGTGCTATTCATGTAGCTCAATCGGCTGACCATCCGGATCTTGAATAAACGTCATCGCCTTACCAGTAAACTCGTCATGTCGAATCGGTTCTGCTTTGACACCCAGTTCAGCTAACTCAATGACGGTTTGAGCCACATCATTGACTTGAAAGGCAATGTGGCGTAAGCCCAAAGCCTCGGGGTAGCTTAATCGGGATGGACTATTGGGACGGACAAACAGCTCAATTTGCACGTTGCCAGCTACCAACATCATCACTGTGTCGTGCTTGACTGGCCGATCATACTCGCTGACCAATTGAAAACCCAATTTGGTCATATAAAAATCCTTGGCTTTTGCGTAGTTTGAAACCACAATTGCGATATGATGCAATGTTCCCAGCTCCATAGCTCGACCCCCTAAATTATCACTTAACCTTATGTGACAAAGTTAAGCGACTATTAATCATTAGTATTAGTGTATCATAACCACTAGACCTTTTAAGGCGATAACGCTAAGCAACAAAGTTCCTGCGATTAAAAAAGTCCCTCACTTTTAAGTGAGAGACATGTTTGGCGTGTTCAGTAATTACCCTCCTGAACTTAAGGGGTCCTTCCATGAAGAAGAACTGAGATGTTAGTACCCAATAGTAGTCGGTGGGCAGACCGCCGCGTTCCACAACACAAACGATCAAGCACTCCAAAATGCGTTGGAAAAACGTGCCCCTAACTTCGATAGCCACTAGTCTCCGCAGAGAAACGACAAAATGTCGCCTGGCTGATCTCGACTCATCGCATAGGAAGAGTCTACCACGGCTAAATTAAAAGTGCAAACAAGATAGAAATTATGATGAGCGAAGGACAGCTTTGAATTTTGAAAGTAACTCATTCAACACAGGTACCAGCAAATTACCGAGTCAGCCGAATGCCCGCGGAGTTCAGGTTGGTTGACAGTGACCAACACTGCTAAAAGTTGACACTAACTCAGCACCCACATCACTCGACACCCACCAAAAATGTCGGTATGATAAGCGCATGACTAATTTTATTGCATCAACAAAACTCGCTTGGGTGTTAGACTTTGTCTTTCACCCATTAAATTATCTTGTTCCTTGGACGAACCAATTTAACTACTGGGGATATGTGGTCTTGTTTGGGGTCCTTTTTCTAGAAAGTGCCTATCTATTATTTTCATTTTTACCAGCACAATCATTACTATTCGTCGCTGGAGCCATTTCTGCTAGTCATAGCTCGGTATTAAGTATTTACATCCTGCTTGTCGGCTTTATCACAGTTACGTTAGTCGGCTCGATCATCAAATTTCGGGCTGGTTTAAAATTAAAAGATAAAACAAACACTCACCGCGAAAAAGAGGCCGCCGCAGGTAAATCGCCCTCCAAAGCAATGCATCGCCTGTCTCAATCCGAAGCATACTTTAAACGCTATGGCGGTAGTTTCTTAATCATCGCCCGGTTTGTCCCTATCATCGGGCTGTTCATGCCGCTAATTGCCGGGGAGACCAACATGGACCGCAAGCAATTTCATCTATTTAACACCATTGGCGTCAGTTGTTGGATCCTTGTGGCAACGTTAGCCGGCTTTTTCTTCGGTAAAACGCAATTTGTTAAAAACTATTTCACATTTATTTGTATTGGAATTGCATTGTTACCGATTGTTATCCACGAGGCAGTTCGCTTTATTCGTGAATGGACCGACGCTTTCGCCGAAGATTAACGGCGATGTCATCAATTAACCGACACACAAAATAACCACGGCCCGCAAATACGGATCGTGGTTATTTTTGTACTCGACAATATCCTAGTTTGTTTCGCCCTGACTTAGTCCGTCTGTTCTTCATCATCGGCTGCGGCGATGGTCAATCGTTCCACTTGTTCGCGGAGCCAATCGATTACCTTTTCTGTAACCGATTCAGGATCGTCCAAAAACGCTTGCACCGAACTTGCTAGGTCAATCCGCATTTTTGACACATTAATCGCAGGTGAATCAAAAATCATGTATAGATTTACCGGCAACACCGCATCTGCGTCCAGCATCTTATCAATTTCATTGGCGTAGGTGAACGGTAAATTGATCACTGAGCTTTCCAAACGAACATTGATTTCAACATCGTGAAAGCCGGTGACGTCAACGCGCGTTTGGACTAACTTACCAGCCTGTAGCTGTTTTAAAGCAAAATCAAAACTTGCCTGCATCACTTCTACTGGCGCATCGTTCAACTGTACGAACGTGGCCGTATCAGCGTATGTCACATATGTCTCATCGTTAATTGCGGCTAAAAAATCGGCGACTTGTATATCCATTATTTATGCCTTCTTTGTGATTGTTGTTTCTTAGCAGCTTCTTTAGCTACCCAAATGCGGTTGTTCTCTTCATAATTCCGGCGAAAACGTGCGCCGGCCACGAAAGCCTCAAAATTTGTCACCAAACCAATCACCGCGAATAAATCAATGACGACGTTGACAAATACGACGCCATGACCGCTGAATGTCTTCACAACCGCTAACAAGAGTACCGCTGAAAAAATCAACAAAACAAAGGCCTGCGGGTAGACGGAAAACCGCCAATTAAACGTAAACATTAACACTGGAATGGCCACTAACACCAGCATCAACACCTCGTTAGCCAAAAAAGCGGGCCAGTGACTACTAGCGCTTCCGCCAAAGCCAAAGGATACCCCCGCGTTTACAATCGTATAGAAAATCCACCCAGCAATCGTCAAACTAACAACTCGAACATCTCTCATCTAGCTAAAAACCTTTCTATGCCAGCAGATCGATGAGTTGATCCTTTGAAATGCCGACGAAGTATTTACTGAGGTCGACGTCTGCCAAAGCATCCCGCAGATCATCACGGTCATACTTGATTCCAGTGAGGCGGTCAGCTAGGGCAGTGACATCTTCTGGTCCGAAGAAATCACCGTAAAATTTGATGTGCTTGATCTTCCCGTCTTCAACGTTTAGCCGCGCATCAATCGTTCCATAGTCAAAGTGCTGCCGTTTTTTCACTGTGAATTCAGGCGAGTTACCGTAAACCCAGTCCCAATTATTGTAGTATTGTTCGTACAACTTGTCGATTTCTTTCTGGTCTTCATCGGTAACGTTGTATTCACGATCCTTGATGTCGGCCAAATCATCGACGCCAAACAATTCCTTGAGCAAAATGTCCTGGAATGCTGGTACATCAATATCTTGATATTCTGGTGCTAAGAATGGCCGTAAGTTTGTCACCCGTGATCGAACAGACTTAATCCCCTTGGATGCAATCTTATCTTCTGGAACGTTTAGCGCATGAGTCACGACATCTAAGTCCACGTCCAACATCAAAGTCCCGTGGGAGAAGGTCTTCCCATTGCGGGTATACATCGCGTTCCCAGAGAATTTACGACCATCCACTAAAATGTCATTACGCCCAGACACTTCAACCGACTTGGCCCCCATCTTTTGTAGTGCGGTCACGATTGGTTGGGTAAAGGACTTAAAGTCACCAAAATCTTCACTATTGGAATCGACCACAAAGCTGAAACATAGGTTACCTAAATCTTGGTAAACGGCGCCGCCACCAGAGAGGCGTCGGGTCACGCGAATATTATGTTCTTGCACGTATTTTTGATTGATTTCTTCTAACGTGTTTTGATTGCGGCCGACGATGATACAAGGCTCTTCATAATAAAATAGCAATAGCGGTTCATCGAAATTCTTGTTGTTCATCAAATACTGCTCAGTGGCCAAATTTTCACCAATATTGTGTGACTTCATCGAAACATAATACATTGCGCTTGATCCTCCTGATTAGTGGCGTTTTAGGTGAACGTCAATTTGCTTGTACTTAAATGTCAGTCTAGCCAGCACAAGTTCTACTGTGATGTTAGCACTTTCTGAAAGCGGAAACAAATACTAATTTGGCGCGGTTTATTAATTTAATTTCACAAACTTTAGCTTGCCTGTTTTAACAGTGACACCAGTGGGATCTACGTAACTTTGCCGATATTTTCACGAGCGGGCGAGTAAATCGCTTACAACGAGCCGTAGAAAAGGTATAATAAATACAAAGCAGAAGTATTAGTTAATTGAGGAAAGGCGGCATGTAGTGATGCTACAACAATATAAAAATATTCTCGCCCCGATTGATGGTTCAAAGGCCACCGAACCGGTTTTAGAAAAAGCGATTGAAGTCGCCAAACGCAATGAAACCCATCTCGATATTCTCAATGTGTTGGAAGTTAACCAATTTTCAGATAGTTATGGTGGCGCGGTTAGCGGTGATGTCATCTATCGTCTCGTTGAAGATGTTCAAAATCGTTTGGAAACCTTAAAAAAACAAGCCGAAGATGCTGGCGTCAAGGACGTTGATATCCACGTTCGTTTTGGGAATCCCAAACCTGTTATTTCTAAGGAATTCCCTCACGACCACGGCAATGAACTGATTGTTATGGGGACCACCGGTTTAAATGCCGTCGAACGGTTAATGGTTGGTTCAGTCACCAACTATGTTAGTCGCAACGCGGATGTCGACGTCTTAATCGTCAAGGTTAATAATAAATAAAATCAACTTGATCGCCTGAATCCACTACTCAATTGTCGTCTGGGTTCGGGTTTTTTCTTGTATTCTCAATTAACCTCGATCCAAGCTACTCGAGTGTCAATCACGAGTTGCTGCGCACCCCATGAGCTTTACGTCATCAGTAAAATAGCCACGATAAAAGGTCAAGGCCCTTTTATCGTGACTTTATTTGGGTTAATCAAAATCAATTCTCAAATGGTGTCAGTTCAAGCGTTGCCAGTCTTCTGCCCACACGAGGCCCATGACCTTTTCACCTGTATGAACGCCAATCGATGGGCCGATGTGCGCAATTTCAAATTGGACCTCCCCAGCAGTCGTCGTCAGGTTATCGCTGGTTAAATCACTCAACCACTCGGCACTACCTTCCGGATTATTACCATCAATAATCGCGGCCCGCACCGGATAATTCTCCTGGCTCAAGGCGGTTACAAAATCATGTTTTACCCGTTGAAACGCGCGTTTAGCGGTGCGTTCCTTGGCCAAAGCCACAATCTTGCCATCTTCAAACGTCAGAATCGGTTTGATTCGTAACAAATTACCCACGAAAGCTGAACTATTCGTAATTCGGCCAGTGCGCAATAAATGGCTCAGATCATCAACGACAAAATAAACGTGTGTCGTCGCGCGCAACCGCTCCAAAACTGGTAAAATTTCAGCGGCATTCTTGCCAGCTTTGGCCATTTTAGCAGCCACTAGTGCCAGCCAGGCTTCACCGGCACTGGCCATCTGTGAATCAAATGGATAGACCTTAATTCCTTCAACAGTTGGCGCATAAGCGGTCAGATTTTGCAAAAAGGTCGTGATCCCACTTGATAAATGGATGCTGATGACTTCATCGTAACCCTCAGCAATTAGTTGATCGAATACTTCTTGCATCTGCATCATGGTGACTTGAGCTGTAGAGGGCATCATTTTTTCTTCACGCATGCGTTGATAAAATTGTTCACTGGTAATGTCCACGTTTTCAAGATAAGTCTGCGTCCCAAAAATCACAGTAATGGGCACAATATGAATACCAGCGGTCTTAGCTACTTCCGGATCTAAATAACTGGCGCTGTCGGTAATTACGGCTGTCTTCATCCTGCTACCTCTTCATCATCAAGTTCAGACCGTCTGCATCCCGATCTATCGTTGTTTTCATCTTACTCGATTTAAAGCTCATTTTCGAGCAACCTTGGTCATTAAATCTTAATTATTAAACACCGGCAATTATTTAAATTCACCGTTCGGGTCATCCAAGTAACTTAGTTCTGAAAGATTATGTTGATCAAAGACCTTTAAAAGCTTGTCGACACCATCCGCAAATTGGTGCTCGAACAATTCATCACGGCGCATCCAGCTAACTGCCCCCTCTGCTGAGGATTTCAGTTCGCCAGAAAAAGAATCAGTTCTAAATAACGCCACGATATAACGGCCGTGATCACCCATGAATTCTTTAAGACCACAAAAAATCGGATTATGCACGGTTAGGCCAGTCTCTTCCCAGACTTCCCGAACAGCAGAATCAACGAAGCTTTCTCCCGGCTTAATATGACCGCCAGGAAACGTCAATCCTGGCCAATCTGGATTTCGACGATCCTCAACCAGAATTTGATTCGTTTCGTTGTCAGATACCAAGACTAAGTTGGTTAATTCCACGATTTCAGTTTTAGCCATCATTTCTCCTCTCTGTCTTGCCAATAGATCTATTATCTGTTTTGAAATCATCGCAAACAAGTCTTTCACCAAATTTTCAACCAAGCAGACGCAATTTAATTACTGCACAATTAGAAATGATTAAAACACTTATCAACGTCTTAGACTAAAAAATAGGACTGTAGAAGAACCACACTGATGACCGGCGAAACCTCTCAAAAATCCCCCAGAGACTTGCTCGAAAAAACGCGACGTCATTTTCCTGAAACTAGGAAAAGGGCGTCGCGTTAATGATTATTCGAGTTTAAATCATCTGTAAAACTATTGGGCCAATTCTTAATGTCCCGATTGTGACATCGGCAAAAACAAACTAATCAGCAACGGCGATGCTAATGCCATGTTCCAGAACAAGTGACCAAGTAACGACACCCAGATGTTTTTCGTCCAAGCATAGACACCCACTAGAACTAATCCGGAAATAACAAGCGAAATAATCGAGGATAAGCCATCCCCAGAAACCGCATGAACGGTGCCAAATAGTCCCGCACTAACTAATGCCATCAAGACTTGTATCCCTACCGACTTTTGTTGAAACCGGAAAAACAACTCGTATCGAAAGACGATTTCTTCGGTAAACGGCGCTAAAACAGCTGTCATAAAGCCAATAATTGAAGCCATCCGAATGACCGCCGGCGATTGAGCAGCAATCGCACCTGGTACTAACGTGCTCACCAGCCATTGACTACCAGCAAAGCCAAGCAAGACGATGACCCCGCCGATAATTGCTTGCCCACGTTGTTGCTTCAAACGATGTCAATCAGTTGCCAGCAAGTCGCGTTTAAACCAGACTGCATTGGCAAAGACAAAGATTGCAATGAGCGCACCAATAATGGTTAAAGCAACCTTTTCATTCGCTAAAACATGTTCTAAAAGTAGTCCCAGCAACACTTCCGCCGCCATTAGCCCCATCAAATATATATCTTGGCCCCGCCATATTTTCCCCATCACAACCGCCCCCTAAGAGATTTTAGGCTAACTATACCAAATTTCGCAAAACCCGTCAGATGATGACACTTTTAATCGTCTAGCATTGCCAATCCAATCAAATTAGCATCAAATCAGGACTTCTCAAATAAGCTTTTGATTTATTTTCTCAGGCTGCCAAACCTTGAATTGCATTTTGGTAGGTCCATTTTTAACTGCTTCCGTCTCAAAACGCGCGGCGGTATTTTGAACCATTATGTTTAATAACCCGTAAGGTGCAGACCATAAGCAATCAGATACAACGCCCAAATATGGGTCGGGTAGAAGATGTAAAAGAACCATTTATCGCTGCGGCCTCGTTGCCCATTATAAAGCGCGATCGGAATGATTGCGCCGACCATCATCCAGGCATAGTTGGTGCTCAATAACCCATGAAAATTGAAGCCTGTGAATACGAAGGCGATAACAACTAAGCTCAAAATTTGACCTAAACGATTATTTCTGAATAAATAAAAGAGAATCGCTAACAGAATGAACAACGGGCCCCCTTCTGTGGTGAAGAGGTTGGGGATAAACTGTGACACCCGCGCGGCCGCAACCCGCATTGATAAGTTTGGCACGAACAAAATTGCCGTCCCGATCACTCCAAGTAACAATTCCAAGCCTAAAATGCCAATTCCCTGCCATATGACACGGCGATCATGGGCATGACGGCCATCAGCAATCTTACTGATCCCCAGCATGGCGAACACGCCTAAGAACAGCGTGCCAAAGATGTTGTTTAAGAGGCCCAACCGACCACCATCGACAGGTAGCCACATCTGCAAGAGAAAGCTACCAAGGCTCATGATCCAAAAGCCAATCAGTAAACGCCACAGATACCGTTTGCGATCGTGAGTGTGTACGAAGCCTTCCACCGATAAGAAAAGAAATAATGGTGCAACGATCCGCCCCAACATATTGAACCAAGTGGGCACGCCCAGCGGTAATAAGATCTCGTGGATATGATCCAACACCATCAAAGCAATCCCCAACACTTTGATGGAAAAGCCATCCATCGAAAACCTTCGTGTCTTCATATCGTTTCCTCCAAATACAATTTGTTTCAAGTAAAGTAAATTGTATCTATTTTAATTGAACAAGTGAATAAAGTTTTTCTTAAGGTACATACTCAATTGGTATAATAAAAGATAAATAAAAACAATGTCGCTGATTTGCGGCCGACTTTTTCGGAGGAATCTCATGCTAATCATTGAAGCTTTAATTCTCGCCGCGATCATTATTGTTACTAGTCTCATTCTGCTCCGTCATCCTAATTTTTGGGTCGGTGCACTAATGGCCTTTGCCGTTGTACTATTAATCACCGGCTTAGTCTGGCAAGGTTTAATTTCCGTTCTAAATCTTATTGCCGCACATTCCATGATTTTAGGTGTGATCTTGCTGTTGCTCGTAATTCTCATTTTAACCGGTCTGTTCTTTGGCATTATCATCTACCTAATTCGCAACACCTCGATCATGGGGAGCCGCGAAGGTCGGAGCTTAACGAGTCGCCTATCCGCGATGCTAGGAGCCAATTTAATCATTCTAATTCCCGCCATGTGGTTAATGATTCGCGCTAGTACGCGGTTAGTTAAAGTTCCTTTGGCCATTTTTGTCTGGGAAGATCTCTTCTTCTCTTCGCTTTTTTTATGTTACTTGGTTTACTCTGCCCTCAACCAATTTTTCAATCGACCAACACAAATCGACTATTTGATTGTCCTTGGCGCTTGGTCAGGCAAAAAAGGCCAAATTCCACCCTTGCTTAAGGGACGGGTCGATGAAGCAGTGATTTATTATCGTCGCAATGAAGGCCGCCCAAAATTTGTCGTCAGTGGCGGGCAAGGCCCCGATGAAACCATCTCTGAAGCCGCCGCGATGAAAGATTATTTATTAAGTTTAGGCATCCCAAATGATCAAATCATTGTTGAAGATCAATCCCGCAATACGCTACAGAATATGCAGTTTTCTAAACGCCTAATTGAAGCAGACTGGCACGGTCCTAAACCGCCTAAGATCGTCTTTTCTACGAACAACTATCACGTGTTAAGAGCCTTACTATATGCTCGAAAGGCTGGTTTATCCGCTACCGGAGTCGGTTCACCAACTTCATTTTTCTTTCTCCCCAGTGCATTAATTCGTGAATTTATTGCCTTACTCAACTACTATCGAAAAACAACGCTTGTCGTCGTTCTGCTAATTGCTATCACAATGGCCTGGTCATTTTGGAATGTGGCCTGAGCAAACGACTCAAAGTGAAGCAAAAACACCTCGCTGAGCGGGGTGTTTTTACTTCACTACTTATAGATATTTATTAAAGAAACTGGTTAAACGTTCCACGGCTGGATCAACAGCTTTCGGCTGATCATATAAATCATAGTGCGAAATTCCATGTAACACGAGGAGATCTTTTTGTGTTGATGCTGCTTGATTGTAAACGTCAAAACCAAAGCGATAGGACCCAAAGCTACCCGGCTTATCACCAACCACCAACTCCAAAGGCTGAGTTAACAATTTGTCCACTAAGTTCAGCGGATCGTAACCTAGCAGCAAGGCTAGACTCGTGTAGCGTACCTTATTAGGTGAAAACTCATCCGCACCTCGAGGCGTTTTGTAGTAATCGACAGCCTCCTGGATATCGATATCATCAATTCCGGCTGCTTCACGTTCCGCCTGACTGTTCGGAATCCACTGTCCCATCATCGCTTCGCCGCCGCGAGCTTCAACAGTCCGTTGTTGGGCGATATTGTTCAATGTTTCAATCAACTGTTGATCGGGCCCAAACGCCTCACGGTAGGCACTGCCAGCACTGGCTGCCGCAATACCTGCGACTACTTTAATCCGCTTATCAACCTTGGCTGCGTTAATCGTGTAACCGCCGCCAGCACAGATCCCTAAGGCCCCAATGCGATTGCCATCCACATAAGGTAGTGTATCTAGATAATCAATCGCATACATGATATCTTCTGTCCGATTGGCCGGATCTTCAATAAAACGAGGTTCGCCCTCACTTTGTCCTTGATAAGCAGCATCAAAAATCAAAGATAAGAATCCCTGTTCTGCTAATTTGGTGGCATAAATCGTTGAGGTCTGATTCATGTCTGCACTAGTTGGGTGCGTGATCACTAAGGCTGGCACCGGTGTTTGTTGCGCCGCCGTTTGATCAAAATCATCTGGCAAGACTAATTTTCCGGCTAAATTAAAATGCCGGGCTTTAAATTGAACTGGTTGAAATTTTGCCATATTTGGTCACTCCCTTACAAAAATTTCACTAAATAACTTAACAACGAGACATAGTTTAGTCGCAACCGCCGCAAAGCAACACGACAAACTTGAAACAACTGTTACTTAAGTTACAATAGTTACCAAAATGTCTCGTATCGGGAGGAAGACCATATGGATCCGCGCGCCCAAAGAACTAAATCCTTATTATTAGCAGCCTTAGCTCAATTATTGACCACAAAAAATTTTGATCAACTAACGGTTACTGGCATTTGTCAAACTGCTAATGTCTCACGAAAAGCATTTTATACTTATTATGATGACAAATATGAACTCATCGACGCCTTCTCAAACCAACAACTCGAACAACTGGACCAGGCCAGCCATCATAATACCGAACTCTCTGCGGTGGAACGGTTGACGATTTGGGTCACCTATCTTGATCAACGACGAACGCTGTTTGCCAAACTATTGACGAGTGACGCTTCCTATTCGTTTCGCCGAAAATTTGGTGATTATTTACTCACCGGATTGGCGCATCACGAAAAGGGCTCCATTGATCGCGTCACCTTGACGTTTCTGGCCACCGGCTTTCTCGGCGTCATTGAAGGCTACATCACAGGACAATTTGCTGGCAGTCCTCAAAGCATTGCCAAAAAACTGGATGCGTTATCTCGTGATCAAATTAAGCTCACATAATGACTGATTGTCAGCATACACAATCCGAAAACGGGACATAAGCCAAGTGGACGCCCCTAATGCTCGTCACTTACTGACTTATGTCCCGTGTTTTAGCTATCTAGATTGCATCCTCATCGAAATTAATAACCATTAATTGGGCAAGATCACCATTGATTTTATCTGGTCATCGGCCAAGGTGAAGTTAAATGGACTTACCCCGTTGAAGCCGTTACCGGCAACTTTAATCGTCAACCGCCATTGATCTGGTGCCAAAGATTGAGCATCCTGTAACGTAAATTGCGATTGTTTGCCAATATTATCGGTTTGATTCCAATGAGCAATTTCTTCCGTGCCGTGATATTCATTACCCCAATCATTGACCACACCATCGGGCGTAAACAATGCCACAAAGGCCTCTGAATCACCTTGATTAGTTGTCTCAATGAATGCTTGTAACGGTGCGGGAATCTTTGCCATACCATCAGCTTCTTTCACAATTTTTAATTGTCTCAATTCTAACACGATCACACCTAACCAGCGACTGGTGTTAATCCCCGAACGAGAAATTCAGTGGCTTCCTGACTAAATGTCGCCAATTGCGCCTCGCTCAATGACTGGTTCATCAAGACCGCTGGCAACATATAGCCCACCGCGGTACTTGCAATATATCGGGCAATGCGCATGGTGGGCCAATCTACAACTTCACCTTGCTGTTTATAGTGATCCAACACCGTCGTCAGCGCGGACACGACATGGTCAAATTCTGGCATCAATGCGGTGAGTTCTTGCGAATTTGGCCGTTTGGTGAGCTCTTGAAGAAAGACGCGAATTTGCTTACGGTTCTCCAATGCAAATTGCATCCGATTACCGATTGCTTGTTGCAAGAAATCGGCGAAATGTGGATACGAAGCATTCACCACGGCATCCGTAAATTCCGTAATCAATTGCGGAATCACTTCGGCCAAAAACGGACTCATAATTGCCTTTAAAATATCATCTTTGGTCTTAAATCGTTTGTAAACCGTTCCTTCGGCCACCCCAGCGACCCGGGCAATATCGGTGGTCGTGGTTTGCTCAAACCCTTTTTCAGAAAACAAGGATAGGCTCGCCCGCAAGACCGCTTTTTGCTTGGAAGTTAAGTCGGATTCATTGAAGCTTTCTGCCAATAATGTTTCAACACTGTGTTTAACTGCCATCATTTTCGCTCCTAAACTTGACGATACTTGCGCATTGCTAGCAGGTTCAAAATCAAGAACAGTACCATGAACCCTAACAAAATCAACAGATTTGGCGCCACCTGACCAATCGTCGCGCCTTTTTCAATCACATTACTCATGGAGTCAGCCCCATAATATAATGGCATGATGTAGGCGATTGGCCGCAACCAACTTTCCATCTGGTCAATCGGAATAATCCCCGAGAAGAAGACCTGTGGAATGACGACAACTGGAATAAATTGGACCATCTGGAATTCTGAAGAAGCAAATGTCGAAATCAATAGTCCCAGGGTCAACGCAATCCCCGCTAGTAAAATATTAATCACCAGCATCGTCCAAACGCTGCCCAAAATCTGAATCTTGAAGGCTAGTACGCTAAAACTTACGATTAGAATCGTTTGAACAAGTGCAAATAACCCATAACCAGATAGATAACCGGTCAGGATCTCGCCGCCTCTAACTGGCGTTGCCAACAGTCGATACAAGGTGCCGGTTGTTCGTTCACGCAATAATGCAATCCCAGAAATCAAGAAGACAAAGAAGAATACCACAAAGCCAATCATAATCGGTAATAGCGTGTTAAAGAACGTGGAATTACTGCTGCCGTAAAGATAGTGGGTGTGTAACTTTGTTGTCTTGGCGGCCTGCCCATGTTGCATCGTAGTGACGCCATTTGCTTGTGGTTGCGCATTCGGATTAATTTGTTTCTGCAATTGAGCCAGTTGCTGACTCATCTGTTGCATTGCTTTGCCTTGCGTCTTAATGGTCGTTGCCGCAGCTGCCATCTTTAATTTAACTTCCGCGCCTTGTAAGCTATTTTTCAAAATCGCGCTTTTACTCTGGTCGCTGTTTTGTAAAGTTAATGTCAGTTGATCACCAGACTGTGAAAGCACGCCGGCATAATCGTGTTTACGAATGACTGTCTTAGCTGATTGGTCGCCATTTAATTCATGTAACTTCACATGTTTACTCTTCATCGCCGTGACCAGGCTGCTATCAACATTGCGAACCCCTAAATCAGCAACCGTGTTCGAGTTAGATTGAAACAAGAAGTACATCAAGGTCAAAATCAATAACGGCGCCACAAACATCAAAGCAAGGGTCCGTTTGTCACGAATCATTTCTAATAAAACTCGTTTAATCATTGCTAGTGTGCGCATCTTGTTCCCTCCCAGCTTTCAAAAAGGCTGCTTCCACCGTATCAACATTGTAGGCCTTGGTTAAGGCTTCCGGTGTCCCTTGAGCAATAGCTTCCCCATTACGAATCATCATCAAGGCATCAGCCTCTTCTGCATCTTCCATTACATGCGTGGTCAACAGGATCGTAATCCCAGTTTTGGCCAACCGATGTAATTCCTGCCAAATTTGTTGGCGCAATTCTGGATCAATCCCCACGGTGGGTTCATCTAAAATCAGTAGCTCTGGACTGGAAATCAACGCAATTGCCAGCGATAATCGACGTTTCATTCCGCCAGAGTAATCATCAACGCGTTTATCCAAATCGCGTTGCAGATTAACCACTTCGGCGGCATGCGGAATTTGTCGCTTTAATTCATCAGGGTTAACCCCTTGCATCGCCCCAAAAAAGTTCAAATTCTCGCGCGCCGTCAGCGCACCATACAGCGCATCAGTCTGGGCCATGTAACCAATCTTAGCTAGCAACAAGCGGTCGGGCATTGACTTATCTAACACTGTCACGGTACCCTTCTGCGGCTTTAACATGCCCATAATCGTGCTAACCAAGGTTGTTTTGCCGGCGCCACTGGGACCGATTAAAGCGAGAATCTGACCAGCATTAACGTCTAAATTAATATCTTTCAAAATGACTGTTTTGCCATAACCTTGTTGCAGGTCATGAACCTGAATGACTGCTGCCATGTAGTTGCCTCCATTTTTTTAAAAAGTGAGTGTTTGCTCACTCATAATATACGACGACCGGTTTCGATTTGCAACCCCGCTGCCTCGATTTACCTATAAATATCGCTCTGCATCTGACTGATAAGGGGATAACTTATGATCGATTTGTTGCAGCTGCACGTGTTTGGCCGCGATTTGTTGAACCACCTTGGCCCGTTGTTGTTTAAGTAACTCAATTCGTGTCGGCAGCGTGCTGACCCCTTGATCAACCAACTGCCGATAATGAGCTAAATCAGCCAGCGACATGCCTGTCTGCCGTAAGTAAGCCACAAATTTCACCCAATGAACCACTTCATCATCATACAAACGATTGCCCTGCGGGTCTCTAGCAGTCGGTAACGCATTTTTTTTAGTTTCATAAAAACGAATGGTCCGGATTGACAGTCCGGTCGCGGTTGCCAATTGTCCAATGTGCATCATCTTGATCGCCTCAAATCATTTGACCTCTAGTTACGTTAGGGGAGTAAGCTGAGCTTACAACACAATAATAAGGAGATCAATTTAATGACACGCCAATTAACCTTAATTACCGGTGCTGACCGGGGAATGGGCTTTGAACTCGCATTAGAACTAGGACACTTAGGCCAGCATATTTTAGTTGCCGCCCGCAATGCTGACAAAGGCAATGCGGCAGTCACGCAACTGCGCGCCCAAGGGATTGAAGCCGATTTACTTGAATTAGATGTCACCGATGAAAAAAGTATTCACCGAGCCGCGACAACGGTAACCCAACAGTTTGGCCACTTAGATGTCTTAATCAATAACGCCGGGATCGCACTAGATAATTACGAGAAACCATCGACTTTACCAATTGACATCATCAGAAAAGACTTCGATGTCAATTTCTTCGGTTTAGTCATGGTGACCCAGGCCTTCATACCGCTGCTACGCCAAGCCCCCTTCGCTAAAATCTTGAATATCTCCAGCGCCGTTGGTTCGCTGACATTAGCTTCTGATCCAACAACCAGTATTTATCAACACAGCGCCATGGGTTATCAGGCTTCAAAAACGGCGGTTAACATGTTCACCGTAGATTTAGCTAACGAATTAAAAACCACCAACGTTACTGTCAACGCCATTAATCCCGGTTGGGTCGAGACAACATTTGCTGGAGGCGGCGGTAATAAAACCGTTCAAGAAGGCGTCGCCCGCACAGTGGCCCTGGCCAGCAGTCCAGATAATACGATCAATGGCACCTTCTCTGATGTTAATGGCAGTGTTCCGTGGTAATCATAGCCAAATATCAAGTTATATCGTCCTTTCAAAGTTGTCGGATGGACTTATACTGGCTCCTCTGACACTGCGTCGGTCATACCTAAACTTACAATTTCGCAAACAGCTGTTATATTTTTAGCGAAGATCTCATAAGAAGTCCGTTCTCCAAACCCTCGTGTCCGCAAACACGAGGGTTTTTCCTGATTAAAAAGACCATAGTTTCCAGACAATGATCATAATTATTTTGGATACACCGCCGAGTGTCGCAAATCTAACTTGCTGCCATATTTAGCAAACACCAATTTTGATATACTTGTCATGCGTTAAACTACATATAAGGGAGTCACATTGATATGGCCAAAAAATATTTCAGCACTCATAGCCGATCTAGTCATACCTATGCTTTTTATAAAGCTCGAAAAAACGATCCGAACTGGCGTGAAGATTACTTACGAATTCATGCACATCGACAAGGGAAACAACTTATTTTGCTTAGTTTAACTTTGCTGATCACGCTTTTCGTTTTATTTGGTGTCTACACCAAATACAGTCAAAATTCAGCAAATCAAAATAGTCATCAAAGAAACCTTGTAAGCAAGCAACCGCAAAATATTAACACTAAATTTGATAATCTTTCTCAAGCACAACAACTCGCATTATTACTATCAGTTAACTCTCGGAACACAAGTGAAACGACGCTTGTTTATATGGCCAATCAAAATGAAATTATTTTTGCTAACCCATCGATAAAAGCAATCCGCTATATGGACCAAAAAGATGGTAACTTTAAAATTTATTCCGGAAAACCACGAGCATGGCATTACACGAGTCAAATCTCAAAAAGCACTTTAATGTCGCGCTACTACACTTCTCAACAGCAAAAAGAACAGACCCAAAGAATTGCCAACACGATTGATCTATCGCATTCTTCAGAACAATACGCTGTCAATGATCCTCAACAGGACACAAATCATCATATCCAAGCCAATTCCCCTTCCGACACAAATCACCAGCTAGACCTAGATATCCCTGCAATTAACGGAGGAGATTTTAAGACCTTAATGGGTGTGTGGAAAAATGGAGACGGCGATACCTTGAATATTAGTCGTGATGGCAAAGTAAACGGAACTCTAACCTTAAGCCCAGTCTCAGACCCCGATAGTACGAGCAATCGCCCATACGTCGGCATCTCTGATGGTACAACTGGCGCAATTATTGCCTTTTACCCAATTGGAGCAAGAAATTCGGCCGGTGATCAGTCTGATACCTCTAAGCCACGGCTAATCATGGCACAACAGATGGCGAACTATCCGGCAACTTCATATTATTACCGTCAGTAGAAACATTGGCTAATCGGGTTACCACGCGTTAGCTATTCTTCGAAACTGCCGCGCTAGCTGAACATGAATCATCGGGAATGAAATGAGATTGAGCACTCATTTACGTGTTTTGTAACTATTCCTTGGTGAGATCCGGTTACTTCAGCAATGCACCAAACCAATCGCTTAATCATACTTTCGATTCAAGACTAACTGAATTGTTTGATTCATCTTTGCGTTGTAGCGGTCATCTTTTAATAGCTCCGTCGTCAAAATATCCAGCACAAACATTGCTGAAAATTGACTGTTTACAAAGCGTTGGTTGTTAACCAAACTAGAATTCTTCGCTAATAAAGCCAAATCAACCATTTCGCTTAAGTCACTTGCGAGATCACCGACGATACCCACTGTTGTGACGCCTTGATCTTGAGCAATCTGAACCGCGTCATTAACTTCATTAGTTTGTCCTGAGCTAGATAAGACTAGTAATAAATCATCAGTGGACATCACTTCAGCGTTGATAAACATCATATGGCTATCCACCGTAGCAAAGGCGGCTAAGCCCATTCGTGTCAAACGCTGGCCCATTTCGGCGGCGGAGTAGCCTGAACTGCCCAAACCATAGATATAAATTCGGCGCGCCTTTTTGATCAAAGTTACCGCAGCTTCAAGTTGTTCTGGGTCTAATTGGCGCCACGTATCTTGTAAAACATTCATATAGATCTCTGATACAGAGTTTAAAGTCGGACTTTGATGCGCAACCTGCGTTTGGAAACTTTCGGCAATAGCAAGCTCAACTTTGAAACTACTAAAGTCGGCGCAACCAATTTTACGAACAAATCGCGTAACGGTTGCCTCGGCAACACCAGTCAATTTTGCTAGTTCTGTGATACCAATTCGTTCGATCGCCGCTGGATTTTGAATCACTTGCATCGCGATTTTTCGTTCTTGTCGCGAATAATGCGGCAATTGTGTTTCAATCTTTTGCAATAGATTTTGGCTCGTATCTGCGATGCTATCGCCCCCTTACTTGGCTTAACCTAATTGAAGAATCGACAAAAATCTTATTCAACTTTGCCAATTGATGCATTCCATGATATAACACCACACATACCCTACACAAATGAATCAGGATGGCGTCGATCTTTAAGTAGGTCGGTAACGTAACCTAGTGCTGGATTAAACTTTATACTGTGGTTCACCGCTGGATCGTCGTGGGCCAGCTCTGAACCCGCAAGTGCACCTGTTGTTTGACAGTCAGGCTGATCCGATGCCTACTAAGTCCGGGTTTAGTTTACATTCTGATTAGCTCGTTTATATTTCAAAGTTATGTGTGATCCCATCCTGTTATGATTGATGACACTCTTGAACCTGAATCGTATCGTCTGCTTACGCACCAAAACGTCCCTTTCAAAAATAATTGATGAACGCTTGTATTTCATCAATTATTTGAAAGAGACGTTTTGCATTCGAGGGCATTTTATACTTTCATGGCCCCCAAAAATGCCAATCCTCGGCCAGTATTCGATAACATACAGCTAATTTTGCCTTGAATTATGGTTGTTTAATTGCGGCAATGAATCCCTTGGCAATCTCTAATGGTCGCGTAATCGCACTGCCGACGACCACCGCATGGACCCCAAGCTTTAGTGCCTGTGCTGCTTTAGCGGGTGTATCAATTTTTCCTTCTGCAATCACCGGATGTTCAGCCACTTTTATGACGGCCTTTAAATAAGCAAACTCATCATCGGCGATATTCATGCCAGCGGTTGCTGACGTATAACCGTGCATTGTTGTGCCGATAATATCAAATCCCAGTTGATCAGCTTCTCGAACATCGTCAAGTGTCGCGGTATCCGCCATTAACAAAGTTTTGGGGAACTCATCACGAAATTGTGTCACGATCTCAGCTAACTGTTCGCCATTTGGCCGGTTCTGACCCGTAACTTGGCAGGCAACCACTGGCACACCGGTAGCAGCAATTGCACGCATTTCTTTCATGGTCGGCGTAATGAACACCGGTGAGTCTGGATAATTTTGCTTAATGATGCCAATGATGGGTAACCCAGTCTCATCTTGAATGGCTTGAACATCCACCACCGAATTAGCTCGTAACGCTAAAGCACCGGCCATTTTTGCTGCTCTTGCCATTCGTGCCATAATAAACGAACTATACAACGGCTCTTCAGGTAAGGCTTGGCAAGAGATGATAAGTTGTCCCTTTACGGTATCCATAAATGTGTTTGCCATGATATATAACTCTTTTCAATCAAAATTAGTTTGCGAAATATTTTTGATAAATTTTCTTTGCGCCGGCCCGCATTTCCGGCGTTGGTTTACTCATTGGTGACTTACTGAAACCAGCATGAACACCAAGTTCTTCAAAAACCAACTTGAGACTTGGATATAAGTCGTTATCAATTAAATCAAGAATAAAATTGTTAGAAACGTCTTGGATGGCAAAGGCTTTCTCAATATCACCCGCATCAAACGCAGCAATTTCTTCTTTAGCACGTTGCGCATTCAGATTAAACGTTGAGCCAATAGCACCGTCAACACCTAATGGTAGCGCTGAAATAAGCATCTCATCCGTACCAAAGTAAATCTTCTTATCAGGATAGGCGGCACGAAGACGTTCTAATAACAAGAAATCATTGTTCGTATATTTAATCCCAATAATTTTCTCATTTTCGAATAACTGACCAAATTGATCTAATGAGAGTGAAACCCCTGATAAGGCTGGAATTGAATAAATGATCAGTTTGGTGTCAAGTCCATCAAGAATCTCGTCATAGTAATTTTTGATTTGATCAAATGAAAACTTGTAATAGAACGGTGGAACAGCGGAGATCGTTTGATAACCTAGATCAACTGCATATCTTGCCAGTTCTTTTGCTTCTGATAAGTTAACCGACCCTACCTGAGCAATGAGATCTACCTGACCATTCGTTTCTTCATAGGCGATTTTATAAACACGTTTGCGTTCGTCGGTGCTTAACATAAAGCTTTCACCAGCTGAACCACCGATATACAAGCCATCGACTTGATTATGATCAATGTTGTAACGAATCATTTCGCGGGTGCCTTGTTCACTGATTGTATTGTCCTCATTGAACGCCGTCATTAACGCAGAATAAACTTTTCTCATTTAGATAGACACTCCTATACTTAAATTTTTTGGTTGGTAATAATCAGCATTTAATATCAACCGCTGACACCAATGTACGATATGAAAATTTTATTTTCAACCGCACAAAACGAAAATTGTTTTCATAATAACGTTTTAAAGATGTTTTAATGCTGATTTAAAAGCCTTAAAAATATTTTATTTACTGTCTTTTTGTGATTAAGAACGTCTGATAGCGTTTACAAACTAAACAAAATCAGGTTCAATATAGCCAACGATAAAAAGAAAAGTGAGTTGATCATCATGCAAAAACAATATCTAGCTTTTGACGTCGGTGGAAGTACAATTAAATATGCCCTCATTAACCAAGACCAAACAATCAGTGGTCGAGCCAGTATAGATACCAAACATAATCAAGACGGCGCAATTCTAAAACAGCTTGTCGCGATTACAAAGCAAATGCAAACAGCTTATCCTCTAGCTGGCGTGGGTGTTAGTACAGCTGGGATTGTCGATGATCACGGTGCCATTCAATTTGCCGGACCGACGATTCCCGAGTATCAGGGCACCCCGATCAAAGCGACTCTATCATCAATTAGCCAGCTCCCGACATTTGTGGTTAATGATGTTGATGCCGCTCTGCTAGGCGAACAAATAGCCGGAGTCGCTAAAAATGCGAATCCTGTCTATTGCATTGCGTTAGGAACCGGGATTGGCGGTGCATTTTCGCTGGATGGACGACTTTACGCTGGTCGCCATGGTAATGCCAACTCAATCGGCTATACGAACTACCAACTCACAGATGGCACCAATTACGAGCAGCGCGCGGCAACCGTTTCACTAGCGACCAAGCTCAAGCCGTATTCAGTCTCCGTCCAAACGGCCTTCAAACGCGCTCAGCGCAATGAATCCCCGTTCGTCGAGCTCATTAGCCAGTGGGCAACCGAAGTGGCAGCCGGCTTAGCCAATATTATCTTACTTTTAGATCCGGAGATTTTAGTAATTGGCGGGGCCGTGGCTCAACAAGGTGAGTACTTAGCCGGACTGCTGCAAAATGCTTTACAGCAATATCTTCCCACGGGCCTTTTGCATACTAAGTTACGGATTAGCCACTTGGCCAATGATGCGCAACTTTACGGCGCAGTTTCTGATTTTTTAAAATAAAGCGCTTACATTGCCTTGATTAATATGTTACACTCCCTAATGTAATAATCAGCCGATTTAAAATTAAACCGCTACAAGCGCACTTATCAAGTTGATAAGTGTGTTTGTAGCATTTTTGTTTCTGGAGAAAGGATCATTAAACTATGCAAGTTTCAATCAATACAGCAACTTTTTTATCCGAAATGCAACGTGGCGTGAGTCAAAGTGATTGTGTTAGACAATTGGTCGACCGACCCATTGACAACATTGAAGTCCGTGGTGAATTTTTCAAGCCTGCAACCCAATCGGCTGAACTTCAGGTAATCGAACAGTTATGTATCGACCAACAATGGGGCCTCTACTATTCTGTGCCCATGACCCTCTTTGAAGGAAATCAATTAAACGACCAACTAACTGATTACATTCACTTAGCCAATCAATTTCACTTCAAGGGACTTAAATTTAGTCTTGGCGATGCCAGCCACATCAGTACAGACGCGCTAAGCGAGCTGATCACCCTAACTGAATCGACTGATACTGTGATTACAGTTGAAAACCAGCCGAATGCCTTCTCGGCCATGCCGCAATTTGGTCAGCAGCTTCGATCTTTGTTAACCTCAGTGCCCAAATTAGGCTACACCTTCGATGCTGGTAACTGGTATTGGATCAACACTCAACCAGGACAAGCCTTTGATGCGCTAAAACGGCTCATCACAGTCTTTCATCTAAAAGATATTGACAACCAACAGACGGTTCTTCTTGGTGATGGCGATACCGACTGGCAGACATTAGTCACTAATCTAAATCCGACTTCCCCCATTTTTTTAGAATATGACATTGTAAAAGATCAGTTGGCGGGACAAATCGATTTAGTCAATCACATCATTGTTTCACGTTAGTTTATCAATTAAAGGAGATTCGCACATATGGGAAAGCAAAGCTTTGGGACGCTAAACTGGATTGTCCTGATTGCCTATTTAATCATTATGTTATTGATCGGCCTTAGCTTCCGCAAAAAGAGTTCCAAGAACTCACAAGAATTTTTCAAAGCATCCGGCAGTAAGGTGCCAGCTTGGGCCGTTGGTTTCAGTATTTTTGCTACAACGCTCAGTGCGATTACGTATATGTCCACACCCGAGAAATCATTTTTGACCGATTGGGCATATGCATTTGGCAATTTAGCAATTTTCTTAATCACACCAGTGCTGATCAAATATTACATTCCATTCTTTTCAAAATTACGGGTCACCACTGCATACGAATACTTAGAATTTCGTTTCAATCCTTTTTTACGGGTTTTTAGTAGTATTTTATTTGTTCTGTTTCACATCGGACGGATTGCCATCGTTATTTATCTGCCAACCGTGGCCTTACAATCTGTAATTGCGATTAACCCTTACTTAATTGCGACTTTGATCACACTACTCTGTATTATTTACACGTACCATGGCGGGATGGAAGGTGTCATCTGGAGCGACGTGATTCAGGGAATCTTGCTGCTTATTGGTGCGGTGTTAATCATTGGTTTCGCTGTTCATGGCACTCACGGTGGCTTTGGTACGGTCGCTAATGATATCACGTCCAAAGGAAAATTACTGACTCAAGCAGATTTTGTCTGGAGCGTCACTAAATCAACCGTCCCAATTATTTTGCTTGGACAAATCTTCAACACGTTATACCAATACACAGCTAGTCAAGACGTCGTTCAGCGTTATACGACATCTACAGATAATAAGCACATTGCCAAGTCAATTTGGACCAATGCTGCATTATCCCTGATTACGATTCCGCTATTTTATGGAATGGGAACGGTGATCTACAGTTTCTATAGCCACGGCGGTCACTTGCCGAGCGGCTTCAATACATCGGCCCTAGTTCCCTACTTTGTTCTGACTGAGATCCCTGCCGGTATTGCTGGCTTAATCATCGCGGCTATTTTTGCGGCTTCACAAGCCACGATTGCTTCCAGTCTTAATTCTACTGCTGCGTGTCTAGTCACTGATATTCAGCAACGCTTCATGAAAGATAAGAGCGACAAGATGAGTATGCGCATTACCCACTTGAGCATCTCAATCTGTGGCCTACTAGGCTTATTGGTGACCCTCGTCTTAATTCAGATGCATAGTTCGGATATGATCGATACTTATCTAGGCTTGTTTGGCTTATTCGGTGTGCCAATTGCTGGTATCTTCGCTTTAGGGATCCTCAGTCACCGCGCCAATGGTTTCGGCGCCACCTTAGGTCTGATTGTAACAACCGCTATTTGTTACATTATTCAGTTAAATGGAATCAACGCATTGTTTGTTAGTATCGTCGGTTTCTTAGGCGCGATGATCCTCGGCTACTTGTTTAGTTTTATTCGGCCAGGACACCAAAAAGATATCACTGGATTAACGTTTAAAACGATCAATGAACACGTTAGTGAGCGAACCACTGATGTGGATTCTGATCAAATCTAACTTTTTTAAACCTTAGACTTCTCCACAAATATGATTAAAAAATCACCAACTTTACTGTCAATGCCACTAATCTTGGTTGGGTCGATACAACATTTACCGATGCTGGCGGTAATACAACCGTTCAAGAAGGCGTTGCCCGCACAGTGGTCTTAGCCAGCAGTCCAAGTAATACGGCCAATGGAACCTTCTCTGATGTTACTGGCAGTGTTCCATGGTAATCATTGACCTGCTACATGTTAAAAAATGTATGTAAAAAACGTTTAGCCCAAAATATGATCGACCCTGACTTTTGCGCCAGGCTGGTCATATTTTTCAGGTTAAACATTTTTTATTGGCGATGCTCTAATCAATCATCAATTTGCTTAGCGTCAGATTTTAAACTAGTCAGCAATGCTTCTAACAATGTGACAGAATCGTCAAACCGAATGGTGTAATAGCGTTCACGACCACGTTTGTCCGCATTAACTAATTTAGCGCCCATCAGCAACTTTAAATGATAAAAAACAGCTGGTTGCGTTAATTTCAATAGGCCTGTAATCTTCGAGACTGTTTGTTCACCATTGTCGAAAAGATTCAACAAAATTTCCTGCCGCGTCTTGTCGGCTAAAACCTAAATACCGGGATGGCATCTTCCAATAAATGCACGGTTCGTTCACTCACAATGATCACTACCTTTTACTACGACTCATTAACTTCTTTATCCTACAACAGCAGAGGAACAATTTAGTGGCAACCACATGCCAAAAGAAGAATGGTGGGACTGGCATGGCAACAACATTCATTTAGACGCTTTCCATAATACTAAAGTAAAGGTTGTGATGCTGCACGGTATCGGCATCAATGGACGGCAAATTTCCATGATCATGGTCGACTCACTGTACAAACTGTCCAACCTCGAAATCAAAACCATCTGCATCGACATGCCAACTTATGGTTTAACTCAAGTTAATCAAAAGACACCAATCACTTACAACGACTGGATTCAGGTCGGTAGCGACTACATTGACCATTAACTAGCCCGCGACAATCAGCCGATCTTTATTTATGGCCTGAGTGCTGGCGGAATGGAAACTTACGACGTCGCTGCCAAAAATGGTAAGGTTCGCGGCATTATCGGCATGACGTTTCTTGATCAACGCAATCAAGACGTCCAATACACCACCACGCGCAATTGGTTCATGGGCCACGTCACGACACCAATGTTGCCAGGTTTTGTTAGCTTAGGTTTGGGCCGGATGAAAGTTCGGATGAATACTGCTTCAAAAATGAGTGCCCTCTGCAATAACCCTGAAGCCCAAGCTGCATTTATGCGCGACAAGACAAGCGCTGCTAACAGTTTCTCATTGGCCTTTCTCAATTCCTACATGCACCACGACCTAATTGTCGAAGCAGCCGACTTCGATGTTTGCCCAATCCTCCTCACCCAACCTGCCGAAGATCGTTGGACCCCTTATCGCTTGAGTCAACACCATTTGGAACAAGTGAAAAAAGTCCCAGTCGAAGTCAAAATGTTGCGTCACGGCGGCCATTACCCGGTTGAACCAACTGCCCTTGATGACCTACACTCAGCCGCATTAGCCTTCATCAATAAATATGCGGCCAAAGAAATGAACGCTTAATTCATCGGTAATTAAATATGTAAAAGAAGAAGGACCCGCGAGAAATCGCGAGTCCTTCTTTGCATCATTCACTCAAAAATCATGATTCATGACGACGTTTCTTCGTTCCAAGCAAACCTAGGGCAGCCAACATACCAGTCAGCCCAATCAAAACAGCCGCATCGTTTGAAGTCGCCTCCGTTGCCGGTAGACCTGTTTGTCGGTTTGGCGCCGGCTTCGTGCCCTTCGTCTGAGCATTGAAGTTGCCAGTAGCCGTATCAGTGATCATTTGAGTAGCTCCAAAGTTCGGCGCTTTGCCTTGGCCATTTGTTACCAAATTGTGGCCGGTGTCATTTGAACCACTGTTACTGTTACCGAAGTTTGAGTTGCCGGTGTTGTTCGAACCACTGTTACTGTTGCCCGAGTTTGTGTTACCAGTGTTATTCGAACCACTGTTGCTGTTGCCCGAGTTCGAGTTGCCCGTGTTATTCGAACCACTGTTACTGTTCCCCGAGTTCGAGTTGCCCGTGTTGTTCGAACCACTGTTGCTGTTCCCCGAGTTCGAGTTGCCCGTGTTGTTCGAACCGCTGTTGCTGTTGCCCGAGTTCGAGTTGCCCGTGTTGTTCGAACCACTGTTGCTGTTCCCCGAGTTCGAGTTGCCGGTGTTGTTTGAACCGCTGTTGCTGTTGCCCGAGTTCGAGTTGCCGGTGTTATTCGAACCACTGTTGCTGTTACCGGAGTTCGAGTTGCCCGTGTTGTTACCATCACTTCCCTTAATTGTCACAGTGAAGCTGGCTGTTACCGGATCACTCCAAGCAACCGTAATTGTGTAAACCCCCGGTACATTAACATTAACCGAACCTGTCCACTCGATGACATTATCAGGAATTACATCATCAAATTGGTCGGCAGATTCAACGTACTTATAGGTAATTTGTCCAGGATCAACAATTGAACCATTCATCCGTTTTACTACCGTCACATTATCAGAAACTTGCCAACCAGAATCTAATGGAATTTCGCTGTTTTTGACAAGAACTTGCGCTTGATTCTCCAGCCAAGTAACGGTCGTCGTCTGGGTAACATAATCACCAATCCCATGATCAGCTTTGTTTCCCCAAGCAAATTCAACCACCATGGATCCCACTTTATTCTTGGATCCAGAGAGAACACGATATTCGACCACATTGGCATCAATTTTGGCATCAAATTCATCTTGTACTTCTTTGAGTTGAATGCCATTTAAATCAACTTTATTTCCATGATCATCAATCAATTCGAGCACGTTCAACTTAGGATTCCAAACACCATTATTCGTGTAAACAGCTGAAGGTGCGACCGTTAGAATTGGAGTCGTCAAACCATTCCCGATTAGATTATCACCATGATTATCGTTACCAGTGTTGTTATTACCGACATTCCCATCACCATGGTTATTGTTACCAGTATTGTTTGATCCAGTGTTGTTGTTACCAGTGTTGTTTGAACCTGAGTTCGAGTTACCTGTGTTGCTATCACCGGTGTTATTCGATCCAGAGTTCGAGTTACCTGTGTTGCTGTCACCGGTGTTGTTTGAACCGGAGTTCGAGTTACCTGTGTTGCTATCACCGGTGTTGTTTGAACCTGAGTTACTGTTCCCAGTGTTGCTATCACCAGTGTTATTCGAGCCAGAGTTCGAGTTACCCGTGTTGCTGTCACCGGTGTTATTCGAGCCGGAGTTCGAGTTACCCGTGTTGCTGTCACCGGTGTTATTCGAGCCGGAGTTCGAGTTACCCGTGTTGCTGTCACCAGTGTTGTTTGAACCTGAGTTACTGTTCCCAGTGTTGTTTGAGCCGGAGTTCGAATTACCTGTGTTGGAATCACCAGTGTTATTCGAGCCGCTGTTACTGTTCCCAGTATTACTGTCACCAGTGTTATTCGAGCCGGAGTTCGAGTTACCTGTGTTGCTGTCACCGGTGTTGTTTGAACCTGAGTTCGAGTTACCTGTGTTGCTGTCACCGGTGTTGTTCGAGCCAGAGTTCGAGTTACCCGTGTTGCTATCACCAGTATTGTTCGAACCACTGTTCGAATTACCACTGTTTGA
>NZ_BAAJNZ010000006.1:0-167293 GCF_057545565.1 Furfurilactobacillus sp. W61-4
AACACGGAAGTTAAGCTTCGTCGCGCCAAGAGTAGTTGGGGGATCGCTCCCTGCGAGGGTAGGCCGTCGCCATGCATATGAATCGTCAATCTGCGGATTGACGATTTTTTTGTACCGTTATCCAGTTTTGCGCCTAGCCTTACCCATACCTAACTAGCTTGTTTTAAGTTAAGCACCCACAGACGGGATGGCGTGTAGGCTGCGTCTTCTCTTCAGCTCCACCTAGCAACCAGGGCCCGAGTGTTCGGAACGTTCTTAATAACGGCGTCCGGTGTAAAAATGATGGTAGGAGTCTGATTTCTAGAATTATACTGGGTAAGTTATCCTATCAACTCCAAATATCGTCGCACTACAAAAATTGGTCAAGACTGTTAACTGCTAAGTCTCGGCTAGTACTTAGCCCCTCGGGCTTCTTAACCCCCTTGAGGCCTTCGTGGTACTGATGTCACCATGTCACCTAAAAGAACGATGATTAGCGACAAAATTGGGCTTCGGCAAGATCTCGACCTGCTCCCAGTCGGATGCTTTAATTCATTTAGAGGAAACACGCTTGCCATCTACGGAACAACAAACTATTACCACAATAATCACTTCATTTTGTAAGTTAGATATTCCTTGACTTGAAAGTCCAACGGAAGCTTCATAAGAGGAAGCTTAGATTAGTCGCTCGTCAATTAGCTGAAACACGGCAACGGGAAAGTCGATCTAGATTTAAGAACGTCGTCGATCCTGGCAAGAAGGGATCACGCACAACTTTGAAAGATAAGTGAGTTAACCGAAAAGTAGACCAACCTAGACGCCGCGGGCATCGGTCAGCAGGTCCACGGCGTTCCAGCTGAATGCCCGTGAAGTTCATGTTAGTCGACAGTGATCAACACTGCTAAAGTTTTAGCCTAATCTACTAACCCACTAAAATTTGACGCCATCTTGATTGTGAAAGGGACTTGAAGCAAACGGTCAAGTCCGCTATACTATCAGATATGCCAATTAGTCCTGCCGGATTAGCTCAGTTGGTAGAGCATCGGTATCGTAAACCGAGGGTCAGGTGTTCGAGTCACCTATCCGGCATTAAATTTAACTTCTTTTAACCACACTTAGATGTGGTTTTTTATTTATCTAATATATAAGCCTCGGATTGCCACGGTTGGAAGTTCGATCAGCGGTAATGTGGAAAGTGACCCAAGCTGTGATTATCAAAAAAGTGATGAAATTGTTATAACATTAGAATTGTTCGATGAAAAATGGCGAATAAATTAAAAGAAAGTTTGACTATCGCCATTTATAACGGCTATAATTATTTTATCGTTTTTTTTAAAACGGACATTTAATTGAATATGTATTTTAACAAGAATTCCCGAAAGTTGTGGCCGTTGGCTATCATTGGGGATCAATTAGGAGGATTCTTTTGGAAACTAAAAGCACGGATACAGCATTTTTTGGCCAACCCCGTGGATTGGCAACGCTGTTCTTTACTGAAATGTGGGAACGGTTTAGTTATTACGGAATGCGAGCCATTCTGCTGTTCTATATGTATTTTGCGATCGATAAGGGTGGTCTTGGCTTCAGCCAGGCAACAGCCAGCTCGATTATGGCGATTTATGGATCGCTGGTCTATTTATCCAGTGTCCTCGGCGGTTTTTTGAGTGACCGGGTCTTTGGGCCACGGCGGACGGTCTTTATGGGTGGTGTGCTGATTATGTTTGGGCACATTGCGTTAGCCATTCCAGCTGGTGCGTCAGCATTATTTGCTTCCATCGGCTTGATCGTGGTTGGGACCGGGTTATTGAAGCCAAATGTCTCTGAAATGGTTGGTGCGTTATATAGCACTGAAGATCGTCGCCGGGATGCCGGTTTTAACATTTTCGTCTTCGGGATCAACATGGGGAGTCTCTTTGCGCCTTACATCGTTGGTACCCTAGGGGAGAAAGTTAACTTCCATCTTGGTTTCTCATTAGCTGCGATTGGGATGTTCTTCGGCCTACTCCAGTATTGGCTGGATGGGCGTAAATACCTCAGCAAAGATGGTCTTTATCCATCTGATCCAATCGAACGTAGTGACATTCGGCCACTAGTGGTTCGGTGGGGACTGGGGATTGTTGCTTTGATTTTAGTGCTCGTCTTAATGGCCTTGATGGATGCCTTTAATCTAAAGAATATTATTTTACTCATCAGTATCGTCGCAATTGCTACGCCGGTGGTTTACTTTATTGTCATGTTATCGAGTCGTAAAGTGACCCATAATGAGCGTCGTCACGTTGTCGCATACATTCCGTTATTTATTGCCGCCATGCTCTTTTGGGCTATTGAAGAACAGGGCTCTGTCGTGCTCGCTTTGTTTGCTCAACAGCGGACCAACTTGACCATCGGGGGTTGGACGATGCCAGCCGCCTACTTCCAGTCGTTAAACCCGATGTTTATCATGATCTATACCCCGTTCTTTGCCATCTTATGGACACGGTTGGGTAAACGGCAGCCAAGTACGACGACTAAGTTTGCCTACGGTTTAATGATTGCTGGTCTTTCATACCTGTTTATGGCGCTACCTGGTTTAATCGGTGGAACTTCTGGTCGAGTATCCTTGCTTTGGCTTGTTGGGAGCTGGGCAATCGTTGAAATTGCCGAATTGCTCATTTCACCGATTGGGTTATCTGTAACGACGCGGCTGGCTCCAAATGCTTTCCGATCGCAAATGATGAGTATGTGGTTCTTAGCTGATGCAGCTGGACAAGCGGTTAACGCTCAGATTGTTCAATTTTACAGTTCATCAACAGAAGTACCATATTTCCTTGCTATTGGCGCGGTTAGTGTCGTCTTCGGAATTGTCTTGTTTATCTTCAGAAAACCGATCTTTGGTCTGATGAAAGATGTTGAAATTGCCGCGAACTAATTAGGATATGCTAAGATGTCTTCAGATAATCCTGAAGGCATTTTTTTGTTTCAGAGGAGGTGATTATCATGGCCAAGGTGGCAATAACTAGCGACAATCATTTTGATGTCAATCGATTAGATGCTCAAGAACTGTTGAAGAAGCAGGCTCAAGCTCTGACTGATCGCCAGGTGGATTATTACATCATCGCTGGTGATACGTTTAATGATTTCACTAAAACCACTGCTTACGTTGACGCCTTACAACATGAGCTAGGCCGGCAAACCGAAGTGTACTATTTGGCTGGGAATCACGATATGGCGGCCGGGGTCACCTATGCAGAGTTAGAAACACGGGTCAATGCGCATTACTTACACAATCAATTTGTGGACATTCCCAACACGAATTGGCGAATTATCGGCAATAATGGCTGGTACGATTACACGTTTGCGGCTCAACTGTTCAATGAACGCAGTGAAGATGACTTTGCCCAATGGAAACGAGCTTATTGGTTTGACGGGACGATCCAGCAACCGATGAGTGATCCAGAACGTGAACAGGTGGTCCTTGATCAAACGGCCACCCAATTATTAGCAGCCAACGTTGCGCACAAACGAATTTTTTATGTCACTCATTTTGTACCACGCCGTGAGTACATTCATGTGACCAATGACAATCGTTTTTGGAATATGGCCAATGCGATGATGGGAAGTCAGCGATTAGGAGAGGTATTGAGCAAAGGTGGGGTGGATTTTGCACAGTTTGGCCACTTACACATTAAGCCAGCGCCAAGATTATTAGACGGGGTCACGTATTTTGACCAGGCGGTGGGCTACAACACCCATCGAATTATGGAATGGGACCATGCGGACTTTATGAGCGAATGGCTCACACGGTTACGAATCCTGTCATTAACGTGAATAACGGCCTTGAATTTATCGAAAAGATTCGGTAAAATAAACGGGTTGTTAATTGGCGGAATAGCGAAGTGGCTAAACGCAGCGGTCTGTAAAACCGCCCCGAAAGGTTCGTTGGTTCGAATCCAACTTCCGCCATTCATTGGGATATAGCCAAGTGGTAAGGCAACGGACTTTGACTCCGTCATGCGCTGGTTCGAATCCAGCTATCCCAGTTTAATCAAATGAAGACCTGATTTCCGGTAGTGTTGCGGAAGTCAGGCCTTTTTTGGTTCAGTTTCGGTGGCTGGCATGTATCGACTGATAATGATTCAGGGGCAGATGTTATCGGCGCGCAGGTTGAGACGAGTATAAAAAATGTTATACTAGTGCTACGAACGTATGTTTGACTAGGAGGTGAACCGCATGGCCGAACAAACTTCTTTATTTGAGGATAACGGGGAAAATCAACCCTTAGCAAGTCGGATGCGACCGCGGACCTTAAGTGAATTCGTCGGTCAGACACAATTGTTAGGGCCGGGTAAGGTATTACGGCAACTAATTGATGAAGACACGCTGTCCTCGTTTATTTTTTGGGGACCGCCAGGCGTGGGAAAAACAACGCTGGCGCGAATTATTGCTAGAAAGACGCAGGCCCGCTTCATTAATTTCAGTGCGGTCACTAGTGGCATCAAAGAAATCCGTGATGTGATGACTGAGGCCGAGGCAAATCGACAGGTTGGCGAACGAACGGTTGTTTTTGTCGATGAAATCCACCGCTTTAATAAAGCCCAGCAGGATGCCTTTCTTCCCTTTGTCGAGAAAGGAAGTATTACGCTGATCGGGGCGACCACGGAGAATCCGTCGTTTGAGATCAATGCAGCGCTATTATCGCGAACCAAGGTGTTTGTCTTGCAACCACTAAAACAAGCCGATTTAATTCAATTATTGCAGCAAGCGCTTCACGACAAGCGTGGTTTTGGTGACCAACAAATTAACATTGACGAAACGACTTTGGCTGCCATTGCCGATTTCGCTAATGGTGATGCTCGGGTGGCGTTGAATACGTTAGAAATGGCAGTTTTAAATGGACAACGGGTCGGTGAAGTGACGACGCTTGATCAAAACGATGTCGCCCAACTTGTCTCAAAAAAATCGCTTTTGTATGACAAGCATGGTGAAGAACACTACAACATTATCTCAGCGTTGCATAAATCGATGCGTAACTCAGATGTAGATGCAGCCCTATACTGGTTATCCCGGATGCTAGAGGGCGGTGAAGATCCGCTATATGTTGCTCGACGCCTCATTCGTTTTGCTAGTGAAGATATTGGACTAGCGGATTCGCGAGCGCTTGAATTAGCTGTGGCCGCCTATCAGGCTAGCCATTTAATTGGTATGCCGGAGTGTAGTGTCAATCTGGCACATGCAGTCAGCTATCTGTCACTTGCGCCAAAATCAAATGCGATTTACACGGCTTACGATGCGGCTAAAGCAGATGCCTTGCACACGTTAGCAGAACCTGTGCCGTTGCAGATTCGCAATGCGCCAACCAAACTAATGGCTGATTTGCACTATGGCGAAGGGTACCAATATGCCCACGATACCGAGGCTAAACTAACAACGATGCAAACAATGCCTGATAATTTAATCGGGCGCACCTATTATCGGCCGACTAATCAAGGATCTGAAGCCCGTTTTGCCAAGCGATTAGCTGAGATTAAACAGTGGCAGCATGACCACCGGAAATTGTAGTGGACAAGTAATACTGGCCTGGTCCCTGTGCCTAGTCAACTGCCAGCTTCACGCTGATTTTTTGATGATGCAGTAGGCGGCGCGTTGAAAAAGCCCTATAATAACGGCAACTAAGTTCGTTTGTGATCAATCAATTTAATAGATGATGAGGCGCATGCAATGGCAAAACCAGTGGCAATAACAGATCTTTTTGAATTAGTGGCGATGGGACAGCCGGTTGCCAATGATACCGGCGTTTTTTACCTAACCACTCAAATGCGGCAGCGTGAAAATGATTACGCGACAACAATTAATCGTTTTGACTTTAACTCACAGACGACAACCACGTGGGGCACCAACAGCGGTTTGGACAACCAACTACAGCTGGCCGACGATGACACGGTATTGTTGTTTACGAGTGAAGATGATCACCAAAAGCGTCAAGTTTTTACGCAATCCCTGGCTGGTGGGTCTCCAGTTCAACGGACGTTTGAGCCTTTTGGTGTAACGGCATTTGTTTTTGATGCAGCGCGGCAGGTGATTTACTATCAGGCCGCGTTAAAACAAAGTGGGATTGTACCAGTTCCGGCTGACTCGCGTTTTCCCCAACCGATCAACTACACCAAGACCATTTATAAGGATAATGATCTGGGGTATTTTGCTGAAGACGAGCGGTACGTGATCAAGCGCCAAGTTGTCGGACAAGCCAGCGCTAGTGAACTCTGGACAAGTGAGGAGCGCTTCACATTAGGGCCCTTGTCTCATGATGGTCGCCTGCTAACCATTGCCATTGCGGGTCAGCCGGATGTGGATTGGGATTTTAGTCAAGTGACTCAAATCCTGGACGTTGAAACAGGTGAACTGCGGACAGTCAAGTCACCAAGCTCGCTTGGCACCCTGGCGCCGGTCGCTTTTAATCCAAGCGATACTGTTTTACTGCTGACTGGCGCTACTAATGAAATTCCTAATATTTCTGCACAACATTTATATGCGTATGTGATCGACCAGCTGCAGTTAACCGAACTAACGCCAAACCCGGACGTCGTGGTCGGTGATTTAGTGATGAATACAGATGCTCAACAAAATTTGCATGGCCGAGCAGCAATGTTTATTGATGATCAACAATTTGTGTATCAACAATTGATCTCTGGGCAGTTGCAACTGGTTTTAGGTCGGTTGGGTGATGATCCGGATAATCGAGTGGTGGTGGCTGGCGGACCACGGCACGTCACTGATTTTACGACAGGAATCAAACAACACCGGCTGTATTTTATGCAATCACAGTGGACACAAGTGGCAAAATTGGTTGCCTTAGATTTGGACACACAGACAGAAACGACCCTAATTAATCCTAACGCGGCCTACGAAGAAAAGCATGACTTGGTCAAACCACAGACCGTTAATTTCACCAGCGCCGACGACTTTCATGTTCACGGCTGGTACTTGCCTCCAGTGGATGCACCAGCGATGGCAAAATATCCGGCTATTTTATACATTCATGGCGGGCCTGGGGCTAATTACGGTGAGACCTTCTTTCACGAATTGCAGGTTTATGCGAGCCACGGCTATGGTGTAATTGCCATCAATCCCCGCGGATCAACTTCTTACGGTGAGGCCTTCCAACGTGGCGTGATTGGTCACTACGGTCAAGGTGATTACGAAGATTTAATGGCAGCCGTAGATCGTGTTTTAGCCAGTGACGTCAAAATTGATCGAGAACACCTGTATGTCACCGGTGGTTCTTACGGTGGGTTTATGACGAATTGGATTGAGGGGCATACAAACCGATTTAAAGCAGCGGTCACACAACGCTCAATCGCCAATTGGATTAGCATGTTTGGTACTAGCGACATCGGTTATTACTTCTTGCCGTGGGAGTTAACTGGGCAACGGAAAATGGCTGTGACAGGTGTAAAACCATTGTGGGATGCCTCGCCATTGAAATATGTGGATCATGTTCACACCCCAACATTAATTTTGCATAGTGAGCAAGATTTTCGTTGTCCCATTGGTCAAGGGGAAGAGTGGTTTACTTCGCTAAAGTTGAACGGGGTTGAGGCGAAAATGGTTCGTTTCCCTGGCGAAAATCATGATTTATCCAGAATCGGTAAACCTAGCCTGCGAGTTGCTCGAATTCAAGCAATTCAAGACTGGTTTGACGCGCATCAATAATAAGGAGGAGCCGAAGATGCGACAACTATATCAAGCTGTCTTAAGCGTTGGAGCTGATCAGTTTCAATTATTAGCCTCAGAGCAGGGATTGGTTTTTGTGGGTTCACCCAACGCTTCAATCGACGAGGCAAAACGTTATTTACCAGACTATCAGGCTGTGCTAAAGGCGCAGCCAAACGCGTTGATCATGGCGCCATATTTGAAACAACTTTCTGAATACTTTGCCGGTAAACGCAAAGAGTTTGACTTAGCTGTTGATTTTGACGGTGTTGGGACCGGTTTACAACAAGCGGTATGGGCTGCGCTCCGTCTGATTCCATATGGCATGACTTGTGATTACACAACCATCGCCCAAAATATCGACCGCCCAGATGCGATTCGGGCAGTAGCGACTGCGATTGCTAAAAACCCAGTGCTCATTGTCACGCCTTGTCATCGCGTATTGCGAAAAGATGGCGGTCTAGGTGGCTATCGTGGCGGGCTTACTATGAAAAAAGCACTATTGGCGTTGGAAAAACAAGCTCATTAATGACTGACATCGGCTGAATTCTTGTGCATTAGGTAGCTACCAACGATTAGTCAAGAAAACTGAAGGCCAATTTCTTTTCTACCTTTACTCAAGGCAAACAACGGTTTATTTGTAAGTCATGCAATGCTAATTAATGACTAAGATACAGCACAAGTAACCACAAATAAGCCTTACTCACTGGAATTTTTGTCGAGCTCCGTCAGCCTGGGCCTTGCGCCTGGCGTGTTGCCAGCAATTGGTAAAGCCCACCAATCACTGCCAACTTGCTAGTGCTCAGGCTCAAAGCGGCTGATTGCGCTCTGAGTTCTTTTGTCGAGTTACACAAGCCTGATGTTTGTGCCTAGACCAGCTTGTTTCGCTCTGATTTTCTTTGTTGTGGCTCAGCAGCTGGCGTGTTTTTTATTGATTTATGACTTCGAGTTGCATTAATGGTCTATATCAGTTACATTCTTATTAAATAAGGACATAGTCGGGTTTTGATTTAAAGTGGTCAATAAGCATAATGGTTTAACAAAAGTCACTAAATATTGGAGGGATGATTTCTCATGCAGCTTGGTTTTATCGGCGTTGGTGGCATGGCACAGGCCATTATCAGTGGTTTAATTAAAACGGATACCGTGGCCGCTAGTGATATCTTAGTTCACAGCCCGCATCCGGCTCACTATCAAAAGTTTGCGGCAGCTACTGGCATCCAACAAGCAGATAGTAACGCCGCGGTGGTGGCCGCCAGCGATTTTGTTGTCTTAGCTGTTGTTCCTGGGGCAGCCCAGGCAGTATTAAGGGAAATTCGCGATGAATTAAATGGCCACCAAAAGGTGTTGATTTCCATTGTCGCCGGGTTGAGTTTGCAAGCAATGGAAGAAATAGCTGGTTATGATTTAGCTATTTTGCGAACATTGCCCAATGTGAACGTGGCGATTGGGGCCGGCATGACTGCCGTGGCCGCTAATAATAATCTAACTGGGGCCAAATTGGCCGACGCGAAAGGTCTGTTTGACGCTATTGGCAGTACGTCGGTTTTACCAGAAGCAGATTTTAGTACTTTCTCGGCTTTGGCAGGTAGTTCACCGGCGTTTATTGATTTCTTCATTGACGCGTTGGCGCGCGCCGGCGTGAAACATGGGTTAACCAAGGTTGAAGCGACGCGAATTGCGGCTGCCGTTACAGAGGGATCAGCCAAAATGGTCCTAGATAGTGATCGGACGCCGTTTGATTTGATTGACCAAGTTTCTTCGCCGGGTGGATCGACGGTTGCCGGTTTATTAGCCATGGAGGAAGCCGGGTTGATGACGGCGGTAGTCAAGGGCATCGATGCCACGATTGAACGCGATCAAGAAGCTTAACATTGTCAAAATGGTCTAGACCATCTATACTAGAAAGCGGATCCAATGTTTGGACTAGACCCATAGTGAAATGCATCCTGTCATAAGGGTGGTTTGCTGTGTGGCACAATGATGAGGAGGAAGATCAATGAGTACGGTTTTGAAGCACGCGATTATTTATACGGGTGAAGAAAAGATTGACGACGGTTACATTCGCTTTAGTAAGTCCATCGAGGCGATTGGACCAATGAGTGACTACGTGGCCGAACCGGAAGATGAAGTTGAATTTGTCTCTGGCAAAGTGATCGTGCCAGGATTTATCGATGTGCACGTTCATGGTGGTTATAGCTTTGATTCAATGGATGGCAACGCTGACCAAATTAATGAAATGGTCAACGATATGATTCATGAAGGCGTGACGACGTTATTCCCGACAACCATGACCCAATCTACGGAACACTTAGATCACGCGATGAAGGGGATCGCAGCCGCTGCTGAAGAGAATCCAGTCATCCAAGGGGTGCATCTGGAAGGACCATTTATCTCAGCCACCTTCAAAGGCGCACAACCAGAGCAGTACATCACTGATCCAAACATCGAGTTATTGGATAATTGGAATAAACTGTCTGGCAATCGTGTTCGGCTCATCACGTACGCTCCAGAAGACCCTGGTTCGCGTGACTTTGAAGCTTACTGTCTCAGCCACAACATTGTTCCCTCAGTCGGCCACAGTAATGCCACTCGTGAACAGATGTTAGCTTCTAAAGCCACTCATGTCACTCACTTATATAATGCACAGCGTGAATTCAAGCACCGTGAACCTGGCGTCACTGGTCATGCCATGTTAGAAGACAATATGTATTGTGAACTAATTTGTGACGGGTTCCACATTGTGCCAGATATGATCAAGCTCGCTTATGAACAGAAAGGCCCAGAACGGATTGACTTAGTTACCGATTCCATGCGGGCTAAAGGAATGCCTGAAGGAATTAGTGAACTTGGCGGTCAAAAAGTCATCGTTAAAGATAAACAGGCGCGATTAGAAACCGGGAACCTGGCTGGCTCAGTCTTACGTTATGATGATGCATTCCGCAATATTCAATACTTTACTGGTTGTGGGATCGAAGAGGCCGTCCAAATGTCGTCTGTCAACCAGGCCGAAGAATTCGGTTTGACGACCAAGGGCGCTTTGGTTCCAGGCAAAGACGCGGACTTTAACGTGATGGATCGAACGCAGACACTGGAACGGACTTATAGTTATGGACGTCGATTTGACGATTAAATTTCAAAAACAGTAAGGGATGGATAAGATGGCCTCACCGATATACATTCAAATTCATAATCGCTTGCGTAAAGCAGTCGAAGACGGGCAATGGCAAGTTGGCGACAAAATTCCCTCAGAACGGGAGTTAGCTATCCAATTTGGTGTTAGCCGGATGACCCTTCGGCAAGCTGTGCAAACGTTGGTTGAAGAGGGATTATTAGAACGACGCGTTGGCGCCGGAACCTACGTTGCTAATCGCAAGGTGCAAGAACGGATGTCTGGCGTGACCAGCTTCACTGAATTGATGGAACAAGCAGGTAAGGTACCATCTTCTCGCACCGTCTCTTACCACATTACCGCGCCGTCATTGTCTGAAAGTGAAAAATTGCAATTGTCACCAACTGAACAAATTCTGCGCATGGAACGGATTCGATTTGGTAATGATGAACCGATTTGTTTTGAAGTTGCGACGGTACCAGAACGATTGATTAAACGATTTTCTAAGGAAGATGTGACCAATTCGTTGTATCGTGTCTTGGAAGACGAAGCTGGCTTAAAAGTGGGGCATGCGCAGCAGACGGTGTCAGCGATGACTGCTAGTGAACGCGTGGCTGAATACTTGAATGTCAAACGTAATGCGCCACTTTTACGGCTGCGCCAGGTTTCATTTTTAAACGATGGGACGCCGTTTGAATATGTCAGAACCCAATACGTTGGCAGTCGGTTTGAATTCTATCTGGAGCGGTAGTTTATTTATATTTTCATTTTATCAAGTGGTGATTTGTGCGAAATTTTTCGTGCAGATCACTTTTTGCTTACGGCCCTTACTTTGCCTGGATGACGCCAAGCTGATTTATGGCAAGTTTTTATGGATGTCATTGCACAAATCACCGTATCAGAGGGGGATATGGTAGAATGTGAGGGTTAAATAAAATTCAATCGGGAAGGATCGTAATTCCAATGGCAACGCGTTACCCTGATGATAGTTTGACGCTTCACACGGACGCTTATGAAGTCAATATGGTACAGACCTACTTTGAGGAAGGCGTGGCTGACCGTCATGCTGTTTTTGAATTATATTTCCGTGATTTACCTTTTCACAATGGTTATGCGGTGTTCGCGGGTTTGGAGCGATTAATTGATTACATCAATCAACTGCGCTTTAGTGAAACGGATTTAGCTTATTTAGCGAGTTTAAATCAATACTCGCCAACGTTCTTAGCTTATTTACGCGACTTTAAATTCACCGGCACGATTCGAGCAGCTCGTGAAGGTGACCTTGTTTTCAATAATGAACCGCTTGTTCAAGTTGAGGGCACGTTAGTCGATTGTCAGTTGGTCGAAACGGCATTGCTCAATATTGTTAATTATCAGACACTGATTGCGACGAAAGCGGCTCGTATTCGATCCGCTGCCGGTCATGATGGTATCTTGGAATTTGGCACCCGACGCGCGCAAGAGTTGGATGCTGCTATTTGGGGTACCCGGGCAGCGTACATCGGTGGTTTTGATGCCACGAGTAATATGCGTGCTGGTAAAATTTTTGGTATTCCAGTGAGCGGTACACACGCTCATAGCTTAGTACAAACATATCGTAATGATTACGATGCCTTTATGGCTTATGCACGTTCCCATAAGGACTGTGTTTTCTTAGTTGATACCTATGACACGTTACGATCTGGTGTGCCTAATGCGATTCGAGTTGCTCGCGAAATGGGCGATCAAATCAACTTTTTGGGTGTGCGTATTGATTCAGGGGATATGGCGTATATTTCAAAGCGCGTTCGCGAACAATTGGATGAAGCTGGCTTCCCGGATGCAAAGATTTATGCTTCCAACGACCTTGATGAGAAGACAATTACTAACCTTAAGATGCAAGGCGCTAAAATCGATGTCTGGGGAGTCGGCACAAAGTTGATCACTGCCTTCGATCAACCGGCCTTGGGTGCGGTGTACAAATTGGTTTCCGTTGAAAATGAACGGGGTAAAATGGTGGACACCATCAAGTTATCAAGTAACGCTGAAAAGGTGACCACTCCCGGGAAAAAGCAAGTCTGGCGGATTACCAAACGCGCTGATGGTAAGTCAGAAGGTGACTATGTAGCGCTAACTGACGAGCGCCCAGACCAAGCTGACAAATTGCATATGTTTCATCCTAGCTATACTTACATCAATAAAGATGTGACTGATTTTAATGCGCGACCGATCTTGGTTGATATTTTTGATCAGGGACAACAAGTCTATGAAATCCCTGAGTTGGCGGAGACAAAAGCTTTTGCCGCTGAACAATTGGCCTCGTTGTGGGATGAATACAAACGTGATTTAAATCCACAAATTTATCCGGTCGATTTATCACAAAAACTATGGGATCACAAACAACATATCATTGAAGAAGTGCACGATTATGTGAGCTCCTTAAAGTTTGATAATTAAGGCATTGGAGGCATAATGATGAGATCACAACAAGCGGCCATTATCAAAGCGCTAGGCGTTAGCGCTGATTTTAATGCGGAAACGGAAATTAGAAAAAGCGTTGATTTTTTAAAAGCTTACTTAACAAAGCATACGTTTTTGAAGACCTTGATTTTAGGCATTTCTGGTGGTCAAGATTCAACGCTGGCCGGGAAATTATCACAAATGGCGATTGCTGAATTACGGACTGAGACTGGGGATCAGGCCTATCAGTTTGTTGCCGTCCGGTTACCATATGGCGAACAGGTTGACGAAAGTGATGCGATGGACGCCATTAGTTTTATGCAGGCTGACCGGGTTTTCCGAGTGGACGTTCGGCCAGCAGTGGATGCAGGGGTGGCAGCGGTGGAAGCTAATGACTTGGCCGTCTCTGACTTCAATAAGGGTAATATCAAAGCGCGCGAACGGATGGTGGCTCAGTATACGATCGCTGGTGAGTTACATGGGGCAGTAGTTGGCACTGATCATGCTGCTGAAGCCGTTACTGGTTTTTATACGAAATATGGTGATGGTGGGACAGATATCGATCCGTTATATCGCTTAGACAAACGGCAAGGTAAAGCGATGCTGAAAGTATTAGGTGCGCCTGAACATTTGTACCTGAAAACACCAACGGCTGATTTGGAAGATAAACGACCAGCGTTGCCTGATGAAGTCGCTTTAGGGGTCACCTATGAAGATATTGACAATTATCTAGAGGGCCAAACAATCGATCCGGCGGCAGCAGAGAAGATTGAATCCTGGTATCAAAGAACGGCGCACAAGCGGCATATGCCGATCACGATTTTTGATAACTTCTGGAAGCGAATTTGATCCACATAAAAAACGTCATCCTTAGATGGCGTTTTTTATGTGGATCAAATTAAAACTAGGCCTCATTGCGGCCGGTGATCTTTTTCAAGGCTTCATAAAGGTGGTAGACAACCGGGCGCACAGGCTTCGTGAAAGTACCTAAGCGTTCTTCCGTTAGACCACCAAAGGATTGCTTAAAGGCGAGGACCCCATCTGACCCATCAAACAAACCGGCGACACCGAAAAAGTTGTAGCGCGGGATATGTTGGGCGATTGCAAGGTGCATCATATGATCTTGGATTAAATAAGGCGCATAGAATTGTTTGAATGTTTCATTAGTGAAGCTAAACATATAGGTCAATTCTTGCGGTTGAATAAAGAACATTGCCCCAGAAAGAACGGCTATCTGCCCATATTGGTCAGTCAATTGTTGCGCTTCAGTAATCCGTTTTTCATGTTGATGGGCTTGATCAGAAAACTCATTAAGCTGCGCCTTAACGTGTCGATTATTGGGCTTTTGCGTCAATTGGTCATTCAAGGCGCGAATTTTTTCCTTGAGTTCGGTGAGCTTAACCGTTTGATTGGCAATGTACGTTTCAAAATTGAGCTCTGCGAAGATAAATTTGACACGATCGCCATAAGCTTTAAACGTTCGTTGATAATAATCCAGTGACTTATCGTGAAAGTGCAAGCGGTCAGCGGTAGCTTGTGTGTATTTTTTGAATTGTGGGAGTTGATCATAGGTGAGTTCGCGCAATTGAATTCCGAACTGTTGTGTCTTTTTCACCCCGTATTGGGCATCTTTTTCATAACTTTTTACCAACGATGTAGCCGTGAGACCCGTTAAATCTTTAGCGAATTCGTAACCAACTAAAGTTGTCGAGAATCCGGCAATCATCGGTTGATAGGTGAAACCGAGTCGTTGCATTGATTCAATCACGTCTTCGTTGCTAAGGTTAACCACTTGGCCGTCACCATTGAATTGTCTTCGATGTAAATTAGGAATGAAGCGAATCATCAGACCATGACGCTGATGGGCAAAACGTTGTAGGCCATCAGTAAAGGTTTTGACAACAACTTGATTACGGTAATCCATTAGCGGGCCACCTTCGATTTCAAATAGCTGTCCGATGCGAAGCTTTTGCCAACTGACCAAAGCGGCAGCAACGACTTGATGCTGATCGTCATAAACACCCACAAAGGCAGTTGAACGGCCCCGCTGTGACAGAACTTGTTTTTGCCAACTCGTTTGTAAATATGTCCCCTGCGGATGGCGTTGTTCAAATGTCATAAATTCTGCTTCGTTAAGTTCTCCAAATTCCATGAAAGCCAGGCTCCCTTGATTAATCTCTTATCTTACCGGGTGTCATTATAGCATAGGGCTTGTGTAGTCCATGAGTCAGCCACGTGCCTTAATAACTTTCTTAAACGTTGTGCCTTAAAGTCAGCCCACTTGCGTTTAGGATGGTAACTCGGTATACTTACTCCAGATAAATGAGGGAGTAACTAATGCTTTAGTCGACTACTGGTCGCTTGATGATCCATGATAGCAGTCTGACAGAGTGTGACAACGCCACCAGCAAGACATGTTCTGGTTTTGTCTTAAATAGTGAGACTCATGATCGACACTTTTAGGTGTGCGTTCATGAGTCTTTTTTGGTCTCACGGACGTGCGGAAGGGAAGCATTAGATGAGTCAAAATAAATTACCACAGGCTGCTCAATGGACGACCGAGCAGGCATTAAAGCAAGTCGAGAGTCAACCGAAGGGCTTAAATGACCAGGCGGTGCAAACACGTCAACAGCAGTATGGCGTGAATGCGTTAACCGGTAAACGGCAAACCAGCTTGCTAGAGAAATTTATTGCGCAATTTAAAGACCTCATGATTATTGTCTTGATCGCGGCTGCAATTATTGCTGCTTTCACCGGTGAGGGTGTTGACGCAATCATCATTTTATTGGTGGTGATTCTCAATGCGGTTTTCGGCGTCTTTCAGGAGGCGAAAGCTGAGCAGGCAATTAATGCGCTGCAAGAAATGTCGGCGCCTAATGCGCATGTCTTGCGAAATGACACTACCATGACCGTTAAAAGTGATGAGTTGGTGCCTGGCGATATCGTTTTGTTAGAGGCTGGCGATATCGTTCCGGCGGACTTGCGATTAATCGAAGTTGCATCGCTTCAAATTGAAGAATCGGCGTTAACCGGTGAGTCAGTCCCCGTCGACAAACAGTTAGCGCCGATTACGGATCCGAGTGCCGGTCTAGGTGACTTAAGTGATTTGGCCTTTATGAACAGTAATGTGACGTATGGGCGAGGCACTGGGGTGGTGGTTGCCACCGGAATGCAGACCCAGGTTGGACGGATCGCCGGCATGCTAGATCGGACGCAAGAACGTAAGACACCGTTACAGGAAAATCTGGCTCACCTAGGGAAAGTTTTAACCGCGCTAATTTTGGTGGTGGCGGTTATCGTCTTTGTTGTGGGGATGATCCGGGGCAATGAAACGTTGGTTAATATGTTGTTGACGGCGATTTCACTGGCGGTAGCCGCGATTCCGGAAGGTTTACCAGCCATTGTCACGATCACCTTAGCACTGGGTACGACAAGGATGGCCAAATTAAATGCGCTAGTACGCCGTTTGCCAGCAGTGGAAACTTTAGGGAGCACCGACATTATTGCTTCCGATAAAACGGGAACGTTGACGCAAAATAAAATGACCGTTGAGAAAGTAATTGTGGATGGCGATGTGCTGGACGCAAAGCAAACGGCTGGGGCAACGAGTAGCGACGACCAGGGCCTGCTAGCTAGTTTACTTTTGTTAAACAACGACACTAAAACAATCGATGGTCAATTGGTTGGTGATCCAACTGAAACCGCGTTAGTTCAATACAATATTGATCATCAGGTAAATCCCGAAGACTTTTTGGCGGCCCACCCCCGGGTGGCTGAAATTCCGTTTGATTCTGATCGTAAATTAATGACGACCGTTAATCAAATGAATGAGGCTAATGATCAATTGTGGGTAACCGTAAAAGGGGCCCCTGATGAATTGTTGAAACGGGTTACTCGTATTCAAAGCAATGGCGAGATTAGCCCAATGACCGATCAGTTGCGCGAGCAATTGCTGACGATTAACCATCAACTGGCGGTCCAAGCGCTGCGGGTATTGGCTTTTGCATATCGACCGGTCAGCACGATTCCGGTCGAGATGGTCAGCGATCAAGTCGAACAAGATTTGATTTTTGCCGGATTTGTCGGGATGATCGACCCAGAACGACCAGAAGTTGCTGGGGCCGTTGCGGAAGCAAAATCGGCGGGAATTCGTCCATTGATGATTACTGGTGACCATGCGGATACGGCAAAAGCGATTGCGGTTCGGTTAGGTATCATTGACGCTAATGATCAGGCTGGTGTCATCACGGGCGCACAGCTTGATGCACTGAGTGATGCTGAGTTCTCTAATCAAGTGGAACAATATTCCGTCTATGCACGGGTGGCGCCTGAACATAAAGTGAGGATTGTCAATGCTTGGCAACAAAAGGGCAAGGTTGTTGCTATGACTGGTGATGGGGTTAATGATGCGCCAGCGTTAAAGGCAGCTGATATTGGCGTTGGCATGGGGATCACCGGGACTGAGGTTTCTAAAGGGGCCTCTGATATGGTGCTAGCTGACGATAACTTCTCCACGATTGTGGTGGCGGTTCGCGAAGGCCGGAAAGTGTTCGCAAATATTCAAAAGGCGATTCAGTACTTGTTGTCTGCGAACTTAGGGGAAGTATTAACCTTGTTTGTGATGACAATGATGGGGTGGCAAATTCTGGCACCGGTGCATATTCTGTGGATTAACCTGGTGACAGATACTTTTCCAGCGATTGCCTTAGGACTAGAACCCGCCGAGAAAAATATTATGCAACAAAAGCCGCGGGGGCGTTCATCAAACTTTCTATCCGGTGGAGTCTTTGGCAATATTATCTATCAAGGGCTGTTCGAAGGTGGCTTGACCTTACTGGTTTATTGGCTTGCTTTGACATTCCCCGTCCACGCTAATGCGACGCAGATGCATGCTGACGCGCTAACCATGGCCTTTGCGACTTTGGGCTTGATCCAACTGTTCCACGCCTTTAACTCAAAATCGATTCATGGTACCATCTTCACCGGTCAATTGTTTAAAAATCGGGCGTTTAACTGGGCTATCCTGGCAGCTTTCATTCTCTTAGCTGCGACGATTGCGATTCCTGGTTTTAATGGTTTATTCCACGTCACAACGCTATCTGGTTTCCAATGGCTGATTGTTTTGAGCGCTGGTGTTGCCATGATTTTGATCGTAGAAGTGGTAAAATCGTTTCAGCGGATGGCGGCGCGCCGTCACTAATTTGATTGATGACAGGAGTAAGACTTTTGAAAAAGAATTTAATGATGACATTTGCACGAACGCTTTCACAGGTGATCGAAGAAACGCAAACGATTCAACAAGGATTGGAACCTTATTATACGAAGTTACGTGAAGCACTTGATCAGGCCCAGCTGGATCAAATTGACGTGGCGAATCTGGCGGATATCAAGGCTGAATTTCAGGATGGAACGGAGCGCTATCGCGGACTTCAAGAGCGACTCCAGCAATTGCAAGCACCGGCTCGCTTTTTAGGGAAGCATCGGAGTCTAGTGACGGCCTATACGACCTATGTCACTGCTTGTCAGGCCATGACTGATAGTATTAACTTGGATCGTCATCAAGTGGACCAAGCACAATTCGATCAAGCTGAGACAGATCAGACTGAGGCGATGAATCGGATTATTCGATTGGTTCAGACTTTAATGCAAACACAAGCATAATCGACGTCAAAATAAGGACGAGTTGCGTATATCTTAATCAGTTTTGATTAGTAGGTGAGTTTGAGACATGACTCATAAAGGTGTCGCGATTTGTGGTTTTGTACACCACGTTTTCATGATGAAGACGTGCCTAGCAATAACGGTAGCACCTTCCAGAATGCGGAGGATGCTACCGTTTTCGCTAGTGTTCACGCTCAATTCGGCGTTATGTCTCACTCTCGCACTTTTAGCGAGTTAGCGTATTAATGAAATTTAGATTTTCGTATTTGCTATTAATCAAGGCAAGGATGCTGTGGCTATTAAGGAAAGGAGCAGCAGATGACAAACGAAGCCTTGCAAACGTTAGTCGAAGAAATTTCTGTGCGGGATTTCGGTCGTCCATTTAAACATCAGGCCATTTTTAATGCTCGTTTACGGTCGACTGGCGGTCGGTATCATTTAGCAGATCATCACATTGATATCAATCCGCGAATGATTAATGATTTTGATCAAGAAACCCTGATAGGTGTTATTCGTCATGAGTTAGTCCATTATCATCTCGCACTGGCAGGATTGCCTTACCAACATCGGAGTCATGAATTCAAACAGTTGCTAGCGCAAGTTGGTGGCTTGCGTTACGCACCGGCGCCAAAGCAATCAGTTAAATCTAAGCACTCTGGGCGGCGGTATTATTATCATTGCCAGAAATGTGGTCGTCAATTTATTCGGCGTCGACGGGTTAACCTTGAACGGTATGCTTGTGGTTATTGCGGTGGCCGTCTGCATCTAGATGAGTTGGTTCGCGACGTGAAGTAGCCAAGCACACTGAATTTTGATGAATGGCATCCCAGCAGACGGGATGAAGTGTTCTGACTCAGCTTTACACGCGGGTGTAAAGCTTGGGTGTCAGAAGCTTACGATTAATCGAGGCGTGGTCCTAGTAATGATAAAATGGTTAGTGGGTTGATAGTGAACGATGTTGCAAAAGGATCATCTGCCACCGGTCCACGTTGCCAACCTAACCATCGGTCGCCACTAGCGAATTAAAATCAACCGTTGCCTTCAATGAGAATATTTGATAAACTCTTTCTTGTTGATGCGGCCATGGCGGAATTGGCAGACGCGCAAGATTAAGGATCTTGTGATCCCTTCGATCATCCGAGTTCAAGTCTCGGTGGCCGCATAAAAAAAGCAGCTTCATTCCTGATTTCAGGTGATGAAGTTGCTTTTTTGGTGCTTGGTTAATTTGTCGTAGTAAAATCAAGATCAAATTTTGATTGACCGAGACCGGGATCGACGTGCAGTTGTTGAAAGTTAATTTCATACACAACTAAGGTCGAACCAATGGCATCCCACACACTTTGATAATTAGGAATCAGTTCAAGATAACGCGGTAGCAAGTCGGCCATCGTTTTACTTGATGGAGTGATATGCACGTTGTGGGCGCGGATAAACGGATTATTAGGGGTTCCAGTAAATGGAATTGTCGTTAATGATGCATTAGCATGGTCAGCATATAAAGTGAGCGCATGGCTACCTCGAACAGAAGAAAAGTACATTTTTGCTGGTTCATCCGGAAACCACACAAAGTTGATGACTTTAACGTCGGCTTCATCCTGAAATGAAGTGGCTAAAGCGATCGTATTTGTCGTCTGGTAAACTTGTTGGAGTTGATCTAATGGGTTCGACATCGTAAAATTCCTCACAATCTGGTTTAATTGAATCAATTCTAATGAAAGCTGGCAAATTTTGCTAGTTGTTGAGCTTTTGTCGAGCTACACCAGCTTGTTGTCTGCGCCTAGCCCAACCCGATCAATTGGCAAAGAACGCCAACTGCTCAGGCTCCGCTAGTGCTCACCACCACCCAGCTGGTTTCGCTCTGAGATGTTTGTCGAGCTGGCGCTGGTTACCGCAACCTTTAAGAAAAGCTTCAGTCTAGAATAAGAGATGTGAAAGCTTGCGTGATGGTTTACAATAAATTGAAGTTTAAAAAACAAAATCGTTAATTACCATGGGGGATCATGAGATGAATAACCAGCCAAATGAGAACAATATGGATTCGCGCATGCAACGCCGCAGTGCAAATCGGCAAGGACCAAAGCAGCCGAAACAACATGGCTCACGGCGTTGGCATCCATGGCGATGGTTTTGGGGGATTATTATTCTCTTGTTGCTCGTGATTGCCGGTTTTGGTGCAGTTGCCTATCACAATATTAATTCGGCCACGAGTAAGGCATACAAGTCGGCCGGAATCACCAAAGCGCGTGACACGAAGGCAGTTTTGAATTCCAAAAAACCGATTTCAATTCTATTTTTAGGAACTGACACAGGGGCTCTGGGACGTTCTTATAAGGGACGAACCGATACCATCATGATTGCGACGATTAACCCACAAACTAAAAAAATGCTGTTGGTTAGTTTACCTCGGGACACGATGACTGATATTGCCGGCTACCCAGATGAATCACCCGCTAAAATTAATGCGGCTTATGCTTATGGTGGTGTTGGCACGACGATTAAAACCGTTCAGAATTTACTAAATGTGCCTATCGATTACTATGCTATGTTGAACATGGGTGGGCTGGAAAAGGCCATCAATGAAGTGGGTGGTGTGACCGTGACGTCACCACTGTCTTTCTCTTATGAGGGGAGTACCTTTGAAAAAGGACAAACCTATCACATGAACGGGGCAACGGCGTTGAAGTTTTCGCGGATGCGTTATGATGATCCACAAGGGGATTATGGGCGCCAAACCCGCCAACGGTTGGTTGTGGAGGCCCTATTCCGAAAATCGATTGCCGTTCAAACGGTCCTGAATTCGAGCTTTTTGAATTCAATTTCTTCGCAATCACAAACCGATTTGACGAGTTCAGATTTAGTTAAGTTAGCGCAGAATTATCGGTCAGCGACTAAAAATATTAGTAGCGACCATATGCAGGGCCAAGGTCAGATGATTAACGGACAATCCTTTGAAGTTGTCGGCCATAGCGAAAAACAACGAGTAACGAATGAGTTGAGAACGAGTCTTGATTTAAGTGCGAAAACGGATGAATGATTGAAATGAATTAGATGAGCCGTTGATCAACCAAAAAACGCCACTTTTCTTCTAAACAACGTCTAGAAGAAAAGTGGCATTTTTGGTTGTTAATTAGCCTCGATCGATAACTTGAGTTGGTGGTGTTCAGTATGCTTAAAGTGAACTTACCAACTTGCTTTGCGTACACCAGGAATCTTACCTTGCAGAGCAAGTTGCCGGAAATTAAGGCGGGAGAGGCCGAAGCGACGTAAGTAGGCATGCGGACGACCGTCGATTTGGTCACGCCGGTGAATTCTAACAGGTGAGGCATTTTTAGGCAATGCGGCTAACCCAGCATAATCTTTTGCCGCTTTTAAAGTTGCCCGTTTTGCTGCATATTTTGCAACAGTTGCTTCAATACGTTGTTCTTTAATGATTTTGGATTTTTTAGCCATTTACACGACTCCTTTACGATAGTTTTTTGCTTAAAGTGTAATAGTTACTATTTAGTATACCAAATCAACTTACAAAAAGAAAGAGGAAAAGTCTAAGATTATTCATGATTACAAGACGCTAAGATGTCCTGTCTAGGATACCAGCAAAATTAAGAAAAAGATTTTCTCTGAACTCACATTGAGACAAAAAAGTTGATGAACTTTGACGACATGAAAATGCCTTTCTATCAACCTGTCTAGTCCATTTCAAAGAAAGGCACGCCGGGTCAGCGATTTTTTAACTTGATGTAAGCGCTTTACTAGGCTATGCTAGTCACGTGCTGAAGAGTTAATTGCCAATTAGAATCGAGTCATTTTTGTTAGGCATCGAAAAAATTTTCATTATTTTCTGGAAGCGCTTTTTTTGGCAGTTGACTTGCGCTATGATACAGTTATTCCCGAGTCGTCAATAAGTTTGCGATTAATGAACGACTTTTGAATAACGACCAAGCGGAAGGAGGTTGACGCAATGCTCGCTATCGTGCTAGCCAGTCATGGTGGCTTCGCTGATGGGATTAAGGAATCTGCCGATATGATTTTCGGTAAGCAGGAAAAAGTCGTCGCAATTCCATTTACCCCTGATGAGGGACCTGACGAGTTGCAGCGTAAGTTCGAAACTGTCGTGGACGGTTTCGAGACAGACGATGAAATTTTGTTTCTTGTGGATTTGTGGGGTGGCTCGCCATTCAACATCGCTAGTCGGTTGGTAACTGAGCAACCAGAACGAATGGCCTTAATTACAGGCTTAAATTTGGCGATGCTGATTGAGGCATACACAGTTCGCAACCAGTCTCTTGAAATGGTTATTCCACATTTAGAGGAGATTGCTAAAGCTGGCGTAAAGCACCTAGACCAACATTCATTAGAGCAGGAGGCCGAATAAATGACGATGGAAATCCGCTTAGCACGCATCGATTCACGTTTGCTGCATGGTCAAGTGGCCACCGTTTGGACGAAAGCCATTGCTCCAAATCGGATTATGGTCGTCTCTGATGGTGTGGCGCACGATAATCTACGAAAGACATTGATCACTCAAGCGGCTCCGCCGGGAGTAAAAGTCAATGTTATTACGGTCGATAAACTCACTGAAATTTATTCTGATGAGCGCTTCGACGACGTACGCGCCTTTCTATTGTTCGAGACACCACAAGATGTGTTGCGCGCAGTAAACGGTGGCGTCAAATTAGCATCGGTTAATATTGGTAGCCTAAGCTTTACGGATGGCAAAACAATGATTACTGATGCGATTGCAGTGGGTCAGGATGATGCACAGACTTTCCACCAACTGCACGATGATGGGGTTACTTTGGAAGTTCGTAAAGTGCCAGGAGATCACCCACAGGATTTAATGACCCTTCTGGAACAACATGGCTTCTAGTACATCATCACACTAATTAACGGTATCAAATTATATTTTTAGGAGGGACACTCATGGTAGGTATTATCTTAGCCAGTCATGGTGGCTTTGCTGAGGGCATTTACCAATCAGGTGAAATGATCTTCGGCAAGCAGGACAATGTCCAAACAGTCACCTTGCTGCCAAGCGAAGGCCCGGATGATGTGCATGCCAAGTTTGAAAAAGCAGTCGCCAGTTTTGACGATCCAAGTCAGGTATTACTGTTAATCGATCTTTGGGGTGGGACACCATTCAATCAGGCCAGCAACCTCTTTGAGGAACATAAGGATACATGGGCAATCGTCACCGGGATGAATTTGCCGATGGTGATTGAAGCTTATGGTTCTCGAATGACGATGGATTCAGCCCAAGAAATTGCGGCGCACATCATCGAAACAGCTAAGGATGGGGTTAAGGCAAAACCTGAGTCGTTGGTTCCAGCAGCCCCGGCCGCTTCAACTGATGACAATCAACCTAAAGCTGCCATTGCGCCAGGAACGGTGCTAGGCGATGGTCACATCAAGTTTGCGTTGGCTCGGGTTGACTCCCGTCTATTACATGGGCAAGTTGCCACTGCTTGGACGCGTTCGGTTAATCCGACTCGGATCATTGTAGCTTCTGATAATGTGGCTAAGGACGCATTACGGAAGAATATGATCGTTGAGGCAACACCACCTGGTGTAAAGGCAAACGTGATTCCAATCGACAAGTTTATTGAAATCACTAAGGATCCTCGTTTTGGGTCAACGAGAGCTCTAGTCTTATTTGAAACACCAGAGGATGCTTTACGAGCGATTGAAGGTGGCGTCGATATCAAGACGTTAAATATTGGGTCAATGGCTCATTCAGCTGGTAAAGTGGCCGTTTCTAATGTTCTGTCATTAGGGAAAGAAGATATCGAAACCTTTGACAAACTTAAGGCGGACGGCGTGAAGTTTGATGTTCGCAAAGTGCCAGATGATTCTTCCGCAAACATGGATGAAATTGTCGAAAAGGCACGTAAAGCCCTCGCAAATAACGCATAACGCATTCACATAGAAAAGGAGGATTCTCAGATGTCTGCTATTTCGATGATTTTAGTTGTAATCGTTGCATTCTTTGCCGGCATGGAAGGGATCTTGGATGAATTTGAATTCCATCAACCTGTCATTGCCTGTACGCTGATTGGATTGGTTACAGGTCACTTGGCCGCCGGATTAATTTTAGGTGGTTCGCTACAAATGATCGCCCTTGGCTGGGCCAACATTGGTGCGGCTGTCGCCCCTGACGCTGCCTTGGCATCCGTTGCATCTGCTATTATTTTGGTTCAAGGTGGTCAAGGAACGAAGGGTGTCGGTTCAGCGATTGCGATTGCGATTCCGCTGGCCGTGGCTGGTTTATTCTTAACGATGATTGTTCGTACGATTACGGTGGCGATCGTCCACTTGATGGATGCGGCTGCCGAAAAGGGTAATTACCACACCATCAATTTCTGGCAAATTGTATGTATTTGTTTGCAAGGTCTGCGAATTGCGATTCCAGCCGCTTTGCTATTAGTTATTCCGGCTAGTCAAGTGCGGGCAATGTTGGAATCAATGCCTGCATGGTTATCCGATGGGATGGCGATTGGTGGTGGCATGGTGGTGGCCGTTGGTTATGCCATGGTTATCAACATGATGGCTTCCAGTGAAGTTTGGCCATTCTTCGCCATTGGGTTTGTCATTGCTGCGCTTTCTGACTTAACTTTAATTGCGATCGGGACATTAGGCCTTTCATTAGCTTTGATGTACTTGAAGTTAGACAGTGGTCACTCCGATAACGGGGGTGGCGGTAGTAGTAATACTGGTGATCCACTCGGCGATATCCTCGACGATTATTAAAATTAAGGGAGGAAAACGAACATGGCTGATAACAAAATTACGCTAACTAAACGTGATCGTTTGCATGTTGCTTGGCGTTCCACCTTCATTCAAGGGTCATGGAACTACGAACGAATGCAAAACGGTGGCTGGTGTTATTCTTTAATTCCAGCATTGAACAAATTATACAAAAATAAAGAGGACCGCGTGGCCGCTTACAAGCGTCACTTGGAATTCTTTAACACCCACCCATACTTAGCATCACCAATCATCGGGGTGACATTAGCCTTGGAAGAAGAACGGGCTAACGGTGCTGAAGTGGATGATGTTGCGATTCAAGGGGTTAAAGTTGGGATGATGGGACCGTTGGCAGGGGTTGGTGACCCAGTCTTCTGGTACACGGTTCGTCCAATCGTGGGGGCGCTTGGTGCCTCATTAGCCCTAGGTGGAAACATTCTTGGCCCAATCTTATTCTTTGTTGTTTGGAACTTAATTCGTTGGGGATTTATGTGGTACACCCAAGAATTCGGTTACCGGGCCGGGTCACGAATTACTGAAGACCTATCTGGTGGTTTGTTACAATCCGTTACCCGTGGTGCTTCAATGATGGGGATGTTTGTCATTGGTGCCTTGATCGAACGGTGGGTTAACATTAAGTTTGTCCCAGTGGTTTCACAGATTAAGCAACAAAAAGGGGCTTATATCGAATGGGATAAATTGCCTAAAGGACCAAAAGGGATTCAAGAAGCGTTGACCCAATATAACTTGGGCAAGGGGTTATCACTTTCCAACGTTAAAGTTACAACTTTACAAGATAACTTGGATCAGTTGATTCCTGGTTTAGCAGCATTACTGTTAACTTTCCTATGCATGTGGTTATTGAAGAAGAAAGTTTCACCAATTATCATCATCCTAGGCATTTTCGTTGTCGGGGTTGGTGGACACGTGATCGGGTTGTTCTAATTTTAAATTGAACAGTTACTGTGGTACTAATTAGTTTCGGATAGCGGTCGGGTCTTACGAAATGTGAGAATCGACCGCTATTGATTTACCACAAAAAATATGGTTTGATGACCATAGTTCTAATCGGATGAGGAGAGTAACATGGTAGAATCCTTAAATGCAAAAGTTGAATTGACGACACCTGGAACGTCTTATCTTGGGGTCGGCGACTACGGGCAAATTATGATTGGGGACAAGGCATTTGAATTTTATAACGACCGGGATACAAATAAGTTCGTTCAAATTCCTTGGGAAGAAGTGGATGTGGTCATTGCATCAGTCATGTTTGGCGGGCGCTGGATTCCTCGATATGCTTTACGGACCAAGAAGAATGGTACTTACAAGTTCTCGTCAAGGAAACCCAAAGTTGTTTTAAGAGCGATTCGGGAACATATACCGGCGGAACGAATTGTGCGCTCACTGACCTTCTTCCAAGTGATGCGGCGTAATTTAAAGCGGTTGTTTCATCGCAACTCTGCGTCAAAACAATTGAAATAATTAACCGATTGGCTGTCGTTTAAGCTCGGTCCAAAAGGCAATTCACCAAAATAAGGTGGTGTTGCCTTTTTTTTGTTTTTAGCCGAGGATTACCCAAATAATGCGTGACAGTGTGCGTGGTATACTGAGCGAGAGTTCAAATAGAGGGAAGATGAGAAAATGGCGATATTTTTTGAAAGCGCGCAAGGCGTGTTCATGATCGTCTTAATGGTCGCAGTCGGGTACTTTTTGGCTTGGCGGCATTGGTTTGATGAGTCTGCCAAACAGTTGTTAGCTAAATTAGTGACCCAAGTGGCCCTACCACCATATATGATTGTTTCAATTACAAAGGATTTTTCTCGACAACAACTAGATCAATTTTTACCTGCCTTACGATTTCCTGTTCTGTCAATGCTTATCTTAATGGGATTAGCCTGGGGACTGGTATTTGTCTTAAAAATCGATGAAAGTCGTCGAGGTCTGTTTACCTCAATGTTCTTTAATTCCAATACAGTGTTTGTTGGCTTGCCGATCAATTTGGCGATTTTTGGCCGTGCCAGTTTGCCATATGTTTTGGTCTATTACATGGCAAATACCACGATTTTTTGGACGTTGGGGGTGATGTTTATTCAACGTGACGGAGCGTTGCATGAACATTTAACGATCAGTGGGGTGCTTAAAAAAATCTTTTCTGCACCGCTGATTGGGTTCTTGATTGGGGTTGCGCTTGTGTTAACGGATATTCATTTACCCCATTTTCTCAACCAAACTTTTAATTACTTAGGTGGTTTGACAATACCTGTGTCCATGTTATTTATTGGTGTTTCCGTTTATGATGCTGGATTACGCAACATGCGACTCGATCGAAGTAGTTTAGGTGTTTTATCGGGGCGGTTTATCTTTGCACCACTGTTAATGCTCGCGTTGGTTATCCCTGCTAATATGCCATTGTTAATGAAGCAGGTGTTTATTTTGCAGGCCGGGATGCCAGTGATGACGAATGCGCCGGTAGTGGCGAAGTTGTATCACGCTGATGCGGATTTTGCGTCCATTATGGTGTCCGAAACGACTTTGTTATCCCTAATTTTTGTACCTGTGATGATGCTAGTGATTCAACATGTTGTTTGATTTTGGACAGAAAATGATCGAGGGAGAGTGGCTTGAAAATGAAAGTGACACGGAAAATGTTGGCCCCGGACTTACGATTTTGCGGTAGTCTATTACGACCATTTACTCAAGTAAGAAATCCGTCTGTATTCAAGTGGCAACAGTGGTTAACGGAAAAAGTTTATCGTGGTCAGATGCCAAGTGATCCACAGATTGTCTTTAAAGAAACGTTTATTTCAAATGAGGATGGGGAACGGATGCGGCTTTGCATCTATAAACCGCGTCATTTAGATCCTAGTCAACCGGTCACCGGACTTCTTTGGTTACATGGGGGTGGGTATGCGATTGGTTTGCCAGAACAAGAATTGCCGACAATTGAGCGTTTTATTCAAACTAACCCCTGCGTGGTAATCGCCCCTGACTATCGCCGTTCTCTAGTTGCGCCATTTCCAGCTGCGCTTAATGATGCATATACAACATTATTGTGGATGAAGGAAAACGCGAAAAAATTAGGAATTAGGACAGACCAACTATTTGTCGGTGGTGAAAGTGCTGGCGGTGGCTTAACATGTTGTGTTTCTGCGTACGCGAGAGATCATGGCACGGTCCAAATTGCTTACCAAATTTCCTTATACCCAATGTTAGACGATCGGATGTTAACAGCCTCGATGAGGGATAACAATGGTCCAGTTTGGAATGAGACCAGTAATCGTACAGCATGGCGTTTATATTTAGGTCAATCGACAGCGAAGACGTCGGCTTACGCCGCCCCAGCTCGCTTGCAGAATTTTCGAAATTTGCCACCGACTTACACATTTGTTAGTGATATTGAACCATTTTATGATGAAACGCGGCAGTATATTAACCACCTAAAACAAGCTGGTGTGCCAGCTATTATGACTGTTTGCCCCGGTGGCTTTCATGCATTTGATCGATTTGTACCTAAGTCTAAGCTAGCTGAGTTTGCCACGATAGATTTACTCAATCATTATCGTCAGGCAACAGAGCGTTACTTTAAAGAGCAGACAGATTGAGCAGGGTGCAAGTGGGTTAAAGTGGGCAATGCGTGATAAAAGTAACAAGGCTTTATCATTGAATGGTGTGGTCCAATGAATAAAAGTTGAGAATTCCTTAACTTTTTTATGAATTCACGACTGTATGAAAACTTGATATGACGGGGTTCTTAAGTAATTTTAGGAAGAAAAGTAATGCTTTTGTAACGTTCGTAACAAAGTGTTATATGGCTGCTATGGCCCTGTCATACGAATGGCTTAATATGTTCACCAGTGAGTGTTACATACGACCTGTTACACGGGATGAATTGACTAGGAGTGACTAACGTGAAAAAATCAATTAAAACTGCTTTACTAACTACTGCCGGTGCTGCCAGCGTGCTTGCTGGGGTTTCCGCCGCAAATGCCTCAACGATCAAAACAATCAAAGGTGACACGGTTTGGAACTTTGCTCAAAAGAACCACACCACTGTCGATGCTATTGTTAAGGCGAACCACCTTTCAAACGCCAACTTGATTTATGTTGGTCAATCATTGGTTATTCCTGACGCCAATGATGCAGCTTCAACCAGTGATGCAGCTGCGTCTACAGCGCCTGCTTCAGATGCAGCAGCGACCTCAACGGTCAGCGAAGCTTCTGCAGCGACAACTACGGTTGATGCTAATGGTGACTACACAGTTCAAGCCGGTGACACTTTGTCAGCCATCAGTGCAAAGACTGGTGTTTCGATTGCTGATCTTGCTGCCTACAGTAACATTAGCAATCAGAACTTCTTATTAGTTGGTCAGACAATTCACACTAAGGGCACTGCTAGTGCAGCAACAAGTGAAGCGCCTGTGTCACAAGCTAGTCAAGCTCCTGCATCTTCTGAAGCAGCTAGCCAGGCACCAGCATCAGTTGCTAGTCAAGCACCTGCTTCACAAGCTAGCCAAGCACAGCCAGCCCCTGCGACTAGCAATGCTGCACCTACAACGCCAACGACTAATCCAACTGCCCCAGCAGCTGTTTACGGCAACGCCGCCGCAGCTGGCCAAGCTGGTTTCTTTAGTGGCGTGCAAGGTTACCCAGCTGGTCAATGTACTGCATTTGTCGCAGGCATTTTACAGGCATCTGGTGTACCTGCTTCTGAATGGACATACCTTGGAAACGGGGATGCTTGGGGTGCCAACGCTGCTGCCCGTGGCGTAGCTGTTGACCATAACCCAGTAGCCGGTTCAGTTGCTTACTTTGGTTACATGCACGTCGCTTACGTTACTGGTGTTAACGGTGACGGTACAGTTAACATTATCGAAGGTAACTTCAATGGCATGTCATACCATGCGCGGACAATTTCTGTTAGCGAAGCCGCTGGTTACATTCACTTCTAATTCAAATTAATCATTACCAAAGACCGGTCCAATGTGGATACGGTCTTTTTGTTTTGTCCAGCTATACCGACGTTTAGTTCACCAGATCACTGTTGGGCAACACTTTACCTAGTTTCATCCTGCGGCTTTTGTTTGCAACAAATTTTCCACATGTTACGATATTCTTGGTAGAGTAAGCATTAACATAGAGAGAAGATTATGATGATGAGTGAGTTAGTTATCTTACGCCATGGTGAAAGTACCGCTAACCGGGACAATATTTACACCGGCTGGTCCGATGTGCCGTTAACGGAGCGCGGCCGGGAACAAGGGCGTCTGGCTGGGAAGCTGGTGGCTGGTACAGGAATTTTGTTTACGGATGTGCATACTTCTTTGTTACAACGAGCGATTGAAACAACCCATTTGGTTTTGGAAGAATGTCATCAGCTCTGGTTACCCGAGCATAAAACTTGGCGCCTTAATGAACGTCACTATGGCGCATTACGAGGCCAAAATAAAGACTGGACACGTCAAGTTTATGGCAAACAACAAGTTGCAAAATGGCGACGCAGTTTCGACGTGGTACCACCGCTGTTAGACTATCCAGACCACGAACAAGATCGTCGTTATGCAATGTTCCCAGCGTCTATCTTGACACGAGGTGAGAGTTTGGCCATGACGTTAGCTCGCTTACAGCCTTATTGGATTGATGAAATTGCGCCTAAATTGCTTGATGGTCATAATCAGCTCATTGTGGCACATGGAAGTTCCTTACGGGCCTTGATCAAGGATTTAGAACAGATTAGTGATGAGGCAATTAGCCAAGTAGAGGTGCCTAACGGTCAACCAATTCACTATACGTTTGATAATGAGTTGCGCATTGTTAATAAAGAGATTTTAGGCCAGTGAATGACTGACCGTGCAAATAAAGATTCATTTTTAAAAAGCAAAAGACCTCGTTTTCACCATTTATGATGAAAACGAGGTCTTTTCGATTGAAATTAAATTTCAACTTTTGGGATGGGTGAGGGGAAAGCTAATCGTGAAGATTGTGCCATGGGGAACATTGTCCGTAATGCTAATCCGACCCCGATGGCTATCGGCGATCCATTTCGCAATTGATAAACCTAAGCCGTTGCCACCGGTGGCCCGGCTACGAGATTTGTCAACGCGATAGAATCGATCGAAGACGTGTGGCTTGTCGCTATCGGCAATGCCAATACCAGTATCCTTAATCTGTAACTCCCAACGTGTGCCCACGACACGAGCCATTAAGGTTACCGTGTCACCTGGCTCAGTATACTTCAGCGCATTATCCAAAAAAATGACGATTAATTGGTGAATACGTTGTTTGTCAATCGTTAGACGCCGATCAAGATCAATTTGTTCGGTGAATTGCTTATCTTGACTAGCAGCAATTTCAGAATAGGGTTGACTAACTTCAGTTAAGAAGGCTTTCATTGAAACGGTTTCTGTTCGAATCTGCGTCATATTTGAATCTGATCGAGCAAGTAACAACAAATCACTGGTTAAGGAATTTAACCGGCGGACTTCAGACAAGGAAAGGGTGATTTGCTCAGTTTGATCCATGATTTTATCATTGGGGTGGGTTAGCATTAATTCCAATTTGTTTTGAATGACCGTTAGTGGCGTCCGCAGCTCGTGTGCCGCGTTGGCAACGAACTCGCGTTGAAGCTGCCACGAGCGCAAAATTGGTCGCATATTTAAACGGGCGAGTACGTAACTAAGCAAGATCGAAATGACCCAAAAAATAAGCATCGACCACGTCAGGACACGTTTGAAGACCTCAATGGAAGCCTTTTCAGAATCAGTATTGGTGACAATCATGAGGTAGTCGCCGGCGTAAGCGAGGTTCGAATTTGTTTTGGGAACATAAAAAGTTAGCGTGCGAAAATTATTTTGCTGATTGATCCGGACATCGTGTAATTCATTGAGATGTCCTTTATTTAACTTCAATTGTTGTAAAACAGCCGTATAGTTGTCCTGACCATTGGGAGTGGAGCTGTTGGCATCACTGGAATCGCTCTTAGCATTGGGACTGGTCTGCTGACGTGTCGCTGGCGTATTGACGGCACCATTCAGTAATTTTCCTTTACGATCAAAGACGAGAATCGAGGTTCGAAAAGCGATCGCACGAAAGGCATCTTGGCTCGGAGCACCACCGGTCACTGGTTTGTTTAATAGCAGTTGACGTTGAACCCGAATCCCGCGGTCAACACCTTGGTAAATGGAAGGCTGAAAGACTCGCCAAAGAATCGTGCCCAGTGATAGAAAGATTAACGCAAAGCTGATTAATTCGCTTAGGAATAGCCACCACTGTTGCCGACCAAAGGCATGCGTTGCTTGTTTTTTATTCACGACTCTACTCCTACCAAATAACCGGCATTGCGCAATGTTTTGATGTATTGATCAGCACCGAATGGTTTTAATTTCTTCCGGAGATTGGAAACGTAAACTTCGACTACCGTGATCGAAGTCTCGGAATCAAATCCCCAAAGTCGATCGAAGATTTGATCCTTCGTCACAATGGTGCCCTGATTTTGAATGAAGTAGACCAAGAGGTCAAATTCTTTACCATTTAGCTGAACTGATTGTTCTTGAATCGTAACCGCATGGTTTTGTAAGTTAACCTCAATGTCGCCCATCCGGAGAACATTTTCGTTGAGAAAGTGGCCAGTACGCTTAATTAATGCTCGAACACGCAACATTAATTCCTCGCGATGAAAAGGCTTCGTTAAATAATCGTCAGCCCCTAAATTAAATCCACGTATCTTGTCATCAAGGCCATCTTTGGCCGTCAAAAACAAAACAGGGACATCTAAATGTTGAGTACGGATGGCCTTTAAGACATCTAAGCCACTTTCAGACGGTAACATCCAATCGAGGATAATTAAATCATAAATCCCCTGAGTGGCCATAAATTCGCCTTCTTCGCCATCAAAAGCCTGATCACAATCTAATAGGTCGACCAGCAATTCCTTAATGCCATCTGAAACTGAATGATCATCTTCAATAATTAAGCCGCGTGCGCGCTGTTGCATGGTTGTCCCCTCCCAAAGGTAAGCTTTCTTAACGCTTATTGTAGTCGAAAATCTCTGCGGATGCGACTGCAGTGACTGGTTGAGCGGGGAGCAACCAGCCACTATCGATGACCTCGTGGTAACGTTTGGTAATCGGTAACCAGATTTCGGCGCGCAAAATGTCTAACATCGTTGCCCAAAATAAGGGATCTCGTTTTTGCTGACGGGTCAGGTGTAGTGGAAAACGTTGCCCGGTTTCTGTCTCAGCAATGATGAGCGGACAATGGGCGCTGACTACTTTGGCAGCAATCAGGTTGGCTGAATCTTTTAACATGAGCATCGCTCCATTCATGTAACATGATTTTGATTCTTAATAAGCATAAGAAGATCAGCATAAGGCTAACTTAAAAAGGAAGAAAGAAACATTTGCGGCGAGATTAGGAACTGATTCGCTTTCTAAGCGACTTCTAATGTCGTATACTAATTCCAATACGAAAAAGGAGTGTGAGGGTTTTGAGTAGTGAAATTACAGCTGATCAAATTCGGCGGTATCAAGAAGAGTTAGCAGATCGTAAAGATGCCGCGGTGATTGAACGTTCGATCAAACACAATGGTATCTTGGCCACGGCCCAAGATAATGTGGCAAATGTTGATATGACGCCAGTCTTCTCCATCGATTTAGACACGGGTCATGTGGCTAACCAGAAGCAAAGCGGTCGTTGTTGGATGTTCGCCGCTTTAAATACAATGCGTCACTCAATGAAGGACACTTTTAATTTACCTGGTGATTTTGAGTTGTCTCAAAATTACACCAATTTCTGGGACAAGTTCGAAAAAGCAAACTATTTTTACGAAAATGTCTTAGCGACGGCGGATCAACCGTTGGATGATCGTAAAGTAGCCTTCTTGATGGCAACCCCACAGCAAGATGGTGGTCAGTGGGACATGATTTGCGCCGTGATTGAAAAGTATGGCGTTGTGCCGAAGTCAGTGATGCCAGAGACGTTCAATTCATCTTCATCATCTGATTTAAATGCGCTGCTGAACAAAAAGTTGCGTAAAGATGCGATCGCCTTACGTGAGTTGGTGGCTAACCATGCAACACAGGCAGAAATTGACGAAATTAAAGATCGTAAACTACAAGAGGTTTACCGTATTTTGGCTTATGCTTTAGGTGAACCAGCGCAGAAGTTTGATTTTGAGTATCGTGATCAGGATAAGACTTATCATATTGATCAAGGATTAACACCTAAAGCTTTTTACGACAAATATGTTAATTGGGATTTGTCACAATATGTTTCAGTGATCAACGCGCCAACCGATGACAAAGCTTACAACAAGACTTACACCGTTGAAATGCTCGGTAATGTGGTTAATGGTCGACAAGTTAAGCATTTAAACGTGGATATGGCTGACTTTAAGCAAATGGCGATTTCACAACTGGAAGCGGGACAAAGCGTATGGTTTGGTTGTGACGTTGGGCAAAGTTCTGATCGTAAAGCAGGGATCATGGATCTCCAAGTGTATGCCAAAGACGAATTGTTTGATGTTGACTTTGCCATGACGAAGGCTGAACGATTGGACTATGGTGAGAGTTTGATGACTCATGCCATGGTTCTAACCGGTGTTGACTTGGTGGATGGTAAACCAACTAAGTGGAAGGTTGAAAACTCTTGGGGCGATAAAGTCGGCGAGAAGGGTTACTTCGTGATGAGTGACGCGTGGATGGATGCTTATTGTTACCAAGTTGTGGTCAACAAGACCTTTATGCCTGAAACTTTACAGAAGGCACAAGCACAAACACCCGAATTATTGGCACCATGGGATCCAATGGGCGCATTAGCCTAAAGCAGTAGGTCGGTGACCAGCAAATAGTTATACAAAAAGTCCTTTCCAATTTTTTCGGAAAGGACTTTTTTTAGACTAGCTTGCGTTGTTAGACAATTAATCACGCTCTAACACTAAGTCATACGCGACATTAGTTTCATCTGGCCGTCCACCAACGACGGGGACTAAGCCAATGTAATCAAAGCCATTGGTTTCGATTACGTGTTGCATGCCAAAATTTTCTGGATGGGTATCAATGCGAATGCTCTCAATATCTGGATCAGACGCAATCTGTTCTTTCATGAGGTCAAAGAAATCATGGGTTAAGTGATGACCACGAGAGGCTTTCGCCATGGCAACGCGGTGGATAGAGACATAATTATTGGTCGTTCCTTTAACACGCCAATCACCATCGACAATGGCCTCGTAGGGTTGATCTAAACCTTTAACTAAAGAGGCGATGGCTAAAACGGTGCCCTCATCATCTTTCAAGGCGACGGTTTCGCCACGTTTGATATCGTTGGCAATCACATCTGGTTCGGGATAACCATTTTGCCATTGATCAATCTTTTGATCCGCTAAAAAATCACGGGCATCGTTAATGATTTCTTGAATGGCAGGTAAGTCTGTCATTTCGGCAAAATGTAAGGTAACGTTCAAAGTGGATGATGTCATGAGACTCGCTCCTTTCAGGAATTGTGTTAAACAATTCCGCGGGACAATGTACCGTTAAAACGGCCAGGTTGATTCACGAAGAATCATGACAGTAGCCATATTATGGGTGGGTAACTCCTCATCAGTTACACTTTTCATTGGCTGGCTACTGCCTGATGAAAAGGTCAAATACGTGACCACGAAAAAGCATTCTACACGGTTCAAATGAAAATGGCTACTGTTTTCAACATTAATTTTCTACTAATTATTTTCATAAATGAAACAACCAGAAAAGGCGTCAATTTACCTCGTGTGAAACCTTCACAAGTCACCTTAATTGAATTCTCATTTTTAGTCATCCGTTAAGAGATCCGTGATCCATTCTAATGCTAATTCAAACCAGTGGGCGACATGAGGTAAATCGGTTCCCGGTTTCCACGCTGTCGTCCGATCAGCTAGGGCTAGGCCATGGGGGCCGTGATTGAAAATGTGCGACTCTAATGGAATCTGGTGTTCATACAACGCCGTGGCGTAGGCGAGGCTATTGGTGATCGGCACGGCTTGATCTTCGGCGGTGGCCCAAATAAAGGTCGGTTTATTGGCTGCCGTGATGTGTTGTTCAGCAGCATCACGTTGGCGATCATTGGTCCAGGTGGCGCGGGTGGTTGCTGTTGTCGGAAAGCCAAGTTGTACATCAATCACCGGGTAGCAAAGAATGGTGGCTCGTGGTTCAAGTTGACTTGCAGTCGCACCAACGGTATTTGTGAGCCAACTTGATGACCAATAGTCGTTGTAAAGAGCAGTCACGAGACCACCGGCGGACATTCCCAAAATCAAGACTTGATTTGCATCAACCGGCCAGTCAGAATGGTCTTTGAGTAAAACCATTGTTTGGCCTAATTCAATGAGCGGTCTGGGTAAAATTGGTGATATCTCGCTGATGAATGAATAGCGGAGATAAACGGCGTTGAAACCACGCGCGAAGAAGGCTAGTGCCACTTGCTCTGCCTGAGGTTCAGGAATATGGGTAAATGAGCCACCTGGCACGATCACAATGGTTGGAAAATATTGTTGTCCCGCTGGTCCGGGACGATCGTGAAGAAAACCGTGAAAGTAAGCTCGGTCATTTAATGATTGATGAATTGTTTTCATGAAACGCACCTCAGTTGTCATAATAGTCAATTGAGTTAATTGTACAACTGAGTGACTCGCTTTATGAACTGAAACGAAGTTAATTGACGGAGGTAGGTCGAAGATTGTGACAATTGAAACAGATCGGTTACGACTGCGGGCCGTAACTGAAGCAGACTACGAAGCCTTTTTAGCGATCGTTAGCAATCCCAACGTTGCTTTGCCAGCTGGCTTTCAACCGGTTAAGAATTCCTTTGAGGGCCATTTTTTAATTCGTCAAACACTTCATCAGCGTTGGCTATGGGGGATTGTGGTAAAGTCAACGAACCAATTTATTGGGACAGTCGGACTTTATGGCAAGACAAACGATGAGGGCCGATTACTTCATGATCAGCGCGATTTAGGCTATATGTTAAATGAGTCTGAGTGGGGGCATGGTTACATGAGTGAGGCGGTTGTTGCTGTACTGAACGAGGCTTTCCAGCGGGGGCTGACGCAAATTTGGGGTTCTTATTTCGAGGATAACCAGCGCTCAGCGCATATTTTCAAAAAGATGGGGTTTGTTTTTGATCATCAATTACAACATCGTGAACATGATTTTTTCGCGCCTGGAAAACAAGAGTGTTTCTATCATTTGAATGCGACTGATTTTTATCGGGCTAACCCCAAGGGAGATTCGTGAATACTTTTTTCTCTGGACACTGGTTGGTACTGGTTAACCAAATGGAGGGGAAATTATGCAATTAACTAAAGGTGTAGAACAGGCAGCTTGTATTTTGGCACTGTTGGCCACGCAAGATGCTTCAGCACCCATCACATCTGAAGTTATTCACACACGTTTAGGCGGCTCACAGACTTATATGCGAAAAATCATGCGCAAATTAGTCGTTGCTGGTTTAGTCCGCTCTGTTTCTGGAAATCAGGGCGGCTTTAGTATCGGCCGAAATCCTCGGCAAATTTCCGTTTGGGATGCGGCCATCGCCGTTGAGGGAGATTTTGCTTCGTTTCCAAATAGTGGCTTGATTGACCGTGTGTTTAACGATGTTGAGCCATTGGCAAATCGGGGTTCCCAGGTGCTTAGTGATTTATTTTCCATGGCTGATCGTCAGTATCGTGCGGTTTTAGAACAAGTTTCGGTCCATCAAATGTTGGTGCGAATTCTTCAATCTGAAATCATTCCGACGGTTGATTGGAATGAAAGTACAGACAATTATGCTTTTTTTATTCGCAAACTGCGCAATCTGTTACACGATGAGCCAAGTAACAACCATTAAATCAGGCTGTCGGCTAATGAATTCGCTTTCATTAAAACGAAATGAAAATAAAGGTTGCATTTTATTAAACATCTTCCTATACTCAGAACATATCGAATGAAGAGGTTGCGACAATCATTAGTCACCAGGTTGAGAGTAGACAGACTCGTTGACACTTGGCAAAAGGGTGCGTCGCCGAAATTAAGGCTTGCTGTTTCAAGACTTGGTTGGGCCGTTGGTTAACAGCTGACGGACTGTCGCAGCAAATAAAAACGCTGCGGGGCGCTATCAACGATTGACCAGGATGAATGTTGTGGTCGGTTTGTTTGGCGTGTGAAAACACTTTCAAGCAGACCGACCTTTTGTTTATTCAGATTACATCAAGTGCTTCTCTTTAATGAATGGGAGGAACTCGATATGGCAGAAAACGAAAATCGCGCGGTAAAGCGTGAACTGAAGACGCGACATCTTTCGATGATTGCGTTAGGCGGTAGTATCGGAACTGGACTATTTGTGGCCTCAGGATCCGCTATTTCCGCTGCAGGTCCTGGTGGGGCACTGGTAGCCTACATTGCGATTGGTATCATGGTCTTTTTCTTAATGACGAGTCTTGGCGAAATGGCGACTTACATGCCATTAACCGGATCATTTGCCGCCTATTCGACAAAATTTGTCGATCCAGCATTAGGGTTTGCCATGGGCTGGAACTACTGGTTTAACTGGGCGATTACGTTAGCCGTTGATGTGGCCACAGCCGCGTTGGTGATGCAATTTTGGTTACCTAATGTCCCTGCTTGGATCTTTAGTCTAATTGCCTTAGTCTTAATCTTTACGATTAACGCACTATCGGTCCGTTCTTTTGGGGAGACTGAATACTGGATGTCCATTATTAAAGTGGTCACTGTGTTAGTCTTCTTGGGTGTTGGGACGCTGACCATTTTTGGTATCATGGGTGGACATGCGACTGGTTTTAGCAATTTGACTTACCACAAGGCACCGTTTGTCGGTGGTATGCCGGCCTTGTTATCCGTGTTTGTCGTCGCTGGTTTCTCATTCCAAGGGACAGAATTGATCGGGATTGAAGCTGGTGAAAGTGCCACACCTGAAAAGAGTATTCCTAAGGCCATTCGACAGGTCTTTTGGCGAATTTTATTATTCTATATTTTAGCGATCTTTGTCATTGCATGTATTATTCCATATACCAGTAAAGATTTACTGGGCTCAAGTGCTTCAGATATCGCCATTAGTCCCTTTACATTAGTCTTTCGTCGGGCTGGGTTGGCTGCTGCGGCCAGTGTCATGAATGCGGTTATTTTAACCTCGGTCATCTCTTCAGCCAATTCAGGCATGTACGCGTCAACGCGGATGCTTTATTCGTTAGCTAATGAAGGGTATGCGCCAGATTTCTTTGGGCGTACCAACAAACGTGGAATTCCAATGGCGTCTTTGATCGGAACGACCATTGTTGGGCTGTTAACGTTTCTAACAAGTATTTTTGGCCCAAAGATTTATATGTACCTAGTGGCCGCTTCTGGATTGACAGGGTTCATCGCGTGGCTAGGGATTGCCATTAGCCACTATCGGTTCCGACGGGCTTTCATTAGGCAAGGTCATCAAGTGTCCGAGCTTCGTTACCATGCAAAGTGGTTCCCATTTGGGCCTGTTTTGGCACTAGTCTTAGGGATCGTGGTAATTGTGGGTCAAGATTTAAAATCTTTTGCGCAGCTCGATTTCCAAGCTATTTTAATTACCTATATGAGTGTGCCATTATTCTTAATCTTGTGGTTGTACTATAAGCTGCGCCATCACACGCACGTGATTCCGTTAGATCAAGTTGATTTAACGCCACGAACAGTTGGTGAAAGTTATGACGCAGCTGCCAATGAGGCTGAACAACAAAATGTTGCACAGACATCAGCATCTGCTCATGATCCTAAAGGCTCAGTGGTTGCCTCAGAGACGAGCGATTGATTAGATCATTTTTAGAGTAAAGCGGCAATAAGTCGGCTAGTGAAGCGTATGAAGGGCGAATTTCGAATGATGGATGGTTTATTCATTAGTTGAAATTCGCTTTTTACGTGGCGTCACTTGACTTATGGCCCACATGTTAACAATGTAGGTTGAAAGTGAACGCTGGCTTTTGTCTCAAACTTTTTTGACTTGAACTAGGGTTAAATGACAAATAGATTACTTTTACACTTGTAAGCTACAAGATGTGGCGGCAAAAAAGAGACGTGCTACAATATATTGGTGGTCAAATGGCGCTCACAATGTGTGGTGATTAACCACGTAGCGTGGTAACAATGAAGTTTAGGGGAGATTATACATGATTGTTTTAGCAGGTACGATCGGCGCGGGTAAGACGAGTTTAACGGATTTATTGGCAAATCATCTTCATACGCAGGCTTATTACGAGTCCGTGGAAGATAACCCGATTTTGCCATTGTTTTATCAAGATCCGAAGAAGTATGCTTTTTTACTTCAAATCTATTTCTTGAATAAACGGTTAGATGCGATCAAAGCGTCTTTTGCTGACGATAATAGTGTGATGGATCGCTCCATTTATGAAGATTCATTGTTGTTTCATCTAAATGCTGATTTGGGTCGGTCAACGGGTACTGAAGTCAACATTTACGATTCTTTATTGCAGAATATGATGCAAGAATTGCCCGATGCAACGCATGCCAAGAATCCTGACCTGCTTATTCATATCGATATTTCCTTTGACACCATGCTCGACCGAATTCAAAAACGGGGACGAGCTTACGAGCAAATTGATAATGACCCATCGTTGTATGAATATTATCAAGAACTCAACCATCGTTATACTGCTTGGTATGAACAATACAATCATGGACCAAAGATGAAAATTGACGGTGATCAATTCGATTTTGTTGAGGATCCTAACGCTGCTCATGCTGTGCTACAACAAATTGACACTAAGTTGGCTCAGTTGCAATTGGCGACGGCATAATAACTGCCGAGCGCTTAATCTGCAACCACCGACCGCACTTGGCGACCGACGTTAATTGATTCCGGATGGTCACTGATTGCCAACTGGTTGAGCGAAAATGGCTGGTGTTAAGGTCCAGTCGTTCACGCCTGTTAGAGCTGGCGTCTTGCACTGGGGAAGGTTTTAGCTTACACTAGCAGTAACAATTAACTAAACAATGACTAAAACACAGTTGTTATGACAATGCTTGTTCAGAGAGTCGGTGGTGGTGCAAACCGATTAGCAGTCTTTCCAGCAACGGATAAAGTGGGTGGGTAATGCCACACGGCGAAAGTCGTTATCTTGTTCGAGCGCATCGATTTCGATGAACTTGGGTGGTACCGCGAATTAACGCCATTCGTCCCAATTTTTTGGGGACGAATGGCGTTTTTTGATGCATAAAACATAATTTATGGAGGTTATCAGCGATGTTAGATATTAAACGAATTCGTAATAATCCAGCAGAGGCAAAAGAAAGATTAGCTACGCGAGCGGTGGCACCGGAACAAATTGATGATGTGTTGGCTTTAGACGAGCAACGACGCGAATTGTTACAACAAACGGAACAGTTAAAGGCCGAGCGAAATCAGGCGAGTGATCAAATCAGCATTGCCAAGCGCAATCATGAGAATGCAGATGATGCTATTGCACAAATGCGTGAAGTTGGTAGTCGCATTAAAGCGTTAGATAACAAATTAGATGACGTTTTGACTGAATTTAATGATAAAATGTCGCGATTGCCCAATTTCCCACACGATACCGATCCAATTGGTCCGGATGAGAACTACTCGCGGGAAGAACGCAAGGTAGGCACCTTGCCACATTTTGACTTTCAACCTAAAGCGCACTGGGAAATCGGTGAGGATCTTGGTATTCTAGACTTTGAACGGGCCGGTAAGGTTTCAGGAGCTCGCTTTGTATATTACATGGGGATGGGTGCAAAGTTAGAACGCGCCATTTATAATTTCATGCTGGATCAGCATGCCGAAGAGGGCTATGAAGAAGTCATCCCACCGTACATGGTTAACAGCGCATCGATGTACGGTACAGGGCAGTTTCCTAAGTTTAAAGAAGATGTCTATCAACTCCAAGACGAAGATTTGACCTTGATTCCGACAGCGGAGGTTCCTTTGACGAACTACTACCGTGATGAGGTTTTGCCTGCTGCAAAATTACCGGTCTATTTAACGGCGTTAACACCAAGTTTTCGTTCTGAGGCTGGGTCGGCTGGTCGTGATACGCGCGGACTAATCCGCATGCATCAATTCAATAAGGTCGAGATGGTTAAATACGTTAAGCCAGAAAGCTCTTATGATGAATTAGAAAAGATGACTGCTAACGCTGAAAACATCTTGCAGAAATTGGGCTTAGCCTACCATGTGATTACGTTGGCAACTGGGGATATGAGCTTTACTGCAGCTGAAACGCACGATCTAGAAGTGTGGATTCCACATCAGGAAACCTATCGAGAAATTTCCAGCTGTTCTAACTGTGAGGACTTTCAAGCTCGGCGGGCTCAAATTCGGTACCGTGACGAAGATGGCAAGGTTCACTTAGTTCATACGTTAAACGGTTCTGGTTTAGCTGTTGGTCGGACCGTCGCGGCCATTTTGGAAAACTATCAAAATGCGGACGGTTCTGTCACAATTCCAGAAGTTCTCGTGCCGTACATGCACGGCGTAAAGAAGATTACCAAAGAAAATGCCCACGCTAAGTAACGGTGCTATTCGAGGCTAGATTATTTGTTATAGTCTCTAAGGTGTTACGACCAAGATTGTCTTGCTGGTCGCAACACCTTTTTTCTACCTTTGGTCACGCCTGTCTACTTGGCAAGGAATGCCAACCGGTCAGCCTCAGCTAGTGCTCGACATCATCCCAGCTTGTTTTGCTCTGATTATTTGGTACATCGAGCATAATTCCGCACATTTTTCGAGAAAATCCCTGAAATCATGTTGACAGTTTTTGACCGTAAATGATACTATCTAATAGTTGTCTGATGAGGGAACGGAATCAGATGCTGCGGATGTGGCGGAACTGGCAGACGCGCTAGATTTAGGTTCTAGTGTCTTTTGACATGGGGGTTCGAGTCCCTTCATCCGCATCGTTTGCCGACTTAGCTCAGCTGGTCAGAGCACCGCTCTAGTAAAGCGGGGGTCGGAGGTTCGAATCCTCTAGTCGGCATTGTACCAGTAATATGCGGAAGTAGTTCAGTGGTAGAACATCACCTTGCCATGGTGGGGGTCGCGGGTTCGAATCCCGTCTTCCGCTTTTCGTAACGTCTGTTATGAGAATGCACCCATAGCGCAACTGGATAGAGTGTCTGACTACGAATCAGAAGGTTGTAGGTTCGACTCCTACTGGGTGCATCATTGGCGACCGCCACCAATAACTGGTGGCGGTCTTCCTTTTTCGGGATATAGCTCAGCTTGGTAGAGCACTGCGTTCGGGACGCAGGGGTCGCAAGTTCAAATCTTGTTGTCCCGATTAGATATAGCACCAACTATGGAAGTGTCAACACGGTCAGTCGTGTTGACACTTTTTTGCGAATCTACTGAGCTTGGCCCTTGTTCTAACCGACCATCTGGCTTATTTGATTGTTGCTAATGGCTTTGTTTTTCAATTATGTTGAGCCGGTTGAGGGAGAAGTGGATGAGTTAACAAAAATAGGGGCATTTTTTGGAATTAAGGGTCTGATTATGGCATGATGACAGTAGCGAACAGCATAAGGAGCGAATTGACCATGAGTGTAACAAGCGATATCTTAACGGCAATTGAAGAAGCACCAACGATTATTTTGCATCGTCATCAACGTCCAGATTTAGACGCGTTAGGTTCCCAACTAGGGCTTAAATCGATTATTCAGGCAGCTTTTCCTCAAAAGGCTGTTTGGGCAGTAGGAGAAATGCCCGAGGATTTTGCTTGGCTTGGCACGATGGACACGATTGACGACGCGCAGTATCAAAATGCATTGGTCATTGTCCTCGATACAGCCAATACTGAACGAATTGATGATGGCCGATATGCAACTGGCAATCAGTTAATTAAAATCGATCACCACCCTAATGATGATGCTTATGGATTGCCAATGTGGGTATTGCCAAAGGCCTCCAGCACCTCAGAGCTGATTGTTGATTTGGTTAACGACAGTCACGGTGTTTTGAAGCTTAATCAAACGGCCGCCATCGCGTTATACGCCGGGATTGTGGGTGATACTGGTCGGTTTTTGTACCCGGCCACCAGCGCACATACCTTTGCTGTCGCCAGTGAATTACTAGCGACGGGCATTGATGCCGCAGCGGTTAGTCGCCATGATAGTGAGCTTAGTCGGGGCATCGGTCGGCTGATGGGCGATGTTTTGAATCAATTAACGATTGATCAAGATGGCGCAGCTAGTTACGTGGTGACTCAAAAGCGGCTGCATGAGTTGAACGTTTCTACCGAATCGGTTCACGATCTGGTCTCAACGCCCGGACGGTTAGCTGACGTAATTGCTTGGCAAATTTTTGTTGAGACGCCAGCGGGGGATTACCGAGTTCATTTACGCTCCAAGGGACCAGTTATTAATGAGTTGGCCAAACAACATCGTGGTGGGGGTCACGAGCTGGCCAGTGGCGCAACAGCCGCTAATCTAGACGAAGTTGAAGAAATGATTCATCAGCTGGCGACGATTGTTCATGATTGGCGGCAAGCTCATTAAGCTTTAGCGTTAGTGGAAATGCACGAATTAACTGACCAACAGGGAGTGATTAAGTGGCAAACCGTAATCAAGCGGCCCAGCAAGTATTAATTGCTTGGCTAGATCAAACAGTTAAGCAACGGCGTGAAACACGTCTGGTGCGGCAGTTAGCGTATTTAGATAATTTAGTGACCACCGCGACGACTCGATCGACCGGTGATTTAGCAGCGGCTCAAGCTGCGATGGTGCTGCCGAATGAAGATTTTTTGGCGTGTTTGCTAACGTATCCTTTTCGTGAGCAAGTTTTGACTGGCGACGCAATTCGAGTTCAACACTGGTTTGAGCAGGCATTGGCCTCGGCACACAGTCAAATTTTTAGTAACATTGGTCTATTAATGGAAATTGTTTTAGATCAGGAGTCTGGCTGTGATGTCGCCCAATGGGATGCTGAAACGATTGGTACAGCTAACTGTCTTGCTGGCTTGGCCAATGACCAATTTTTAACCATTGTGGTTCAATGGCAACAGCAACTTGTCGGTCAGCCAGTTCATGATGATCAGCCTTTTCGACTTCATTTGGCGCCAGAACAGCTATGCGAGTCTGAATTATCCCAAATCCATCAGGTTACATCTAAACGGAGGCGACATTGATCATGATTAAGAGATCCGGAAGGCTATTGAAATTGATATGGGGCCTAATGCTGTCGACGGTACTGATTTTAACGATCTGGCCGGCGCATTCGCAGCAAAGCTTGACGAATTTAGCGGCCTGGTGGATCTCCTTTTTCATACTTACACTTGGCTTTGTTTTCGGGTGGCGTTATCGGAAACGTTTACGTGGTAGAGTTCTGTTAGCAACGATGGTGGCGTTGACGGTGGTTTTTGGTTTGTTTGCATTATTAGTTGCCTTGTTTGCCGAACAAGGAATCGTTCGGCTGGGACTAGCTTTGGTCGCTTTGAGCATCGTGGTTACGGGTATTTTATGGTATGGTCGAGTATATGAACGACGTCAATGGCTTAATACCGGATTAGATGATCATCATGATCAAGTGAGTTGAAATGGAGCGTGAAACGGTTGATCAAGCGGCAAACACAGGTTTTAAACGGCATTCTTTTAGCTAGTGGTGGGGCGATGCTCTGGGGTGTTTCTGGAGTCATCGCCCAAATTTTGTTTACTGGAACCCATCCCGTGACGCCAGCTTGGCTAACCACCGTCAGGATGATGCTGGCAGGTGGAATTTTGTTAATTTACAGTACGCTCGCTGGTGGTCACCCATTGGCCGTATGGCGTCATCGAAAAACCGCTTTTCAGCAGATTGTTTTTGCTTTAGCCGGTCTCATTCCCATTCAATTTTTCTATTTCTTGGCAATTCAATATGGTAATGCGGCATTGGCGACCATTTTGCAATTTCTCGGCCCCTTGGTTATTGCCGGTTATTACCTGATTTTTCACCACGAAATTCCATCCCGTGCAGAAAGCATTGGGATGTTACTAGCACTAGCTGGTGCTTTTTTTGTGGTTACCCACGGTCGTATCGATCATTTGGCCGTCTCTCCGGGGCTGTTGTTTTGGGGTTTGATGTCAGCGATTGCCGTGGCAACCAGTACGTTGCTACCTCGACCATTATTGCCGCGCTTCGGAGCCATCAATGTCAATGGCTGGGGACTTTTAATCGGTGGTTTGGCCATGAATGTCATTCAACCAGCTTGGGTCGGTGTACCGCCATTAACCAGTCGAACGCTCCTTGCCATCGGTCTGGTTGTTTTATTTGGAACTTTAATTGCCTTTGTCATGTATTCTGCTAGCCTACGGTATATCTCACCCACAACGGCTAGCCTTTTAGATGCCTTTGAACCCCTTGCAGCGACGGTAATTTCGATTACGGTGCTGCATATTCCATTTTCATGGGCTGATGGCCTAGGCGGTAGTTTAATCATCTTAGCGGTGGTGATGTTGACCTTGGGCTATAAGCGGCCAAACTGATGAACTTATATGAGTTGGTTCAAGATAATTCAATTGATGTCTTGGTAACTTATGGAACCGCACGCAAGCGTGGTATAATTAGTTTGTTACTGAAATTAAATGGAGGTTTTTAACGTGAAAATTATTGCTTACGGAATTCGTGATGACGAGCGTCCATATGTTGATGAATGGGCCCAAAGCCAAGGAATTGAAGTCAAAGCAACTAGTGAGTTGTTAACAGAAGAGACTGTGGATCAAGCAGCCGGTTTTGATGGGGCGGTCGTTTATCAACAAAAGCCTTACACAGCTGCGGTTATTGATCGTTTAGCAGAACTAGGCGTTAAAAATATGTCCTTGCGTAATGTCGGGGTGGATAACGTCGATGCAGAAGCAGTTAAACGGACTGGCTTACGTGTCACCAACGTTCCAGCCTATTCACCTGCCGCAATTGCTGAATTTACCGTAACCGAATTAATGCGATTATTACGTCACACAAAACAATTCGAACGTCGGCAAGCAAAGGGTGACTTACGCTGGGCACCAGATATTGCCACTGAGTTGAACACGTTGACTGTTGGGGTCATCGCAACTGGGCGAATTGGCCGAGCAGCTATTCAAATTTATCAAGGCTTCGGTGCCAAAGTTGTGGCGTATGATGTCTTCAAAAATCCTGAGTTAGAAAAAACGGGCATGTATGTTGATACGTTAGATGAACTATATGCACAAGCCGACGTTATTTCTTTGCACGCGCCAGCCACTAAAGAAAACTATCACATGTTAAATGCAGCAGCCTTCAGTAAGATGAAAGATGGCGTGATCATCTTGAATCCGGCTCGTGGTGATTTGTTAGACACCGATGACTTAATCGTTGCTTTGGATTCTGGTAAAGTCGGTGGTGTTGCCATGGACGTTTATGAGGGTGAAGTCGGCATCTTTAATGCTGATTTTGGTCAATTTGATGCCATTCCTGACGAACGGTTAAAAGATTTGATGTCACGGGACAACGTTTTGGTGAGTCCGCACATTGCGTTCTACACGAAGACAGCGGTTCGTAACATGGTGCAGTTTGCTTTAAACAACAATCGTCAGTTAATCGAAACTGGCACGGCTGACAATGTCGTTTCGTTTGACTAATCAGGATTTGGTAACGCCGGATATAAATGTGTTCGTCTGTTTGTAAAGAGCTAGTATCGATTATGTAAAACCCATGCTTTCATGATGAAGGCATGGGTTTTATCGGCTATACTAGGTGAGACGCATGGCACTTTCTTCAGTAAAGGAGTCTTATCATGTCTTTCAGTCAAAACGCCTACCAAGCCAACCGGTCACTTTGGCAAGCCAGCATTCAGCATCCATTTATTCAGCAACTGCGTGATGGTACTCTGCCTGAAGCAACCTTTCGTTATTACATCATTCAAGATCATCATTATTTGCATGACTTTGCGCGGGTGCACGATTTAACGGCGCAAGTAGCTGAAAACAAACAGGTCAAACAGCTTTTAACAGATTTGGCGAACGGTCTGCGGGCTGGTGAAATCACAACCCGAACGACGTTTTTTAAACCGTTAGCGATTACGCCAAGCGATGTGACACAGACGCCAATGGCACCGACAACCTATGCTTATACGTCGCACATGTATCGGACGCTATCACAGGCGGGACCAGCTGCCGCCATTGCCGGTCTACTACCTTGTGCTTGGTTGTATGCGGATATTGGTGCTGCCTTACAAGGGGTGAACTCACCGGTTCCTGTCTATCAGGCCTGGTTAGACAGTTACCAAGCCGCTGATTATACTGACGCTGTGGCGACCCAAATCGAATTGACTGACCAAGTTGCCGCTGCCACAGATCAAGCGGGACGGGCACAAATGATGGCCGCATTTGCGCGGAGTACGTATTTTGAACTCAACTTTTGGCAAATGGCACTTGATCATCAACAATGGCAGCTATGATTATTTTCGTTACGTTAGTTAGCCTCGTATGATGACAGGGCGTTGTTTGTGAAGACCAATAAAATTGCCACAGAAGTACATTTCATTACTAATCTGAATCATCAAGACACGGGACATAAAGTCAAGTGACGCCGCCGAAAAGTGAATTGTAAACGATGAAAAAATGTCATCGTTTGTAGTTCGCCCGCAACACGCGTCACTGTCCGACTTATGTCCCGTTTCCGCGTTCTACGCGTCTGGATGACCGAGGCATGTGTCAGTGGTATTTTATTTGGGCCTACCGAGGCCTTTGAATCCTTTATGATTGCAAATTTAGTCAGGGTTCGTATAATATAGTCAATATTAGTCAAAGACTGGGGTGAGCAATCATGGAAGGACCAACTAACATTTCGGATGTGATTGAGAAATATTTGAAGGGTATCTTGGCTGATGAAGAACAGGTGGAAATCCGCCGTTCTGATATTGCCGACCAATTTAATGTCGTTCCTTCACAAATCAATTACGTGATCAAAACCCGCTTCACCATCCAGAATGGCTACATCGTAGAGAGTAAGCGCGGCGGCGGTGGCTATATCCGGATCGAAAAAGTTAATTTGTTGGCAGATACGGATGTGCTCGATAGTCTGCTTAGCGACGTCGTGGGCGATGCCATTAATCAACACGACGCATATGCGATTATTAATTCATTATTCAACGACGGTGTACTCAAGGAACGCGAGGCCAATATTATTTTAGCGGCAATTGATAAAGACACCTTGGCCGTGGCTGACCATGAGGTGGAAAATACGCTACGCGCCCGTATCCTGATTGGCGTGCTGAATCGTTTACGGTTTGAAGACTGAGCGTTAATGAAAGGCAGGACAGCAAATGGACAATTTATTTACCCCGAGTGCTAAAGATGTTCTCGTTTTGGCGCAAGAACAAGCGAAGTATTTTAAACACCAGGCGGTCGGCACTGAGCATTTGCTCCTTGCTTTAACCATTGAACAAAATGGGATCGCTAGTAAAGTTTTACAACAATTCAATATTACTGAAGAAGATGTCCGTGAAGAAATCGAACGGTTCACTGGTTATGGAACGTTAACTAATGTTGACAAAGAGACGTACCTTCCTTATTCACCAAAGGCGAAGGATATTCTCACGATCGCTGGTGATGAAGCGAAACGGTTGGGTGCGACCAAGATTGGGACCGAGCACCTATTATTGGCGCTACTTTCTGATGAAAGCATTTTGTCTTCACGTATTTTGGTGACGTTAAATCTCGACTTGGCTCAAGCACGCAAAGTGATTCTGCGTAAGCTAGGAATTACTGATTCACCACGGCGTCGACAACAAATGAGCAAGGCTGCCAATAATAAGCAGCAAACAGAAGGAACACCAACACTAGATTCGTTAGCACGCGATTTAACGGCTTTGGCGGCGGATAACCAGATGGATCCGGTTGTTGGTCGGAGCAAAGAAGTTAAGCGGGTCATCCAGATTTTGAGTCGTCGAACCAAAAACAACCCCGTTTTAATTGGTGAACCTGGGGTGGGGAAGACAGCGATTGCTGAAGGATTAGCTCAAAAGATTGTCGCTGGCGACGTGCCTGAAGACTTAAGCGACAAACGTTTGATGATGCTTGATATGGGCTCCTTGGTTGCTGGCACTAAGTATCGTGGTGAGTTTGAAGATCGGCTGAAGAAAGTCATTGAAGAAATTTACAATGACGGACATGTGATCTTATTCATCGATGAGTTACACACACTAATTGGCGCTGGCGGTGCTGAGGGTGCGATTGACGCTTCTAACATTTTGAAGCCGGCCTTGGCTCGTGGTGAACTACAAACAATTGGCGCGACAACTTTAAACGAATATCAAAAGTACATTGAATCTGATGCCGCGTTGGAACGCCGGTTTGCAACAGTTCAAGTCGATGAACCGACGGAAGCTGAAGCTGTGGAAATCTTAACGGGATTAAAGCCACGTTATGAAGAACATCATCAAGTTGAGATTACTGATGACGCAGTTAGTGCGGCGGTCAAGCTATCGGCTCGCTATATCACGGAGCGTTTTCTGCCTGATAAAGCGATCGATTTGATGGATGAAGCCGGTGCCAAGGTTCGTATTGATGCTGCCGGTCACAAGACAAAATTAGCTAAGCAAGAAGATAAGTTAACTGACTTACAGCAACAAAAAGAAGCGGCGATTGAGAATCAGGACTTTGAAGGTGCGGCTGCAATTCGTGAAAAAGAGATGGCAATGCGAAAACGCGTTGATAAGCTCTTGGATGAACAGGACAATGAAAAGCTCAGCGGCCAGCCACATTATGAGCTACAAGTGACTGAAGAGGATGTTGCCGAAGTTGTTTCAGAATGGACTGGTGTGCCGCTGACACAACTGCGAAAAGACGAAGAGTCACGATTACTCAACCTAGAAAAGGTTTTACATGAACGGGTAGTCGGTCAAGACGAAGCCATTTCTGCGGTTGCACGGGCGATTCGCCGTGCTCGATCTGGGTTGAAAGATCCAAATCGTCCGATTGGATCTTTCATGTTTCTTGGACCTACTGGAGTCGGAAAAACTGAGTTGGCCAAAGCTTTAGCCGAGGCCATGTTTGGTTCAGAAGATAATATGATTCGGGTTGATATGTCAGAATATCAAGAACGCTTTAGTTCAAGTCGGTTGATTGGGGCAGCCCCAGGATATGTCGGTTACGACGAAGGGGGCCAGTTAACTGAGCAGGTTCGAAACAAGCCTTACTCAGTGGTCCTTTTGGATGAAGCCGAAAAAGCGGATACCGACGTCTTTAACTTGTTATTGCAAGTATTGGATGATGGGTTCTTGACGGATTCGAAGGGACGCAAAGTTGATTTTCGTAACACAATTTTGATCATGACTTCGAACTTGGGTGCAACTGCTGTTCGAGATGACAAAGAAGTTGGGTTTGGCGCAACCAGTGCGACAGATAATTACCAAGCAATGTCCGACAAGATTCGCCAAGCATTGCGACTCACGTTCCGACCAGAATTCTTAAATCGAATTGACGAAACGGTCATTTTCCACTCCTTGACCAAACCAGAACTGCACGAAATTGTGAAATTAATGGCCGGAACCGTTTTAAAGCGAGTGGCTGACCAAGGAATCAAGGTCAAAATCACACCTGCTGCCATTGATGTGGTGGCTGAGGCTGGGTTTGATCCAGAGTATGGTGCGCGACCAATTCGACGAGCCTTACAGACCCAGGTTGAGGATCGCCTTAGTGAAGCGCTGATCGCTGGTCAAATTAAGACGACAGACGCGGTCACTGTTGGCGCTAAATCTGGCAAAATAACGATTACAACAAAGACAGCCCCGGCTGCCAAGGCAACGGTTAGTGCGAAATCTTAACCGCAATAAAGTTTTCATCGCTTGTCTCTTTTTGGGAGATGAGCGATTTTTGCGTGTCGCTCATTAGACCATTGGGGGACTGAATGCGAATCGTTAAGATTTATCCAGAAAGTTAACCTTGTGAATTGCATTTTAGGTCGTTAACCGGCAAACTTGAAGTAAATAATTATGCGAGTGAGGAAGTACCTATGAGTCGAGAGGAGCAACTGGCCCACACGCGCCGAGGCATATTGGACGCGGCTCGGACCTTATTTTTAAATAAAGGATACGCAGAAACATCAACGCGTGATATTGCGAACGCGGTTGGGTTAACGCAACCGGCTCTTTATCATCATTTTGCGGATAAAGAACTTATCTTTATTGAAGTGATTAGTGAAGTTGGCCGTGAACTAGCGGGCCGGATGAATGCAATTATTGACGATGGCAAGGGCGATGGTTTAACGATATTGACCGACTTGTCGCAAGCCATGGTGGCAATTCATCCTCGTGATGCTTTTAGCCTAATTCACGGCAGTTTCCAATATTTAAAGCCGGAAAATCAAGGCAAATTAGGCCGAATCTTTAGTCAGGATTACGTCCAACCGCTGGTCCGTTTTTTTAGTTCAGATAAGCTGACATTAAAGCCAGGGCTAGATCCAATGACTGCAGCAAATTTTTATATGACGAGTTTAGCGCCACTGTTTGCGGAATTTCATCAACTAGGTGGTCCTAATCTGAGTGATCGCGAACGCATTCAAGTGTTACTAAGGTTGATCTTATTTGGCGTTGCCGATGAGACGAACGCATGATTTTCGTTGAGCCACGGGGCGTATTAAGGAACCCCCAACGATAGATGCAAACCCGTTGACAGAATCGTGTTAACGGCGTATATTTATCAACGTATATCACTGTGAATAAAAATGGCTGAAGCGATCTATTGTCCGTTGAAGCCCTTATAGAAAAGCAAAAGTAGCGCTTACATTTTTTTGAAATGAATTGCTTCTTTTGCCTTTTTTATGCCCAAAATTTCTGTTTCAAGTGTTTTGTAATCAACTTGTAACATATACGATGGGCTTATTCACTGGAAGACTTATATCAAAGGAGTGAAGAACTTGGCAGGGCATTTAGTTAAATACGGTAAACACCGGACCCGTAGAAGTTACGCGCGCATTAAAGAAGTTCTTGATCTGCCGAATCTGATTGAAATCCAAACGGATTCATACCAATGGTTCCTCGATGAAGGACTGCGTGACATGTTCGATGACATCATGCCAATTGACGATTTCCAAGGCAACTTGTCATTGGAATTTGTTGACTACCAGTTACTTGAACCAAAATACACGGTGGATGAAGCTCGCGAACACGATGCCAATTATTCGGCACCATTGCATGTGACCTTGCGTTTAACCAACCACGAAACTGGCGAAATTAAGAGTCAGGACGTGTTCTTTGGTGACTTCCCGTTAATGACGGATCAAGGGACGTTTATCATCAATGGTGCAGAACGGGTCATCGTTTCCCAGCTGGTTCGTTCACCAGGGGTTTACTACAACGAAGAGGAAGATAAAAATGGCCGTGAAATTTACGGTGCAACGGTCATCCCTAATCGCGGTGCATGGTTAGAATACGAAACCGATGCCAAGGAAATTTCTTACGTCCGCATTGACCGCACTCGGAAAATCCCAATGACGGAACTTGTTCGCGCATTGGGCTATGGTTCTGATGATGAGATCATTGATATCTTAGGGCAAAGTGACGGCTTAATGGCCACCTTGGAAAAGGATATTCATAAGAATTCTGACGACTCTCGGGTTGAAGAATCATTGAAGGATATCTATGAACGGTTGCGCCCAGGCGAACCTAAGACCGCTGATTCTTCTCGAAGTCTATTGACGGCTCGTTTCTTTGATCCAAAACGCTACGACACCGCTCCCGTTGGCCGTTACAAGCTTAATAAGAAGCTTGACCTACACACACGTTTGCTCGGCTTAACGTTGGCGGAAACATTAGCAGATCCTGAATCTGGTGAAATCATTGCCGAAAAGGGCACTGTTATTGACAAGACGGTCATGGCGAAATTATCGCCATACTTGGACCAAGAAGACTTCAAGTCAGTTACCTTTACACCTTCTGATGAAGCTGTGGTGACGGAACCGATGACCGTTCAAGTAATCAAGGTCTTCTCAAAGAATGACCCTGAACAAGTCTTGAACATGATCGGTAATGGCCATATTGATCTGAAGAATCACACGATTCAACCGGCCGATATCATTGCATCAATCAACTACTTCTTCAACTTGCAAGAAGGGATTGGTTCAACAGATGATATCGATCACTTAGGTAATCGACGGATTCGTTCAGTTGGTGAGTTACTACAGAACCAGTTCCGGATCGGTCTTTCACGGATGGAACGGGTTGTTCGTGAACGGATGTCCATTCAAGACTCCGCGACGGTTACCCCACAACAATTAATTAACATTCGACCAGTAGTTGCTTCGATCAAAGAATTCTTTGGCAGTTCACAATTGTCACAATTCATGGATCAAACCAATCCTTTGGGTGAATTGACTCATAAACGCCGCTTGTCTGCACTTGGACCTGGTGGACTGACTCGTGATCGGGCTGGTTATGAAGTTCGAGACGTTCACTACACGCACTATGGCCGGATGTGTCCGATTGAAACGCCTGAAGGTCCAAACATTGGTTTAATTAACTCATTGTCTAGTTATGCCAAAGTTAACCGTTACGGTTTTATCGAGACTCCTTATCGGCGTGTTTCTTGGGACACCCACAAAGTGACTGACCGAATCGACTATTTGACGGCCGACGAAGAAGATAACTTCGTGATTGCCCAAGCCAACTCAACGTTGAATGATGATGGTTCATTCGTTGACGACACGGTTTTGGCACGTTCTAAGGATGAAAACATTGAAACTTCGATCGACAACGTTGACTACATGGACGTGTCACCGAAGCAGGTTGTGGCGGTTGCCACTGCATGTATTCCATTCTTGGAAAACGATGACTCTAACCGGGCGTTAATGGGCGCCAACATGCAACGTCAGGCGGTGCCATTACTTGATCCTCATGCACCATTGGTTGGGACAGGGATTGAATATAAAGCGGCTCATGACTCTGGTGTTGCCTTGATTAGTAAGGCAGCTGGTACGGTGGAATACGTGGATGCACGTCAGATTCGGGTCCGTCGTGAAGATAGTACGCTAGACACGTACAAGTTAATGAAATTCCGTCGTTCAAACGGTGGGAAGAACTACAACCAACGGCCGATTGTCAAGGCTGGTGACCACGTTGATGCTGACGAGATCTTAGCAGATGGGCCTTCAATGGAAGGTGGGGAATTAGCCCTTGGTCAAAACCCATTGATCGCCTTTATGACTTGGGATGGTTATAACTTTGAAGATGCCATCGCCATTTCAGAACGTTTAGTGAAAGACGATGTGTACACGTCCATTCATATCGAAGAATACGAGTCAGAAGCTCGTGACACAAAGCTTGGACCTGAAGAAATGACGCGCGAAATTCCTAATGTTGGTGAAGATTCATTAAAGGATCTAGACGAACAGGGAATTATTCGGGTCGGAGCCGAAGTTCATGATGGCGACATTTTGGTTGGTAAGGTAACACCTAAAGGGGTTACCGAATTATCAGCTGAGGAACGTCTACTACATGCGATCTTTGGTGAAAAAGCGCGTGAAGTTCGGGATACATCCCTTCATGTACCGCATGGTGGTGGCGGAATTATCCAGGATGTGAAGATCTTTACCCGTGAAAATGGGGATGAATTATCACCTGGTGTCAACATGATGGTTCGTGTTTACATTGCCCAGAAGCGGAAGATTCAAGTTGGGGACAAGATGTCCGGTCGTCATGGGAACAAGGGGACCGTTTCAATTGTGATTCCAGAAGAAGACATGCCTTACATGTCTGATGGGACTCCAATTGACATCATGTTATCACCGATGGGTGTGCCTTCCCGGATGAACATTGGGCAAGTGCTTGAATTGCATTTGGGGATGGCTGCTCGTAAATTAGGTATTCATGTGGCAACACCGGTCTTTGATGGCGCGCAAGATCAAGATATCTGGGATGCTGTTAAAGAAGCCGGGATGCCAGCTGATGCAAAATATGTGTTGTATGATGGTCGTACTGGTGAACCATTCGATAACCGAATTGCCGTTGGGGTCATGAACTATCTTAAATTAGCCCACATGGTTGACGACAAGATCCATGCACGTTCAATCGGACCTTACTCCTTAGTTACGCAACAACCACTTGGTGGTAAAGCACAATTTGGTGGTCAGCGTTTCGGTGAAATGGAAGTTTGGGCACTGGAGGCCTACGGTGCGGCGTACACGTTGCAAGAAATCTTGACCTATAAGTCTGACGACGTGGTCGGTCGAGTTAAGACCTACGAAGCGATCGTTAAGGGTGAACCAATTCCAAAGCCAGGCGTACCAGAGTCATTCCGTGTGCTGGTTAAGGAATTGCAGGCCTTAGGCTTAGATATGAAAGTGTTAGACAACGACAAGAAGGAAATCGAACTGCGTGATATGGATGATGATGAAGATGACGTGGTTAACGTTGATGCCTTAAGTAAGTATGCTGCGGAACATCCGGTGGATGAAAAGCCAACGGATCAGCCGAGTGCACCTGCCAGCGAGCCAGCGTCGACACCGGTAAACGAGTCTGGACACACCACGAACGAATAATTTGTCGTCGCCATTGAATATGAGAGGGAGGTCAATCCTTTGATTGATGTCAACAAATTTGAAAGCATGCAGATTGGGCTTGCTTCGCCCGACAAAATCCGCAGCTGGTCTTATGGGGAAGTTAAAAAACCTGAGACGATCAATTATCGGACATTAAAACCTGAACGTGACGGTTTGTTCGATGAACGGATTTTTGGACCAACAAAAGACTGGGAATGTGCCTGTGGAAAGTACAAACGGATTCGCTATAAGGGTGTCGTTTGTGACCGTTGTGGTGTTGAAGTGACCCGTTCTAAGGTTCGTCGTGAACGGATGGGCCATATTGAATTGGCTGCACCAGTGACCCACATCTGGTATTTTAAAGGGATTCCTAGCCGGATGGGGCTGGTCTTAGACATGAGCCCACGGGCCTTAGAAGAAATCATTTACTTTGCTTCTTATGTTGTTTTGGAAGCGGGTAACACACCTTTGGAACGTAAGCAGTTGCTTTCCGAACGTGAATATCGTGAGAAAAAAGCACAATACGGTAATGAATTTCAAGCTGAAATGGGTGCCGAAGCGATCCGTAAGTTATTAGCGACCGTTGACCTTGAAAAGGAAGCTGATGAACTAAAGGCGGAATTAAAAGAGGCCTCTGGTCAAAAGCGGACACGTGCGGTGCGCCGTTTGGACATTTTGGAAGCTTTCATTCAGTCAGGGAATCGTCCTGATTGGATGGTCATGGACGTTGTGCCGGTTATTCCACCGGACTTACGGCCGATGGTTCAATTGGAGGGTGGCCGTTTCGCCACTTCCGATTTGAACGATTTATACCGACGGGTGATTAACCGTAACAACCGCTTGAAACGGTTGCTCGATTTAAATGCGCCTGGGATCATCGTGCAAAATGAAAAGCGGATGTTACAAGAAGCCGTCGATGCCTTAATTGATAACGGTCGTCGTGGCCGTCCAGTCGCTGGGCCGGGTAATCGTCCGTTGAAGTCGTTGTCACACATGTTGAAAGGTAAGCAAGGAAGATTCCGCCAAAACTTACTGGGTAAGCGGGTTGACTACTCCGGCCGTTCCGTTATTGATGTTGGCCCAACTTTGAAGATGAACCAGATGGGTTTGCCAGTTCCAATGGCAATGGAGCTCTTCAAGCCATTCATCATGAAAGAATTAGTTAAGCGTGAACTCGCCTCAAACATTAAGAACGCTCGACGTAAGATTGATCGTCAAGATAATGATGTGTATGACGTGCTAGAAGACGTGATCAAGGAACACCCTGTGTTATTGAACCGCGCCCCTACTTTGCACCGTTTGGGTATTCAGGCCTTCGAACCGGTCCTAGTTTCCGGTAAAGCGATGCGGGTTCACCCATTAGTATGTGAAGCCTACAATGCCGATTTTGATGGTGACCAAATGGCCATCCACGTGCCGTTATCTGATGAAGCACAGGCTGAAGCACGTTTGTTAATGCTGGCAGCTGGTCACATTTTGGCACCTGCTAATGGTCGTCCAGTGGTAACCCCATCACAAGATATGGTGATTGGGAACTACTACTTGACGACTGAAGAGGCTGGTCGTGAAGGCGAAGGCATGATCTTTAAAGATCTGAATGAAGCTCGTGTCGCTTATCAAAATGGTTACGTACACCTTCATAGTCGTGTTGGGGTTCAAACAGCCTCAATGCCAACTAAGCCATTTACCGACGAGCAGCGCACTCGCGTCATGATCACGACGGTTGGTAAGATGATCTTTAATGCGATCTTGCCAGAAGCCTTCCCTTATCTAAACGAACCGACCGCTGCTAACTTAACGGATGGCATTGATGATCGTTTCTTCTTGGCACCAGGCGAGGATTTGAAGGCAGTTTTGAGCAATCGGCCTTTGAACGATCCATTTAAGAAGGGTTTCTTAGCGGACATTATCGCTGAAGTGTATAAGCGGTATAAGGTAACCGCTACCTCACTGTTGTTGGACCGAATGAAGGATCTTGGTTATTACGAATCCACAAATTCTGGTTTAACGGTCGGGATTGCGGATATTTCAACGTTAAAGACGAAAAATGACATCGTTCTTGAAGCCCGTAAACAGGTTGCCACGATTTCAAAACAATTCCGTCGCGGGTTAATCACCGATGATGAACGTTACCAACGGGTCATCGATGTTTGGAACACCGCCAAAGATGATATTCAAGAACAATTGGTTGATTCCATGGAGTGGAATAACCCAATCTTCATGATGAGTGATTCTGGTGCGCGTGGTAACATTTCGAACTTTACCCAATTAGCCGGGATGCGTGGTCTGATGGCCGCGCCTAATGGTCAGACGATGGAATTACCAATCGTTTCAAACTTCCGTGAAGGTTTGTCAGTGTTGGAAATGTTCATTTCCACTCACGGGGCCCGTAAAGGGATGACTGATACGGCCTTGAAGACTGCCAACTCCGGTTACTTGACTCGTCGGTTGGTTGATGTCGCACAGGATGTTATCATTCGTGAAAAGGATTGTGGCACGGATCGTGGTCTAACCATTCATGCCATTACGAATGGAAACGAAATGATTGAATCACTGTACGACCGAATTCTTGGCCGTTACGCGATGAAGTCTGTCAAGCATCCAGAAACTGGTGAGACTTTAGTTAACGCCAATGAAATGATTGACGAAGACGTGGCCCAGGCCATTGTTGATGCGGGTGTGACCGAGGTTGTGATTCGTTCGGCCTTTACTTGCAACACGCAACACGGGGTTTGTGAACGTTGTTATGGTCGGAACATGGCCACTGGTGATAAGGTTGAAGTTGGGGAAGCCGTTGGTACGGTTGCTGCTCAATCAATCGGCGAACCAGGGACGCAGTTAACGATGCGTAACTTCCATACTGGTGGGGTTGCCGGTGACGATATCACCCAAGGGCTTCCTCGTGTGCAAGAAATTGTGGAAGCACGGAATCCTAAAGGTAAAGCTGAGATTTCTGAAGTCACTGGGACTGTTGTCTCAATTGAAGAAAACCCAGCTGAACGGACTAAAGAGGTTACGGTTAAGGGTGAAGCGGAGACGCGGACCTACACGTTACCACTGCGGGCACGGATGCGTGTGGCTGAAGGAGACTTTATCCACCGTGGTTCTGCATTGAATGAAGGGTCAATTGATCCGAAGGAATTGTTGAAGGTGCGTGACGTTCTATCGACTGAAAATTACTTACTTCGTGAAGTGCAACGGGTTTACCGGATGCAAGGGGTAGGGATTGCCGACAAGCATATCGAAATTATGGTTCGTCAAATGATGCGGAAAGTTCGGGTCATGGATCCAGGTGATACGGATATGCTGCCAGGAACGTTGATGGACATTGCCGACTTCAAGAATGCCAACACCAATACGCTGATTGCCGGGGGGATTCCGGCGACTAGCCGTCCCGTAATCCTGGGAATTACGAAAGCTGCTTTGGAGACAAATAGTTTCTTATCAGCTGCGTCATTCCAAGAAACAACTCGTGTCCTGACGGATGCTGCCATTCGTGGCAAGAACGATCCGTTAGTTGGTTTGAAGGAAAACGTCATCATCGGGAAGATTATTCCTGCTGGGACGGGGATGCCAGATTATCGGAAGATTCAGCCGAAAGAAGCTGAAGCGACTGGTACTGAGGGTGTCTATTCCATCAGTGACCTAGAAAAGAAAATGCATGAGGAAGATGCAAAGTAAGTGAGCCACGGCTGATGAGCTGAGTGTTTTCTGACGAAATCAAAAAGGATCTTGTTTCAAAATGTCACTTTGGCATTTTGAACAAGATCCTTTTTTGATTTATTTTTTATCGCAACATGGTGTGTAACGCTTTGGCCATGACTTTAGGATCCTTTTCGTAGTGATGCATCTGAGTCAGCTGACTTTCTGGAATACCAAGGAATTTATACACGGCAACTTGCGCACAGCGGATGGAATATTGTTCAGTAAATACCATATCAAATGGTAACTCGGCAAATTGACTGATGAAGGCTAGGTTGTGACTGTGGTCAGGAACGACTTTGGGTCGATCACCAACGGCGCGCCGATTAAAGAGTGCGCTGGCGTATGGCATAAATACGGGGATGACATTTTCAGTGCTGGCCATAATCTCTTCAAGGTGATCGCCAATTTTATCTTGACTCTCGTCGACTTCGTTCAGATGACCGATTAATTCGGTTAAAATCTCGCGTCCGGTCATTTCCATGAACGTTTTATCAACATAATCACCCTTACGTCGAGGGTACATGACATAACCCCAAAAGGTCGTTTCATTCTCCTTTTGTGCATGAAAATGTGGTTGATGGTGGACCACGATGGACATTAGACCGTTGCTATCGATCCAAGTATTTAACGCGTTACCTGGCTGTTGTTGAGTAATACGGGTAATTTGGTTAAGCAAGTAGTGGCTGTCATTAGTAACGGTATAGCTTAACCACTCGCTTTGTCCCCGATCGTTAAAGAATTTGTCAGGATGGCCTAAGTTGTAGAAGTGCTCTGTCGCTTGTTTCCACAATTGGGCGCTAGGTGCGTATTCGTGATTTTCTGTAACTGGGGTATCCATATCGCCAATGGACGAACTGTCGGTCACTGAGCCGTTTGTATCGAAAACAAAGTCAGTTTCATTAACATCGACGTGACCGGTTCGATGATCACCGTCTATCTCTTCATAATCAAAGCCAGTCACAATAATGTCGTCTCGCAACGGGGTATCTTTAAAAGTTAGTTGGGTGACTTTGCGGTTGTTAATGAAAGTGACACCTTGGTCTTGTAAAAATTGCCGCATTGGCAAGATGATACTCTCATATTGATTGTAGGGTGTTCGAGTCACGCCGGCCAGTGTATTGATGCGGCTAAATTCCAGAATCATCCGATTCATGTATCGACGCAGTTCCATGGCAGAACTTTGACGTTTGAACGCAAAAGTCGTCTGCCACATGTGCCAAAAGTTAGTCGTGAAGAAATGCGGTGAACTGGCAAAATACTCATCGATTCCGATATCATTTAACTGCTGTTCCTTACTTTCAGGCAGCATTACCAACTTCGTCAACAAGTATCGATCACGATTGTCAAATTGCATGTGGCGATAGTCATTTTCATCACCTTTGTTATGAATTCCGTTGACCTTATCCATTAAACGAGCAACATCGTGGGTCGGATGTGCATGATCAAAATCTAGGATTTCTTCAGTGATTGATTTTCCGGGTTGATCAAGTGAGGGAACAAAGCGGCCAATGTCCCATAAGTTTTCGTATGTTTCTTCATTTAACATCCGGCCACCTTTAGCTAAAAAGCCCTGATCGTTAGTAAGCTTTTTATTGCCGTATTCTGTTTCAAAGTCGGTGGTGGGTGCGCCATCATTAGCACCATGGGTTTCTAAGCCGTACATGGTGATTTGGTCGCCATGCCAGCCACCATCACGAATCAAATACAAACCAGCAGATAAATTTCCAATACCAGTCCCAATCATGTATGCATGTTGTGCCATTTTGACAACCTCCTACAGTTGATTACTGTTTCTGATCGTGGTTAAAAGATGTTCAACTTGTGATAATGCGTTATCGAAAGTTAAATAATACCGATGATGAAGACCCTCTTGGGTAATCGCCACTAAACCAGCTTGTCGCAAAATTTTTAGATGATGGGAAACCGTTGGCTGAGATAAATTCATCTGCGCCGTTAATTCAGTGACGGTTAGACCACCTTGTACGTGTGCACCCAACAGGATAATGAGACGTTGTCGATTAGGGTCGGCAAGGGTGTTGAGTAGGTCCAAATTATCAATAAATTCTGTTAAAGCTTGTTGCTGTGCAGGTGTTAATTCCGTATTTGAATTGTCTTCAGACATAATGACGACCAGCCTTCATTGATACATTTAACTTCATGAATATTGTAACGCCAAGTTTCAACTACTGCAATCGCTTACATCGCTGTTCCGTCAGCAAGATATTGGATCGTTATCTCAATATGAATAAGAGAGTCGCCACAGGATAACTAAACTGGTCGCCACCCATAGGTAAGGGAAGAAGGGGAGTTTTGTTTGTTTGCTATGGTGGCAATTATGGACGAGAGCCAACATCGAAGCTGTAAAGATGATTAAAGTAGTCGTTTGAAAATTGAAAGTTAGCCAACTGATCGCAAAAAAATCTAAATCGCCCTTACCCAGCCACCCATCAGTGAGGGGACATTTATTTAAAAACAGGTAGCAAATAAGGACCGTTAGTAAGTGGTAAACGGTGGGGGGATTTAATAATAGCCCGGTTAAAAGCAAGCCGAGTAAACCGAGCACCGGTACTTGCAGGTGGATTGCGTCAATGACGCTTAAAGCAAGCAGGATCAAAATGAACAATAAGTGCAACAAGAGTTGTTGCGGTGTCCGCATTTCGTAAGCTAAAACACCAACCGCGCCTGTCATTAATTCGGCTAGTGGGTAGCTTAGTGAGATTTTTTGCTGGCAGTTGTGACACCGGCCAACCTGTAACAACCACCCTAAGCAAGGTAACAGTTGCCACCAAATTAAGGTCATGCCACAATAATCGCAGTGTGAGCGCGCCAATAAAATCGGTTGATGTTGTAAAGAGCGGTTAGTTACACACATCACCGTTGATGCAAGCGAGCTACTGACGGCAAATGTGAGGCCGATCAGAATGAATGTCATCAGCAAACCCTCCATTTTTTATTCAAACATACGGAAATCGACTGAAAATCAATGTGAAATCCATTGAGAAACCTTGACGATAAGTAGGTCTGATGATATTCTATTAAAGGTGCTTTTTTGTGAAAGTGTCTGCCATCTATGGCGGCTGGAACTTAAACAGCAATCATTTGTGGAAAACAGATTTGGGTTTTCTTTTTTTAATAGTCAAAAAAGAACCGCCTGGATGTGTGGACTTAAACTGAAACGAAAATTTGGAAGGAGGACTTTTAGATGCCAACGATTAACCAACTCGTTCGTAGTGGTCGAAAATCTAAAACGTCAAAATCAGATGCCCCAGCTTTAAACTTCGGGTACAACAGCTACAAGAAGGAACAAACCAATAATGCAGCACCACAAAAACGTGGGGTCGCCACTCGTGTCGGTACAATGACACCAAAGAAACCTAACTCAGCTTTGCGGAAATATGCCCGTGTGCGTTTGTCTAACTTGATTGAAGTTACGGCTTACATTCCAGGTATCGGTCACAACTTGCAAGAACATAGTGTGGTCTTGATTCGTGGTGGTCGTGTGAAGGATTTGCCTGGGGTTCGTTATCACATCATTCGTGGTGCGCTCGATACTGCCGGTGTGACTGACCGGAAGCAGAGCCGTTCTAAATACGGTACTAAGAAACCTAAGGCTTAATCAAGAAAGGAAGATAGACGATGGCTCGTAAAGGACATATTCCAGCACGTGAAGTGTTGCCAGACCCAATTTACAACTCAAAGCTGGTTACCCGTTTAATCAACCGCTTGATGTTAGACGGTAAGCGGGGGACAGCTTCAACAATTTTGTACGCTGCCTTTGATCAAATCAAGGAAACAACCGGCAATGAACCTTTAGAAGTATTTGAAGAAGCAATGAACAATATCATGCCTGTATTGGAAGTTAAGGCTCGCCGTGTTGGTGGCTCTAACTACCAAGTGCCGATCGAAGTTCGTCCAGAACGTCGAAGCACATTAGGCTTACGTTGGTTGGTGCAATACTCACGGCTACGTGGTGAACACACCATGACAGAACGTTTAGCACGTGAAATCATGGATGCTGCCAACAACACTGGTGCGTCAGTTAAGAAGCGTGAAGACACTCACCGGATGGCAGAAGCCAACCGTGCCTTTGCTCACTACCGCTGGTAATCATCCCTGGCCCCTTAGGCTGGTAGCACGCCTTGACACCCATCATTTCATGCGGTGTCATTTTTGGGGTAAAGGGTTGTTAAACGTAATTTAAAGGAGATAACAATGGCTAACAAACGTGAATTTCCGTTGGAAAAGACGCGTAATATCGGAATCATGGCCCATATTGATGCCGGTAAGACGACGTTAACTGAACGGATTTTGTATTACACGGGTAAGATTCATAAAATTGGTGAAACCCATGATGGGGCTTCACAAATGGACTGGATGGCTCAAGAACAAGAACGTGGGATCACGATTACTTCCGCTGCCACGACTGCCCAATGGAAGGATCACCGGATTAACATTATTGATACACCAGGACACGTGGACTTCACGATTGAAGTTGAGCGTTCTTTACGAGTGTTGGATGGTGCGATTGCGGTCTTGGATGCCCAAGCAGGGGTTGAACCTCAGACAGAAACAGTTTGGCGTCAAGCTTCTACCTACGATGTTCCCCGTATTGTGTTCGTTAACAAGATGGACAAAATGGGGGCTGACTTTGACTTCTCCGTTGATTCATTAGGGGATCGGTTACAAGCTAATGCGCACGCGATTCAAATGCCAATCGGTGCTGAAGATGATTTCGAAGGGGTCATTGACTTAATCGAAATGAAGGCCGACCTGTATGATGAAGATGCATTAGGGACGGAATGGGACACAGTTGATATTCCGGAACAATACGCCGCAGAAGCGCAAAAACGGCGTGATGCATTGGTTGAAGCCGTTGCTGAATCAGACGACGATTTGATGGAAAAGTACTTGAACGGTGAAGAAATCAGCAAGGAAGAATTAAAGGCTGGAATTCGTCGAGCAACCTTAGCTAACGAATTCTTCCCCGTTCTTGCCGGCTCAGCTTACAAGAACAAAGGGGTCCAGATGTTAATGGACGCCGTTGTCGACTATCTTCCTTCGCCATTGGACGTTAAGCCTTACACGGCGACTGATCCAGAAACTGGTGAAGAAGAGGACTTAGTTGCCGGAGATGACAAGGACTTCGCTGCCTTGGCCTTTAAAGTGGCTACTGACCCTTATGTTGGTCGTTTGACATTTATCCGGGTTTACCAAGGAACTTTGGAATCCGGTTCATACGTGTTAAATGCCACGAAAGGTAAACGTGAACGGGTTGGTCGTTTGCTACAAATGCACTCAAACCAGCAAAACGAAATTCCTGAAGTCTTTTCTGGGGATATCGCAGCGGCCATTGGTTTAAAGAACACGACTACTGGTGATTCTTTGACTGATGTTGACCACCCATTGCACTTGGAATCAATGGTCTTCCCAGACCCAGTTATTCAAGTTGCTGTTGAACCGAAGACTAAAGCTGACCAAGACAAGATGAATAATGCCTTGCAAAAGCTGTCTGAAGAAGACCCAAGTTTCCGTGCAGAAACAAACCCTGAGACCGGTGAAACCTTGATCTCTGGGATGGGTGAACTTCACTTGGACATCATTGTTGACCGGATGAAACGCGAATTTAAGGTGGACGCGACTGTTGGTGCCCCTCAAGTTGCGTACCGTGAAACAATTACCAAGTCTGCCCAAGTTGAAGGTCGTTTCATTCGTCAGTCTGGTGGTAAAGGTCAATATGGTGATGTTTGGATCGAATTCACACCTAACGAAACCGGTAAAGGTTACGAATTCGACGATGCCATCGTTGGTGGGGTTGTGCCACGTGAGTACATCCCGTCAGTTGACCAAGGACTTCAAGAAGCCATGGCAAACGGGATGATCGCTGGCTACCCAGTTGTTGACGTTAAGGCCAAGCTTTATGATGGTAGTTACCATGATGTCGACTCCTCTGAAGCTGCCTTTAAGATTGCCGCATCCTTAGCTTTGCGTGAAGCGGCTAAGAAGGCTGCACCGGTTATCTTGGAACCAATCATGAAGGTTGACATCGTTGCCCCTGAAGATAACCTTGGGGATGTTATGGGTCACGTAACTGCTCGTCGTGGGACGGTTGATGGTATGGAAGCACGTGGGAACGCGCAAGAAGTTCATGCTTTTGTACCATTGGCTGAAATGTTCGGGTATGCGACAACCTTGCGTTCATCAACGCAAGGCCGTGGGACCTTCACCATGACATTTGACCATTATTCAGCTGTACCAAAGGCTGTTCAAGAAGAAATTATCAAGAAAAATGGTGGTAACCACCACCCAGAAGACTAATTCTTATTAGTCGGTAAAAGAAAAAGTGGTTCACCAAGCGACTGTGACGTTGCCTGGTGAACCACTTTTTTTATCAAAGCAATTGGGGAAACCTAATTAGTAGTTGTCGCGAGTGAAAGCGCCAAGAACGTGATTGCCTCCTTTGGCAACCACTGTGGTGAGCAGCTCGCCAGTCGCGGCCATAATATGGTCAGCAGTGACTTGGTTGGCGCTTGTTAACGCATCAGTCAATTCGTCACCAGTCAGGTCGCTTAATTGCTGGTCTAGTTCGGCGATTCGTTGGTGACCGTAGCCAAGCGTTTTTTCTTGGTAACTTTCAACATCACTAATGAGTAACTGAAAATGGTCGGCAACGATTAAACTAATCAGGCGGTTGGCCCAGTAAGCATTGTGACTATTGAGGACATTAGTGGTGTCGCGGTAACTAGCGGGGGTGTCATTAACATTGGTGAAGAAGGGGACCAATGTGTTAAATGGATTGGCAGCCATGGCAACCCACTGAATCGCGGAACGACCAGCTGGCAAATTAGGACGTAGTTGTAAAACGCACAGTTCTTGCGTGCGATTGATGCCAATCGGTCGAAACGGTGCAGTGGTTCGAGAAGCACTCAAGGCAAACGGGTCATAGGGGGTGTCTTGATAATGCGAACTGAGCACATATTTGATATCTTCGATGGTGATCTTTTTGTCTGCGTAACTAATGAAAGATAAGTTATCACTCATGGGACCTTGATCGGTGACGCTACTTGGACTGAAATAACGCTGTGCATACCAAGCTCGTGGCGTATTGTAGTGATGATCCAATTGGGAATGGGAGCCGAAGATTTCACGGAAGTTGAACCCCTGTCCCAAATTTAAATGATGATCTTTAACGAATTGTTGTAAGTCATCAGCAAACATGAAGTGATCAGGATCAGCAAAGTCAATTTCTTGAATGCCAGTTTGGTTGGGTGCCACGACATAGGCGTCATCGGGAATACGTTGAGCAACCCAGTGGTGGCCACCAGCCGTTTCCATATACCAAATTTCATTAACGTCTGAGAAAATGATCCCGTTAGATTCATAGGTGCCGTGATTTTTGAGAATTTCACCAACTCGTTTAACCCCTTCGCGTGCTGAATGAATGTACGGCAAAGTAACGGTCAGCAAATCTTCTTCACCGACACCATCTGCAACGAGCGGGTCGGCGCCTAGAATACGTTCATTGGTAGTGATCGTTTCGGTCGCACTCATAGCCACGTTATCGGCGTTGATGCCAGCTTCACCCCAAATGCCGCTAGTAGCAACCGCGTTGGGAATTGCGGTATAGCGTAGTGGATTATCAGGAAGTCTTACAGCAAACTTGCTAAGTTTAGCATGGTAATCGCGTGGTTGATCAGCTGCTTTAACGACAACAAACTTTTTAGGGTCAACCGCGGCGCCCGCGTCTTCATTGCGGGCAATCAGTGTTGAACCATCGTAACTAGCTAACCGTCCGACTAAAATGGTCGTACAGGTGCTTAATTCAGATAAGGACATAATAAAAGCCTCCAAAGTGTAATAACAAACAGGATTCTCTGTCAGCATAACACTTTTGGTGGCCTTTATTTTTTGCGTTTCTTCTATATAAATAAAGATAGCAGTTTAGAATACATGGCTTGTTAATCAGTCACCTTAGCCCCTAAGGTCTGTTCAAAGTGGCGTAATGCCCATTCGTGGCCAGCTTGATCAAAAGAAGCCACGGCTTGACGAGGGATGGTGAGTTGATAGTCAAGATTATATGCGTCAACAGCCGTATGCAGGACGCAAATGTCGGTGCAAACGCCAGCGAGCGTCAGGTTAGTGATTTGACGACTACGCAGATAATTATCCAGATTCGTATTAGCGAAGGCGCTGTAGCGATTTTTGTCGAAGTAATAGAGATGGTCGTTGTCACGATGTTCTTGGTACCAAGTTTCTAAATCACCAAAAAGTTGTCGACCCCAAGTGTCTTTTAGATTATGGGGTGGGAAAAGTTTGGTTTCAGGATGGTAGGGGTCGACACCATCGTGTAAATCAGTTGGCAAAATGACGTAATCATCGTTGTCCAAGAATTGATTGGCGAGTGATAAAATTGCGGGGGCGATCTGTTGGCCAGGTGTGCCGGTCGTTAATGCCCCTTTTTCGGCGACAAAATCATTCGTATAGTCGATAATGAGTAGGGCCTGCTTGCCAAAATCCATGACATTTTCCTCCTTGAGCAGTAAAAGATAGGTAACCGCAGCTGAACAAAACTAGTATAAGGGGTTACCTTTAGAAAAGAAAAGGATTTTCACTAATTGCTCAAAATAAGTTGAAAATAAAATGAAAATTAACTGAACCCGGGGATTAAATAATGGGATCGTGTTATGTTACGTTAGTTGCTGATTGTACGGCACCAATTTTGTCATCAAAATGCAATTTACAGTTTTTAATAAACCCTTGTCATTACAGCTTTCTGCTGGTATAGTAGTTAAGTGCTTGTGCGAAACAAGGGACAATTGTGCTCTGATTCGCACGGTATCAAGCGAGCAATGATGTGAAAGGTTGCGACACACCCGGCCGCTTTGCCACGGAGGTGTGGCGGTAATTTTCACGGAGCTAGCCTATTTCGAAAAATAGACGTGAGGAGGGAACATTTATGGCAAGTAAGAAAATTCGTATTCGCTTAAAGGCTTATGAGCACCGAATCCTTGATCAGTCAGCTGACAAGATCGTGGAAACGGCTAAGCGGACTGGTGCTGAAATTTCAGGGCCAATTCCGTTACCAACAGAACGGGTATTGTTCACAGTGCTACGTTCACCACATAAGTTCAAGAAGTCTCGTGAACAGTTCGAAATTCGGACGCACAAGCGTTTGATCGACATTGTCAACCCAACTGCTAAAACAGTTGATTCATTGACTAAGCTTGAATTGCCAAGCGGTGTTGATATCGAAATCAAGCTTTAGTTTGGTTCTATCTGGTGAGTAATCACTATATGAATACTTAAATACAATATATTGGAGGTGTACTCATGACCACAAAAGGAATCTTAGGGAAAAAGGTCGGGATGACGCAGGTCTTCACCGAAAATGGGGAATTGATCCCAGTTTCAGTTATCGACGTAACTCCTAACGTAGTTTTGCAGGTTAAGACTGTTGAAAATGACGGTTATAACTCAATCCAGTTAGGATTCGATGACAAACGTGAAGTTCTGTCTAACAAGCCCGAACAAGGTCATGTAGCAGCAGCAAAAACGGCTCCTAAGCGCTTCGTTCGTGAAATTCGCGATGTTGAGCTAGGAGACATGAAAGTCGGTGACGAGCTCAAGGCTGACGTCTTCGCAGAAGGCGAAACAGTCGACGTCACGGGTATCACTAAAGGACATGGGTACCAAGGTAACATTAAGAAAGACGGACAACATCGTGGACCAATGGCTCACGGTTCTCGTTATCACCGTCGCCCAGGTTCAATGGGTGCCATTATCAACCGTGTTTTCAAAGGCAAGCCACTTCCGGGACGGATGGGTAACCACAAGGTAACCATGCAACACTTGCAAGTTGTTCGTGCCGACGTTGAAAACAATGTTTTGTTGATCAAAGGTAACGTGCCTGGTGCTAACAAATCATTTGTAACAATTAAAAGCTCTGTTAAGGCTGGCTTGAAGAAGAACAACCGCCACAGTGAAAAATAATTTAAGGGAAGGGAGGACAAACAGCTATGACTACCAGCGTTGATTTATTTAAACAAGATGGGAAGAAGTCAGGCACAGTTGAACTTAATGATGCTGTGTTTGGCATCGAACCTAATAACAATGTCATCACCGATGCCGTATTGATGCAACGTGCATCTTTGCGCCAAGGCACGCACGCCGTTAAAAACCGCAGTGCTGTCTCCGGTGGTGGTAAAAAACCATGGCGTCAAAAAGGGACTGGCCGTGCTCGTCAAGGTTCAATCCGTTCACCACAATGGCGTGGCGGTGGAATTGTCTTTGGACCAACTCCACGTTCGTACGCCTACAAGTTGCCACAAAAAGTGCGTCAATTGGCAATGAAGTCTGTTTTGTCACAAAAGGTATTAGACAAAGCCTTGGTTGTTGTTGATGCTTTGGAATTCAAAGCACCTAAGACAGCTGAATTTGCCTCAGTTTTAAACAACCTGAAAGTTGCTGAAAAGACCCTTATTGTGGTTGAAGATGACAACGAAAACGCAGCTTTGTCTGCACGCAATTTGACTAACGTTACGGTATTAACGGCCAAAGGCGTTAACGTTTTGGACGTTGTTAACAACGACAAGATGGTGATTACCCAATCTGCTCTTTCTCAGGTAGAGGAGGTGCTCGCATAATGGAAGCACGTGATGTGATTTTACGTCCAGTTATTACCGAATCTTCAATGGCTGACATTGATGACAAACGGTACGTTTTCGACGTTGACACTCGTGCAACCAAGACTCAGGTTAAGCACGCGATCGAAGAAATCTTCGATGTAAAAGTGACTAAGGTTAACATTATGAATGTTAAAGGTCACTTGAAGCGTCAGGGTCGTTACAGTGGTTACACAAAGAAGCGTCGTAAGGCGATCATTACTTTGAGCGCTGACTCAAAGGCAATTGAACTATTTAACGAAGAATAATCTCAGCTTCAAATCTATGCGCCGCTGGTGTTCGGCTCCTCACAAGGGACAACCAGCCACGGCACGAAAATCTTAGGAGGAAAGTATAGTGGGTATTAAGAGTTATAAACCAACCACTAACGGTCGTCGTAACATGACCGGCTCCGACTTTAGTGAGATTACCAAAACGACCCCTGAAAAGTCGCTGTTGGAATCACAAAGTCACCGAGCAGGGCGTAACAACCAAGGCCACATGACAGTTCGCCATCGTGGCGGTGGTACTAAGCGCGCCTACCGGATTATCGACTTTAAACGAATCAAGGATGATTACAAAGCAACGGTCAAGGCGATCGAATATGATCCAAACCGGACTGCAAACATTGCTTTATTGGTTTATGAGGACGGCACAAAGTCATACATCTTAGCACCGAAGGGTCTGGAAGTTGGCACTGTTGTTGAATCTGGTCCAGAAGCAGATATCAAGGTTGGGAATGCCTTGCCATTGGTAAACATTCCGGTTGGTACTGTTATCCATAACATTGAATTGAAGCCTGGTAAAGGCGGACAGCTTGCTCGTTCAGCTGGTGCTTCAGCTCAGTTGTTGGGTAAAGAAGGCAAGTATGCCATGCTTCGTTTAGCTTCCGGTGAAGTTCGGATGGTCTTAGTCGCTGGCCGTGCTACGATTGGTGCGGTTGGTAACGAACAACACGAACTGATCAACTTAGGTAAAGCTGGTCGCAAGCGCTATTCTGGCCAACGTCCACATGTTCGTGGATCAGTTATGAACCCTAACGATCACCCACATGGTGGTGGTGAAGGTAAAGCGCCAGTTGGTCGTCCGTCACCGATGTCACCATGGGGTAAGAAGACTGCTGGTAAGAAGACGCGGAATCACAAAGCTCTGTCTAACAAGCTGATTGTGCGTGACCGTCGGAAGAAATAAGCACGTCGATAATTAGTCGTTAATAACATGAACGCGTTAGCTAACCGCTAACTGAGAGGAGGCCACACGATGGGTCGTAGTCTTAAAAAAGGACCTTTCGCCGATGAACATCTGCTGAAGAAAATCGCTGCACAAGCCGATTCTGAAAAGAAAACTGTGATCAAAACTTGGTCACGTCGGTCAACGATTTTCCCTAGCTTCATCGGATACACAATCGCTGTTTATGACGGACGGAAACATGTCCCAGTGTTCATTTCTGATGACATGGTTGGTCACAAGCTTGGCGAATTCGTGCCTACACGGACATTCCGTGGACACGCCGGTTCCGACAAGGTAACTGGTAAATAATTAGGAGGACTGAACAATGGCTGAACAAGTTACAACTGCAAAAGCAACTGCAAAGACTGTTCGTGTCGCTGCTCGTAAGGTTCGCCTAGTTGTTGACCTTATTCGCGGCAAGAGCGTCAATGAAGCATTTGCCATTTTAAAATTCACGCCTCGCGGTGCATCTGCGGACGTAGAAAAAGTTTTGAAGTCTGCTGTTGCAAACGCTGAAAACAACTTTGACTTAGATCGTGCTGATCTAGTTGTTTCTGAAGCATTTGCTAATGAAGGACCAACCCTAAAGCGGTTCCGTCCTCGGGCTAAAGGTTCCGCATCACCGATTAACAAGCGGACGAGCCACATTACAGTAGTCGTATCTGAAAAGTAGGAGGGAACGAGCGTGGGTCAAAAAGTAAATCCAAATGGATTTCGTGTCGGCGTTATCCGCGATTGGGAAGCCAAGTGGTATGCGGATAAAGATTACGCAACTTGGTTAATCGAAGACGTGAAAATCCGTAAGTTTATTGATCAAAGACTTGCCGACGCATCTGTTTCAACCGTTGAAATCGAACGGGCTGCTGGTCGGGTGGTATTATCCATTCACACTGCAAAGCCTGGGATGGTTATCGGTAAAGGTGGGTCAGAAGTTGAAAAACTCCGTAAGGAATTGAACAGCTTAACTGGCAAGCAAGTTCACATCAACATTATTGAAATCAAAAAGCCTGACTTGGATGCTCACTTAGTTGGGGATTCAATTGCCAAGCAATTAGAGCAGCGGGTTGCCTTCCGTCGTGCAATGCGTGGCGCGATCCAACGTTCCATGCGTGCAGGTGCACACGGAATTAAGACGATGGTTTCAGGCCGTTTAAATGGTGCTGACATTGCCCGTAAAGAACGCTACTCAGAAGGAACGGTTCCGTTGCATACATTGCGGGCGGACATTGACTATTCTTGGGATGAGGCCCGGACCACTTATGGGATGATCGGCGTGAAAACATGGATCTACCGTGGTGAAGTACTTCCTGCCAAGAAGTCAACAAATAATCAACGAGGAGGGAAATAATCATGCTGGTACCTAAACGGGTTAAGCACCGTCGGGAATTCCGCGGTCACATGCGTGGTGAAGCAAAAGGCGGTAAGACCGTTGCTTTTGGCGACTTTGGTCTGCAAGCCACAACTTCATCATGGGTTTCTAACCGTCAGATTGAAGCGGCTCGTATTGCAATGAACCGTTACATGAAGCGTGGTGGTAAAGTTTGGATCAAGATTTTCCCTCATAAGTCCTACACCTCAAAGGGTGTCGGTGTTCGTATGGGTAACGGGAAAGGGGCACCTGAAGGTTGGGTTTCTCCTGTTAAGCGCGGCAAGGTAATGTTTGAAGTTGGCGGTGTATCAGAAGCCGTTGCTCGCGAAGCATTGCGTCTTGCTAGTCACAAGCTACCCGTTAAGACGAAAATCGTGGCGCGTGAAGAAGTAGGTGGCGAATAATTATGAAAATGACTGACATTAACAAATTAACCACTGCTGAAATGCTTGATAAAGAAAAGGGCTACAAAGACGAATTGTTCAACTTGCGGTTCCAATTGGCAACTGGCCAATTAGAAAATACTGCTCGCTTGAAGCAAGTTCGTAAGAATATTGCCCGGTTGAAGACGGCTCTTCGTCAACAAGAATTAAGCCAAAGCAAGTAATTAGAATACGAAAGGAGAAGTTAACCTATGACTGAACGTAACGCACGTAAGGTTTACCAGGGCCACGTGGTTTCTGATAAGAATGACAAGACGATTATTGTCGCTGTTGACACTTACAAGAACCACCCAGTTTATGGTAAACGGGTTAAATACACCAAGAAATTCGTTGCGCAAGATGATAACAACGAAGCCAAAACTGGCGATATTGTACGGATCATGGAAACGCGGCCGTTGTCTAAGACCAAGCACTTCCGCCTCTTGAATGTCGTTGAAAAGGCCGTCATCCTGTAATAACCATTTCTACGTATTCTAATTAGTTGCGGAAGGAGGATAAAACCGTGATTCAACAAGAAAGTCGTTTAAAAGTTGCTGATAACTCGGGTGCCCGTGAAATCTTGACGATCAAGATTCTTGGCGGTTCAACACGGAAGTCAGCCAATATTGGTGACATCATCGTCGCTACTGTTAAACAAGCAACACCAGGTGGCGTTGTAAAAAAAGGTGACGTCGTAAAAGCTGTTATCGTACGGACTGTTTCTGGTATGCACCGGACTGATGGTTCTTACATCAAGTTTGACGATAATGCTGCAGTCATCATCTCTGATGACAAGAGCCCTCGTGGCACACGGATCTTTGGACCAGTTGCTCGTGAACTTCGTGAAGGCAACTTCATGCGGATCGTTTCTTTAGCACCTGAAGTGCTTTAATCAAGTAATCAAGCTGAATGCATAAGTTGAACAGGAGGTGCACAGCAGAATGTTCTTAAAGACTGGAGATCAAGTACGCGTTATCGCTGGTAAAGACAAAGGCAAAGAGGGCGCTGTTAAGCAAACGCTTGTCAAGTCTGACCGCGTCGTCGTGGAAGGCATCAACATGGTGAAGAAACACCAAAAGCCAAACAATGACTACCCACAGGGGGGGATTGTTGATGTTGAAGCCCCAATCCACGTTTCTAACGTCATGTTAATTGACCCATCCACTAAAGAACCAACTCGGGTTGGTTTTAAAGTCGAAGATGGCAAGAAGGTTCGAGTTGCCAAGAAATCTGGTAACACAATCGCATAACTTTTGGGAAAGGAGGAAACGTTTAGAATGGCTAATCGTTTGAAAGAACGCTACGAAAAGGAAATCAAACCTTCCTTGATTGAAAAATTCAACTACACGTCAAGCATGCAAGCCCCACACATCGACAAGATTGTGCTGAACATGGGGGTTGGTGATGCGACCACTAACTCAAAGAACTTAGACGAAGCTGTTGAGGAATTAGGCTTGATTGCTGGTCAAAAGCCAGTTATCACTAAGGCTAAGAAATCAATTGCCGGCTTCCGTCTTCGTGAAGGAATGTCCATTGGTGCTAAGGTAACTTTGCGCGGTGAACGGATGTATGACTTTTTAGACAAGTTGATCAATGTGTCATTACCACGTGTTCGTGACTTCCATGGTGTTTCTAACCGCTCCTTTGATGGACGTGGGAACTACACTTTGGGGGTTCGTGAACAACTGATCTTCCCTGAAATCAATTACGATAATGTTAACCGGGTCCGTGGCTTAGATATTGTTATCGTCACGACTGCTAACACTGATGAAGAATCCCGGGAACTGTTAGGTCAGCTCGGGATGCCATTTGCCAAGTAATAGGAGGCGCCACATACATGGCCAAGAAATCAATGGTTGTTAAGAGCGAACGCCCAGCCAAGTTCTCAACGCAGGCTTATACCCGCTGTGAACGTTGTGGCCGTCCGCACTCAGTTTACCGGAAGTTCCATCTTTGCCGTTTATGCTTACGGGATTTAGCTCATAAGGGTCAAATTCCTGGCATGAAGAAAGCAAGCTGGTAGGCTTCGGTTTTTACTGAGAAAATTCGATTTGGATTCCTTTCAAGTCGTTTCATTTGTTTATATCGATACTAAAAGGAGGCAAATATCGATGTCTATGACAGACCCGATTGCAGACTTTCTGACACGGATTCGTAACGCGAACATGGTTCGTCACGATTCAGTTGAAGTGCCTGCGTCAAAGATTAAGCGTGACATTGCCGAAATCTTGAAGAACGAAGGTTTCGTACGCGATGTTGAATACATCGACGATGATAAGCAAGGTATTATCCGTGTCTTTCTCAAATACGGTAAGGATGGCGAACGTGTCATTTCCGGTTTGAAGCGGATCTCTAAGCCTGGTTTACGTTCATACGTGAAGGCTGATTCAGTGCCAAAGGTTTTAAATGGCCTTGGTATTGCGATCATTTCCACGTCTGAAGGTGTGATCACTGATAAAGATGCTCGTCAAAAAGACGTCGGCGGCGAAGTGCTCGCTTACGTTTGGTAATCACTAAATAAGGATTGGAGGTGTAAATCGTGAGTCGTATTGGTTATAAAGTTGTAACTTTACCCGCTGGGGTTGAAGTTAAACAAAACGGCAATGATGTGACTGTTAAAGGCCCTAAGGGTGAACTAACACGGACATTTGCTGACATTATTACTATGAAAGTTGACGGGACGGAAGTTTCATTCACACGTCCTAGCGACGATAGCAAAGTGAAAGCTATTCATGGGACGGCCCGTGCCAACTTCGCCAACATGGTTGAAGGGGTTACTGATGGTTTCAAGAAGACGCTGAAGCTAGTTGGGGTTGGTTACCGTGCACAATTGCAAGGTAAGAAGCTCATCATGAACGTTGGTTACTCAAACCCCGTTGAATTTGACGGTCGTGAGGGTGTCAGTGTTGAAGTTCCCGACAACACAACGGTTATTCTGTCCGGAATCTCTAAGCAACAAGTCGGTGACTATGCTGCTGAGATTCGTGGTATTCGTCCACCTGAGCCGTACAAAGGCAAAGGGATTCGTTACGAAGGCGAACAGGTTCGTCGTAAGGAAGGTAAGACAGGTAAGTAAGCAGATCAGCTTATTCATTTGTTTTGGCTTAAGGTGTCGCAGTGCACAGATTCACTGCGAATAAAATATGAGGTGAATTGTTGTGATTTCTAAACCAGATAAAAACAAAACACGCCAACGTCGTCATGCACGTGTGCGTGGTAAGATTTCTGGTACTGCGCAGCGCCCACGCTTGAACGTTTTTCGTTCTAATTCAAACATCTACGCGCAAGTAATTGATGACGTAGCGGGTGTGACGCTGGCAAGTGCCTCAACGTTGGATAAAGACGTTAAGGGAACCACAAAGACGGAAAAAGCAGCTTCCGTTGGCGAATTGGTTGCCAAACGCGCCAACGACAAGAAGGTCACAGATGTGGTCTTCGATCGTGGCGGTTACTTATATCATGGTCGGGTAGAAGCATTGGCTGAAGCCGCTCGTGAAAACGGACTTAAATTCTAGAGAAGGAGGAATTAACCAATGGCTTTTATCGACCCAAGCAAGTTAGATTTAGAAGATAACGTCGTTTCAATCAACCGGATTACTAAGGTTGTTAAGGGTGGTCGTCGTCTTCGATTCGCTGCCTTAGTCGTTGTGGGAGACCACAATGGTCACGTTGGTTTTGGTACTGGTAAAGCGCAAGAAGTACCAGAAGCGATTCGTAAAGCAGTCGAAGCAGCTCACAAGAACTTAGTTGAAGTGCCAGTTGTTGGCTCGACATTGCCTCATGAAGTACTGGGTGTTTACTCAGGTTCTAAAGTGATGTTGAAGCCAGCCGTTGAAGGTTCTGGGGTTGCCGCTGGTGGCGCCGTTCGTGCCGTTATGGAATTAGCCGGTGTTGCCGATGTTACAAGTAAGTCTCTTGGTGAAAGCACACCTGTTAACGTTGTGCGTGCCACCTTTGAAGGACTTAAGGACTTAAAGCGGGCTGAAGATGTCGCTGCATTACGTGGCGTTTCTGTCGAACATTTAGCTGAATAAGGAGGACGTAACTCATGGCTAATCAAGTCAAGATTACTTTAGTGAAAAGTGCCGTTCACCAGAAGCCAAAAGTTCGTAACGTTGCGTATGGCTTAGGCCTTGGACGAGTTAACAGTTCTGTTATTCGGCCAAACAACGACGCGACTCGCGGCGCTATCATGAAGATTGCGCACTTGGTCACTGTTGAAGAAGTTAAGTAAATTCAATTTACGTGTAAGGAGGTGCCAACGAAATGAAGTTGAACGAATTACAACCAAACGAAGGTTCACGTAGTAAGCGGATGCGTCGCGGTCGCGGCGTGTCTGCCGGCAACGGTAAAACTTCCGGCCGTGGTCAAAAAGGCCAAAAGGCGCGTAGTAAGACGCGTGTCGGGTTTGAAGGGGGCCAAATGCCACTGTACCGTCGGATTCCTAAACGTGGTTTTACCAACATTAACCGCAAGGAATTCGCGATTGTGAACTTAGCTTCATTAAACCGTTTTGATGATGGTGCTGACATTACGCCAGCAGCGCTCGTTGAAGCAGGTTTGGTGAAAAACGAAAAGAGTGGCGTTAAGATTCTTGGCAACGGTGCCGTTGAAAAGAAACTTACGGTTCACGCTAACAAATTCTCAAACGCAGCAGTTGCTGCAATTGAAGCAGCCGGCGGTAAGACTGAGGTGATCTAGTTGATCTCTACGATTTCGAACGCTTTCAAGACACGTGAAATCAGAAATAAGATCTTCTTCACTTTGTTTGTTTTAATCGTCTATCGGTTAGGTTGTTACATTACCGTTCCCGGGGTTAATGCACGTGCTTTACAAGCAGTCGCAAGCTCCGGGCTTGTTAATGTACTGAATATCTTTTCCGGTGGTGGGTTAACGAACTATTCGCTGTTCGCCATGGGGGTTTCCCCATTCGTGACGGCACAAATTGTGGTTCAATTGCTCCAAATGGATATTGTGCCGCGATTTGTTGAATGGAGCAAACAAGGGGATGTAGGTCGGCGTAAGTTAAATCAAGCGACTCGTTATTTAACGATTGCTTTGGCTTTCGTCCAGTCAATTGGGATTACGGCGGGATTTAACGCCCTTAGTCCCATGCACTTAGTGAAAACGCCAAATCCACAAACGTTTATTATGATCGGGATTTTATTAACCGGTGGAACGATGTTTGCGACTTGGTTGGGTGATATGATTACCCAACGTGGTTTAGGAAATGGTGTTTCAATGCTGATTTTTGCCGGGATTATTGCGCGTACGCCCGTTGGAATTCAACAACTTTGGCGTGAAAACATTACCTCAGTTGCTAAAAGCCAGTTATGGCGTGGTGCGTTGTTCTTAGCTGCCATTGCGGTTCTCGTAATTATCATCATTGTTTTTGTTACGTGGGTCCAACAGGCTGAACGACGGATTCCAATTCAGTACACGCGACGTGCAACTTCGGCTGGTTCCGGCAGTTATTTGCCTTTAAAGGTGAATGTTGCCGGGGTGATTCCCGTAATCTTTGCCAGTTCCTTAATTTCGACACCACAAACGATTTTACTGGCGTTCCAGAAGAATCATGGTGCTGATGACTGGTATCAGATCATGTCCAAGATTTTTAATATGCAAACCACTCAGGGGGCAATCCTATACACGGTGTTAATCGTGCTGTTCACATTTTTCTATGCTTTTGTTCAGGTTAACCCTGAAAAATTGGCGGAAAACTTGCAGAAACAAGGTGGCTACATTCCGAGTGTTTGGCCTGGACATGATACACAAGATTACATTTCACATTTGCTAATGCGATTAAGTACGGTCGGATCGTTGTTCCTTGGCTTGGTTGCGTTAATCCCATTGTTAGCTAGTGATATTTGGGGATTAGATGAATCAATCGGGTTAGGTGGAACGTCACTATTGATCGTGGTTGGTGTTGCAATTGATATGATTCGTCAACTTGATGGTCTGATGATGAAGCGCCAATATGTTGGTTTCATTCAGGATGATCAGTTGGCCAGCCACGAGGCAACGGAAGAACAGGAGGATTAATCATGGCACTCAACTTGATTCTGATGGGCTTGCCAGGTGCCGGTAAAGGGACTCAAGCTCAAAAGATCGACGATGAATATCAAGTTCCGCACATTTCGACGGGGGATATTTTTCGGGAAGCGATGGCGAACGAGACTGAAATGGGTTTAGCTGCCAAAGCTTACATTGATAAAGGTGAATTGGTTCCAGATGAGGTCACGAACGGTATTGTTCGTGAACGTTTGAGTCAACCAGATGTCTTGAAAAACGGATTCATGTTGGATGGTTATCCACGAAATCTTGATCAAGCGGCTGCGTTAGACCAAATGCTGGCCGACTCGAAGCGTCACCTTGATGCCGTGATTAACATCGACGTTGATCCTGCAGTGTTAGTTGATCGTTTATCTGCTCGGTTTATCTGCCGAGTTTGTGGCGCAACTTATAATCGAATCAGTAATCCACCAAAGGTTGAAGGAACTTGTGATGTTTGTGGATCGCATGACTTCTATCAGCGTGACGATGATAAACCTGAAACGGTTAAAAACCGATTGGCTGTCAATATTAAGATGAACACGCCGTTAGTTGATTATTACCAAGGTCAGGGTGTCTTACACACGATCAATGGCCAACGTAAAATCGACGATGTTTTCGAGGACGTCTCCACTGTCTTGCAGTCTGTCAGTGAATCGTAAATTTTGGGGTTGACAAGTTCGAACCCAGTATTTGCAGGACCCTTAAGAATGTGATAAAATCTCTTGGTATGGTTTGCGCAGAGTGGTGCGCCAAGGGGGTGGAAACGACTGTTTTCGCCGTTTTTCCGTCGTTTTTGCCACCGTATCGTAAGAATTAAAGTTCATTTAAGGGGAGGGAATTCTGTTTGGCAAGTGACGTAATTGAAATCGAAGGCACTGTTAAAGAAACATTGCCTAATGCGATGTTTAAAGTAGAACTTGAGAACGGTCATGAAATCTTGGCTCACGTGTCAGGTAAGATTCGGATGCATTATATTCGAATTTTGCCTGGTGACAAGGTCACTGTTGAAATGTCACCGTACGATTTGACAAAGGGTCGGATTACTTACCGTTTCAAGTAATCGTCGCCTCATAATTATGGAGGAAAAATCATGAAAGTAAGACCATCAGTAAAGCCTATGTGTGAACACTGCCGTGTGATTAAACGTAACGGTCGTGTGATGGTGATTTGTTCAGCAAATCCAAAGCACAAGCAACGTCAAGGTAAATAATTCAGAAAAAAGGAGGTAATTGTTATGGCTCGTATTGCAGGTGTTGACCTTCCACGGGACAAGCGAATCGTGATTGGTTTAACTTACATTTTCGGAATCGGTAATTCATCAGCGCAAAAGATTTTGGCTGATGCTGGTGTTAGCGAAGATATTCGAGTTCGGGACTTAGCGCCTGAAGACGAAGATAAAATTCGTGCAATTGTTGACAACTATAAGGTTGAAGGGGATCTTCGCCGGGAAGTCAGCTTGAACATCAAGAACTTACAAGAAATTGGTTCATACCGAGGCATGCGGCACCGTCGTGGTTTACCAGTGCGTGGACAACACACGAAGAACAACGCGCGGACTCGCAAAGGCCCAGCTAAAGCAATTGCTGGCAAGAAGAAGTAATTCATTTCAAATAAAGGAGGTTAGCATTTCTTATGGCAGGTAGAAAAACATCACGTAAGCGTCGTGTCAAAAAGAACGTTGAATCAGGTGTTGCACACATTCACTCAACGTTTAACAACACGTTAGTTATGGTTACCGATGTGCAAGGGAACGCTGTAGCATGGTCTTCAGCTGGTGCCCTTGGCTTTAAAGGTAGTCGTAAGTCAACGCCATTCGCTGCTCAAATGGCTGCTGAAGCCGCTGCAAAAGGGGCAATGGAACATGGAATGAAGACGGTTGAAGTTGCTGTTAAGGGACCAGGTTCTGGTCGTGAAGCCGCTATTCGTGCTTTACAATCAACTGGTCTTGAAGTGACTTCAATCCGTGATGTGACTCCAGTTCCACATAACGGATCTCGTCCTCCAAAGCGTCGTCGTGTTTAATTGATGACATCACTTTGTTGGAGTGATGAACGTTCATTGATTAAATCAGACGAGTTTTGAAAGGGGTAAACAAAAGAATGATCGAATTTGAAAAGCCAAACATTCACAAGATCGATGAAAGTGATAACTATGGGAAGTTCGTTGTTGAACCACTAGAACGTGGCTATGGAACGACCCTGGGTAACTCGCTACGACGAATTCTACTTTCATCATTGCCTGGTGCGGCTGTCACTAGTATTCAAATTGATGGTGTACTTCACGAGTTCTCCACTGTTGAAGGTGTTGTGGAAGATGTTACACAGATCATTTTGAACATGAAGAAAGTTTCTTTGAAAATGGCGACCGATGAAGAAAAGGGCATGGACATTGATGTCAAGGGTCCTGCGACTGTCACAGCAGGTGACATTCAAACGGATGCTGATGTTGAAGTGATGAACCCGGATCTTTACATCTGCACAGTAGCAGACGGTGCCACTTTCCATATGCACTTAACTGCTAACAAGGGCCGTGGTTATGTTTCAGCTGATGAAAATAAAACTCGTCAGGATGATATGCCAATTGGCGTGTTACCAATCGATTCCATTTATACCCCAATCGAACGTGTAAACTACCAAGTTGAAAATACTCGTGTTGGTCAGCGTGACGACTATGACAAATTAACTTTGGATGTGTGGACTGATAGTTCCATTTCACCAAGTGAGGCCATTAGTTTAGCTGCCAAGATCTTAACAGAACACCTTGCGATGTTTGTCGATTTAACCGATACAGCAAAGAACGCTGAAATTATGGTTGAAAAAGAAGAGACACACAAGGAAAAGATGCTCGAAATGACCATCGAAGAGTTAGATCTGTCTGTACGTTCATACAACTGTTTGAAGCGTGCTGGAATTAACACAGTTCAAGAGTTAACTGATCGGACAGAGGCTGACATGATGAAGGTTCGTAACCTTGGTCGTAAGTCACTTGAAGAAGTTAAGGCAAAATTAGCTGGCCTTGGTCTTTCTTTGAAACAAGAAGACTAGTCAGACTTATTGATAGAAGGAGGGTTCAGCATGAGCTACCGCAAATTAGGGCGTACCAGTTCTCAACGTAAAGCTTTGTTGCGCGATTTAACGACTAGTTTGATCGTTAACGGTCGCATTGAAACGACTGAAGCACGCGCCAAAGAAGTTCGTAAAACTGCCGACCAAATGATTACCTGGGGTAAGCAAGGCGACTTGCACGCACGTCATGAAGCTGCTAGCTTTGTCCGCGGCGTGATCGCTGATGTTAAAGAAGACGGTGACAATGTTAAGGCACAGAGTGCTTTGCAGAAGTTATTCGATGAATTAGCACCACGGTTTGCCGAACGTAATGGTGGTTATACACGGATGTACAAGACCATGCCGCGTCGTGGTGATGCAGCACAAATGGTCATCTTGGAATTCGTTGACTAATCATTAACGACAGTGTGAATAGCTGTCCTAAGTTGATCGACGGGTCACCTTAGTATTTGAATATTCAAAATAATCACTAGTGCCAATGGTATAAAGCGTTATGATGATGGCGATCGCGTTCGCCCAGTCTAGCTTGAATGAGCTGATGCTCGCGCCGTGGTACTAAGTGATTTTTTTGTATCCAAAATGAGTGGTCATTGGCGACAGCGCTTGCATGGTGGCCGGCTTTTCGCTAAAATAGTGCGGTATTAAGCGTTTCATAATGAGGTGGCAATGGTGCAGAGACGTCGGGCAAAATTGATTACAGGGTTGGTTGTGTTCGTCTTGGCCGGCCTAGCATTGGGCGCAACTGCGATTACGACAATTAACGCCGAACGCGAACATGCTGCTTATGAATCAAGGCTTCGGCAGCTAAGTGAAAAGGCAGCTAAGGTCTTACCGAAAGAAGCGTTTAAACCCGGTCACTATTCATTACATGAGACGCACTACGTTAATGGCTATCGTGTGACTGCTTACGCAATGGTCGATGCTCACGGACATCTGGATTATTTGGAATTCGACCAGCTGGACGCGTTTGGTCTCTTTAATCCCACGACAAGTGCTAGTGTAGAGTTATGGAATCAGCAACTGCTCAATAACCCGAATGTTAATGATTTAAAGCGACTTGGGGCGGATCCAGCATTTTTTCATTGTATCAAAAGTATATGACGCAATTAATTCATGCGGCACATACGGGTGAGGTCTTTAAAATTACGATACATAATCAGGCGAGCACGAAGAAATGAGGACTTACTGTGGCAGACATTATTAAGGTTGAACAATTAACCTACCGTTATTTGCAAGCAGATCAGTTAGCGCTAGATCATGTTTCTTTTTCTGTTGCCGCCGGAGAATGGGTCGCAATCGTTGGTCACAATGGTAGTGGCAAGAGTACGTTGGTGCGCGCGATAGATGGCTTGATCGACTATGAAGAAGGGTCAATCACGGTTGCTGGTACCGAGTTGAATCCGGAGTCGGTATGGTTAGTCCGCGAACACATTGGGATGGTGTTTCAGAACCCGGACAATCAGTTTGTCGGCGCTACCGTTGCTGACGATGTTGCTTTCGGTTTGGAAAACGCGAGTGTGCCCCGAACGGAGATGCAAGAGCGTGTTAAGGCGGCACTTAGCGAAGTCGATATGCTGGATTTTGCTGATCGGGAACCGAGTCGATTATCCGGTGGGCAAAAACAACGAGTTGCGTTAGCTGGGATTATTGCGATGAATCCTAGCATTATCGTACTAGACGAAGCAACTAGCATGTTAGATCCTCATGGCCGCCAAACCGTATTAGCCGTCTTAACCAAGTTGCGCAAGGCGGGACAGGCGCCGACCATTATTTCAATTACCCATGATTTAGCGGAAGCGGCGCAAGCTCAGCGCCTGTTAGTTATGGATGATGGCAAATTGATTACCCAAGGTACGCCAGCGGCGATTTTTAGTAATGATGAATTGCTGCAGGCGACAGGGTTAGACGAACCTTTTACAACAAAGTTAAGCCGGGCATTAGCACAGCGACAGTTGGCTAATCCAACCGGTTATTTGACGGATGATGAAATGGAGGAATGGTTATGGCAATCTCATTCGACCATGTAGACTTTACTTACCAGCAAAACTCTCCATTTGAGGCAGTAGGGCTGTCAGACATCTCATTTCAGATTCCGGATGAATCGTTCACGGCGATCATTGGACATACGGGGAGCGGCAAAAGTACGCTGGTGCAACATTTAAATGGTTTGTTAAAGCCAACTAGTGGGACGGTGACCGTCGATGAGTTTACCTTGACAAATGCGACCACTAATCGAAATTTAAAAACGTTGCACCAACATGTGGGCATGGTTTTTCAATTCCCCGAGAATCAATTGTTTGATCAAACGGTGGCTAGAGATATTGCGTTTGGGCCACTGAATTTCGGTTATTCCGAGGCGGAGGCGACTGAACTTGCTCACCAAGCTGCCCATGATGTTGGCTTAAGTGGTGATTTATTGGCGCGGTCGCCATTTGAATTATCCGGTGGTCAGATGCGCCGGGTTGCGATTGCTGGCGTATTAGCGAGCCGGCCGCGTATATTGGTGCTAGATGAGCCAACGGCCGGACTGGATCCTCGTGGTCGCCAAGAGATGATGCAGATGTTTGCACGATTAAAGGCCGAACAACACCTGACGATTATGTTGGTAACGCATCAGATGGATGATGTGGCTGACTATGCAGATCATGCGCTGGTGATGGCGCATAGTCAGTTGGTTAAATTTGGGACGCCGACTGATATTTTTAGCGATCAGCAGTGGGTTACTGAACATGAATTGGAGTTACCCACGGCAGCCAAATTTGCACAGCGTTTAGCTAATCGAGGTTTTCGATTTGATTCATTGCCATTGACGGACGCCGACTTGGCTAACGCTTTGATCGGTCAATTACCGAGGGGGGACGCATAATGTTAGAGCAACTTACATTAGGGCGTTATATTCCCGGACAATCTTGGCTTCATCGGCTAGACCCACGTGCCAAATTACTATTAGCCTTGTATTTAATCATTATGGCGTTTTTAACAACGACGTGGGCGACCTATGTACTGCTCTTCGCGTTTGTCGGTGGGTTGATCTGGTTAACGGGACTTAGTTTAAGCTACTTTATTCGCGGTATTGGCCCATTGATTTGGCTGATTGTTTTTACCGCATTATTGCAATTATTATTTACCCCGGGGGGGCATGTTTATTGGCACTGGGGCGTTTTGATGATTACCCAGACCGGGATCGAACTGTCTACCGCAGTCTTCTTACGTTTTCTCCTAATTATTACTGTTGCCACGGTGCTCACATTAACCACCGCACCATTGGCGATTGCGGATGGTGTTGAGTCGATGTTACGTCCGTTACGGGTGGTGCATTTTCCCGTTGCGCAAACTGCGCTGATGTTGTCGGTAGCTCTGCGATTTGTGCCAACGTTGCTTGACGAGGCGCAAACGATCATGAACGCCCAGCGGGCCCGTGGTGTCGAATTTAACAATGGCGGTTTGATTAAACGTCTCCGGGCCATTGTTCCTTTACTTATTCCACTCTTCGTTGGCGCGATTGGTCGAGCAGATGACTTAGCGACGGCCATGGAGGCGCGTGGTTATCAAGGTAGTGAGCACCGTACCCGCTATCGGGTGATTCATTGGCACGGCTTAGATACAGGTGCTGTGATCGTTGTTATCGTTGTGAACATTGCGCTCGTCTTCTTACGGCATTTGGGTTAATTGAAAGGAGAGTCAACTAACTTCATGTCACAACGTTATAAAGTCGTGATTGAGTATGACGGTACCAATTTTGCCGGCTTCCAAGTGCAGCCAAATCAGCGCACAGTGGAAGCTGTTTTAGTGGACGTCGTGAATCGGATTGCGAAAAATCCGCAACCAGCAATTGCTGTCTTTGGTTCAGGACGGACAGACGCGGGAGTTCATGCGCATGGTCAAGTGGTTCATTTCGATCTACCTAAACCGATTCCGGCAGCTAATTTACGCTTGGCTTTGAACAGTATGTTTCCCCTGGATATGAGCGTGAAGACAGTGACCGAGGTGGATGATGATTTTCATGCACGGTTTTCAACTCATGGTAAACGGTATCGATATATTGTTTCTACCACGCCCTTTGTTGATCCTTTTAAACGAAATTATACGGGACACTATAAGTATCCACTTGATGTGGAGAGAATTCGGCAAGCGCTACCTGATTTGATTGGTGAACACGATTTTACCAGTTTCGTTGCTTCTGGCAGCCAGGCTAAATCAAACGTCCGCACAATTTACGATATTCAAGTTGCTAATCGACCAGTTGATCATGAAGTGATTTTTGATTTTTATGGAAATGGATTTTTGTACAATCAGGTGCGGATCATGGTAGCCACGTTGTTGGAAATCGGTAATGGGCGACGAGCAGTCGATTCACTGCCAGCTCTACTAGCTGCCAAAGACCGTGAACTAGCTCGGGAAACGGCCCCGGCAAGTGGCTTGTATTTAGAAGAGGTTGTTTATCCGAGCAATCCGGACGAAAACAAGTGATGTAACTGATTTGTCATTGACAGGGCGGGGTCTGAACAGTACACTGTTACTTGGTATTGGTTGCCCCACGATAAGCCCCGGAAAGTTTTATCGAGTGTCAAACAGACAAGAAATTGGAGGAAAATACCGTGCGTACAACTTATTTAGCAAAACCAGGTGAAGTAGACCGTAAATGGTATGTGGTTGATGCCACAGACGTTCCTTTAGGACGTTTAAGTTCAGTCGTTGCTTCAATCTTACGTGGCAAGAACAAGCCAACGTTTACCCCTAATGTGGATACGGGTGACTTTGTGATCGTTCTTAACGCCGGCAAGGTTGGTTTAACGGGTCGGAAGGCATCAGACAAGATGTACTACCACCACTCGAATCACCCAGGCGGTTTGAAGTCACGCACTGCAGGTAACTTACGTGAACAAAACCCAGTTCGGTTAATTGAAACTTCCGTTAAGGGTATGTTGCCAGCAGGAACGCTTGGTCACAAACAACTGCTCAAGCTTCACGTCTATGCAGGTGACCAACATGATCAAGCTGCACAACAACCTGAAGTTTTAGACATCACGAAATTAATCTAAGGGGGAAATCACATTGGCTACTGTTCAATACGCCGGCACTGGTCGTCGGAAAAACTCAGTTGCGCGGGTTCGTTTAGTACCCGGCACTGGTAAAATCACAATGAACGATAAAGATATTACTGAATACATTCCATTCGCTAACTTGCGTGAAGTGGTGTTACAACCATTCACTGCTACGGAAACGACTGGTAATTATGATGTTTTAGTTAACGTCAATGGTGGTGGCTTCTCCGGTCAAGCCGGTGCCACTCGCCATGGGATCGCCCGTGCATTGTTGACGGTTGATCCTGACTTCCGTGCGCCATTAAAGTCAGCTGGGTTATTAACTCGTGACGCCCGCATGAAAGAACGTAAAAAGCCAGGTCTCAAGAAGGCCCGTAAGGCTTCACAATTCTCAAAGCGTTAATCTTTGGATTATCGATTGGGCAGGCACATCTCCGTATTGGGGATGTGTTTTTTTGTTTTTTTCGCCAGGTGAGCATACTAAACCATTTGCTACTTGTGGAAAGCGTTAACATTGCGTAATATTTTAAACAGATCAATAGGTGAGGGGTTAAAATTATGAGCAATCACGGTGGATATTCAGTTGGTTTAGATATTGGTACTGGTTCAGTGGGGTGGGCTGCAATCGATGATCACTATCGGTTAAAGCGAGCAAAAGGGAATCATTTAATTGGCGTCCGGTTATTTGATTCAGCGGATACAGCTGAAGAAAGAAGAGGCTTTCGATCTACGCGACGGCGCCTGTCACGACGGCGCTGGCGGTTGAAGTTGCTCCGAGATATGTTTGCACCAGAATTAGCCAAAGTCGATGAAAACTTCTTAGAACGATCAAAATATTCTTGGGTTCATCCTGCTGACGAACTTAATCCCCAGGTCAATGAAGAGGCTGGGGTGGCCAATGGGGCCTTGTTCGGATCAACGGTGGCGGATTCAGCCTTTCATCATGCTTACCCAACGATTTATCACTTGCGCCAGACGTTAATGCAGGATACCAAGCAACATGATCTGCGCGAAATCTATTTAGCCATTCATCACGCAGTTAAATATCGTGGTCATTTTCTACGCGAGGGTGAAATCTCAGCAGCAGATTCGTTTGACGTCGAAAATCTTGTTCAACTTTTAACGACCTTTGTTGAACAGATGATGCCAGACTTTTCGATTACGTTTGATGCCAATAAATTATCGGCAACTTTGACCAATGATAAACTTGGTAATTCGGGGCGAGTTGATCAAGCACTTGCTGACATGAAATTTAGTGGTGACGCTAAACTGGCCAAGCGCTGCTTTAAGTCCATTTTTAGCGGTTTGGTTGGCAACCAAATTGATTTAACAATCGTCTTTAACCTGCAAGGTTTAACAACTGAGGATAAGAAATCTTATAGGTTCAAGTTTAGTGACGGTGACATTGACGCTAAATTAGCTACGGTAGACGGTTTGTTAGAACCAGAACAATATGAATTTGTTCTAGCTTTGCAGCGGGCCTTCAATGGGTTGACCTTAAAGATGCTGCTCGGTGATGCAAAGACCATTTCAGCTGCGATGGTCAAGCGATATGATGATCACCATCAACAACGTGAAGCACTAAAGGGACTGCGCAAGCAAGATCGCGCCACCTTCGATCAGAATTATCAATTATGGTTAGCTGCCGACTCTGATGACAAGTTAACAGCACCGAAAGCATTCTTTACTAAGCTAATTGAAGACTCGAATTTACCGCAAAAAGCTGATTACTTACAGAAAATTGAAGACGGACAATTTTTACCACGCCAACGGACGAAGGAGAATGGCTCAATTCCACATCAACTACATCTGAATGAAGTGCGTCAGATTATTGAACATCAAAAACAGTATTATCCATTCTTGGCTGAAACGTACACGCAAGCAGACCGAACGGATACGAAGATTGCGGGACTGATCAATTTTAGGGTGCCCTACTATGTTGGACCGCTTGTCAGCAAGCTTCAAAGTGATGCCCAGTTTGCTGGTGAAGAAAAGAATCACTGGCTGATTAAAAAGAAAGATGCCACGATCACACCATGGAACCTGTCAGATGTTGTGGATACTGATGCGACAGAAAATGCGTTTATCGATCGATTGATCGGTACGGATACTTACTTGATTGGGGAACCAACATTACCGGCCAATTCAGTGACTTATCAGACCTTTACCGTCCTGCAGGAATTAAATAATATTCGTTTAGAGGTTACTGAAGATAATCGTGAGCGACGCTCGCATCGATTGGATGTTCAACTGAAACAAGCAATTTTCAATCAACTGTTTAGACGACAGAAAAATGTGAATGCTAAGAATGTCGAAACCTTTATCACGGAAAATACCGGTCAGTCTGTCAAAGTTGTCGGATTAAGTCAAAAGACCAAATTTAGTAATAGTTTGAGTGCTTATTTAGACTTGAAGCAGGTATTAGGCGATCAAATAACTGAATTAAGTAATGATCAGTTAGACGAAATCATTAAATTACAGACCGTTTTTGAAGATAAGGTTGCCTTAAAACGACAATTGAGTTTATTGAGTTATTTATCAGCCGAACACGTCACTGCGTTAGCTAAAAAGCATTACACCGGTTGGGGGCGTTTATCTAAGAAGCTATTGACCAGTCATATTGTTAACCACGTCGACAGAATTAATAATCGCACGTTTGATGACGATCAAGGGGCGAAAACCTTACTTGATGTGTTTTATCAAACTGACCTAAATTTCATGGAAGTGGTTGGTAATGTGGATGACCGTTTCGGTGTAGCTGCTTGGATTAAAGCGCAAAATGAAGCACCGGAAGCGGCCCATAACGTGTACGATGAAATTCAAGAGCTACCCGGCGATAAGAAGACCAAACGTGGGATTGCGCAATCATTTCGAATTTTGGATGACCTTGTGCGGGCTACCGGGCAACAACCAGATAAAATTTATTTGGAGTTTGCGCGTGAGACCCAGGCCAGCCAACAAACGCGCCCTCGTGCTCGGCAATTAAGCGAGTTGTACAGTGGCGACAAGGCGCTAAAGACTTGGTTTGATGAAATTAGTGCCGAGTATAAGGACAATAATGCCTTACAAAGGACTCGGCTATACCTTTATTTCCTGCAGCAAGGAAAAGATATGTATCGACCGGATCATGTGCTAGATATCGACCATTTGTCTGATTACGATATCGACCATATCGTGCCACAAGCCTTTACGAAGCGAAATTCATTGGACAACATGGTGCTTGTGGATCGAACGACGAACCGAACGAAGTCGGACGCTGGGACGGTGCCGACAGAGATTCGCCGGGCGATGCGTCCATTTTGGAATCGATTGTTAGCTACCGGATTCATGAGTCAACAAAAATTTGATGCCTTAACACGGGACCAAATTGGCGAAATGCAAAGAGAGCGTTTCATCGCCCGTTCATTAGTGGAGACGCGTCAAATCATCAAAAATGTCGCTACTTTAATTGGCACCCATTTCAAAGAGACTCAAGTCGTCGCACTACCGGCTTCTCTAACTAGCGACATGCGCCGCTACGTAGACTTGCGTAAGAATCGGGATCTCAATGATTATCACCATGCGCATGATGCGTTAATGATCGCAACGGTCGGCAAGTATATCGATCGTAAAGGATTCTTTGATCAAGGCCGTCTGAGTGATCAGATGGGGAATTACTACAACAAGTACACGAAAGAACGAATTAAAGCAGCTCGAGATCACGTGCAAGCACAAAATAAGTTTAAATTTGAATTGACAGATCAAGAGGCGACCGCTCAACGTGAAGAGGAACGCATCAACCCATTTAGCTTTGTTGTTGGGTCCATGGCTGCAGCGACACGGGGTCACAAGCTGGTGGCTTCTACTAATGTTGAAACGGGAGAAATTGTTTGGGACGAAGATAATTTCAAGTATTTGGTGGATGGTCCGCTGAAGTATAAGAAGATGTTGGTGACATTGAAGACAAGGGATGATTCGGGAGCTTTTTATGACCAAATGATCATCGGTGCAAAAAACGCTGGGAGAAAGCATGCTCAAGAGCCTTTGAAGAAAGATAGAGACATCAGCTTGTATGGTGGATACAACAATGTGAACAATGCTTACTCAGCCATCATTTATGGTAAAAAGGGCTATCAAATGGTTTCCATACCAAGAATTATAGAGAAAGATTGGCGGAAAATGACTGATAGAGCCATAAAATGGTTAAAAGAAAATTATCAGGATGCAGAAGTCGTTTTGAGTCACGTTCCGTATGAACAATTAGCGTTGATCAGTAACACTTCTGATCCTGAAGATCAAAATCTTAAATTTGCAAAAGTGACGATCGCTTCTGGTAAAGAGTTACACAATGCTGAGCAAATAATTGTATCCGCAAAGACAAACCAAATTTTAAGTGTCATGAACCGTAACACAGATGACTTTTCAGATTCAGATTTATCTAAAGCTTTTGATGAATTGGTTGATATTTTATCCAATAGATTTTCTTACTCAGTTCACGTGAGAATTGCTCAAGAGTTAAAGACTAATAAGTCTATGTTTGATGAAATGCCAAGGTTGGCAAAAGTGAATGTGTTATCGGCAATTTTGGGATTTATGCACGCTAATAAGAGGAGGTTAGGAGCCTTAAAGTCCATTGGTGGTAAGGCTAATGGAAAGACCTATGGTATAGCAAACAAAACTTCTGCTGGTCAATTGACTTGGAGTGGGCGTTTACAACCACACGATATTCTGATCTTCCAATCACCAACAGGTTTATACGAAAAACGAATTACAATTGAACGGTTAGCAAAACAAGCTGGCATAAAGTAAAAGCAACCCCCGCTAGTAGGTAGCGGGGGTTGCTTTTATATGTAAGTGGCCATACGGCCCTTTATAAAAAGTGGTGAGCTCAGCCGAAGCTTTGCTTTACTTCAATTCTGTATGTCAGATTAATAGGCGGGAGACCCATTAAATGTGGTCTGACGTTGACCACAAATATATTATAGCAAAGGTTGATGAAAAATGGCATGGCGAAATGTATTAATTACCCAACATTCGAAATTATCCTACAAAATGAATCATCTGGTTGTTAAAACTGAAACAGATGTTCATCAAATCCCTTTAGATGACATACAGTGTCTAATTATTGGGACGACACGGGCGGTTATCACCAGTTATGCGGTGATGATGCTGCTTCGGCATGATGTTAAGATTGTGTTTACTGATGACAAGTCATCACCAATTGGTGAAATCGACGGTTATTATAATAATCATCAGCGTAATTCACGACTAAAGAAGCAAATGATGTGGAAAGAGGATCATCGCCAAAAATTATGGCAACAGGTCATCAGAAATAAAATGAAAAACCAGCAGCAACTTCTGCAAGACTTGAGGCAAGATTGTGAGCAGTTTACTGAATTAATAGATGGCGTTGATGAAGGCGATACGACCAACCGAGAGGCGGTGGCGGCAAGATTATATTTTACACGCTTAATCGATACTGGTTTTACACGGCGAGATGAAGAGCAACCGGTTAATGCGATGCTCAATTATGGTTACTCAATTTTACTTTCTGCCTTTTCCAGAGAAATAAATGCTTTAGGATATTTGACCAATTTTGGTATTCATCACGATAGCACGGAGAACCAATATAACCTGGCAAGCGACTTGATGGAACCGTTGCGTCTCTTAGTCGATGAAGTGGTTCAACGGCATAAAGAGGAACCGCTGTCGTTGGATATCAAAGTTGAATTGATTAGCTTACTGTCCGACCCAATCAATTTCAATGGCCATGAGGCGTTAGTCGCGAGTGTTTGTACGGAAATGGTTCGTGATAGTGTTGGCTATCTTAACGATGAGGCCAGTTTGCCACATTGGGAGTTTGAGCTATGAGGTATCGAATTATGCGATTAATGGTGATGTTTGATTTACCGACTGAAACGGCGCAAGACCGTAAAAATTATCGACAGTTTCGAAAAGCACTTTTATCTGAAGGATTTATTATGATGCAAGAAAGTATTTATGTTCGCATTACTGTGAATAAAAAGGCCGCCGAGCTGCTGGAACAACGCGTTGCTCAAGTTGCACCAGCAGATGGCTTGATCCAAACATTGACGGTCACAGAGCGTCAATATGCGTCGATGAAGTTCATGGCAGGTACGCCGAATACTGAGATTGGTAATCAAGATTTAAAGGTGGTGGTTATTTAATGGATCAACTAACTTATTATCCGTTTGAGCCCATTAAGCTACAAGCAGGATTGAACTTTTTAACCATTACGAATGCGAATACGTTGTGGGAAATTACCAGCCATTTACGTGAATATGATGAAAAAATCGTCTGTAGTGATGCAGGCAAACAGCTGGTTTGTAATAAGGCGCTGATTTATTTTGGCAGCCTAAATGGGTCATTTGATATAAATACTTTTTTCAACCGTCAAGCCGTTAAGGTGCTGATTGATTGCTTGGATGAGGAAGAATTGCGAAATTTGTACGAATTGGATTGCCAAGAAAAGACACTTCTAACTCAAGTTATCTTTGAGAATAATTTGCCATTAAAGATTCAGGATACACGGGATTCAAAGACGGCAATTAAGGATCAATCAATCATGATTGATCTGCCCCAGACGCTATCACCGTATGATAAAATAGAGGCAGTGATAACGATTATGAATGAATTAAACGATCACCGACTCTTAGTATTAACTGACGTTTGTTTTTTCTTAACAACCGATCAGTTAACGGAACTGGCAGAGTATGCCGGTTCACTTGGTGTCAAAGTTTTATTCATTGAGAGGCAAGTTAATGATGTTGAAGCGTCTGATTACATTTGGAAAACGACTATTGACGAGGATTTCGTCCAATTTTAGCGCTGTGTACCTGACGAGTATACGAACGCGTGGTCTGCTTCAGATGTATGTCAGATTAATGGGATAAAGAACGTGAATTGTTTCGGTTGAATAGAGATATGCGCTTCAGATGTATGTCAGATTAATGGGATAAAGAACCAGTCTTTTCTAAATCTCGGGCGGAACGCGGCTTCAGATGTATGTCAGATTAATGGGATAAAGAACGTACATCAAAATACTTTCCGTCCCACACTCGCTTCAGATGTATGTCAGATTAATGGGATAAAGAACCGTCATTACGTTTCCCCGCAAGAAGTTCTAGCTTCAGATGTATGTCAGATTAATGGGATAAAGAACTGGATGATCTGACTGACGAGCGTGACGACTGCTTCAGATGTATGTCAGATTAATGGGATAAAGAACTTCTTAAATGAAGCCGTGCCTGGTAATAGGGCTTCAGATGTATGTCAGATTAATGGGATAAAGAACAAAGGAAAACGAGCAACGAGACACTGTGATGCTTCAGATGTATGTCAGATTAATGGGATAAAGAACAAATGGTCGTCGTGCCATCAGCGTTATCAAGCTTCAGATGTATGTCAGATTAATGGGATAAAGAACCGTTGTGTAGGTTCCTAAGTCAAACTGACCGCTTCAGATGTATGTCAGATTAATGGGATAAAGAACTTGTTCTCCTAAATGATGTTATTAAACGTCGCTTCAGATGTATGTCAGATTAATGGGATAAAGAACACCTTTGTTTACCGTGTCGTCCTTGATTGAGCTTCAGATGTATGTCAGATTAATGGGATAAAGAACGTTAATTGAAGATTATCTACAATTGTGGCTGCTTCAGATGTATGTCAGATTAATGGGATAAAGAACTAGTTACGTCCAAACATGCCCGTCTGTGAAGCTTCAGATGTATGTCAGATTAATGGGATAAAGAACTCAGGAATCAAACTATCAAGCGCAATATAAGCTTCAGATGTATGTCAGATTAATGGGATAAAGAACGAAGTACCTAAGTGATGTCTACGAGCCGACGCTTCAGATGTATGTCAGATTAATGGGATAAAGAACCGGCAATTCGAGATTTAATCATGAAGCGATGCTTCAGATGTATGTCAGATTAATGGGATAAAGAACTCCAATTTGTGAACGACTTGAAGCGTTTGAGCTTCAGATGTATGTCAGATTAATGGGATAAAGAACAGCGCGTTTTATTCGCACAAAAGCTTATTAGCTTCAGATGTATGTCAGATTAATGGGATGAAGAACGTGGACAGACTCCACTTTTATTCACTCAATGCTTCAGATGTATGTCAGATTAATGGGATGAAGAACTGAGAAAGACAAGTTAGAGCGGCAATACTCGCTTCAGATGTATGTCAGATTAATGGGATGAAGAACGCGCTAGCGGCAACACTGGCGGCACTAGCTGCTTCAGATGTATGTCAGATTAATGGAATGAAGAACGGAACGATTGCATAACATCGCCAGCGTTTAGCTTCAGATGTATGTCAGATTAATGGAATGAAGAACAAATAATACGGCGGCCGACCCGCAGTTTATGCTTCAGATGTATGTCAGATTAATGGGATGAAGAACTAGTGGTTTATCAACCGAAGCGGGTCAAGTGCTTCAGAAGTATGTCAGATTAATGGAGATGAAGACCCTTTGCTCGGCCAACGTCAAGGTGAACATTATATTCAGCTTTTAGGTCAATACGATATTGCAACAGCTACGCATAGCAGGGATGAAGGTCGAGATTTTGATGTAAGCTCAATCATTGAGCGAATGTAACATATTCTAGATGTTTATCTGTGCAGCAGGATGATGATTGATTTTAAAACACAATCAAGCAATCATATTACGTCGTGTTTAAAAAGTTCCAACTCAGATCGAATATAATCGCTGTAAGGAATGGCTAAATTGGACAAGAAACTAGTTGATAACGGGAGCGTTCAATGACTGAAATTGTTAAAATGCCAACTGACGATTTTGATTTTTTAAATGATTTAGTTCCGGAAATATTGAATTACGCTAATTCTATTTTTAAGCAGAATTCTGATACAATCCTAACATTTTAAGAAGCTCGTTATGAAGAATTTAGAAATGATTATGAATTCGCGATTATCCATTTTGGGATGACACCAAGTCCAGTGTATGACATAACGCCAGTTGGTGAACGATTGGAACATATCTTAGATAGATACTTGCAGTTTAGCAAGAATATATAGGTCATTCGGTGAAAGTGTGATTAAATGAGCAGCCTTTTTTGCTAATTTGCAGATCATGGCTAGTTTAATATGACCTTTAAAAAGCCAGACTTATAGCTAATTTAGCTGGTCAAACCCGTTAAGGTACACTGGCTGATGAGCCTGAAAATTAGTGACGAAACTGTAGCGAGGGTCACATTTGCCGACGATCAGGCTATCAGCTATAAACCTTGTTTTTTTTGCAAGCACCATTAATCGCCCCTACCTAAAAAGATCGGTATCCTATTTTCATGACACGATCAAGGGGGAATTGGATGAGCAACAACCATCACATGAAAGGACAGTTGGCCGCAATTGCTGGTTTATTACTACTTAGTATCGCGGCGTGGACCATTTGGGGACCATTGCGACCACCGAAGGCTGTAACGAAGGCGGCTAACGCCCAGATGCGCAGTCGTTTTAGTCTGGCAAACTTGCGACAAGATTTGGGACGATATCCTGGATTGGTTCGTGCGTCCTTGGATGCATACCCAGGCCAAAATGACGAAGGGACATACTTAGTCCCTGGGTTAACCGAACAGGAAACCTTGAAACCGGTAGGGCATAAGTTTGTGCCGATACGGAGTCAATTTATGACGCCGCAGGGGGTGACAGTCACACCCAAGTATGTGATCACGACTGCCTATGATCACACAGATCAGGGAAATTCGGTACTGAACGTCTTAGATCGCCAGAATGGGAAATTCGTTAAACGAGTGATTCTGCAAGGGCGCCCCCACGTTGGTGGCATTACCTATCAACCAGATGCCAAGGTGCTGTGGGTTTGTGGGGCAAAAGGCGGGCGAGCTCAGTTATTTTCAATCAAACTAGCTACCATCGATCGGTATAACGCTAAGACTAATCGCCCAATTGCATATCAACACTCCGCTCTATTGCCAACTATCCAACGAGCTTCACTGGTGGCCTATCAAAATGGTTATTTATGGGTTGGCTTCTTCAGCCCATTTGGTAATAGTACCGTACAACGTTTCAACGTTCGTGATGTGGAAACTAACTCTCATACTCTAAAAAGCCGATTTAAAGCTCAAGGGCTGTTCGATGGTGTGTTCCAACGCTTAACATCGCAAGAAACAATCGGTAAAATCCAAGGATTGAGTTTCTATAAAAATAACGTGTACTTATCACAGTCTTTTGGTCCTGAGGATTCTTGGTTGTATATTTACCACAAAAATTTACACCGCCAGCGGTTCACAGCTGATCAAGCAGTTGCTAGAGTCAGAATGCCTGCCCATTTAGAACAGATTACAATTCAAGGAGATCGCCTGTATGCGATTTTTGAATCTGGTGCCCGCGCTTATTCGGTGCATGAAAACACCCGCATTGGCCGCGTTGTCTCCTTTGATGTGCGAAAGTTGCCACCGTATACGATGAAAGGGGATGATGAGCGATGAAAGTAAAGACGAATCAAAATAATTTAATTGAATTGCCAATTAGATCAGTCATGCTTGCCTTGTCGTGGGGGCTCACGATCGTCATTTGTTACTTGACCTTATTCAACACGAATAATAATATTGCTCGACTCATGAGCCCATCGCTAGTTCATCTAAGTTCGCTCGGCCTGTGGACCGGCTGGTTGTTGGCGCTCATCAGGGTTGGCTTATCAATCGGAATTTTATGGTTGATGGATCATTTGATTTTGCGTCCATTTCAATGGCGAAGCGTGACCCGCCGGCCACAGTGGCGGGCCAGTTTAAGTGCAATAGGCGATCTAGTTGTAGGAGGACTCTTGTGGCTGCCATTATATTTATTGACGTACACTTTTTTGCGGGATATCTTAGCTGAAGATCTAGCGGGTTTAATTTACCCTGACAAACTCTGGTCCACGTTGATTATTTCAATTCTCCTTGATGTAGCGGATATGGTGGTGTTACTCAGCTTTGCCAGTATCTTTTGGCTGGTGATCAACCAGGGCATCCAGCGCCTTATCGTGGGACATCCCTTTGGCCAACGAGTATTGACAACCTTAGTGGTCATGCTGATTTTAATCGCCATAACGTTGTACTTCATTCCCAGCCAGACGCTTCAACTAATTCCGATTATTATTGGTCTGTTTCATTTTCAAAAGTATCGTAACTTTTGGCTACTTTTACTGGTTGGTGTGGGGCTTGACGTATTGATTTCGGTAATGACGATGTTGCCTTTACTCGTATAAGTTGAAATAACGAAAAATCCCATCAGTTTGCCGGAATACACCGGAAGCCAATGGGATTTTATTTTGTGTGAATTAAATGATCAATAACCAGCGCTTAAGTCGACTTCGTTACGAACGAGTGAACCATCCTTAACAAACGACTGTAAATTCTCTTGTAGAATTGGGAACAGACGTTGGTCCAGATGATCCATAATGCCGGAAATATGGGGCGTGAGTAAAATATGATCATTGGTCCACAATGGCGAGTCCTTAGGCAATGGCTCTTGGTCAGTCACGTCCAGAGCCGCATAGTTTAATCGGCCACTCGCTAAAGCAGCTTCTAAATCAGCATTGACCACCGCACTGCCGCGACCAACATTAATGAATAGCAGCTTATTTTCTAACTGATCAAAGAATTTTTGGTTAAAGTAGCCATTCGTTTCTTTGGTTCCAGGCATGATGTTGATGATAATGTCAGCCTTGGCAATTCCCTCAGCGGGATCACTGAAGGCATAGGTTTGATCAAAGTGATTAGCGGCATGGCCAGTAGTGTTGACGCCTTCGACATGGACACCCATGTCTTTCAACAACCGAGCTGTCTCGACGGCAATATGACCGGTCCCAAAAATGAGGACGCTGACTTCATCGGCGACGAGCTGATGGTCAGCCGACTGTTGCCACAATCGTTGTGGTCGGCGCTGCTCAGCGGTCCACAGGCCACGGGTAAAGTAAAAGATATAGCCGAGAATCGATTGAGCAATGGCCGCAGCATGAATGCCACTGGCATTAGTGACCAGCACATGCTGTTGGGCAAACTGATCAAGGGGTAAGTAGTCGACCCCTGCCGAAAAAGTTTGCACCCATTTTAACTGACTGTGAGCCGCATTGGCGACTTGTTGACCCATTTGCGGATCCCAACCATAAATGATGGTAATGTCCGCTGGATTAACGGTGCCGGCTTTAATTTCAGTGGGGGTGATCACTTTGACGCCCAGACCATTAACCGAGGTTACTTGCGCGTCGGTGAGCGGAAATAGAGCTAATAGTTGTTCCATCGTTAAGCACTTCCTTTAAGTTAGAATACAAGTTCATTATGGTCGTTTTGACAGCCAGACGCAAAGAAAAAGGCGTTAAAAAGGCTTGCTAGCAGTTGTCAAGCAGCATAGAAATTAACCCGGCATTTCATTTAGTTAACAACAATGTGCCAACGCATTTGAAAAAGATTGAACAAATATGGAATATCGTTTGAAAACTCATTTATCACTCGATATAATCAAATCAGAGAGCGGTTACATTTGGGCAAAATTGTCGGCTAACTTGTCTACAATCAAATTGACCACTACATAACTTGCTAGCTAGTAGCTCAAACTCTAGTCCAAGTTTGGTCCGCTAGCTAGCAAAGTCGCGAACTTACTCGCAATTATTCTAAAGGAGCGCTGTACGATGACAATATTCGGCTTGAGCATTCTTTCGTTAGCGCGTTTCCAATTTGCAATGACCACGGTGTTCCACTTCTTCTTCGTTCCGTTTTCGATCGGAATGGCGTTGGTCGTTGCTATCACGGAAACCAACTATGTCATCCAGAAAAAGGAAATCTATAAAAAGATGACCCAATTTTGGGGCAAGATTTTTCTTTTATCCTTTGCTGTCGGGGTTGTGACTGGAATTATTCAAGAATTCCAATTTGGGATGAACTGGTCACAATACTCACGGTTTATGGGGGATATCTTTGGTGCACCATTGGCCATCGAAGCACTGGCGGCTTTCTTCTTGGAGTCAACATTCATTGGACTGTGGATGTTCACTTGGGATCGATTTAAACCAGTGTGGCACTGTTTATTCATTTGGTTAACAGCGCTAGGATCCGCATTATCAGCTGTTTGGATTTTAGCAGCCAATTCGTTCATGCAGGATCCTGTTGGCTATGCATTAAAGACAACCAACGGCAATACTAAGGCAGTGATGGTTAGTTTTGCTGATGTCGTCAAGAATCCCCAGTTGTGGTACGAACTACCGCATGTTTTATTCGGGGCCTTCATCACGGCGGCATTTGTGATCGCCGGTTCTTCAGCTTGGCGCCTACTGAAAGGCAAGGATGTTGAGTTTTGGCGTAAAAGCATTAAGGTTAGTTTGATTGTTGGATTGGTTGCTGCCGTTGGTGTCACAGCCGCAGGGGATCAACAGACCCAATACATCATTAAAAACCAGCCAATGAAATTTGCCGCCACCGAAGGGATTTACAAGACAACGGCGACGCATGCCTCCTGGTCAGTTGTGGAGGGGATGGACACCAAAGGGCATAAGGTTAAGTGGAGTATTGAAATTCCTTATGTCTTAAGTATTTTGTCTTACCACAAGACCAGTGGGGCCGTACAAGGGGCAAACCCAATTAACAAAGAGTTACATCAGAAGTATGACAAGAAATTTGGCAAGGATATGAACTACTTCGTGCCAATGCGAACCTTGTTCTACAGCTTCCGTGTCATGGCGGTCTCGGCCGGTGTCTTTGCGCTAGTCGCTATTTTGGGGCTGTACTTTAACCGCAAGAAGTCGGATCAAATCGTACGTTATCGTTGGTTCTTATACATTTTGGGCTTATGCCTCTGGTTACCCTTTATCGCCAATACGGCGGGCTGGTTCATTACTGAATTAGGCCGTTATCCCTGGGTCGTTTATGGTTTGTTGACGATTGCTGACGCAGTTTCACCTCATGTCACAGCTGGTTCATTACTCTTTAGTAACATTATTTACTTCTTACTGTTTGCTGGCATGGGTGCTGTGATGGTTGTTTTAGGCCATCGGGTACTGGTCGGTGGCCCAGATGCTGACGATTTGGATCCAAGCTATGTTGAGGACGATGAGGACGATGACGATGATAGTCAAAAAGCCGTCGATCCTTATGCAAAGGGGGCCTTCAACCATGAGTAACTTACAACTATTATGGTTCATTTTGATTGGGCTGCTATTTGCCATCTTCTTCTTCCTTGAAGGGTTTGACTTTGGGGTTGGTATGTCGATGCACACGTTAGCACGGACCGATCGAGAACGAAATAATTTAGTGGCGTCAATTGGTCCGCACTGGGATGGTAACGAGGTATATCTGATAACGGCGGGTGGTGCCATGTTTGCATCATTTGGTGCTTGGTATGCCTCCTTGTTCTCAGGCTTTTATGTCATGTTTTTACTTGTTTTAGTTGGTCTGATCATGCGGGGAGTTTCGTTTGAATTTCGTAAGGACATGCGGACTAACTTTTGGAAACGATTCTGGGAGTGGTCATTGACGATCTCTTCATTGGCAGTTCCGTTTCTACTGGGCATGATTTTTACAGACATGGTCAAAGGAATGCCAATTAACGCGCAAGGTGACATTATTGGACACTTCACCGACTACGTGAACTGGTTCTCTATCGTCGGTGGGGTTGCCGTTGCCTTATTGAGTTACTTACATGGGCTAAACTTTGTGCGGTTAAAAGTTGCGGGAGCATTGCGTGATCGGGCCCGGACTTATGGTAAAGTCCTTTATCCAGTCCTTTTTGCCGGTGAAGTCGTATTCGCAATTTTGGTGTACGTCTACACAGACTTTTTTACCAAGAAACCGGTTTTGACGACAGCCATTTTAGCGATTATCGTTCTACTAAGCTTGATTGCTTATATTGGAACATTGCGTGATTGGGAAGTAACTTCCTTTATCGCTGGTGGGTTGACGTTGCCAGCAGTTGTGACATTATTGTTTGTCGGCATTTTCCCACGGGTCATGGTGGCCAACAATGGTGTTAATAGTATTTTGATTAAAAATGCGTCTAGCTCCGCTTATACGTTGAACTTAATGACTTGGGTCGCGTTTGGAATTTTGCCATTTGTGCTGGCTTACCAAATTTGGAGTTATTGGGTCTTTTACAAACGGATTAAAGCAAGTTAGTCACTCATTGTGATGTTACTGCCAGGAAATTAAGGAGATCGAGAATTAATGATTGATCGACGTGTATTTCGCTTACCTGGCATTACCAAGATTTTACTAATGCTTGCAGGGCTGGTGGTCCTGCAAGCATTTAGTATTTTATTCCAAGGGCGATTTTTGTCGCGAACGTTAACTAATTTATGGAATCGGCAACCAGAGTCGACTATTTTGGTGCCCGTTCTATTATTTGCCGGTGCGTTCGCCTTACGTCAAGTATTGGTAATGCTCAAAAATCGAGTTATGCAGCCATGGGTTGACCGAACCGTGTTTAACTTACGGCAACAATTGCTGCAGAAGCTTGTCAATATTGGCCCAGCCGTTGTTGCTAAGCAGGGAACAGGCAATGTTGTCACGATGGCTTTAGAAGGCATGAATCAAGTGACGACGTACTTGATGTTAGTCGTCATCAAAATATTTGATATGATGATTATCCCCACAGTACTGATTGTTTATATGTTCTTCTTACGATGGCCAGAGGCATTATTTTTACTGTGTATTTTTCCCGTCATTATTCTGTTTATGATCATTTTGGGCTATGCGGCCCGCGATAAAGCCAATCGCGAATATGCTAGCTATACTCAGTTGTCGAACAATTTCGTTGATGCTTTACGAGGCTTACCAACGCTCAAGCAGTTGGGCTTAAGCCAAAAGTATGCCAACAACATCTATGCGGTGTCCGAAGATCATCGCAAGAAAACCATGGGCACCTTGACCATTGCAATCTTATCGACCTTTGCATTAGACTTTTTCACAACACTGTCGATTGCCGTGGTGGCGGTCTTCCTTGGTCTGAGTCTTGTTGCCGGACGCATCGCATTATTTCCAGCGTTGACCTTATTAATTTTGGCACCGGAATACTTTTTGCCAATCCGTAATTTTGCTAATGATTATCATGCCACTCTGAATGGTAAAAATGCGCTAACGGCGGTTTTAGAAATTTTAGCGCAGCCGGAGCCAACCGATCGGGATGTATTACCGATGCAACAACCTAGCTGGACGGAAGATAGCTCGTTGTCGTTAGCTCATATCAACTTTAGTTACGATGCCGAGCAAGTTCAGAAGTCGCTAAAAGATGTCTCGTTAACTGCTCGAGGGTTTGAAAAAATTGGCATTATCGGACCTTCTGGCTCGGGGAAATCAACCTTAATTAACCTTCTCGGTGGTTTCTTGTTACCAGATCAGTCAGATGATCAAAAGATATCGGTTAATGGAACCACGGTGCCACATTTAAGCCAAACTAACTGGCAGTCGCGTTTTCTTTATATCCCGCAGGCGCCATATCTGTTTCATGCGAGTTTAGCTGATAACATTAAATTTTATACGCCATCTGCGAGTCCAGCGGATGTAGAACGAGCTGTCGCTCAGGCCGGACTAACAGATTGGGTGGCAACATTACCGGCAGGTCTAAAAACACCGATTGGTGAGGGAGCACGGGGAGTCTCAGGTGGGCAGGCCCAACGAATTGCATTAGCACGGGCTTTCCTAGATCGAGATCGACGAATTTTACTCTTTGACGAACCAACCGCTCATTTAGATATTGAAACAGAGGTTGAACTGAAAGAAGCGATCAAACCGGTGTTTAAAAATCACTTAGTGTTCTTTGCGACGCATCGCTTACATTGGTTAAATGAGATGGATTATCTCTTGGTGATTGAACATGGGCAGATTGTTGAACAGGGAACGCCAGCTCAGTTAGCGGCTAAAGATGGCGCTTATACAGCGTTACGGCGAGAAATGGGAGGTGACGAATTATGAAGGGCTTTTTTGACACATTTCGTCATGACTCCTGGGTCATGCCTTACCTGCGAAAATATCGTACCCTGTTAGCGACGGTGTTGGTACTAGGGATTTTAACGACAATTACCGGATCAGCCTTAATGTTTACCTCCGGTTATTTAATTAGCCGAGCTGCACAGCATCCCTTTAATATTATGTTGATTTACGCGACGACCGTGTTGGTGCGCGCTTTCGGGATTGCGCGGCCCTCTTTAAAATATGCAGAGCGTTTAACCAGTCATAACTGGGTACTGCGAATTGTCTCAGATTTTCGTAAAAAGCTTTATCAATCTGTGGAACGGGATGCTGTTGCGATTCGTCAACGACATCAAACCGGGGATATTCTTGGGCTACTAGCTGAAGATATCAACCACATTGAAAATTTGTATTTGCGTACTGTCTTTCCACTTATCGTAGGCTGGGGTTTATATCTTTTTGTCATCATTGCATTAGGCACCTTTAACTGGTCATTTGCCGGGTTAATGTTTTTACTACTTGGTGTAATCGTTATTATTATGCCGTTAGCTTCGGTCGCATTGAACGGTGCTCGTGAGTTCAAGCAAAAGCAAGTTCAGCAACAGTTGTATACTGCAATGACGGATGCTGTCTTGGGGGTTGGCGATTGGATGATTTCCGGGCGGCAAACTGATTTTATGGACCGCCAGTTAACGCCCATTAAAGCAATGGGAAAGTTGCAAGATACAGACGATAAATTCCAGTGGTGGCGTGACTTAGTTGTACAACTTGTCATCGGCGTCATTGCGATTTGCATGATTTACTGGGCCGGCCATTATTTTAATACGACCCATCTTGCCATTAATTGGATCGCGGCCTTTGTTCTAGCGATTTTCCCAGCTACGGACGCATTCGCCTCATTACCCCAAGGTGTGTCAGAATGGCCGGTCTATCAAGATTCGATTAAACGCGTCAATCAACTAGATCAAACCGCACCAAAAACAGTTCCCCAACAGCAGCTGGCGGTGGCAGATTTTGAAACGCTTGAACTAAAAGAGATTTCGTTTCAATATGAGTCGGCTAGCCAGCCCGTGTTAGATCATCTCAACTGGACCATTGCTCGCGGTGACAAAGTCGCGTTGCTTGGACCTTCGGGGACAGGAAAGTCGACATTACTTAAATTGATTTTAGGGGATGAGACCCCCACTAACGGAACCGTTAGCGTTAATGGAATTCCAATTGCATCGCTACAAGAACAACGTGGTCAATTATTTGGGGTGTTAGATCAACAGCCGTACTTGTTTAATACAACGATTCTTAATAATGTGCGCTTAGGAAATCTAAACGCGACGGATGAACAAGTACGTGCGGCCTTAAAGGCGGTCGAATTAGACGGCTTAGTGGCCAGTCTTCCCGATGGCGAAAATACCGTCGTGGATGAAGCTGGCGCACGGTTTTCAGGTGGTGAACGACAGCGCTTCGCATTGGCGCGAATTTTGTTGCAGGATGCGCCAATCATTATTTTAGATGAACCGACTGTTAGTCTTGATCCAATTACTGAACACGAGTTGTTGAATACGGTCTTTGATCTATTATCAGATAAAACAATTATTTGGGTAACCCATCACTTGGAGGGGATTACGCACGTTAAATCTGTCCGCTTTATGGAGGATGGTCGGTTTGAACTGGCAGGTGATCCACATGAGTTATATCAAACAAGTGCACGATTCCGGCGCCTTTATAATTTAGATAAAGGCCGGACCGATTGAGCAATTTGGCTCGTTAATGATCATTGAACCGCTAGAAATTAGTATTCATGCTAATTCTAGCGGTTTTGTTGTCAGTGGCGTTTAGTTAGGTGCTTTAAGCCGAGAACGACTATAATGAGATCACCAATAAAATGAACGAGGAGGAGTTGACGTTGGCGTTATCTTATCAGACATTAAAAAAAGTCATTCCCGCGATTCTCGATGCTGGCAATGTTCCTAATATTGTGGGTGAAGCTGGTATCGGTAAATCAGCGTTAGTCGCTGACGTGGCAGCCTCGATGGGCGCTAAATTATTCACAACGGTGGTTAGTTTGTCTGAAAAAGGGGATCTTGTGATTCCAGTACCGCCATTAACCGAAGCTAGTTTTGTTCAGACGACGGCATATGGCAGGTTGGCAGATGTGCAATATGGTTATGCACATACGCTCATTGAATTAATTCAGTATGCCCAAGCACATCCGCAACAACCGATTATTTGGTTTCTTGATGAATTCAATCGTGGTTCACAGGCGGTTCAAAGTGAACTAATGAATCTTGTGTTGCAACGCCAAATCAACACGCTCGCCTTACCCAAACAAGTGAAATTGATTTTAGCAGCTAATCCAGATCCAACTATGAATGGTTTCAATGATCGTTTCTATGGGGTAACTACCGGCGATGATGCAATTAAAGACCGCACGACGCGGCTGGTCATGCAAGTGGAACTCGACGATTGGTTGCAGTGGGCAAAGCAAATAAATGATCAGGGACAAGCTAACATTGATCAGCGTGTCCAAAATTATTTACGTGAACATCCTGACGATTTACGTCCGTTACATCCTGACGCTGATTTGTATCCGACGCCTCGGGCCTGGACGCGAGTTGCTAATAACTTGCGAGCGCTAGCCAAACTATCCGAACCGGTGCAAGCAGCCGTCCTGTTTGAGGTCATTTTAGGTGATCTCGGGGAGACGGTTGGGTCACGTTTTCACGCTTGGTTGAATCAAACATTAACCGTTCCTGAACTTTATGCAGAGCTGGCTGCTCCTTTATCAGCTGACCTGCAAAATCGTTTCACCAAACTATCAGTTGCACAGCAACAAGCGTTGCTAGTTAGCGCGGGGATAAATGAGGACTTTCCGCTAACCGAATCCGCGAATGCGACGCGTTTTCAAACGTTGATTCAATTGCTGCCCATTGATGGCCAAGTTGCCGTGTCGACCACCCTCAGTCAGCGACCAAAATGGTTGGCGACGTTACAGGCGTCTGATCAAGCAACCAGTCGCCAATTATTACAATTAGTGTTACGGCGATTAAATGGGGGAGCTTAAAGACGTTCAATGGCGAATTTAGATCAGCAATTGCATCATTTACAACAGAATTTTGAGGGGACTGGCGGTAGTGAAGCATTTGTCAGTGATTTGTTAACGGCCTTCCTGCGCCAGCAGCCATTTTATGGGCATCTACTTGTTCAATTGCCACGTCGCTATGAACATACGGCGCGTACATTATTTGCTTTAGGCTGGCAAGGCACGCAGCTGGGATTACTGATTAACGATCGATACTGGTCGACGGTCGTTAATATTGACGAAATTCAAGCGATGTTAGTGCACCTTAGTTTGCATCTCTTGTGGGAACATCCACTGCGTTACGCGTTTGATACTGATGTTGATACAGTGGCAATCGCGACCGATGTGGCGGTCAACCAAGTGATGGATCCTCCTTTACCGCAAACATGGACGTTAGCCGCATTGAACCAGCGGTTGGATCGCCACTTACCAGCAAATGCAGATTCGCAACTTTACCTAAAGGCCTTACGGGAAAGTGGCGCCCAATCGGCAGTTCTTGATAGTTCAACTGATTTCAAGCAAATCAAGCTTAATGATGCTAGTTCTCAGCCGACTGCGGTGCAACATCATCAAAACGACCGCCAGCGTGTAGATCAAATTAAGTCAGCAATGCGGCAGCTGGTTGACGATCCAAGTACTTGGCAGACGTTATCGCGCCGTGATACTCAATCAGCTAACGAGCAAATTCACAGTTTATTTCAGCAAGCCCTTGAACAAACAACGTCCGTGCAGCGCGGCCGACTACCAAGTACCGTCACCGCACAAATTTCCCGGTTAAGGCAACGATGGCGAAATCAGCCGTGGCAATCTCGGTTGGCCCAATTTATCGGTTCAACGCCGCAGGGGCAGCAAACTAGTCATGCGCGCTTTAATCGGCGACAACCTTACCGAATGGAATTACCAGGACAGTTGCAACGGCGAGTAGCTGAGCTGGTCATTGCAATTGATGAGTCAGCCTCCATTGATTCGGACACGTTGGCAACTTTTTTAACGACGGTTCAAGCGATTATGCGAAGCACACCAGCGCCGATTATGGTTTTATTTTTCGACGCGAAAGTGCAACGTTCGGTGACATTAGCCGCTGGCCAAACGAAATTACCGATGACCTTTTTGCGGCGTCAAGTCGGTGGTGGCACGCGTTTTCAAGCGATATTTGATTATTTAACAAGTCAGGCAAAGCTGGGGATGCCGCCGATCGTATTAGTTTTAACAGACGGTCAGGGAGAATCGGTGATCACAGCGGGCGGTTTTACACGAGTCTTGTGGCTAGTCACAGCTGGACATGAGCTGAGTGTGCAATCACCACCTGGTTGGGTGTTTCCATTAACACAAGGTGGAGGTGAAGTTAAGTGATTCAGCTTTCGGAAGAACAGTGGGCGGCCATCGCGAATCGCGAGCCTAGTTATCTTCGTGCCCGAGCAGTACTGGATAATGATTGGCAAGCCGTTGTCTTGGATAATCCGTTGTTTGTTAGTTACATCACGGTGGCGGATTTACAGTTTGCCAGTCAATTAGTTGACGCCGCAGTCGTGAAACGGCCAATGAATCAGTTGACAAATTTTGCCCAGCGACAAGTATCTCGGCGACGATTGGCGCCCTTTTTGTCACCGGAGGCAATGTCTTGGCTTAATCGAGAAGATGGGTAACTAAACAGCGTGACATCGGTCAAGTCGACTGATGTCACGCTGTTTAGTTAGGTCTATTTAATTGCCAAAATTTCGTTTTGCTAATTAATTAATCAAGTTGCGGTTCTTGCCAATTGGGATCTGGCCAATATTCCAATCCTAATGCGCTAATGATCGCTAGGATCGCGAAACTAATAAACAATAATTGATATTGTTTGTTTGTAATAATGGGTGTACTAAACACGTTCAAGACTCGATAACGCAAGTAGTGAGCTGGATGCCCGTTGATCGACCGCTCAGCCAGTGGTAGATAGGGACTGGCTGTCGTCGGCAAACTGAGTGAATGAGCCGTATAATTGGTGATTTTTAACGTATAATGTCCAGGATCTTGGAGTGTGTTGGCCAATCCTGCATTGATATCGTCGGCCGACCATTGATAGAGTGTGTGACCATTCAACTGCAGGCCAACCGATAGTTTATCAGCTTGATTAGCGACTTCTGGTAGCATCAATTGGCTGAATGGCCGATTGGCAACAATGGGTTGAATAAGCGAATGATGTGGTTTGATGGTTAATAAATCTCGTTGGGCGTAATTGGAAACAAGTTGCGAGCTAACCACTTGGGTTTGTGTCACAGCGGTCTCAACGAGCGGCTGACGATTATGATGGTCTGAATACCCTAGGCCAATTGCAAAGATCAGTAAGACAACGATGCCGGTCCATGTACGGCCGCGCTCACCATAGGCTGGATGAGCAAAGAACTGCCGTAACAGATCGCTGATGTCATGCAAGCCAGTGGCTGCCATCATGAAGAGTAGTGGTAATGTCACGTACGCAAAGTGCGGATCAACGGTCCAGAAGATCGTATGCATGCTGTAAATGCCGAGCACAATTAACTCATAAAACAAGACTTGGTTGCGCCTTGGTGCGAGCATTTCAAATACTGAGCCAATCAAGAGGGCTCCAAGTACCGTAATGTAAATGACCTGAGTGAGATTAATAGCTAAGAATTGGAGCTTGTTTTTGTGGACTTGATAGAATGTGGGTTGTTTGAAAAATTGATCGGGTGATTGGAACATGGTTAAACTCCCAGTCGACCACATATTCATCGTCTTTTGATAACCTTGCTTAATCACGCCCCAAACACCTAACTGGATTAGGCGCTCGTGAGCTAATCGTTGCGTTGCTCGGTGGTTGGCCTGGGGTGAATTTCCACTCATTTGTTTAGCGTCAGTTTCAGTGAATTGTCCACCGCTATCCGCGTTTAATCCCATAACTGCCCAACTTGCGGTCGGAAGCTTTTTACTTTGGTTGAGGTGATAGCCGTAGTTAGTTTGCACGACATGACTGACGCCAACACCAGCAAACCAGATCACTAAGAAGACGGCAAACCCGGCCAGCCCGCGAATTACGGAAGTGCGATTAATCCTAGCAGCCAGGCACCAGTATAGAAAGATGGCAATTGGAACAATTAACAGATTTGGCTTGATTAGATAGCCTAACGTAAAGATTAATGCCATCCAACCAGCATAGGTCATCTTACCGATGGGGTCATGACGAGCAAAATAACGATTGAGTAAGACAATCATCATCAGCGGGATCACAACGGCCAAGCTGTCGACATAAAAAGTTAGTGCGAACCAATAAAATGGTGCAAAGCAAGCAGCAAGTAAGGCAAACATCGCCGCCGAACTGGTGGCAACGTAACGTTTGATCAAGCGCCAGCTCATGATCAAGGTAAAATCAATGAGGATGAAGTTGACGATGTTGAGGAGATAACCAACCGCCAACGTTGATTTGACATGAAATAATTGAATTAACCAAGCTAAAGCAATGGTTAAGTTGACATTGTGCGGATACCAAGTGAAGTAATTAAACCAATGATGGGAGCCATTAGCTAGGTTCATGGCCTGCAATCGAATTAAGGCGGGATCACTAGACCCGATGCCGACAAAGCTAAATGCCATATATCCTTGAATAGCAATCGCAATGACTAAAATTACGAGACTGATCCAATTGGACCATCGATCGGATAGTCGCCCGAGCCACAGGTTAATCACAACCATGAAGACGCCGACGGTTAAGGACATAAAAAACAAACTGGAGGGTAGTAGCCACAACGCGCCGCTAACGTCACCAGTTTGGCGAGCAAGTGCGGTGAAGAAAATAATGCCAAAAATAATTGCGGTGATTGCTGCTACCGCTCGACGCAATGCAAGTTGAATGACAAGCCCCTCCTTTAAAAAAGCGAGTTTAAGCGTTTTTTCGTTAAACTCGTTCTGATGTCGGTATTAAGTTCATTTTACTCATCCTTAGTAGCGAATGCTACCGCTTACGACACGAAAAGAAAATTAGTCGTTGGCTTGCTTTACGTTACGATTGACGCGTTAACAGTGCGGTTAATAAGTCGTGTAATTGATCGCTAATGGGCGCCGGCAATGATTGACTGAGTGTCAGAGCTTGAGTCGTATAAGTTTGAACCTGTTGTTCAGCTTCTTTGGGCCCATCTAGCGCAATAATTTTATTGTTAATTGTGAGAACGTCCTGATCAGTTAAATCAGCTGGGTGAGCAAGGGCCGTTTCAAACCAATCCGGTGCCTTACGACAAGCAAGTAATAATGGCAGTGTGTAAACCCCTTGTCGCAGATCATGGCGGACGGGCTTTGAGGCCACCGTTGGGTCGGCGATGACATCTAAAATATCATCGCGAATCTGATAAGCCATTCCTAGGGACAGCCCGATTGATTCAGCAGTTGTTTGGACTACTTTATCGCCGTGACTTAAGGCAACACCCATACCAGCAGCGAAGGAGAATAACCGGGCAGTTTTGCCTTCAATTTCATTCAAATAAGCCGTGATGGTGGCGTCGGTATGAAAATTCAGAGCCAATTGATCTAGCTCACCGACTAAAATTGTCCGCATAATGTCATTGGCGGTTTGGATTTGCTCGCGGGTTTCTGCCGCTTTTAAAATTTCTGTAAAATAGCTGGTAAATAGAAAGTCTCCGGCGTAAATGGCCGTTCGGTTTCCAGTGACAATTTGTAGCGCTGGCTGGCCGTGACGTTGGTCGGCATTATCGAGAACATCATCGTGAATCAAGGTTGCTGTATGTAATAATTCAATGGCAGCAGCAGCCGAACGCAATCGCTTAGGATCGGCCTGCTGACCTAGCTGGGCGAACATATAGAAGAAGCCAGGGCGCAGCAACTTGCCGCCAGAGCTAATCAGGGTTTTCATTCGGCTATCAATCATCGGGTTGCCAGACTTGATTAAGGTTGGCAAATAAGCGACCAGATCTTGAAGCTGCGCGTTAATTGTTGGAAATCGTTGCCAAAGGGACGAAGTCATATGTAATTGGTCCTCTTCTTTCTCAATTGGGTCACGAGAAAAGCGCCGTGACACCAGTAGTTATCTGTTTTATGCTACAAGAAGTGAATTAAGCTTGTCAATGTAAGCCGCTCGGCGAATTGATCAAGGAACTTACGCGGTAAAAGTAAAATCTTCAGAGAGTTGGTCATCTACATATGAAACCAAAAGTTTTTTTAGAATTTGTCGAAATTCAATCCATGGTCGCCAGCATATTGCCATTTATTATAGGGCTGTTGTATGTCTGGTACAACGCGCATACGTTTCATTTGGGCGTTAGTTTGCTACTTTTTGTGGTGATTGAGCTCATGCATATGGCGGTCAATGCCAATGACAATACGCAGGATTTTATTCACGCGAAAGATGAGCAAACATTTAAAAAAGTCACCAATGTTGTCGGTCACTATCAAATTTCACTCCGCTTAGCTGTCGAAATCATCCTTGGGTTAAGCGGTCTAGCTGCTATTTTAGGGTTAGTGATCACAAAGTTAACCTGGGGGCCGTCCAGTGGCTGGTTTTTGACTTTAGGAATCGTTGGCTATGTCGTTGGTTATTTTTATGCTGGCGGACCGTTACCGATTTCGCACACGCCGTTTGGTGAAGCTTTTTCCGGATTGACCATGGGGTATTTAATCATGTTGGCGACAGTTTATGTTAATCTTCCCCCACAGCTTGCGCTGACATGGGCAATGGCCGGTCATGTCTTTTTGGCTTCGGGATTAGCGGTTTTTGCAATTAGCAATATTATGTTGGCTAATAATTTGTGTGATGTGGAAGAAGACCGACTTAATGGGCGAAAGACAATCGTTGTCTTGTTGGGACAACGATGCATGTTGATCATCTGGTGGCTTAGCTACGGCCTCGGCTACCTCATGCTCGTGGCCAGTGTCGTAGTTGGATTATTGCCGAAGCTAACGCTCTTAGCCTTACTTTCGTTTCCGTTAGTTTGGCGGAATAATTTGCGTTTTAGTGCAGTTATGATCAAGTCTAAAAGTTTTGTCTATGCTATTAAAAATTCCGTCATTTTGACCGTTTCTTTTGCATTAGCGATGGGTATTGGTATTTTATTCAATGTGTAAATGGTAAAAGTTAATTTTTTGTTGGATGCTGGTTTGGTCGCCACCGCTCTTTCTACGAATGTGGTTAAATAAAAGCAACTATCATGAAGGGTTGAATTCAGTGGCCAAAAAAAAGCGACAATTTAAATTAAAACGGACGTGGAAGCGTTGGCGGCGGCAATTGAAACGTTTTTTCCTTTATCGTGGGCATCTGCGCTGGTTCAATACAGGATTGGTTCTTTTTGGAACTGTCATCATCGTCTTGACCGTGACCGGAGTGGGTCAAAAAATTTTGACACCCCCGACGAAGCCAACGCCACAGCAAACCACGGCGCAGGCCCGTCGCACCTTTATTCGGCGGGTTGCACCGTACGCACAGTCTTTGCAGCAACGGACGAAAGTGCTGGCCAGTCTGCAAATTGCGCAAGCAATTCTAGAGTCTGATTGGGGCACATCCACGTTATCAAAAACGTATCACAATTATTTTGGCGTAAAGGCCGGTAGCAACGAACCAGGCGTCGTCTTGAGCACGCAAGAATTTGTCGATGACCATTATGAAACGGTTAATGCACGGTTCCGAACTTATCCCAATTGGCAGGCATCTTTTACGGCTCATGCACAGTTATTTGTTAATGGCGTGGATTGGAATCCAAATAAGTATGCAGACGTTTTAGCCGCGACTAATTATCATGATGGCGCGATTGCGCTGCAAAAGGATGGGTATGCAACAGATCCTGCTTATACCGCGAAAATCATCGCCATTATTGAAAAATATCGACTAGACCGTTATGACCAACCGACATAAATGGCTTCGGCTTCAAACGTGGACCTAGTTGCTAGGTAATAATCGACAAGAGGACCGATCAGAAACGGTCGGATCAGACAAGGGCACCCCGGCTGAGCGCATCCGAATTTTAAGCGGGTAACTTGTCAATTGCTTACATATCACCTACACTAAGTGCGAAAAACAGGAGGAGATACATTTTGGCAGAGCAAGCGCTTTATCCAGGACATACGTTAGGGATCATTGGCAACAGTTCAAATGGACCGCTGTTGGTCAACGCTGCACGTCGCGTTGGGCTAAACGTGGCAACATTTACATCTGAATCTAACAGCGAAATTGCAAGTTTAGCCGATGCCGTTTTTATTGGCGCTTTTTCAGATCGGCAACGCTTGCAGGCGTTTGCCGAAAACTGTGACGTCGTGACCTATGAATCAGAGCATGTTCCTGCCAGCGTCATTGAATTTATCAGTCAGTTTACCCGCGTGCCACAAGGGGCAGAAACATTGACGATGATGCAAGATCGTTCTTTGGAACGCGCCTTTTTTGAAAGTTTAAACATCAACATCCCGCCGTATGCAACGGTGGTTGAGTTAGATGATATTTATGCTTCAGCTGCGGCTATCGGCTATCCAGCTGTTTTAAAGCCACTTCAAAAGGGGATCGAGACCGAGCAACAATTGACCTTGCGCTCACAAGCTGATGCACCTTTGGCTGCGGATATGTTACAGCAAGGACCGCATATTTTAGAAGCTACGATTCCCAAGGCCCAAGAAATTTCGGTTCTTGTTGCCAAAGGGTATCCGCAAGTTAATCAACTAGATGATCAAATCCAAGTGTTTCCAATCATTGAAACTAATTATCAACAAGGGCGGCTGTTACGTGCACTGGCGCCAGCACGTTTGTCAGCTGATGTTACTGCGGAGATCAAACGTATGACGGTCAATATTGCGACGCATCTTCATTATTACGGAGTATTTCAACTGAGCTTTTTGCTGACTGAGACTGGCAATCTATTCTTGCGGGATTTAGTGCCCGCCATGGATCGATCAGGGTTAGTTTTTGATAAAGGGGCCACCCAAACCATGTTTGAAGTTCATTTACATGCAGTAGCTGGTTTACCATTGGCAGCCCCAACTCAATACGCGGCCACTGTGCTGGCTTCCTTTGACGATGATCAACTTGAAGCCATTCGTACGCAATGGCTGCTGAAAGCAACTTGGGAATTTGTTTTTTATCATAAAAGTGGACGACAAATTTCACCAGCGGCGGGGCACGTGTTAATTCAAGCGCCGACCGTGCAAGATGCATTGAATCAATTGTCAGCAACGACAATTTGGGATCCGGCGCGGCCAGTTCCGCCAACACCGAGTCGAATTGAACGAAACCAGTCGTTGTAAAAGGGTGCATAACAGACAAAACGTTCCAACTTTTTAGAGTGCGGAGCGTTTTAATTTTGGCAAAAATCAATGGTCTCGGTGTTAAGTTTGCTGAACATGGACCGATAAAATGGTGAAACGTATGTTCGCAATGATGGTTTGCTTGGCGTGAATTTGGTATACTTGACCTACTGATTTTCAATGAGAGGGAGACAAAATTCGTGAGTGCAAGCACATTATTAGCAGGTTTAAATGACAAACAAAAAGAAGCGGTGCAAACGACGGCAGGACCGTTATTAATTATGGCAGGTGCTGGATCAGGAAAGACGCGAGTATTAACGCATCGAGTTGCTTATCTGATCGAAGAAAAAAATGTGATGCCTTGGCGAATTTTAGCGATCACATTCACGAATAAAGCAGCGCGAGAAATGCGTGAACGAGTCGGGCAGTTGCTTGGTGAGAGTGGAGAAGCTGTGTGGGTGTCAACCTTCCATGCGCTTTGTGTGCGAATTTTGCGGCGCGATATTGATCGTTTAGGCTATAACAAGGCATTTACGATCACTGATACAGGTGAACAGCGAACCTTGGTTAAACGTATTTTACGTGAGCAAAATATTGATCCTAAGCAGTATGATCCGCGGTCGTTACTAGCGGCGATTTCCAATGCTAAAAACGAATTACAAACTGCTGCGGATTACGCGCAGGTAGCGAACACTCCATTCGAAAAAATTACGGCAACCGTTTATGATAATTACCAACGTGAATTAAAAGCTAATCAAGCGCTAGATTTCGATGATTTAATCATGTTAACCATTGAATTGTTTGAAAAAGCACCGGATGTTTTAACCTTTTATCAAGAGCGGTTTGAGTATATTCATGTGGATGAATATCAGGATACTAACGATGCGCAATATAAACTAGTTAGCCAATTAGCTGGTAAATACAAAAACCTATGTGTCGTCGGTGACGCCGATCAGAGTATTTATGGCTGGCGTGGTGCCAACATGAATAATATCTTGGATTTTGAAAAAGATTATCCGCAGGCCCATACGGTAATGCTCGAACAAAATTATCGTTCCACCCAGACCATCCTAAATGCGGCCAACAATGTGATCGAAAACAATGTGTTACGGCGAAAAAAAGCCTTATGGACAGATAACGGTGACGGCGAAAAAATCGCCTATTACCGTGCTCAAAGTGAACGTGATGAGGCCCATTACGTTATTAGCAAAATTGAACAACAGATGCGTGATCACCACCGAAATTATGGTGATTTTGCGATTTTGTATCGGACAAATGCTCAATCGAGAACGATTGAAGACGCGTTAGTCAAAAGTAATATTCCATACAATATGGTTGGTGGACACAAGTTCTACGATCGTAAGGAAATTCGTGATATTTTAGCTTATTTAACCCTTGTCGTGAATCCAGATGATAACTTAAGCTTTGAACGAATTATTAACGAACCTAAACGCGGCTTAGGTAGTGGTTCCGTTGAAAAATTACGAGCTTTCGCTAATGAAAACTCGTGGTCGTTGCTGGCGGCCGCGCAAAATGTCACCATTGCCAACGGAATTCCGGCGCGAGCACGCAATGCGTTTGAAGAATTTGGCCGATTAATGGCCGATTTTGCTAAAATGCGTGAATTTGTTAGTGTTACGGATTTGACTGAGCAGCTTTTGGATAAAACCGGCTACTTGCCGGCGTTAAAGGCGACCCATTCGTTAGAAGATGACACACGTGTTGAGAACTTAGAAGAGTTCTTGTCCGTGACTAAGCAGTTTGATGACAACTATGAACCGAGCACGGCGCTACCGACCGACGTGGAAGCGGCCAGTGAACCGATTCCGGAAGGCAGTGGCGATAAGTTCGTTGATTTTCTGGCTGATCTGGCGTTAGTTTCCGATTTGGATGATGTCGATGATGATAACGGTGCAGTGACTTTGATGACTTTACATGCTGCCAAGGGACTTGAATTTCCGGTCGTCTTCCTAATGGGGCTTGAAGAAGGTATTTTTCCACTCTCACGCGCCATTATGGAAAATGATGAGCTTGAAGAGGAACGACGATTGGCTTACGTGGGGATTACCCGTGCTAAGGAAAAATTGTATCTAACAAATGCATTTTCTAGGTTGTTGTACGGACGGCCGCAAACTAATCCCGCTTCGCGTTTTATCGATGAAATTAATCCAGAATTATTAGCCAGTGAGAACCAAAGTGCCGGTAGTTTGACATCAAGCCGATTGCAGACACCATTTGATCGCCGGACAGAAGGTGGTGTTTCAACGACTTATCGGCGGCAACCAGTCGGTACGAAAGCCACCAAAGTTGATCGTACTCAGGGTACGGGAGCTGATAAAGTAAGCTGGGCGGCTGGTGACAAAGTAACCCATAAAAAATGGGGCGAAGGCACGGTCGTTAAGGTCAGTGGTGAGGGCGAGGGTGCCGAGTTAGACATCGCTTTTCCTCAAGAAGGGGTTAAGCGGCTGTTAGCTGCATTTGCGCCGATTACAAGAGTAACGAAATAAGTTAGACAAAGGAGCAGACACAATGGCAGATCAACCGGTCTCAGACATGGATGTGCAAACCGCCAATGAAGCGGCTAGCAAGTTACGTGATCAGCTAAATTTGTGGCGACAACAATACTATGTCGCCGATTCTCCCACAGTAGAAGATCACACCTACGATATGGCTTATCAGAGATTATTGGAACTAGAAGCTGCTTTTCCTGAAATCGTGACGCCAGATTCACCCACCCAGCAGGTGGGCGATGTCACTTTACCGGGCTTTAGCAAGGTTACGCATGCTGTCCCAATGCTGTCGATGGGCGATGTGTTCTCTGTTGGCGAACTGGCGGAATTTGATCAACGCACCAAGAAGAGTCTCGGCCAGGACGAAGTGACCTATAACTGTGAACTTAAGATTGATGGTCTAGCCATTTCCTTAGTTTACGAAAATGGTCGCTTCGTTCAGGGATCAACCCGTGGCGACGGTCGAATTGGCGAAGATATTACGGAGAATTTGCGAACAGTGGCGTCCATTCCAACGACATTACCTGAGCCGTTGTCGATTGAAGTTCGTGGTGAATGTTATATGCCAAAAGTTGCGTTTGCTAAATTAAATGAACGACAAGAGGCTGAAGGTAAGACGCCGTTTGCAAATCCGCGTAATGCGGCGGCGGGATCGTTGCGGCAATTAGACACACGAGTGACAAAAGCTCGCGAGTTAGCGACTTTTATTTATTACACGCCCGATTTTGGCGGACTGGGTGTCGACACCCAAAGTGCAGCACTAAAACGCTATGAGGCCCTTGGATTTACCGTTAATCCGCACGCACGGGTTTGTCATAATATGGCTGAAATTCAACATTACATTGATGAATATACAGCTCAGCGAGAAAGTCTAAGTTACGGCATTGATGGTATCGTCGTCAAAGTCGATCCTGTTGATCAGCAGGACGAATTGGGTAATACAGTTAAGGTGCCGCGGTGGGAAATTGCCTACAAATTTCCGCCAGATGAGCAACAGACGATTATTCGGCAGATCGAATGGACCGTGGGTCGTACTGGCATTGTGACGCCCACGGCGATTATGGATCCAGTGCAGTTAGCGGGAACCACGGTGGCAAGAGCGTCGCTACATAACCCGGATTATTTAAATGAAAAAGGGGTCCGTCTAGGGGATACGGTGACCTTGCACAAAGCTGGCGACATTATTCCAGAAGTTGGCGAAGTCATCCTCAGTAAACGACCGGTTGATAGTCAACCCTATCCAATCCCGACTGAGTGTCCTTCTTGTAGCCGAGAACTCGTTCATGTAGACGAAGAGGTTGCGTTGCGGTGTATTAATCCCAGTTGTCCGGCTCAAGTGACCGAGGGTTTGACCCACTTTGCGTCTCGTGATGCGATGAATATTGATGGATTGGGACCGGCGATTGTTACCCAACTGTTGGAACGACAACTTTTAACGGATGTCGCTGGTTTGTATCGACTTAAATTCGAAGATTTGTTAACTTTAAATAAATTTGGCGAAAAATCGGCTCATAATCTGTTGACAGCGATTGATAATAGCCGCAATAATTCGTTGGAGCGGTTATTGTTTGGCTTGGGCATTCGTCATTTGGGTGCGAAAGCTGCGCAGCAGGTTGCTGCCCACTTTCATACCTTGGCAGCAGTCATGGCGGCGACACCTGCTCAGATTGCGGAAATCGACGGCATGGGTTTAGTCATCGGTGACGCTGTTAGCCAATATTTTCACACATCCGCTGCAAAAGCATTGGTTGATGAATTAACGGCTGTCGGAGTTAATATGACATATACGGGTGTTGACCAACAACAAGCGGCAGACGATCCTTTTTTTGGTGGTAAACGGGTCGTCTTGACGGGTAAACTAACTCAGTTTACTCGCCCACAAGCAACCTCTTGGTTAACTAACCATGGGGCAATAGTGGTTGGCAGTGTTTCAAAAAAGACTGACTTAGTGATCGCTGGAACCGATGCAGGTAGCAAGTTAACAAAAGCAGAAACATTAGGTATCACGGTGTGGGATGAAGCACAATTTGTTAAAACCATGGCTGCTGATCCAGATTGAGTGAAATGAAGAGGAGACTGAAACGGTGAAAAAGGTGCGCATTTTGGTGGCATTGTTGTCAACCATGATGGTGCTTGCTGCGTGTGGCAATATTAATACGACGCAACAATCCCCATCGACCACGAATAAAAAGAAAACACAAACGACTGGTCAGACCGATAGTGGGAATTACCAAGGGGTTATTACCAATGGTCATTATTTGACCAGTAAATCGCGGGGTGTGACCAATGATCAGGATGCTAACCAACTTAATTTGAAGAGTTTTGAAAACGGGCTATTGAACGTTTCCAAGAAACAATTTAAACCGAGCAAGTATGTCTTTCAGGAAGGTCAGTACTTGTCTTCGGGCACCGTTACCGATTGGCTAGGGCGAAAATCAAAGGATAATCCGGAGGGGTTGAACCCTGTGGATAACGGACAAAAGGATGCAGATAAGCGCAATCCGTTGTATTTGCAGGCGATTGAAGAGCAAGATTACATGACCCAAAATGGGAATGATTTGAAGCTGGGTGGCATTACAATCGGGATTGGCCTCAATTCAGTGGACTATTATACAAAGGAAAAGTATGGCGCTCAATATTCGACCAAAATTTCCGATGAGCAGATGAAAACGCAGGGGCGTGAAATTGCCGCCAAGGTGCTTCAACGGTTGCGACGGACCAAAGGCGTTGGCGCTGACACCCCAGTTGTAATTGCGTTATACAAACAAGCGCCAGATGACAGTTTAGTTGGTGGCACGTTCTTTAGTTACGAGGTTAGCGATGGAAAAACGCTTGGCAATTGGCAAGCAATTAATCAGCGGAATGTTGTATTCCCTTCAGCCGGTGGCACTAGTGAGTCAGGCACGAGCAATGATGAAAGTAATTTTGAAAACTTTAAAACTCAGGTCCAGAATTTCTTTCCTAACTTAAGCGGTGTTACCGCGCAAGCTCAGTATCAAGACAATAATCTAGCGGGGATGAACGTCACGATTACCACCCAGTTCTATAGTGAAACAGAAATTATTAGCTTTACGGAATATTTGGCTCAAGTGGCACCGAAATATCTGCCAGCAGGTGTGCCAATTGATATTACAGTGCAATCCACCGAAGGCGTACAGTCATTTTTGAGTCGAGATGCTGGTCAGCGTAAATTCACTACGCACGTCTTTGGTTCGTATTAGTTGGTTGTTGATGTAGACGGGTTATTTCAATGAATTCACAGCCCTTTTAGGGTGCAGGGCACAAGTTGCAGTAAGCGACTGGTGCCCTGCGCTTTTTGTTTTAGCTGCGCCGCTGGCAATAAGAAAATAATGAGAATAGGCGTTTGGCTTTTCTTTTGTCTGAAAATGGTTAGAATTGATTCGAGTTTCAAAAATAGCCAAATTAATTTGGGGTAAAGAAAAAATGGGAAGCAAAGCACGGACAAAACTGTCGGCCGCTGGATTGCTGGTCACACTCGGGATTGTATACGGAGATATTGGGACTTCACCGCTGTATGTTATGAAGACCATTTTGACCGACAATGGCGGGTTAACGACCGCCAGTCGGGAATTAATCATCGGCAGTATTTCACTGATTTTTTGGACGGTCATGCTGTTGACAACCGTTAAATACGTTTTGATCGCCTTGAATGCGACGAACCATGGTGAAGGTGGCATCTTTGCCCTTTATACGCTGGTTCGACGGCAGGCTAAATGGCTGATCTTTCCTGCTTTGATCGGTGGCGCAGCGTTACTAGCCGATGGAATGCTCACACCAGCCGTAACGGTCACGACCTCAATCGAAGGTTTAAAAGGGATCGTCTTTCATCACTTTGAACCAGTTCACGACCAAACTGATGTCATTGTCATCACCATTGCTATTCTGTCACTGTTATTTGTTATTCAACGGTTTGGGACGAAAGCCATTGGCCATGCTTTTGGTCCGATCATGACGATTTGGTTTACTTTCATTGGGGTCGTGGGCTTCATCAATGTGATGCCAGATCTGAGCATGTTTAAAGCCTTAAATCCTTACTATGCGGTCGCAATTTTAACTAGTCCTGATAACAAAGTGGGCGTGTTTATTTTGGGGAGCGTCTTTCTAGCAACAACTGGGGCGGAAGCGTTGTATTCGGATATCGGGCATGTCGGCAAAGCAAATATTGATGGCAGTTGGCCATATGTTTTCGTCTGCTTAATGCTGAATTATCTGGGGCAAGGCGCTTGGGTGCTCAACAATGTCAATAACACACAGTACGCTAAGATGGTTGACTTTAACCCGTTTTTTGAAATGTTACCGGGAGATTGGCGCTTTATTGGCATTGTGTTGGCGACGCTGGCCGCAATTATTGCTTCGCAGGCTTTAATTACCGGTTCGTACACGTTGGTCGCTGAAGCGGTTCGCTTAAAACTATTGCCACGTTTAAAAATCAGTTATCCGACGATTAAGCAGGGGCAAATTTATGTGCCAATGGTCAATGGTATTCTGTGGATCGCTTGTATTGGCATTGTCCTATACTTTCGCACGTCAGCGCACATGGAAGCGGCCTACGGATTGGCGATTACAGTGACGATGCTGATGACGACACTCTTGTTGTACCAATATTTGCGGCTTCGTCACACAAACGTTGTCTTAGCTTGGATCATGGTGCTATTTTTCGGTACTTTAGAGAGCATGTTTTTCTTAGCTTCGATGGTTAAGTTTGTTCACGGTGGGTATGTAACTGCGCTCTTAGCTGGTCTGATTTTGCTAGTGATGTACATCTGGTATTACGGTAATAAGATTCGTGATCGTGATGAGTTCGAGTCTGCTTATGTTGATTTAGATGACTACACAGATCAATTACAAGCATTGAGTCATGACGAGAACTACCCAACGTTTGCAACAAATTTGGTTTATATGGCCAAGGTGCGTCCGGGTCATTTAATTAAACGCGAGATGCTGTATTCGATTTTGGATAAGCGGCCTAAACGAGCCCAGGCTTATTGGTTTGTGACGGTTAATGTGACCGATGATCCTTATACGGCCAAGTATGATGTGGATATGCTCGGTACAGATAACGTGATCAATGTGCAGCTATATTTGGGTTTTCGTCGGGAACAACGGGTCAACGTTTATTTGCGGGCGATTGTTCAAGAATTGATTGAAAGTGGTGACTTACCTGCGCAACCGCAGAAATATACGATGATGAAGGATCGCAATGTTGGTGACTTTAGCTTTGTCGTCATTCAAGAAGAAATTTCGCCAGAGACCCGGATTAAGCCGTTTGATAAATTAATGATTCAGGCCCGAGTTCGCTTACAAAATCTGACCGGTTCTCCTGCTTCATGGTTCGGCTTGGAGTTCGCCGATGTTGTTGTCGAACATGTGCCCTTAATTTTAGGGCGCCGACGACGGCCAATTTTGCGACGGATCAAACACAATCTGGGGCCCGACTCCCACAGTGGCACGGCCCCAGCGGGAAGCCGAGAATTAAAGAAATAACCAAACCGATGAGTAGTGGCGCCGACTAGGGCGTGCTGATGGCTTATGGGCAAATAATTTGAAGTTTCAAAGGGCGACCATTTCACTAAAGAAATTGGTGGCCTTTTCTGATTTCATCGAAAAGACGATCCTAATTTTTCCCCCGGGCTCCGGTCCTTTGTCGTATAATGTTAGAGATATAGAGCTTTAATCAACATGAGGTAAACTTGATTATAAGTTTACGAGAGAAAGAAGGATTAATGATGGCAGTAGAACCAATTTCACGTGAGGAAGTTGAACACGTGGCCGAGCTTGCCAAGCTGTCACTGACAGATGAACAGGCGCAAAAATTTACCAGTCAACTTGATGAAATTATTGAAATGATCGAAGGACTCAATGAGGTCAACACTGACGAAGTGGCGCCAACGACGAATATGGCCGATGCAACGGCGATTTTACGTGAAGATGTGGCGGTTAATGCCCAACAAAAGGCGGCGCTGTTAGCTGAAGCCCCTGATACGGAAGATGGCTTTATTAAAGTGCCAGCTATTATTGATGAAAGTGAGGATGCCTAATGACGCGCCCATATGACAATTTAACGGATTTGCATCAGGCGTTGGTGAAGCAAGAACTATCAGCGACTGAATTGACCAAACAAACATTGGCTAATATTCATGAACATGAGGACCAATTGAATGCTTATGTGACAGTTAATGACGACGGCGCCTTAGCGCAAGCACAGGCAATTGATGCCGCGGGTATCGATCCTGACAACCTGTTTTCTGGGGTGCCGGTTGCTTTGAAAGATAACCTGACGACAAATGGGTTATTGACAACGGCGTCTTCAAAAATTCTGGCTAACTTCACACCGATTTATGACGCGGATGTGGTGGAACGTTTGCAAGCAGCTGGGGCAATTACGATTGGTAAGACGAATTTGGATGAATTCGCGATGGGCGCTTCGACAGAGACGTCATTTTATGGAACGACGCATAATCCTTGGGACACAACTAAAGTTCCCGGCGGTTCATCTGGTGGTTCAGCGGCAACGGTCGCTGCTGGGGATGTTTTAGCCTCACTAGGCTCAGACACCGGTGGTTCGATCCGTCAGCCAGCCGCGTTCAATGGTATTGTGGGCCTCAAACCGACGTACGGTCGGATTAGTCGTTGGGGGTTAATTGCCTTTGCTTCTTCATTGGATCAGATTGGGCCAATGACGGCTAATGTTACCGATGCAGCCGCAATGTTACAGGTTTTAGCCGGTCGTGATGAGCGCGATGCCACATCTTCCAGTCAGCCAGTGCCCGATTATGTTGCTGGCTTAACTGGTGACATTAAAGGATTGAAGATTGGTGTGCCAAAGGAATTCTTGGCCGATGGCATCGATGCTGGCGTCCGTGATCAAATTCGTTCGGCAGTTAAACAGCTTGAGCAACTCGGGGCAAAAGTGGATGAAGTTAGTTTGCCTCACAGTACGCACGGGATTCAGGCGTACTACATTTTGGCACCATCAGAAGCATCCTCTAATCTGCAACGTTTTGATGGCATTCGTTATGGTTATCGGACCAGCGCTGCAAAGAACTTGGAAGAACTGTATGTTAAGACTCGGTCAGAAGGTTTCGGCGATGAAGTTAAGCGCCGGATCATGTTAGGAACGTTTGCCTTATCGGCTGGCGCATTTGATGCCTTCTTTATGAAAGCGGCCAAGATTCGAACCTTGATCATTGAAGACTTTAAACGAGTTTTTGCCGACTATGATTTAATTGTTGGGCCAACAGCACCGACACCAGCTTTTGGCATCGGTGAAGAGACGAAAGACCCAATGACGATGTACATGAACGACATGTTAACCGTCCCTGCTAATTTAGCCGGTCTGCCTTCCATTTCTGTGCCTGCGGGTTTGGTTGATGGCCTACCAGTCGGCTTACAGATTATCGGTCAGGCATTTGATGAAACGCGGGTCTTGAACGCTGCTTATGCCTTTGAACAGAACACTGAATTTCACACGCTAAAACCAACATTGAGTGAAGGAGGTCAGGCTTAATGAATTTCGAAACGACCATTGGGCTTGAAGTCCATGTTGAGTTAAAAACCAATTCAAAAATTTTTAGTCCGTCACCCGTTGAATTCGGGGACGAACCTAACGCGAACACTAACGTCATTGATTGGGGCTACCCTGGGGTTCTACCGACGCCAAATAAAGGTGTCGTTGAATATGGCATGCGCGCTGCTTTGGCTTTACACGCCAAGATTAATCAGCACACCCATTTCGATCGAAAGAATTACTTCTATCCTGATAATCCCAAGGCCTATCAGATTTCTCAATCTGATGTGCCACTGGCTGAAAACGGTTGGATTGAAATTGAGGTTGATGGGCAGAAGAAAAAAATCGGTATTGCTGAGATGCACATCGAAGAAGATGCTGGTAAAAACACGCATAATCCCAATGGCTATTCTTACGTTGATTTGAACCGGCAAGGGACGCCGTTGATTGAAATTGTGTCAAAGCCTGATATTGCTTCGCCAGATGAAGCTTATGCTTATTTGGAAATCTTACGTCAACGGATTCAGTTCACTGGCGTCTCCGATGTCAAAATGGAAGAAGGCTCAATGCGGGTTGATGTGAATATTTCCATTCGACCGTATGGTTCAACTCAATACGGGACTAAAACCGAGCTAAAGAACCTGAACTCGTTTAATTACGTGCGCAAGGGCCTTCAATTTGAAGAAAAGCGGCAACAACAGGTCTTGTTATCTGGCGGAGAAATTCAACAAGAGACGCGGCGCTATGATGAGAATACCAATGAAACGATCTTAATGCGGGTGAAGGAAGGTGCCGACGATTATCGTTACTTCCCAGAGCCAGATATCCCGAACGTTGAAATTGCGGATGACTGGATTGAACAAATTCAAGCAACGATGCCTGAGATGCCTGAAAAGCGGCGTCAACGCTATGTTAACGACTTAGGACTGACCGATTATGACGCGATGGTCTTGACGCAGACGAAGGAAATGGCGGATTTCTTTGAAGCGACAGTCGCGGACGGGGCCGATGCTAAATTGACTTCGAACTATTTACAAGGTGACGTCAACGCATATCTGAATGATAATAAGTTGGATCTGCAGGAGACTAAGTTGACGCCAGCCAATTTAGCCAGCATGATCAAGTTACAAATGGACGGGACGATTTCTTCCAAGATGGCTAAGAAAGTCTTCGTCGCCATTACAAAGGGTGAAGAACCAGCAGCCTACGTCAAAGCACACGGTTTAGTACAACTGTCTGATCCTGAACAACTCCAGCCAGTGATCGACGGTGTCCTTGATGCCAATGAACAGTCGGTTGTGGACTTTAAAAATGGTAAGGATCGAGCGGTTGGTTTCTTGGTTGGTCAAATTATGAAGCAAACGCACGGCCAAGCTAATCCGAAGGTTGTCAATCAATTGTTAATGGCTTCCTTAAATGCCCGTTAAGCTGATTGTTTAATTGAGAAATAACCGTTACAATAAAGCCTCGTTATCTGTTTATAACGAGGCTTGTACATAGCAATAAGATCTTGGTTTATTGGAGGAGCAACGATGGCACAACGCGCACGGGTGATTTATAATCCGACTTCTGGTCGAGAGGCTTTGAAGCGGGATTTGATCGATATTTTAAATGTTTTTGAGCAAGCAGGCTATGAAACCAGCGCGTTTGCGACCACGCCAGCGGCCAATTCTGCCAAAAACGAAGCGCGGCGCGCCGCTAAGGCTGGCTTTGATTTGATCGTGGCTGCCGGTGGTGACGGGACGATTAATGAGGTCGTCAACGGTATCGCAAACCTCAGAAAGCGACCAAAGATGGCGATTATTCCAGCGGGGACGACTAACGACTATGCACGGGCCTTGCGGATTCCCCGTGATGAACCGTTAGCGGCAGCTAAAGTCGTTTTGAAGAATCAGACGGTTAAGATGGACATTGGTCAAGCTGGTGACACGTATTTTATTAACATTGCCGGTGGTGGTTTGCTAACGGAACTGACTTATGACGTGCCATCGGATATGAAGACAATTTTTGGCTATTTAGCTTATTTGGTCAAAGGTGCGGAGCTGTTACCCCAGATCAAACCAATCCAGATGTCGATCGAGTATGATGATGGCAAATTTGAAGGCGAAGCTTCGATGTTCCTATTGGGGTTAACTAACTCCATTGGTGGTTTTGAACAAATCGTCCCTGACGCTTCATTAGATGACGGTAAATTTAGTCTCTTAATCGTGAAAACAGCGAGCATGCCCCAGCTGTTGCGGCTGATGACATTAGTGCTTAATGGCGGGCGCCATATTAACGATCCACATATTATCTATAAAAAGACCCGCAAGGTCATCGCTAAACCGTTAGATCAAAATGACCGAATGATGATTAATTTAGATGGGGAGTATGGTGGGGATGCGCCGATGACATTTATTGATCACAAACAGCACATCGAAATGTTCGCCGATCTAGATGCGATTCCTGATGAACAAATTACCGGTGAAGACCGTGCAATTGAGGCCGATGCCCGTAAGTTTGTCGAGGAAGTGGACAAATTACCGCAGGATCAGGCAGATTCAGAAATGAAGGCCTAATTAAGTGAACGTGAGCCAGGTTGAGTCAGTTATGCATGGGACTCAGCCTGGCTATTTAGTTAGATTGAGCATGCAATTGATGTTTTGCTTTTGTCCCAAGCGCTTTTGCGTTACACTAACAAGGTTATTTTTTCCAACCAATGACCGTCGAAACAGTCGAAAGGAATTTTTAGAATGAAATTTACAGCACCAGTTACGAAGAATGAAACTTACACTGGCACGATTATAGATTTGACCTATCAGGGGATGGGCGTTGCCAAGCTGGATGGTTTCCCGATCTTCATCGCTAACGCATTACCTGGCGAACAAGTGGAATTTGCGGTGACCAAGGTGGCGAAGACATACGCTTTTGGTCGCGTAGTGAAATTTATTGAACAGAGTCCGCAACGAGTGGATAATGTTGATGTCACATACACCCAAACTGGCATTGCGCCCTTGCAACACCTTAGCTATTCAGGACAGTTGACGTTTAAACGTGATCAGATGGTCGAATTGTTTAACAAGGCGCATATTAACGTTAACATCAATGACACGATCGGAATGGCAACCCCATATCATTACCGCAATAAAGCACAGATTCCCGTCCGTGAACTTAATGGTCAACTGGAAACGGGTTTTTATCGTCGGGGCTCACATCAATTAGTGCCAATTGAAGATTTTTACATTCAAGATCCTAAAATTGATGCAGCAATCGTCGTTGTTCGTGATTTATTACGACGTTTTCACCTTGATGCATATGATGAAGTGAACAACACCGGTGTTGTGAAAACAATCATGGTGCGCCGTGGTTACTATAGTCATGAAATGATGATCGTTATCGTAACCAAGACGCATAAATTATCAATGGTTAACGAGTTAGTTGCAGCTATCACTAAAGCGTTACCAGAGGTTAAGAGCATTATCCAAAATGTTAACCCAAAACCAACTAATGTGTTGCTCGGCGAGGTTGACCGGGTTCATTTTGGGAGTCCAGTGATTCATGATCAGCTGATGGGGCTGACGTTTGAAATCTCTGCACATTCATTTTATCAAGTCAATCCGCAGCAGACGGAACGACTTTATCAATTGGCCATTGAAAAAGCACAATTAACCGGTCATGAAACGGTAATTGATGCCTACTCTGGTATTGGGACCATTTCCCTAGCAGTCGCCAACCATGCCAAAATGGTCTATGGCGTTGATATCGTCCCGGCAGCAATTAGTGATGCGAAGACAAATGCCAACTTGAATCACATCGATAATGCTAAGTTTGTGGTTGCCAAAGCGGAAACACAGATGGCTCGTTGGCAAGAGGCCGGATTAAAGCCTGACGTCATCATGGTTGATCCGCCGCGTAAAGGATTGGCCGAGGAATTCATTGAAGCAGCCGCCAAAGTTAATCCGCAACGGATTGTTTATATCAGCTGTAATCCGGCGACATTGGTGCGCGACGTACAACAATTTATGGCTCGCGGGTACCATGTAGATGGACCAATTCAACCTGTTGATCAATTTCCACAAACCACCCATATTGAAAGTGTGACTGTGCTTATTAAGGATTAAGACCTTCCTAGATAAGTAACGTGCATGTCATTTTGAATCGTTGTTAGCCAGAATGCTGTGGCTAACAACGATTTTTTTGGTCAGAATAAATATGCCGTAATTCGCAAGCTTAACCATGTTGCACTTTAAGTGAACTGTGCTAAACTCACCAGCAAATCGATTTAAGCTAAGGTGGCGGTTTGATGGTTACTCAAATGATGGATGATTGGTGGACACCAATCACGGCACGATCACTATGGTCAAGCCAGTTGGGCGTGGAAGTTGAAACGCAACGCATTGATCAACAAGGGCATTTAAGCCAGCAACCATATCCGAATTCATTAGGATCGAGGTCGACACACCCCTATTTGCAGACGGATTTTGGTGAAACACAGACCGAATGGATTAGTGATCCGCAGTCAGATAACCAACGACTGATTGAGCAGCTCACTGCCCTACGGAGCACCTTTTTACATCATGTGTCGACCACTGATCGTCTGTGGTTATTATCGATGCCACCAGCGCTATCAAATGAGGATCGTCAATTTGTTCGCGATCATTTTGGTCGTCCGCAATATCAACGCTATCGCGATTATCTGGATGGCAAATTTGGCATTGCTCATGGGCTGGTGACAGGGGTACATCTTAACTTTAGTCTGCCGCAGTCACTGCTTTTGGAATTAGCAGAGGAGCAAAAGCGACCGGTCAATGCGATTCAGAATCAGGTGTATTGGCGTGTCATCCAGAATTTTTTAAAGGCGCGCTGGTTGTTGACGTATTTTTTCGGCGGCTCGCCGATTGCTGAGGCGGGGTACTTTCCAAGCCAACCCACGGCACTGGCACAGCCGGTCCGCAGCATTCGCAATAGTCGGTTTGGATTTAATAACGGTGGTCGTATCAAAGTGCCCTATACAAGCTTGTCACAGCATGTGCAGGCACTGACAAAGGCAGTTGAGACCGGTGATTTATATGCGCCGATGGAATTTTATGGACCCATTCGGATCAAGGGGCAGGAACACTTGGCTGACTTTTTAACGAAGGGTATTCAATATTTAGAACTACGGACTTTTGATACGAACCCGTTTTTTGCACTAGGCTTTGCGCCACAACAACTTGATTTTATGCGCGCGATGCTTGCTTACTTTACGGTCACTCCAGTGGACCAGGCGTCAATTGGCGCAACGTTGACGGAGGCGGCTACCTTAAATGATCAAGTGGCGCTCCAATCGCCGACTAAATCATTGCCTCAAGCAGCCGTGGCCAACCAATTTTTAGATATGGTGATCAACCGATTGCTGAAACTGGGGGCGCCCGCAGCTTTATTGGCAGCGGTACGTTACTATCAACAGCAATTAAGGCGACCAGAAGATACATTGGCGGCTCAGCTAACCGCCGGCATAGAGCAGGATAGTTTAGCGACATTAATGCTACGGCTAGCTGAACAGTATCAACAGAAGTTTGTCACTGATTCGGCGATTTTAGCAGGTACTGCACTGTCGCCAGCCAATCAGGCATTGTTGCGCGTTGCAATTCAGCGAGGGATCCGCTTTAAAGAACCATTAGTCAATCAGGATGGACTTACATTAATCGTTAATGGACGACCACACCAGCTTCATGGACGAACCACGGACTTAGTTGCCATTGATCACCAATTAGCTTCACTTAATTAAACAAGCTTGATTCGGGTCATGGTACACTTAAGTCGAGTGAATCATGACGGAGGATAGCGATGAGAAAATTAACTAGCAGCCTGCTGGGTCTAACGATTGCCATCATGTTGTTAATGATGGGGACGCTAATCGGACGTGCAGATTCGTATGACATTAAGGGTTATGTTGTTCATGTGGATGTGCTGGACAATGGGGACGCCCAGGTTCAACAGCAAATCACCTATCAATTCGATGGGGCTTTTCATGGGGTTTACTACAATCAGGACCTAAAAGGGATCAAGGGGGTTAGTGATCCCACGGTAACGGTACAAAATCATAACGAGCGGGCAATTCCATTAGTGGCGAGTGCAACTGGGGAAAATAATTCGTTTAGTGTGACGAAAACCGCGTCAGCTATGAAGCTAAAAGTTTATCACAGTATCGAGGACGCCTCAGCGACATTCACTTATCGCTATCGACTTAAGGGGGTCGTGACCAACTATCAGGATACTGCTCGACTAAATTGGAAGGTGATTGGCAGTGGTTGGGATCAATCATTAAGTAACGTCAAAATTGTCATCCAATTGCCTCAACAAAATGTTGCTAAATTACAAGCATGGACGCATGGCCCGTTAGCTGGTCACACAACGGTTGATCGAAAGGCTGGGCAAGTGAAGATAACCTTGGCGAATAATCCGGCAAATCAATTCGTTGAGTCTGATTTATTGTTTCCAACTTCTGTTACATCCAACAATCCTAACCAAGTTGATCAGTCTGTAAAGACACAAGTTCAACAACAGGAGGCGACGTTGGCCAAGCAGGCTAATGCAAAACGTGTTCAAGCGCGACATACGCTATATGTGATGATCAGTATTGTTTTAGGCATGATGGTTGTTTCATTAGTCGGCACGTCGATTTATCTGTGGAGGCGACCGATTCACCACCACACGCCGTTAGTTCCGATTCATCACTGGTATGAGGTACCTAACGTTGGTCCGGCTGTTGCAGAAAGTTTGGTCAATCATAAAGAACCTGATTCACGTGGCTATACCGGCGAATTACTTCAATTAGTCGCCAAAAAGGCTGTTACATTAACTTCTGACGACAATACCTATGTGTTGGCTAAGGCTGGTCAACAGCGTATCGACGAGCCACTAACCGAGTTTATGATTAAACACATTGGTGACGGTGATCAAGTTACGATGGCGGCGGTTGAAAAATATGGTAAAAGAGATCAAAAGGGCCATTTACAACAGCATTTTCTTCAATGGCAACACCGTATTTCCGACCAAGTGGCCACTTACGAAGATGACCATAATCTTGGCGTTCGTCGTTGGCTATTAGCTTTGTTAATTGGCAATCTCGCTTTAGCTGGATTAGTGGCGTTGCTAATTGGCGCTGGTCCGGCTCAAGTTAAGTTGGCTTGGTGGTCAGGATTGGCTGTCTTTGCTGGATTAGTAACCGTAATCATCGTTTGGCAACGGCAACGGATCAACCGATACACTGTTGATGGCGATCAGTTGGTTAATGAGCTGCAAGGACTCAAACGAATGCTCCACGATGTCGGTCATTTTAATACAGCCGAAGTTGGCGACCTAGTCTTATGGGAGCAGTTGTTGCCGTACGCGGCAGCCTTTGGCTTGGCTAGGCAGGTGACTCAAGCAGTGGCGAAGGATTTCGGTTCGGCTACACTTGCCACAACCGGAATTTTGTTCCCGTATTATTATGGCTTCGGAAATCACCCGATTAATTTCGACCAGGCATTTACTGGCACCTTTGCTAATTCAATTTCTGCTAGTAGCAGCGCTTTGTCTAGCAGCAGTGGCGGATCTGGTGGCTTTTCAGGTGGGAGTTCTGGCGGCTTTGGTGGCGGATCCGGCGGTGGCGCTTTTTAAGGCTAAGGCTAGGCGCAGGAATCAGACTTTGTGACATAAGTATACGTGGGACGAACATTGCCTCAATAACGCGCGCTAACCTCATGCCAATTCCGGCCTAAATTAATAGCACTGCTTCCCAAAAATTTCGGGAAACAGTGCTATTTTCGTTGGTCCTTGTTGGCAAAGCAGAGTGATGTTACTGCTCTTTAAAAATCATGAGTGATCTGCTTAATGTAAGACGACGTTCAATAATAAAACCATCAATAAACCGACTACTGAAATAATTGTTTCTAAGACCGTCCAGATACTTAATGTCTGCTTTACGGAAAGATCGAAGTATTCAGAGAACATCCAGAATCCAGCATCGTTAACATGGGAGGCGGCCAGCGAGCCAGCACCAATGGCGAGTGCCATCAAAGCAGGATCAGCACCGGCTGCGTGCATGAGCGGTACCACTAAACCAGCAGCGGTCATACCGGCGACCGTGGCAGATCCGAGTGCAACCCGTAAAATTACCGCAATCAACCAGCCCAGTAAAAGCGGTGAAAGACTGGAATGAGCCATTAACTGCTGGACGGCTTTACCTACGCCACCATCAATGAGGACTTGCTTGAAGGCAGCACCACCGCCAATCACCATCAGTAACATCGCAATCGACTTGATCGCGTCTTCAATCGTGCCACTAATTTGTTTCATTGTCCGACTACGATGAAAGCCCATGGACCAAATTGCAAATAACAGCGAAATGACCATTGCAATGACGGGGTCGCCAAGCATGATCATAATTGAGGCAAAGCCCTGAGGATGAACTGGCTTAACGCCATGCAAGACGGTCATAGTGTAAATGGTCGAAATGGCCATGAAGATAACCGGGAAGAGGGAGGTCAAGGCCGCTAAGCCGAAACTAGGTGTTTCATCAAGCTTGTATTCTTTTACCTCACCAAAAGCCGGTAATTCCTTTTTGATGACAAAGACGCCTGGTTGAAGCCGTTGCATAATTCGGGTAAAGACAGGTCCGGCGATGATGACACAAGGGATCGCTACAATAATGCCAAGTAATAAGACCATCCCAGTATTTGCGCCGAGGGCTGTTGAAACAGCGGTTGGGGCTGGCTGAGGTGGTAAGAAACCTTGGGTGGCCGATAAGGCGGCCGCCATTGATAGACCAAGGTATAAGAACGGCACTTCAGCTTCTAGGGCAACCGCGAAGACAATTGGGGTCAATAAGACCAAGCCGACTTCGAAGAATAAAGACATCCCAATGATAAAGGAGGCAATTACGATTGCTAATTGCAAACGTTTCTTACCAAATGCGCTGATCAGTGTCTTGGCGATCCGATAAGAACCACCAGAATCTGAGACTAAACGGCCAATCATGGCACCAAAACCGAAGACGATGGCTAGTTCGCCTAAAGAACTCCCAATCCCATTCTTAATGGACGTTGCAATGGCAGCCGGGTTCATGCCGAGCCCCAAAGCGACTAAAATCGACGTCACAATTAAGGAAACAAAGGTGTTCAGTTTGAACTGAATAATAAGTACTAGCAATAAAGCAATGCCGAGAATCAAAACAATGAACGGTGACATAAGCAAAACTTTCCTCTCAAATGCATTTGTTAAAATAAAACGACCACACCATTCTACTCGTCTTGAAAACGAAGTAACACAGTTTAGAGAAAACTTTTTTCAGGTTTTAACTCAATCAATACTAATCAATGGACAATAAAAAGTGTTGCTACCCCGATGGCTAGCAACACTTTTGGCATACATTGATGAAATTCGTTTTAGTGGAAAACCATATTCAGCAAGAGCACGCCGATGATTCCGACCACCGCAATGATCGTTTCCAAAACAGTCCAGATACTCAATGTCTGCTTAACTGACAAGTCGAAGTATTCTGAGAACATCCAGAAACCAGCGTCGTTGACATGGGAAGCGGCTAATGAGCCAGAACCAATGGCGATAACCATTAGCGCCGGATCAACTCCTGCCTGAGCCATTAACGGGGCCACGATTCCGGCAGCAGTCAGAGCCGCAACGGTGGCTGAACCAAGTGCGATCCGCAAAATAACCGCGACCAGCCAACCTAGTAGTAACGGGCTGAAGTTAGTGTGAATAAACATGGTCGCAACGGCTTTACCAACCCCACCATCGATGAGGACTTGCTTAAAGGCACCGCCACCACCAATAACTAACAACAGCATCGCAATGGATTTCACCGCATTTTCCATCGAGGTCATAATTTCTTTAGTCGATCGCTGACGGCGCCAACCCATAGCCCACATCGCAAAGATCAACGATAAGACCATGGCAATACTTGGACTACCGATAAAGGCGATAAATTGATCTAAGTTACTTGGGTGTTTTGGTAGTTCACCATTGGTAAAGATGAGTTGATACAAGGTGGTGATTGCCATGAAAATAACCGGGAAGAGGGAAGTTAAGACGGATGAACCAAAGCTAGGTGTATCTTCTAACTTAAATTCTTTAATCTCCCCAAATGAAGAAAGATTACCTTTCCGTTCAAAGGCGCCAGGCGCATAACGCTGAGCGAGCCGGGTGAAAACTGGTCCAGCAATATAAACGGTTGGAATCGCGATGATAATCCCGAACAACAGCACACGACCAGCATTGGCATGTAAAGCCGCTGAGATTGCCACTGGTGCCGGGTGAGGTGGAAGAAATCCGTGAGTAACAGACAGTGCTGTGGCCATCGGAATTCCTAGGTATAAAATTGGAACTTCTGCTTCAACCGCGATGGCGAAGACGATTGGAATTAATAGCACCATCCCAACTTCGAAGAACAAGGCGATTCCGATAATAAACGAAGCCAGCACGATCGCCAACTGCAACCGCTTTTTACCGAATCGTTGGATCAAGGTGGTCGCAATCCGATAAGCACCACCGGCGTCGGCAACTAACCGACCTAACATCGCTCCAAAACCGAAGACGATTGATAATTCACCGAGTTGACTGCCAATCCCGTTTTGCACGGAGAGGGCAATCTTGTCCATTGGCATCCCTAAGCCAAGGGCAACTAACACGGCGGTAATGACTAATGCGAGGAAGGTGTTGATCTTGAAACGAATAATGAGAACCAATAAGAGGGCAATTCCCAAGAACAACACCACAAAAGGCATAACTCCTGACATGATGTATAGCTCCTTCCAAAGAAAAAAATGAATAATGAATAACTTACTTGAAAACGATACCAAAAAAAAGACAAATAAGAAAGCACTTACATTCGTAAAGTGAATAACTTTTTCAAACCAGTAAGCAAAGTTGCTCACACAGATGCGACTAATTAGGGATTACACAAGAAAAAAGATCAGCCGGATCACGAAAACTTTTTTCCTGATGAATTTAATTTACATCAAGATAATTAGACACAATCAGCTACGTTTTTGATAAGATGTTGAATCTTTTTATCAAAAAAAGACCTCATCATTCGATGGGGTCTTTAAACAATGGTTTTGATTAGTCAGTCGTTTCACCAGGTTGAGCATGTTTCTTTTGGAAGTTCGCAATATTTGAGTATTCCGTTTGTAATTGACGACTTAAGCGGATATAAATTGGCACCAATTCACGATACACTTCGAAGTTTGCTGGATTTGGTTGGTACGTGTGTGTTTCGCCGACAAAGCGTTTAACTTCTGAAAGATCATCGATCAAACCTAATGACTTCATGCCGACCACAGCAGCACCTAAACATGAGGATTCAAAGGATTCTGGAATCGTGACTGGTTGCTCAAAAATATCAGACAACATCTGACGCCAGAGCTCTGACCGGGCAAAGCCACCAGTAGCCATAATTGATTTTGGTTCACCGACGACTTCTTCTAAGGCGAGCAACACCGTGTACAGATTGTAGACGATACCTTCTAACACGGCGCGAATCATGTGTGCGCGAGTGTGCATTTGTGTCAATCCGAAGAATGACCCACGGGCGTCGGCATCCCAGATTGGTGCGCGTTCACCACCTAAGAAGGGGTGGAACAGTAGGCCGTTAGATCCTGCCGGAACCCGTTTGGCAATATCAGTCAACAGATCATAGGAGTCTTCTTGTAGTAAGGCCGCGGTGCTCTTTTCAGCATCAAACAGGTTGTCACGAGCCCAACGGAAGACGACACCGCCATTGTTAACGGGGCCCCCGACTACCCATAAATCCTTAGTCAGTGCGTAACAGAAGACACGTCCTTTGGGATCAATAACCGGATGATCAGTAACCACGCGGACGGCACCTGAAGTTCCGATAGTGACAGCGACGACGCCTTTTTCAATGGCGTTAACACCCAAGTTAGATAACGCACCATCAAAGGCCCCTTGAATAAAGGGAACATCCTTGGGGTAGCCGATTACCTTGGCGTATTCTTCGCGCATCCCAGTCGACTGTGCATAACCGTCGACAATTTTTGGCAACTGCGCTTCACTAACACCAGTCAAAGCTAGTGCATCTTTGTCCCATGCTAAGTCGAAGATATTAAAGATCCCCGTGCCACTAGCTACGGAAATGTCCATTTGCCAAACGCCGAGTAAGCGATAGAAAATATATTCCTTAATGCCACAGTAGTAAGCTGCTTGATTATAGATATCAGCTTTTTCGTTCTTAAGCCACAGTAACTTGCTGAGCAAAGACATCGGGTGGATTGGAGTTCCGGTGTGTTCATATAAAGCCTTACCGGTACCATCCGCTTTTAGCTGATCGGCATATTTCGTGGCCCGGGTGTCAGCCCACGTAATTACTCGAGTTAACGGCTTGTGATCTTTGTCTAGGGCGATCAAACTTTGGTTGGCACTTGAGAAGGAAACGCCGTGAAGTTTGCCATTCTTAAGATCGGCCTTGCGTAAAATTTCTTGCAAGCCGTTAACGACAGCTTCAAGGATTTCCTCAGGGTCTTCTTCGGCCATTCCTGTGGCATCCCGGTATAACGAGTACAGTTTGTTGGTGTAGGCCAAGACGTTACCATCTAGGTCGTATAAAACGGCCTTGGTGCTGGTCGTTCCTATATCCATTCCGACCATATAATCCATAGTGAAATGCTCCTTTTTTAGTAGACATGCGATAAAACTCAAACCGGTATCACAGCTGAGTTGCTCACGTGCTTGATTGATGAATCTACGGACACCAGTATAGGTGAAAAGGCGATCATTCACAACCAAAATAGGTCAAATGCAATGCTTGTTATCACAAGGTAGCGTGACTATCGACAAGAATTTAAGCGAGTTGGGGTGAATTAAGCGTCTTGTCGAATGGAATTTACGAAAATGGTTGTACCATTAATGAAACTTGTCCGGAGGCCAACCAAGAATTCTATGTTGGGAGTTCGAGCCACCCAGTGATGACGACTCGTTCATCCTCGTCCTTATATGATGACCTTTCTTAAAGCGCGTGCAAATTTGGTCCGGATACGGCATAATAAGTTTAGAAAATTTTTTACATTAAGAAATAAATTGATTTTCATGAAAGGATGCGAGGATCATCGCACGAACAAGCGTTAGTACGATTCGGGCTAATTATCAGCACCTTACGGGAGCTGATAAAAAAATTGCTGACTATATTTTAGCTAATCCGACGACTGCTAGTGAAAAAACCATTCAAGAGTTAGCGGCCAGTGTGAAAGTGTCCACTGCGACCGTAAGTCGCTTTGTGAAACGAATCGGGTGGCACTCATTTCGCGAGTTTAGTCTGGGTTTTGGGCGGGTAGAGCGCCAGACAGATAGTTTTTTCAGTGAAATTGAGGAGGACGATCAGCCTAATGTGGTGGTCGACAAAGTATTCCAAGGAGCTGAGAATGCTTTAGATGCGACCCGTTCGTTGTTAAAAGAAGCTGATCTAAATGCCGCGATTGAATTGATTACTGAAGCGAACAGTCTAAGCTTTTTTGGCTTTGGTGGTTCTTCGATCGTGGCTTTAGACGGCTATCACAAGTTTTTGCGAACGACGGTGCATGCACAATTTCATCCCGATGTGGATATTCAGTTGATGCAGGCGGTTAATTTAGGCTCCCAGGATGTTGCGATTCTCATCTCTCATTCTGGACGTAATCACGACACATTAATGGTGGCTGATCAGTTAAAGCATAATCAAGTGCCAATGATTGCCATCACGAGTTATCCGGCTTCACCGCTAGCTAAGCGTTGTGACATTGTCTTTCAATCAGTAGCTGAAGAAGTTAATTACCGTAGCGAGTCAATGAGCTCCCTCATTGCTCAGTTGACGATTGTGGATAGTTTATTCACATTGGTCGGTGCTAAAGGCGCCAAGACGGAAAGCGGCGAGGGGTTGCTCAAGGATATTCGTCACGCCATGGAAGTTTCCCGAGAATAATGAACGTGAAAGTATTCAGCGAAAAAATGACCGAAGTTAAGCGATGCGTAGGGTGGTGATTGTTTGATGGCTGAGTCGCAACCAGTTCCAAGTCGTCTGAATCGGCGGCAACATCGACAGCGGCACCCTAAATGGTGGCCTTGGTTAGCAGTTGGCATCACGATCATTGGGATTATGGCGGCTAGTTTCTGGGGGGTGCACTGGTGGCATTTACGGCATCAGATCGTCTTAAAAAAATATCCGGTGACTGGTGTTGCGATTGATCAGGATGCTGGATTCATCGATTTTCAAGCCTTGTCCAAAACTGGCTTGCAATTTATTTACCTGAAGACAACTGTTGGCAATCGTTATACAGATGATGACTTTGCGGATAATTATCAACGTAGCGTTGGCAGTTCCTTAAAAATCGGTGTCTATCTAACTTATAGCCCTAATAGCACGATTACGAGTCAGGTTCGGTATTTTCATCAACAGGTGGGCCGTTCGACCGGCACATTGCCGATCATGATCGTTGTGCCAAGTAGTGTTGGTGATCTCGGCGATCCGGCAGTTCTTAAAAAGACAACGCAACGTTTGACCACGATGCAGGCGCAATTGGAGCAGCTAACTGACCAGCCAGTTGGTTTATGGGTCACGCCTCAACAAGCGACCAAGTTGGCTAAAAGTAAGACGTGGCGAACGTTAACTTTGATCGATGAGCCATTAAAGCAGCATTATCGGTCCGACATTGATTTTATTAGTTACGATGACAACGGTTCAATTATCGTGGACGGTTCTCGGCAATCCTTGAACTTAATGGTCTATAATGGCACCAAGAAAATGTTTGAAACGCTAGCCACTGAGAATTGAGATAAACAAAATCAACTAAGTGAATGTGGGTGATTATATGGCAATTTTTGGTAAAAAGAATTCAACAGATCCTAGTACTAACCAGTCAATGACGATCGACCAAGCCCAAACAATGATTCTTGATGCAGTGACGCATCAATTCGGTGACTCGCAGACCGTCTTGCCAGATTTTTCTGTTGTGTCTGGGTGGGCCAGTGCAGATTTTGTTGCCTTTCGGAGTTTTGATGTACAGATTAAAATTGGTGTTAAACCAGAAAATGCGCGCGATGTTAATCGACTCAAGATTCTGGTGGCGATTGGGCCACGATTGGTTCCTTTATATGATCTATTAGAGAGCGACTTGCGGGGTCAATATGAACGAATTTGTAGTCCGGAACACTTGGCGACGGATGTGCAACTTTTGGAACACTATCTAGCTTGGCGTTTAACATCGGAGCAGCGCCGTAAGTTTGGCCTGACAACGGATTGATGAGGCGGTGGACAGGTAGCCTTATTGGCGTCATTGTCATGGTAGCGCTGTTGTTAGTGGGGCAAACGGCGCGAGCGGCAGTCATGGATCCAACGATTAATAGTCGGGCCGCGATGGTAATTGATGAGCAAACCGGTCAGATCCTAGCTGCTAAAAATCGAAACGAACGATTACCAATTGCTTCCATCTCAAAATTATTGGTGGTCTACTTAGTTGAACAAAAGATTGCTAGCAAGGCATTATCGTTACAGGAGAAAGTTCCAATTGATCCAAAAGTTGCCCGATTAAGTACTTCACCAGCATTGACGAATGTGCCACTGAGTGCAGATCGCCAGTATACAATTGCGGAGTTGCTAGCTGATGCACTGCTACCCTCTGGAAATGCCGCAGCGGTGGCACTGGGAGAGTCAGTGACCGGTAGCGTGTCAGCCACAAATAGCGCCATAACCCGTTTACTAAGACGCTGGGGAATCCAGACACCGAAGTTTGTTTCCCCAGCCGGATTGCGGAATGGTGATATAGGTGAGTTACGCGATCCCAAGCAACCAGATACCGCAGAAAATAAACTATCGGTGACCGAGTTAGCGGTGGTCAGCCGCCACTTACTGATGGATTACCCTGAAGTTCGCGACATTACCAAACACGCTCAGTTAACAACTACCGGGGTCAATGGGGAGCCGTACTCAATTGTTAACACTAATGCGTTGACTAAGCATCAAAGCGGTAAGTACATCTTTACGGGGGGTCAAAACAGGTTCCTCTCCGTCGATCGGTGGAAATTTCGTTGGGGAAACTAAGTTAGCTGGCCAGCAGGTCATTACAGTGGTTTTAGGTAGCGGCGATTATCTTGACCAACACACCCGTTTTGATGAAACCATCCACATGTTAGATCAAGTGGCTGCTAAATTAAGACCGATTCGTCCAGGCAAACGAGGACCAGTCGTTTATTTGCAGCAGGCGAACACATCACGTGGCCGAGTGGACACACAATATCGACGTCGACCAACGTTTTTTGTGGCTCGGCGACAGGCACAACCGAAACCGATGGTGACTGGCAAATTACACGTGAAAGCATCGCGATTATTGCCATTGCGAGCTAAACAGACGCTTGGATGGGCAACACTAACACCAGCCGGGGCACAATTTGTCGATGGGCGTCCGCAAGTTAAAGTCGTTTCCAAACAACAGGTTGGTCAGGCCAGTTGGGTGACACAAATGTGGCGAAAATTGTTTGTAAATCATTAAAATAGCGCAAAAAACGCGATCTCGAAAGAGATCGCGTTTTAGGGCTAGGAATGCTGATTTAATTAGGAATCGGCCAGTGTCGGCTTGGATTGAGATTGTTTAGGCGTCGGTTTAGCTACCACCAAGACATACGTTGCATTGTCGGCTTCATCATAAAGGGCGACGGGGCGCTGCTCATTAGCCTGGATTTTGAGATGATAACCAAAGCTGTCCAGATAAACGAGTTCTTGGCTGTTGATTTGTTCAACTGTGGCCGGTTCAATGTGATTGTCAATGTGTAAACTTAGATCTGGGTTAATTTGAATTCGATGGATGCGATGATCATCGTGATCAGAATAGGTCCATGTGCCAGAATATAATAATGGTAATGATGATTGTTGGGTCGTATGTTTGCGACTTGACCGCGTAAAAACACCTGTTAAGCCCGCAATAACTGATACGCCGAACAATGTCAGATTTCGTTTGACTGACACAGAACCGTCCTCTCTTTCCCCGCTTGGTACGCTCTCTTAATAAATATAAATATAGCACGTTTAAAAAAGTTTTCCTTATTGAAACCATTGACGTAACGGAATTAACACATTTCTGCAACCAATCTGACCTGATTACTGAAACTTGCTGATAAAATTGGTAAACTAGAGACATTAACAGGGACGCACGCGTGCTCGCTTGCAAATAAATGGGGCATGTTAATTACGGATTTGGTCGCTGGTAACCGCATGAAAAAATTCATTTCAAAATGGAGGATTTGCGCATGTTAACTTTAGGTGTTGTTGGGACCAATTGGATTACGCAACAATTTGTCGAAGCCGCTGCTGCTAGTCAGGAGTATCAGTTAACGAGTACGTATTCGCGCCACGAGGATACTGGTCAGGCCTTTGCAGATAAAAATGGCGGTCAAGTTTTCACTGATTTTGGCGAGTTTTTGCGAGATGGCAACGCACAAGTGATTTATATTGCTTCGCCAAATAGTCTACATGCTAAGCAAGCCTTAGCGGCAATTAATGCAGATAAGCAAGTGATTGTGGAAAAGCCACTCGTGTCCAATCCACAAGAGTTTGCTCAGATTAAGGCTGCGTTGGCGGCCCATCCGAATGTTCGCTTATTTGAAGCTGCACGGCATATTCATCAGCCAAACTTCCGGGCTGTTCGTAAACAGATTGCGGCCATGGAGACCTTGAACGGTGCCATGTTAACGTACATGAAGTATTCGTCTCGCTACGATGATGTATTGGCCGGGAAGGATCCGAATGTTTTCACCACAACTTATAGCGGTGGGGCGCTGCAGGATTTAGGGGTCTACGTCGTTTATGATGCCGTGGCCTGGTTTGGCAAGCCGAATCGGGTCCACTATTACGCAACGCCGATTCGCACGGGTGCCGATGGCAAAGGCGTCGCCGTCCTTGGCTATGATAATTTTGACGTCACGCTTAACTTTGGCAAAAACACAAATTCTTATTTACCATCAGAAGTTTACGGCTTAAAGGACACCATTGTGATGGATAATGCCGCCGAATTGAACTCGGTGATCTATCACGCCGCTGATGGATCGACGAAAAAATTGTCAGAAGAACCGGATGACAATCCAATGCTGGCCGAGGTTCGTGACTTTGCGGAAGTCATTAATAACCCTAAAGATCCAGACAACGCGCGCCATTATCAAACTTGGTTCCATCTGAGTGAAATTGTGAATGGCGTGCTCTACGATTTGCGGCGGAAAGCCAGTCTTGTCTTTCCAGCCGACAGTCAGGATTAATTGATAAACAGAAATGAGCGTGTTCATGGATAAACGTTTTGAAACCCATTTTCAAGAATTGGGTTATTCAGCACCAACAATGATTCAAACGGCGGTGGCAATCCCCTTAGCTTCCGGCGAGAACGTGGTCGGCTTGGCGCCCACTGGTTCTGGTAAAACGGTCGCTTTTACCTTGCCATTATTAGCAAAATTATTACCAGGAGATGGGACTCAGTTATTAGTCTTAGCACCTAGTCAGGAATTAGCACAGCAGACAGCCACGGTAATGCGCGACTGGGCCAGCCTGATTGGTTTAAAAGTAGCGGCCCTGACTGGCGGTGCTAATGTTAAACGTCAGATTGAGAAGTTAAAGCAAAATCCTGAAGTTGTCGTCGGTACACCGGGACGCGTGCTTAATCTGGTCTCAGATCGACGGCTAAAACTTCATTTATTGGTCAGCATTGTCATCGATGAAGCGGATGAGTTATTAGTCGGCGAAACCCGGACTGATGTTGAGGATATTATTCGCGAAGCACCTGGTGATGTGCAACTGAGTTTTTTTTCAGCCACCGCTTCAACGGCATTGGGCGAGTTAACCCAGGAATTCGGCGTGGATGTCACCACTATTGATGTTCGTGACCAAGATCAGACACAAGGTGAGGTTACTCATGGTTTGATGGATTTACCAGCCAATTTACGGGCGACAATGTTACGGCGCTTTTCACGAGTGGCTGGCTTTCAAGCCTTAGTCTTTTTTAATCAGTTGGGAGCCTTGGAGAAGGCCGCCGCAACCCTACGTCATGAGCACGTGGAGGCCGTTTCATTAGCGGGCAAGCAGCGTCAGGTACAACGGGCAGATGCCATGCGTAACTTCCGACAAGGTAAGGTGAAGTTTTTACTGACAACCGATGTGGCTGCGCGAGGTCTCGACATTCCCAACTTACCCGCAGTGATTAACTTTGACTTACCCGATTCGGCAGTGACTTATACACATCGAGTTGGACGAACCGGCCGGATGGGAGCCCATGGTTTAGTCATTAATTTTGGTAATGACCATGATTTACGGCGCTTAAAGCAAACCTTGAAGACCACTGATTATCAGTTAAGCCCACTGTATTTCGCCGAAAATACGTTTGTGGATCATCGACCAACAAGCGAGCGCCCGCATGTACAGGATCGGCTAGGTGCGACGGAGCAGCCGGTCCAATCAGAGAAACAACACGGTGGTCAGCCAACCCACAGGGTCAAAGCGGAAAAGCAGCGGCCGGCAGCCCAATCCCCGCAATCCACTAAGGCAACAGTAGCCCATCGTAAAAAGAATAAACATTCTAAAAATAAAGGCATGCGGCATAAACACCGGATGCACCAGGAGGATTAACCATGCCACTAGTGAAATTTGACGTCCAAAAGGGGCGCACCGCTGCAGAATTAAAGGCATTATTGGATGCAGAACACAAAATCTTAGTTCAGGATTTTGGGGTTCCAGAACGTGATCGTTATCAAATTGTGACCCAACATGAACCTGAAGAAATGATCATTGAGGATACTGGTTTTGGCATTGAACGAACTGAACGCTTTGTGATGATTCAAATTACGATGCGTGGTGGGCGGACTGAAGCGCAAAAGCAAGCATTTTACAAAGACTTAGTTGCTGAATTGCAAACGACGGCTGGCACGAAGCCTAATGATGTGATGGTGGTTATTTCAGAAAATGGCAGTCCTGACTGGAGTTTTGGTAACGGTGAGGCACAGTTTTTGAATTAGTGTATACTAAAAGCCGATCAACAATTTGATCGGCTGTTCTGACCCTATAGTTTAACTGGATAAAACTGCCGCCTCCTAAGCGGCTGCTCCCAGTTCGAGTCTGGGTGGGGTCATCTAGATAGGTTTTAAGGAAAGGCTCAAGGTCGCTGATATAGCGGCCTTTTTTAGGCTCAAAACGTACGGAATATATGGTGCACTGCCTGATTATTCATCCAATAGCCTGATTTTGACCTATAGATAAAAGTTTATTCGATTAATTCCAACCTTTTGTCGTAGAATTGAGTCAAGATGTTGTGAATGTGAAGACAAGGGTGGAATTAATCGATGGATGACAAGGTAGCGTTAGTTGATAATTTAATTGCAGCAATTGACCGTAATGGGAAACCTAAGAAAGTGTTGAAGAACGATCACGCGCGGTCAATCGGTTATTTAGTGCATCTGGGCGAGCCGTCTTTTTCATCGCGACAAACGATGAGCGTTTTAATTAAGGCTATGCAAATGGGGATGATTGAATTTGTCAGATCAGAACCACGCATCGAATGGAATGAAACGGATTTTCCAGTCTTTATCGTACCCGCTAAACGTGTCCGTCAAGAACTGCTTGATTTATTAAATTAAAATGATGTTAATAAGTTTGTAGTGACAAAACGAGTCCTAGATAAACACATACCGCAACGATGATGGCGAAGACTAAACACGCAAAAGTGGATGGTCGTAACGCCGTTATTTAGTTAGCCTTGAAAGGCCCAATGATTGATTGGCCCGAACTTATGGCCAACCGCAATTTCATTAGCGATGGAGATATTAACGTATTTTTTAGCGAGAATAATCGCCGTTTTGATGGATTGACCCTTGGCAATTTCAGCCGTGATGCAAGCAGATAGTGAATCACCGGTCCCGTTGACTCGATCCGTGTGGACATAAGGCGCTGACAACCACATAATTTCACCATTTTCTAGGAGGACACAGTCACGAACTTGAGTCTGGCTTTCATCGTGATGTTGTCCCTTGATCACCACGTTGTTGGCGCCCATGTGTTGCAGACGTTTGGCGGCAGTCACCATGTCCGCATCGGTATGAATCGTTTGTTCCGTCAGTTTTTGAGCTTCATAAAAATTAGGGGTCACCACGGTTGCTAACGGCAGTAAGCGCTGACGCAACGTAGTAAAAGCTTCTGTTTCCAACAACATTGCGCCATGTTTGGTGACAATCACTGGGTCAACCACTAATGGCCCAAAATCAACTTTTTGATAGTTTTCGACCACCGTGTCAATTAAGCTAGCATCGGCTAACATGCCTGTCTTGGCAGCGCGAACATGAAAATCAGCTGCTAAGGAGTTAAACTCTTGTTCAATAAACGATTTTGGCATTGCCGTGGCATCTTGAATGCCAAAAGAATTGCCGGCTACACAAGCGGTCACAATCGACATGCCATAGACATGGCGAGTGAAAAAAGTGTTTAAATCAGCTTGTAGGCCAGCGCTGCCATCTGAGTCAGAACCAGCGATGGTAACCGCTTGCGGAAATTCATTTGTCATGATCATTGACCTCACACATTTTAATAGTAGCGTAGCACAAAATGAACGTAAATCGGTAGTTTTTCGTGTTTGCTAAGACGCAAATGTTTGGCTGAGCAAATCGATTGACAAATACTTAGGCGCCTATATAATAGACATCATTAGGTACCTAATTAACCCTAAAATGGAGGAAACACATGACAACAAATAACGATGATTTATTTCGAACAATGATGGACGTGATGAAGCAAATGCAGCGTTACGGCTTTGCAAAGCGACGAGACGAGCATGGTCACCATCATGGATTTGGCCGTGGACGTCTGCTTAAATTGATCGCTGATCACGAGAACGTGACCCAAAGTGAACTAGCTGAGCTGCTGGATATTCGGCCATCTTCACTATCAGAAATGCTGAGTAAACTATCGGATCGTGGCTTGATTGAGCGGCAAGTTGATGACAACGACAAGCGAATTACGCATGTTGTTTTGACGGAGGCTGGTAGCGCAATCATCAAAGAACGTGAAGATGCAGCCGATGCCTATCTGACTGACTTGTTTGACGGACTCGATGACGATGAAATCACGCAATTGCAAACTTTGTTGGCCAAGCTTGATGATTCGTTGAAGGATAAATTAAGCAACTTCGATGAAGCACCAGATTTTCCACCATTTGGTGGACCACATCGGCATGGCGGGCATCCAAACTTTGGTGGTCCTCGCCGACGCCACATGGATGATCGACCACGATTTTTTGGTGGCTGGCGTTAAGCGTCACTGAGCTAGATTTAAATGGGTGTTAGTCACTAAAGCACGACCTGATCGTCATGCACTAAGTTCTGTCAAGTTGACAAGATTTAGGGCAAGGCGCCTCAGGTCATGCTTTTTTGGTTTCAATAGTTGAAGGGGTTAAAGCCACCGTGTTCCCACAGAACTGAGCGATTCTCATTGGTTCGTTTTCGCAGGTGCGCTAGAATAAATTTATCGATCAGTATTTGAAAGGGGATGTAAGCATGGCACTAACGGCAGCTTTCTTTTCCGGTCGGCCCACCGAAGAAATTGCAAAATCACTTCTTGGAACGGAATTGATTTTTCATCATGAAGTTGGTGATGTCGGCGGTTTAATTGTGGAGACAGAAGCTTATCTGGGCGACGAAGACACGGCGGCCCACGCCTTTGGTCATCGCCAGACCCACGCAAATCGCGCACTGTTTGGTGCACCGGGAACGTTATATTTTTACACAATGCGCGGGTTAATTCTGATGAATTTGATTTGTCAGCCAGCAGGCACACCACAGGGGATTTTGATTCGGGCCCTGCAGCCAACGTGGGGTGTAGACCTGATGAGGCAAAATCGCCCTAGAGAGGGTGTCGAATTAACTAATGGGCCAGCCAAACTCACTGCTGCACTAGGAATCACTGATTTGCGGTGGAATGAATTAGCACTAACAGCAGCACCCTTTTTATTACAACCTCGAAAAAAGCCCATCGCCATCGCACAGTCGCCACGGATCGGCGTTAGCCAGGGAAGTTGGCATGATCATGAGTTACGCTTCTTTGTCGCTGGAAATCCCTATCTTTCAAAAAGTCGCAAACGAGATCAAGATTGGACAACGATGGGCTGGCAAGCTTGACGGAGCCGTCCGTCAGGAATGAAAGCTGACAGACAGTAACCGGATAAATTTTTCGGTTGGCACTCAAAGCCACCCTTAACCGATGCACACGTTAGGTAAAATTATTGCGATGAGCTGTTTTTTCAGCAATAATGGAATTGTTAAGGAATGGGGGAGGCTCAGGTGAAACGGTTCATTCAAATTTTTATTAAACGCTTTACCACGGCGCAAGTTAGTAACTCGGCCGTTATTTTGGCTTGGTATTCGTTACTGTCCATTTTTCCTGCGGTGATCGTCATTGGTAATTTATTGCCGATCTTAGGCATTAATGCCAAAACAGTCCTCACCTATTTGCAAACGGCGGTTCCGGCGGATATTTATCAAACCTTAGCGCCAGCAATTCTGTCCTTTTTGCAGCGTGGTAGTGGCGGATTAGTCTCTATCGGGGCTGTCGTAGCCTTGTGGTCGACGAGTCAAGTAGTGGCCGCTTTTCAACGAACGATTAATCAAGCATATGGTGTGGCAGAAAATCAAAGCGCCATCAGCAATCGGTTTTTTTCTTTTCTGTGGATGTTATTAATGATCGTGATTATGGCAATCATTATTCTATTCTTCACGTTGAGCCAATTGATCGTGCGCCAGTTGACGCCCATTTTGCATCTAGGTCGAGATGTCTTCGATGTGGTGAGTTCGTTAAAGTGGCCGGTAACGGCGGGCTTGTTATTTCTTTTATTGCTATTGATGTATTATTTCCTCCCGAATGCCCGACTAAAATGGCGGTACGTTTGGGTGGGAGCGGCCGTTGCAACTGTTTTTTGGTTATTGCTTTCTCAATTATTTTCACTGTATGTGGATTACTTTGCCCGTTCAGTGACGACGTACAAAACGGTGGGATCCGTGATTGTTATTATGATCTGGCTTGATTTCTCTGGTATCGTTATTTTAACCGGCTCAGTTATTAACGCCACATTGCAGGAATTTTTTGGCGGTGAAATCATCGAGAGCCGGCAGTCGCTGCATTGGTTTACTCGTGGTTGGCGCTGGCTGATGCGGCAGTTGAAACGATTAATTAGACATGAAAGTTAAATAAAAACCGTCGCATTTTTTGAAGTGCGACGGTTTTTAAGGACTTATTTAGATGACTCGTTTAATTTGATACGGCTAATTAACGCTTTTAAAGATATACCAACGGGAGAAAAAGTAATTGGCAATATTGGTTAGTCCTTGATCGATCAATTTAACTAGCACATCGTTGCCTTTAAATAAGGAAATTCCGATAAACAAAATGATGATATCTAAGACTAGCGTGAGGGCACGGAAAAAATAAAAGGAGAGCGTTTCACGGAACAATTGGTTGATGGTTGTGGCATGCGTCGAAAAGACCCATAACTTGTTGGTGAAGAAAGCGAAGGTCGTTGCCAAAAACCAACCGATTGCATTGGCAATTTGATAATTCATCGGTGTCCAAACATCAAGCACGGTAAAAACCGATAAGTTAATCAAAAACGCACAGGTACCCCAGACGACATATTCAATTGCGGATTGATGCTGTCTCAACCAAGCAACCATCAACTTGCTCCTTTCATTTATCAATGCCCATTAATATAGCATGTTTATTCTTGGAATTTAATAAATTTTTTTGATAAGTCTGCCGTTTCTGCCATTTTTATCGGTCAAGTGCTGTATCATGACAAAAGTATTCTAAATGATTGGATGTAGAAAGATGAAGTTATGGCGGTGGGGCGTTAGCCTGTTCAAACGATATCAATCGGTAATTGCTTATTTATTCTTTGGTGGTTTCACCACGGTAGTCAATATTGCGACTTTTGTGATCTTAAATAACTTTTGCCATTGGAACTACCAAGTTGCTAATATTATTGCGTGGTTTTTATCAGTCTTGTTTGCGTATATCACCAATAAATTATGGGTCTTTGCCTCGCATGCCCATGGGTTTCGTGAGACAGTGCGGGAAATTAGTTCATTCTTCTTTTTCCGCGGGTTGACCTTAATCCTGGATGTTTTGATTATGTATGTGGGGATTAGTCTGCTTCATGGCAATGAAATTGTTGTAAAACTGATCGACCAAGTGCTGGTTATCGTGGCCAACTACTTCTTTAGTAAGTGGTACATTTTTAAGGCTAGTAACTAGGTGTTTGGTGGTTTCAAAAAGGATCGAGACTTCAAAATGAAGTCCGATCCTTTTTGAGTTGCTATTTAAAATAGGCTTGGCTAATGCAGATAACGGCAAAGATGAATAAGGCGACACTCACAATTAAGCCGCTCACATGGGAGCGGGGATTTTCATGAGTGAAATATATGACAGCGCCAACGGCAACGATCAGTAACAACAAACCAATGATTAAAAAAATAAGTCCCATAGATTGCCTCCACAATTAATCCTGTTGCGGTAATGCCGCAACCAGTGACTGAGCAAATTGATCGAGTTGACTAATATCGTCTTCATCAGGAGATAAATTAATCTTTAGTTTAGCCGCACCGCGGGTAGCACCGGTGTTAGCGAGGCGTTCATCAAAACGATCAACAGCAGTCCCATAATCATCGCCGTAAAAGACATCGCCAGATCCAGTGACACCAAAAATTTTTCCGGTTAAATCGATATCGGCTAAGTCATCGAAGAAGTCTAAGCCTTCCTCTGGTAGGGCACCTTCATCATAGGTGTAGGGCACAATGACAATGATGTCATTGTCAGTTAGATCTGATACATCAGTTTGCGAAATTTCTGATTCGGTTACCGTGACATCTAAGTCTTCCAAAGCTTCGGTAACAATATCAGCGACGTCCTGGTTATTTCCAGTGATGGTTGCATAAACGACACTAGCAGTGGTCATTTCAGTTCCTCCTAAAAATTAGTTGTGATTCAAGCGACTGCGGATGACACGACGAACTTCGTCAATAATCTGTGCGCGCACCAGTAAAATACAGATAACGTAGACAGCGCCACCGACAGCGACATCAATGATAATGTGCAGGATTGACATCGACCAATAATTCGTCAGTTTTCGGACGATGAAGAACATAATTGCTCCACTGACCAAATATTTCCACTGTCCTTGAAACATGCGGCGTAATTCTAGTGAATCCTGTACGGTCCAAACTTGGTAAATGGTGACGGCTGCCTCAGCAATGACCGTGGCGATTGCTGCACCCACAGCACCGAAGTTCAGGATTAAAGGAATGTTAGCGACAACATTGACCACGGCACCAATGGTTACTGAAGTTGTGTACTCACGCATTCGTTGAACTGGCATCAGATACTGACGACCGATGACGGTACTCCAAGCAATTAAGACGATGATCGGTGCTTCAGCAAAGATAACTTGTCCAGAGATGAGATATTGTGGACCGAAAAATTTTGGTGCAAAGCGTTCTCCCATTGCGGCCAGGCCAAACATCAGAGGAAACGAAATGGAAGCGACAAAGTTCATGTTTCGGTAAAGGCTCTCATGAACCGCTTTTAAATCACCGCGAGCGAACCGACTGGCAATCCGTGGCAACATGACTGCGCCAGTGGCGGTGACGATCGCCAGCACTGTTTTAACGAGGTTATCACCAAACGTAAAGAACGACAGCGCTGAAAAAGAGTCAAAGTGTTTTAACATTGATTTGTTAATCACCGAGTAAACCTGAATGGCGATGTTGGGTACAAATAACACCAATGAAGGCTTTAAATGACGAAAAACATTTAGCTTTGACCATTGAACTGGGACAATTGTTTCTCGTAAATAAGGCCACAATGTCAAAGCGCCAAGCAATTGGGCGGCACCTTGAATCACGGCGTATTTCCAAAGATCGTCGGGTGACTTAACGAAGATAAAAATCAGCGAAACTGATGCTAGTTTAACGATTGTGTTGCGAATGACTGTTTTGCCAAAGTCTTCAAGGGCCATGAAATACCAAGAAATGTCGATCCCAGCGGCCACTAACCAGAAAAGCTGAATCAGTTGAATACTGAAGTTATGGCGGTCAAAAGCAACGAAGATGAAGAAGCAGATCGCGGCACAAGATGTTGTGAGAATTTGTAACAATTCAATTTCCCAAAAAATTTTAGAACGATCGAGTGGACTATCGCGATGGTAAGCAATTTCACGATTAGCATAGACGGAAATACCGAGGTCGCCAATCAAGATGAAATATTGCATCGTATTATATGTATTTGTATAAATCCCGTTTCCAACCGGCTGCAGCACTCTTGAAATGTAAGGTTGGGTAATTAAAGGGATGAGCAAAATCAAAAGTTGGTAGGAGGCATTATAAAAAAAGTTCTTCAGAGCTTTCAACTTTTGTCCATCCTTTCTAAATAGGACAGTAGTTCACAAAAGGGAAGTGTTAAAATGTGCTTAATAAGTCACAAGCTACATTATCTAACGACTCTTTTTTTGATAAACTATTGCCGATGATTGATTACTAGTGAGAATAACGTTGTTCATCATGCCAGATGTCAAGGTTAAACACAACCGTTCAGCCGTTAACTAAGTGTCCGACGCTGTCCAGTCTTGTTCACTAATATCTTTCATGATATGCTAACATTTGTGTCAATTAAACTAAGTTTAGTAAATCTTGGAAAAAATATGGAAATAGATCGGGTTCACATGCAAAAAAAATCAATGGGGTATTTGTTCTTCAAACGACTTTTTGATGTCATTTTGTCACTCATTGCCTTAGTTATTCTTAGCCCAGTCTTTCTGGTGGTTTACTTAACCTATCAATTTGGGGTTAATAAAGGTCCAGTTATTTTTCGTCAAAAGCGGGTTGGGTTGGCTGGCAGAGACTTTTATATTTTAAAATTTAGGTCAATGGTCGTAAATGCTGATGAAAAGCTAAAGAGCGACCCAAAATTATACGCGAAATACGTTGCTAACAACTATAAACTTGAACCTAAGCAAGATCCACGAATTACTGCATTTGGTCGATTACTACGAAAGACGTCAATCGATGAATTGCCGCAGTTTGTGAATATTTTGCGCGGGGATATGAGCCTGATTGGACCACGCCCCGTGGTTAGAGAAGAACTTAAAGAGTACGGCGATCAGGTTGATAAATTGCTATCAGTAAAGCCTGGAGCAATGGGGCTCTGGCAGGCCAGTGGTCGTAGCAACATCGGGTATCCTGAGCGTTGTGAAATTGAACTTCGTTACGTGGATGAGGCCTCACTATGGTTTGATTTCACGATTTTAATTAAAAACATCTTTCGGATTTTTACGTCCGAAGGTGCGTATTAAACGGTATTTTGGAGGAGAGTCATGTTAAACGGGTCCTTTTCGCTTAAGCAGCTCTGGCGAATTTTTGTCGTCAACATCTTGGTAATTGCAATCGGTGCGTTGGTGTTCGGTGCGGGTGGGTATTTTTATGCTCGGCATAAAAGTTCAACGACTTATACGGCAAATCGCAGCTTGATTTTAACACCCACTGTTTTGGCTGGGGGCCGTACTTTTGATCAAGTTCAGGCTAATATTGCGTTAGCGAATACATATGCTAATGTTGTCACCGATCCAGTGATTACTGATCGAGTAAACACTCAATTAAAGCATTGTTCTGACTACACTTATGATCAAGAATCTTTACCAGATCAAATTAAAGTTACGACTCGACCGGGTGCGGCGTGGCTGCGGATATCTGGCTCAGCCAAGAGCAAGAAATTAGCGATTGCGATCGCTGATACGACGGCAAAAGTTACCCGTAAGAATTTAGCACACGATAGTGGCTTAGGGACTAAAGTACGTTTGTTAGCGACCGCAAAGCGCAATGGTGTGTCCTCTGAAACCACACCAAGTGTTAAAAAAATGACAGTTTTTGCCGCTGCAGTGGGCATCGTTATTACCGGTCTCATTGTTTTCACCTGGGATATTTTCAGGGGTGGTCGTCGTGACGCATAGCTACAAAATGGGGAAGGAGCATTAGGTATGTCAAGTTTACTAATTCCAATTAGTTTGTTTGTTCGGACATTCACCTATGCGGTTCCAGTGACAACAGCTGGTCTTCCATTTGTACTTTACTTATTAATCGTTGGGGTCGGATTATATCGAAATGACTTATCAGCGATGCTAGCAGACCCGTTAATCACCAAAAAGGGCCTTTTTTTTGTTTTACTGGCATTAGCCACTCAATGTGTGGCCATGTTTCTTAGCTTCCAACGTTTTGGTACGTCAACACAAAATGCTGGCTTGATTCACGGGATTTTAGATATCTTCTTAGTGGTCCTTAGCATCGTGTTGGCTTGGTTCGCGGTTAAAGTATTGATTTTGACTGATCAAGACATTTTGCGATTTATGCGTGGTCTGATCGTGGGGCTTTTTGTTTATAGTTTATTGGTTCTGCTGCCGCAAATCATCGCAACCATCGGGCCGTATATGCATGATTGGGTTAACTTTGTGGCCGGCTTATTTGAAAAACATTGGTACCAACGAGATTGGTATGACTTGGGTAGCTATGCGGTCACTATGCATCGAGTGAACGGTTTCGAAGCAGAAGCTGGTTATTTGGCGGCGCTAATTGGTTGCGTTTTTCTACCACCAATCATTGCCGCGTTAGTCAATCACTATGATTTTTTTACCAATGATCAGCATCACCATCGTTGGATTTACATCGGTTTATTAGTCTGGCTATTGATCGTCTTAGCTTTGGCCCGAACTTCGACCGGCTTTCTTGTTATCGGTCTGGCGCTGATAGCACTATTTTGGAAGTCAGACACCGGACACAAGGTGTTCTATTATCTGTTAGCTATCGTTGTGAGTGTCCTAATTGTATTAGCGTTCGAGAATGTGGATGCCTTTCAAACCCTGCTTAACCAGTACATCTTCCAAAAGGGCGGGACCGACAATCGCTTGGGTGGCACGATTGGGTTATTGATCACGTTTTTGCATCACCCAATTATCGGGGTCGGCAATAATTGGACTGGAAATTATCTCATGGAATTCGTCCCTCGGGCCACAAGAAATAATCCGGAATATTTGTTTGTCTATATGAAACAACAGTATCCAGCGTTGAGTAACTGGGGGGCATGGCTAGCTCAGTATGGGCTAATCGTTGTCGGCCCAATTTTATACTATATTTGGAAACGGGTCAGGTTAGGCATTAAACTCAAGCCTCAGCTACGGGCTTCAACCGTGCCGAATAAGTCATTGTATCTCACAATCATTGATGCTTTCGAAATCTTTTTGTGGATGTATTTGATTTTATCGATTTTGGTTTTTTCTTGGAACGATTACTATATGACGATTTCTTTCTTCTTCTACGTGGCCGTCATTACTATGGCGAATAAAGCCGTCCAAAAGGAGCAATCTGTGTAAATGGATACAAAAGTGTTAGTTGCAACACATAAGAATTATGAGATGCCAGCTGATCAATCATTGTATTTGCCAATATTTGTTGGCAAAGCTTTACATCCGGATGTCAATCAGACTTTTCAAGGAGATAATACAGGCGATAACATTTCCCTCAAAAACTCGACATATAATGAGTTGACAGCATTATATTGGGCGTGGAAGAATCTCAATGCTGACGCCGTAGGGTTGGATCATTATCGGCGATATTTAAGTTTACATCATCAAAAAAACCTAACCACGATCTTAACTCGGGCTCAAATCGACACCTTATTTCAAAAAACTGATTTAATTTTGCCGAAAAAACGCCGGTACTATATTGAAACGAATTATAGCCATTACATTCATGCACATCCCCAGCAGCCGTTGGATGAGGCTCGTAAGATTATTGGCGAGCAGACGCCTTCGTATTTAACAGCTTTTGATGATGTGATGGCGAAACGTTCAGCACACATGTTTAATATGTTCATCATGAAACGACCGCTATTTAACCAATATTGTGAATGGTTATTTGCCATTCTGTTTGAACTTGAAAAGCGGACTGATATTAGCCAGTACGATGATTATAACAGTCGAGTTTACGGTTTTGTCAGTGAACGCTTATTGGATGTCTGGATTGAGGCCAATCAGTTAAGCTATCATGAAGTTAACTTTGTCTTCATGGAACATCAAAATTGGTTCATCAAGGGCGGCAGATTTCTGCAGCGCAAGTTCTTTCCGAAGATAAAATGAGGTGAAACCTATTAAGTACGTTAGCGTTATTGTTACCTACAATCGTAAGCCTTTACTCATCGAAGCTATTCACAGTATGCTAGCTCAAACCACGCCGGCTCAAAAAATCGTGGTCGTTGATAACTGTTCGACTGATGGGACAGATCAAGCCGTGGCGAGTGAGTTTGGCGATAATGAAAAAGTCGATTATTTACGTTTGCCAGAAAACGTTGGCGGTTCGGCCGGTTTCTATCAGGGATTGGCCCGGGCGAAAACATATGTGGCGGATTGGATCTGTTTGGCTGACGATGATGCCATTTTTGCGCCAGATTATTTCACTAAATTGTCGCAGGCCGCTAAGCAGTACCCTAATTATCGAGTGCTGACGGGAACTGTCCGTCTTGCCAGTGGACCGATTGATCATCCTCATCGTGAGCGATTGACGAACACGGCCACGCTGTCCGTTAAACCAGTGGTGGATGCAGAGTATGAGCATAATTTTGAATGTGATATTTTTTCCTTCTGTGGGGTTGTCTTACGCCGCGATGTAATTGATCAAATTGGTATGCCAGAGAAAGATTATTTTATCCGGTTTGACGATTTTGAATATGCCTTGCGTGCTCAAAAGCTGACAAAATTCTATAATGTGTCAGACGCATTAATCACGCATAAGACGACCGATGAAGGCCACAAAATTTCGCCTTGGAAGGAGTATTATGTGACTCGTAACCGTGTTGCAATGACCAAAAAACACTCGACCAATATGGCGATCGCGCATTTATATTTAGTTTACGTTATGATTCGAAAGTTGACCGCTATGTTAGTCGTTCCTGACCGTCGTAAAGTGGCATGTTATTTGACTAAGGCTTATATTAATGGCTATGTTGACGGTTATCGTAATCGGTTGGGCCGCAATGAGGCCTTTTTACCGGGCAAAAATTATTGAATGATAGGACGAACTTCTGATGAGTAAAGGAAAACAACGCTATGTGGCGGTGGTCGTGACTTACAATCGACGTGAGCTATTAACTGAAGCAATCGAGTCCCTTCTTCAACAAACGGTCTCGCCACAAAAGATCCTCGTGATTAATAATGCGGCAACTGATGGGACCGAAGCATTATTCGAAGGCTCTGGTCGTTTTGCCAATGAACCGGTGGTGGAGCAAATTAAAATGTCGTCGAATTTAGGTGGTGCGGGCGGTTTTGCCCGTGGTGTTGCTTTAGCACAGAAAATCGACACTGATTGGATTTCATTGTCCGACGATGACGCCATTTTTGCGGATGATTACTTTGAACGCTTACTTCAGTCTGCTGACGAAACGCCGGACGTTGATGGCTTTGCTGGTCAGGTGATTTTGCCAGATGGTCGTATTCAAGTCGATCAGCGACAAATCATTCGGAACTGGGACCGTTTAAAAACATATTCGGTACCGGAAAAAGATTACCGCCGGGAGATGGTGTCGATCGATGCGTTCACTTTTTGCGGAGCCTTCGTTAAGCGAGCGTTGATTCAGAAAATTGGTGTGCCTGACGCTGATTTTTTTATTTGGGGCGACGACATTGAATATTCGCTGCGCATTCGGGCACATAGTCAGATACAGCTCGTTACCGCAGCTAAATTAATTCATAAGACGAAAGTGCCTTCGATTGATTTTGCTAGTCAATATCAACCGGATTGGCGAGAGTATTATGGGTTGAGAAATCATGTTGCCACGGTGCTGAGCCATGCGCGCTCGCCACTATTTGGTCGAGTGTTGTTATTTGGCTGGATGGCAGCCAAGTATGGCTTAACTTTGACACCACGATTTAGAGGATATCGTCGGCACGTTCAGCGGGTTTATTGGCACGCATTTGGTGACGGACTACGTGGCAAGTTAGGTAAAAATGAACATTATTTACCGAAGGGAGCTTCATTGTGACTGAGATTAACATGCGTTACGCTGCCGTGGTGGTGACCTTTAATCGTAAACGGCTGCTAGTTGAAGCGCTTAATAGTTTGCTCAAACAAACCATCTCGCCGGTTAAGATTGTTGTGGTTGATAATCATTCAACCGATGGCACACCCGATGAGTTACATCGTGTCGGGTTCGATCAAAATCCTTTAGTTGAGATCCATCGATTACCAGAAAATATTGGTGGTTCTGGTGGCTTTAATGAGGGAGTTCGGTTAGCCGCTCAATTGCCAGACGTTGACTGGCTGGCACTGTCTGACGATGATGCCATTTATGAACCGGCTTACTTTGAAAAGCTGGCATTAGCCCAGCGCAAGCATCCCGATATTCAAGCTTTTTCCGGGAACGTTATGTTGACAGATGGTCGAATTCAAAGTGATCAGCGCGGGATTGTTTCTAACGAATATTGGGTGAAGAAATCATTGTTGCCGGCTAGCGCGTTTGAAGGAGTAGCGGAAACCGCCATTGATTGGTTTAGCTTTTGTGGATGTGTGTTTGCGACCGCTTTAGTCGATAAAGTAGGCCTGCCAGAAAAAGATTATTTCATTTGGTGGGATGATTTTGAATATTCGTTACGTTTGCGTACACATACCAAACTGTTAAATATCAATGACGCGCAGGTCATCCATAAAACAGCGATTCCATCAATGGATACGCTTGCTAAATATCAACGTGATTGGCGTACTTACTATAACGTTCGTAACAAAGTGTTAACGATGAAGCGGCACGGTAAAAATTCCTTGGTTACAGGGTTATATTTGACCTACTGGTATCCGCGGCTGATGACGACGATTATGCAAAGTAAGTTTGCGGGTAATCGGCGCTTTGTCTTTAACCAGTATAATGCCGGATTCTGGGATGGTGTCCGCGGCCGCGGTGGCAAGTCACTCGCACATTTACCTGGTAGTGAATCACGCTGAGTAATAGTAGATTAGTGGAGGATAATAATGACTGAATATGATTATTTGATTGTGGGTTCAGGACTTTTTGGCGCAACGTTTGCTTATGAAGCTGCCAAGCGAGGCAAACGGGTTAAAGTGATTGAAAAGCGTGATCACATCGCCGGCAACATCTATACCAAAGAACAAGATGGGATCCAAGTACACCAGTATGGCGCGCATATTTTCCATACCTCAGACAAAGATATCTGGGACTATGTACAACAATTTGCGGAATTTAACCGCTATACGAATTCACCGGTGGCCAATTACAAGGGTGAACTGTACAACTTGCCATTTAATATGAATACGTTCAACAAGCTATGGGGCGTCGTTACCCCGGCTGAAGCGAAAGCTAAGATTGATGAACAAAAAGCCGCCGCGAATCTAAGCGCTGGTGAACCGAATAATCTTGAAGAACAGGCGATTTCGTTGATTGGCACGGACATTTACACGAAGCTCATCAAGGGCTACACGGAAAAGCAATGGGGGCAAAAGGCCACGGATCTACCCGCCTTTATTATCCGCCGGTTACCTGTCCGCTATACCTTTGACAATAACTACTTCAATGATACATATCAAGGTATTCCGGTCGGTGGGTATACCCAAATTGTTGAGAAGATGTTGGCCAACGAGTTGATTGATGTGGAAACGGGCGTTGATTTCTTCGATCATAAGGATGAATATCTGTTGGATTATCCGCGAGTGATCTTTACTGGGATGATTGATCAATTCTTTGATTATCAACTTGGTGAGTTACAGTACCGTTCCTTGCGCTTTGAAACCGAAGAGATGGACGTTGATAATTATCAAGGTAACGCGGTGATCAATTATACGGACGCCGAAACACCGTATACCCGGGTCATTGAGCATAAGCACTTTGAATTTGGTAAGGGTGATAAAAATAAGACGATTGTCACGCGTGAATATCCGGCAACTTGGCACCGTGGTGACGAGCCTTATTATCCAGTTAATAACAAGACGAATAACGACCTATACACCCAATATCGGGCATTGGCTAAGAGCCAGCCAAAAGTGCTATTCGGTGGGCGTTTAGGGATGTATCGTTATTATGACATGCATCAGGTGATCCATGCCGCATTGACGGCGGTTAACCAAGAATTTAATAAGTAATCCAAACGAAAAACACATCGCCAAGCTCTGGGATGTGTTTTTCGTTTGGTTGGATTTATTTTGCAGATTGATCAGTTTGTGAGACAAAATCAACTTTAGGTTTAAAGAAGAAGCCCGCAAATTGTCCACGTAATAAGGTGCGCACACGCAGCCATTTATGATCGGGACTGTGTCGTAGGACATGTACTAGATCAAGCATGGCCTGTAAAAATTGTTTGAAGGCACCTTTGTGGCCCTTATATTTTCGCCAAGTGGAATAAAGATTGCGGTAGGAATAAAAGTAGCGAGGAATGCGGCCTAAACTGTCAGTGACAATATCGGCGCCCACATTGTTGCCAGTCTCATGAATGACCTTGCTGTCAGCAACCAAATAGGAAGCGCCCACGGCTTGTAGTCGGGTGCTGTACTCAATATCATCTGACCAGATGAAGTATTCCTTATAGGGTAATCCCAATTTTGTCACTGACGTTCGTTTGAACAAGAAAGAGACGAATGTTGCGTATTGAAGTTGGATTAAATGATCATCTAAATTGCTGGTCCAAAAACGTTGGGTTAATGGTACATTCATTTGATTAGGCGTCCCATCTGTCCATCGAGGATCACTGACCAGAAAGCCAAATTTGTCGGCTAATGTATCCGTGGCCGTTAACAAGTTTTCTAAGCAGGTGACTTGGGGCATCGTATCATCATCCATCAGCCAAAAGTAATCATCGGTTGTTTCCTGATAAGCAGTTTTAATACCCCAGGCAAAACCACCAGCACCGCCAATGTTTTGGTGCGGGTTGGTAGTGATGATTCGTGAATCAGACAAACTATTTAAATAGTCTTCCGTGTCATCGGTGCTGTTATTATTGACGACAATGACATGGCTGACAGGTGTTGATTGGTCGAGGATGTGTGTTAAACAACGTTTTAAATATTCGAGTCGATTATAAGTTACGACAATACAACTGACGGTTTTCAAGAAACGCCTCCGCTATGTAATCAAGTTAAATTAATGATGATTGAAAATCATGCTCATTAATTTTACCATACATATTTCAGAAAATGCGGTGTACCTGCGTGTCTACGACTTAAATTCTGGTATACTAACACTGGTTTACTTTTCACCAGGTTAGGAAAGTTGGGAGATTTATGACACGTGAAGCTGCAGGCCCCAGAGAAGGGGACTATGTGGCCATCAAAAGTTATAAACACGACGGGAGCTTGCACCGAACGTGGCGTGACACGATGGTGCTGAAACAAACTGAAAATGAATTAATCGGGCTTAACGACCACACCCTTGTCACTGAAGATGACGGTCGTCGTTGGGTCACGCGAGAGCCGGCGATTGTTTATTTTCATAAACATTTTTGGTTTAATATCGTTGCGATGATTCGTGATAACGGCGTTTCATATTATTGTAATCTGGCGTCGCCCTACGTATTAGATCACGAAGCAGTTAAGTACATCGACTATGATTTAGACGTGAAGGTGTTTCCAAATGGTGAAAAGCGATTACTAGATGTTGACGAATATCAAAGTCACGGAGCGACGTGGCATTATTCAAATGAGCTTGATCATATTTTGAAAGCTAATGTACGGGTGCTTGTGGACTGGATTAATCAAGGAAAGGGCCCATTCTCACCTGCGTATATTGAGCTTTGGTATCGGCGTTATCAAGAGCTTTCCCGTCGTGAACGTTGATGGCTAACTGAGGCAATCAGTTTCGAAATGAGACTGGTTGCCTTTCGTTTAAAATGAATTGTTGGAGGTAAGAAAATGTTGAATCGATTGAAAAATTCCAACTTGATGTTCTGGTCGATTGAGATTTTAGTCGTCGTCACCTTAATTTTGGTTTGCACAAAGATTAATTTTATTTTTCGACCGATCGGGACCTTTATTTCTGCTGTGTTTGTACCAATTATCGTGGCCGGTTTTATGTTCTATATGCTTAATCCATTGGTGAAGTTGTTGATGCGCGTTCACTATAAGAAATTTCGGCTGACGCGGACATGGTCGTCACTAATCGTCATCTTATTGTTAGTTGGGCTGATTGTGGTCGGGGTGCTTTCTCTAATACCGCCGCTAACAGGACAGGTTAGCCAATTAATTGCTAGTGTGCCCCATGTGGCAACCCAATCACAAAAAGAATTGACGAAATATGTCGAACATTCACATATTTTGGATAATCCTGATGTAGCCAAATATTTGAAATCTGTGGAAGCGTCGCTGTCTTCTTGGGCGCAAGGATTCATTGGTAATATTACGAGTGGGGTTGGTAATTTAATTGGTACAATTACCGACATTACGATCACGGCCATTACTGTACCGGTGATTTTATTTTACATGTTGCGGGACGGTGGGAAATTGGTTCCTTCAATTGCTCGTTTCTTGCCAGAAAGTCGGCAGGATCGGATTATCGAATTGTTATACAAAATGGGCGATACAATTTCTCAATACATCAGCGGACAAGTTATTGAATGTCTGTTTGTCGGTGTGTTTACTTCGATTGGTTATATGTTTATCGGCATGCCTTTTGGCTTATTGCTAGGAATTATTGCCGGATTATGCAACATCATCCCATATGTTGGCCCATACATAGGCATTACGCCAGCCTTGATTGTTGGTTTAATCATGGCGCCAAATAAACTTCTGTGGATTATCGTGGTTGTGGTTGTTGTGCAACAGATTGACGGTAACATTATCTATCCAAATATCATTGGTCGTTCTCTTAAAATTCATCCACTGACCATTATCATTTTGTTATTAGCAGCTGGTCATATTGCCGGGATCCCCGGGATGATTCTGTGCATTCCGTTTTATGCGGTGGTGCGGACGGTGGTGCAGTACGTGTGGAATATTTGGCAGTTGCGGGATCAAGGAAAGAAGTTATAAATATATTTCTAAAAGGTCTATAAAGTATATGAGTTGGCGTTAATAAAAGGGTAAGCAAAACAACTACTAACAGGTAGAACGGAGTGATTGATTTTGAAGCGAATTGAATGGATTGACGTGACTAGGGGAATTGCAATGGTCATGATCATTATTGGCCATTCGATGTATGTATATTCGACATCTGGACTAGTGAGATTGTTTTTCGCAGTTCATGTTCCCATTTTCTTTGTATTATCTGGTTACTTATTTAAGCAGCGCTCTTGGGGCCGATTGCTTAAAGGACTGACGGGTAACATACTGTTACCCTATTTTGGAACAGTACTAATTATTATGTTTTTGTCCTGGTTAGCGCCTGGGCTTCCAGGTTGGGTAGGAATTAAAGGATTGGGTAGCTTTTCAAAAGCAGCATTTGCTGGAATAGCTGGTATCGGCACACCGCTTCCCTTGTCTAAAGCAGCACTTTTTGGGATATCTGGCGTTGATACACCGGTTCCATTTATTTTTGACCATAGTATGAATGTCCCTGCAATTGGCGCTATTTGGTTTTTACTAGCCATGTTTCTAGGTAACATTGTATTTAACGGCCTGCTCAACGTTAGACGTCACTTTAAATGTTCGAATATGGCCCTCTTTTTATTAAGTATTGTGTTAACTGGAGTTGGCTTTGGATTAACGAAATTTGGGGTGTTGCCTTGGTCCTTAAATGCTGCACTAATTAGCCAATCTTTTTACTGGTTTGGTTTTTGGCTAAGAAAAACCGACCTAATTGATACATGGGTTAAGCATAGTTGGATATTAGTAGTTGCCGTTATTTTGTGGGGATTGTCTGCTTGGATTGGACCATTTTATTTGAATATCGGCTTTGCGGCTAATCCATTTTTTGCAGTTATTGGGGCAATGGGAGGCAGTCTTGCAATTATTATTTTTGCGAAATGGCTAAGCAAGTTTGATCGCAAGCGCTTAGCATGGTTAACGTTGTTTGGTAAAGAGTCTTTGATTGTGATGTGTATCCATGTGATTGATTTAGATAATTTAAAGCTAGGCGACTTTATATTTGCACATAGCAATGCACTATTTGGCCCTTTATTGGGGGTTGTTTTAGTGATTCTGTACCGCATTTTACTTACAACTGTCGCAGTTTATTTGATCCCATATTTGCCCTGGATCAGGTCTGTTTATATGCATCGTCAGTTTCCATTTAAGCGGAAAAAGGTACTTTCATGAAGGCGCTTTTCGACATAAGCAAAAGTATAAATACAAGGTAAAAAGTTTTAGCCGCATTTAAAGCTGTGTAGCTACACAGCTTTATTTATAGGACCAAACTGAGAATCACAATGTTTGAATTATTTTTCTTGATTTTATAAATGGAAAAAGAGTCGAATTAAGGTCCCCCTCAAGAGGGACCTTAATTCGACTCTTTGATATTCCTTGATCCATTTAAAACAAAATAAACGCGATATGAAATTAGAGTATTGATATTATAAAAATGCCAATTGATCCCAAACGTTTAGATGGTATACTGCAATCACATTCCTAAGCGCAGCCGTATAATTTGGATCCGTTGCGTAACCATCTTGTCTAATCAAATTGGTGACTATGTCCGAATTTTTAACCCACAGTAAATTATGGTATCGAGGGTTTTCTGTTAAAAACTCGGAATGATCCAAAACGCTAGCAGAAGCATTTGGATAAGCACGAAAGGCAGCGTTAACGTATTGATAAGACCCGTTAAAATATTCATATGTTGGTAGATAAATGGATTGACCGTTGTAGGCCCCTTTGATGCCAAAAAGATTATGGTATGTCGCGGCTAATGATGACGCACCCCAACCACTTTCTAAAATGGCTTGCGCAGCTGTGAGAGAAGGCAAGATGCCATACTGTTTCCACCCTTGAATAGCACCTTGCATAATACTGTTAAGAAATTGGTTCTGACGGCTGTTTTGATTGCCGTTAATATCAGTATTCACAATAACGCCGTTATTATCAAAAGAGATGTTACCAAAGCCCAAATTCATTGTCGTATTTTTAATTAAGGCGCCGGTATTGCCAAAGTAGTAAGTGTTGCCCCAGTTTTGGTAAAAGCGGTTTGTGTAACGAATGCCATCACCGTCAAAGTAATACATATTTCCATCATCGTATAAGAACTGATTGGTATAACGAACGCCGCCATCACCAAAGTAGTAAGTATTGCCCCAGTTGGAGTAATACTGGTTGGTATAGCGAGCACCGTCATTTCCAAAGTAATACATATTACCCCAGTTATAATAAAACTGGTTAGTATAG
>NZ_BAAJNZ010000007.1:0-149616 GCF_057545565.1 Furfurilactobacillus sp. W61-4
TTGGAATCACCAGTGTTATTTGAACCTGAGTTACTGTTCCCAGTGTTGCTATCACCGGTGTTATTCGAGCCGGAGTTCGAGTTACCTGTATTGCTGTCACCAGTGTTGTTATCACCGGTATTATTGTTACCGGTATTGTTTGCTGTATATGTCACCGCGATAATGGCATTTTGCGTATCAGGAGTTATGGTCTCGGCATCAACCTCTGGCGTATCAGCCGTGTACCCTGTGAATGTTGGAGTTATCACGGCTGCCCAGATTGGATCCCCTGAAGCTACCCAATCCGATGTGCTAATGACTGATCCATCGTTAGGATCTGACGTAATCGTTCGAGTGAATTCCACATTCTGAACGATTGAGGCGGGTGGCGTAAAGCCACTATCCGAAACCTTATAGACAATCGTTCTCACGACTGCATTTGTCTCAGCCTTAACTGTATTCTTTAAATAATTAACGGTTAACATATTATCGGTACTACCATCAACGCCCAAACTACTAATGGCATAATTATTCTTTTTGTCGAGCGTATAACCATTCTGCTGATCAGGATTAGAAATGGTTACGGCATCGCCAAAAGTCGCAGCAATGACATCACCAAATTTAGCATGAACGGTTGGTCCGCCATTGATTGAATAGTCAAAGCCCAATCCAGCGGTAGTACCACCAGTTGCCTTTACCGTAAACGTAGTCGAAACGGCCGTATAAGTGACGATAACGTTACTGTCGGCTGGCTGAGTCGTCGTCGCGGTCAACGTAGTATCTGGAACGCTTGTCACATCCGCCGTATAGCCTACGATGCTTGGCGTTGTTACTGCCTTAGCTTGCGTTGTTGGCGTGTAAGTGGTTATCCCGTTCACGGCGTCTTGATCCGTTTGCCAGGTAATTGGTTGGACCTGTTTGGCTGGTGTATTGGCACCGGCACCAGTGTAATTAATTGTTCGGTTCGTAGTCAGCGTACCAATATTGTGCTGGTGCGCCAAACGAACCGTCATCGCACTAGTGCCAGCGGCAAAGACATAATCAATGGTCCCCGATTGCCCACTAGCCAATTGATAATTTGTTGGCACAACAACGGTATACGTTCCAGTACCATCCGTGACACCGGTTAACGTAACTGGTTCCCCAACTGCATTGTTAGCATCGTCGGCGTCCACGTAATTAACCGTGATCGTCGCTGGGTTAGCTGTATAAGTGACCATAACCTTACTATCCGTTGGCTGTGTTGTTGTCTTGATAAAGTTAGTCGCTGGAACACTACTTTTATCTACCGTATAGCCAGCGATCGTTGGCGTAGAAACTGCGTCCGCTTGCGTTGTTGGTGTATAGTTTGTCACGCCAGTAACGGCATCTTCATCGGTTTGCCAAGTGATTGGCTGTGTCTGATTTGCCGGTGTTTTATCGCCAGCACCGGTGTAGGTCACGATCCGGTTGGTCGTCATTGTGCCCATAACGTGTTGATGAATCAGATGCACAATCAACGGCGTATCGCCAACGCCAAATGTGTAAGCGATCGTCTCAGCTTGATCCTTGGCCAATTGATAATTGGCCGGCAATTTCACAGTGTATGAACCGGTACCATCTGTCACACCAGTTAATGTTTCAGGCGTGCCAACTGTCTGATTAGTGTCGTCATCCACGTAAGTCACGGTGATCGTTGCCGGGTTAGCGGTGTAGGTTACAGTTACGGTGCTGTCCGTAGGTTTGGTTGTTGTTACTGGGAAATTAGTCGCGAAAACAACTGGTTGATCAGCGGTATAACCAGCAACGTTTAGGGAAGTCACTGCTTCAGCCTGTGTTGGCGTATAGGTGATTGCGCCAGTCACAGCATCTTCATCGGTCTGCCAAGTGATCGGTTGTGTTTGCGCCGCTGGTGTCTTAGCACCGGCCCCGACATATGTGATTGTCCGGTTCGTGGTCATTGTGCCAGCAACATGCTGGTGAATCAGATGCACCGTTAGTGCCGTGTTACCGGCGTCAAACGTGTAAGCAATCGTCGGTGTCTGAGCCTTAGCCAATTCATAATTAACCGGAACGATGACTGTATATGAACCGGTCTGATCAGTAATTCCATTCAGAACTTCTGGTTGGCCGACAGTCTGACCTGCTGTGTCATCGTCAACATAAGTCACGGTGATCGTCGCCGGATTAGCCGTGTAGGTCACGGTTACAGAATTGTCCGTTGGCTTAGTCGTTGTTGGTGTATACGTTGTTGCTGAAACAGCCAGCTGATCCGGCGTATAACCGTCGACTGTTGGTGCCGTTACTGCATCAGCCTGCCTTGTTGGCGTATAGGTAATTCCGCCAGTCACAGCATCTTCATCGGTCTGCCAAGTGATCGGTTGTGTTTGCGCCGCTGGTGTCTTAGCACCGGCCCCGACATACGTGATTGTCCGGTTCGTGGTCATCGTGCCGATATTATGCTGGTGCACCAAATGAACGGTTAACGTAGTGTCGCCAATGCCAAACGTGTAGGCAACCGTCTCTAATTGACCATCAGCCAACTGATAGCTTGTTGGGACAGTAACATCGTAAGAACCAGCTTCGTCAGTAACACCATTCAACGTTGCTGGCGTCCCAAATGTCTTGCCACCGGCATCGTCATCCACGTAAGTCACGGTGATCGTTGCCGGGTTAGCCGTGTAGGTCACGGTAACGGTGCTATCCGTTGGTTTGGTTGTTGTTGCTGTAAATATTGTCGCTGGAACATTAGCTTGATCCGGCGTATAACCGGCGACTGCTGGTGTTGATACAGCGTCAGCCTGTGTTGGCGTGTAAGTGATCACGCCAGTCACGGCATCTTCGTCTGTCGCCCAAGTAATGGGTTGTGTTTGCGCTGCTGGTGTCTTAGCACCGGCCCCGACATACGTGATTGTCCGATTTGTCGTCATCGTGCCGATATTATGCTGGTGAACTAAATGAACGATTAACGTGGTGTCGCCAGCGCCAAACGTATAGGAAATCGACGATAACTGACCATCGGCCAGCCGATAGTTAGTCGGGACAGTGACATTGTAAGAACCAGCCTGGTCTGTAACACCATTCAATGTTGCCGATGTAGAAACAACCTTGCCGCTTTCCTCATCATCCACATAATTAAAGATGATCGTGGCCGGATTAGCCGTGTAAGTTACATTGATGGTGCTGTCCGCAGGCTGTGTCGTCAACGCTTCATTACTACTTACTGGAACAGTAGCCTTATCTGGTGTATAACCAGCAATCACCGGCGACTCAACCGCCGTCGTTTGAGTGATTGGCGTTGCTTGCCAAGTGTCCGCAAACAAGTCATGGCTCGTATTCCAACTAATTGTTTGTACATTATCTGTGACTGCGGCCGAACTTGGTGCGTCAACGTAATGAATCGTCTGTGTCGTCGTGGCCGTCGCCGTTACAATCTTGTGTGTGACGTGAATAACAAACGACTGAGTTGTTGTCGTATCGTCATCAAAATACGCAGGTGTCACCGTGTAATCAGTGCCATCGCTGCCAAGAATTTTGACCAGATTAAGATTATCCGCACCCGTGACGTTTTTGCTTAAAAAGTCAGCAAAATCAATGGCTGCCCCCGCGCTACCCGTTGTTGATAAAGCGGCCGTCAAAGCAGTGTTGGTCGTGTCATCTTGAATTTGAATCGTCGCATTTTGAACAGGGATGATATAGTTCAGCGTAAATTGGTTGGAACCATCTTGCATCTGTAAGTGATCAGTGGAAGCCTGATCAAGACTTGCACCAGCAGGTGTGACTGCCCAAACAGTCACGTTATCACCAAAGTGTAAATTAGGTAAAGCAGCGGTGTAGACTTGACTGGTTCCAGTCTGCACCACATTAACAGACATTGTTGCTCCTTGACCATCAATTTGGTAGTAGACAGTCTTGATCAACTGATCAGTCGTAGATGTGCCAGTGACGTTGATCGTCACATTAGCAGCTTCAACGTTACGTGTGAAAACAACATTTAAAATTTCATTTGCACTACCAAATTTTCCGGTTAGCGTTTGCCCAGACTGTAAGGTATAACCTGGTAACGTTGTTGGAATGGTCGTGGACATATCATAGGCATCATTAGTTAATCCAGACGTCGACCAACTAGAAGCCACCGTTGTCTGAATCGAATTACCATTTTCATCAACGGCGTTAAATTGATACGTTACTTTAGTCGCTGGTAAGTATTGTACTGTGACAAATGAATCAGTACTGCCAAAAGTGCCGCTTAATTGGGTCACATCCGTGGCATAGTAAGTCACCCCGCTCACAATAATGTTTTGATGACTAGATTCATTATAGGCGCTACCAACTGCACCGGTTTCCGTCCAACTACCATCCATACTTGCCCCGGTGTTGGCATTTACAGGATTAAAAGTTACGGTTGAAGCTTGAATTAATTTAACCGTATAACTGTATGGATTACTTGGATCGCGATAGGTCGTTACGATCGTTGGCGCACTTTGTTGTGGCGTGGTTGCATTTGTTGCATATATCCATCCAGCAGGTGGAACTGGTAAAAGATCCTTCCCTAATAGATAAGTCGTATTAACTGCTTGACCTAAGCCCGGATCGTTCACGGCCGCGATATCCACGGGCACCTTAGTAGCCAAACGACTAATAGCATCGTTAACGATTGAATTTCCATTGGCATCGACACCCTGGAACTTCACTTGAACAATCGAATATTTTGTTTCATCGACTCCAGATAAATAGATATCGTAATATAGCTGTTTCGTTGCACCACCGAAAGATGCATAATTGGTTGCCGCAGTATAGGTCGTCTGCTGAGCAACATCTTTATTACTCGTGGAATCGGTCATAACAGCGTTGAGGACCGCTTGACCGCCTTTGGCTTCCAACATCCACTGATCAAAATCGGCTTGACTCGTCAGTAATTTACCATTTTCACTATCGGTGGCCGCTTGTGTACGCAAAGCGACAAGTTGGGCAATTTGATAATCGGCGTACTTTTGGGCCAATTCTGTAATTGTCAATCCAGAACTGGTATTAAAGGTTGGTGCAGCGGCTGAAATTAGTGCTTCATATGCAGCTTTATTATCACCGCTATCACCTTGCTCGATAATATTGAGATCTTTATTACGTTGTACTGAATACGCTCCAGCGATCGCGTAAACAATTGCCTGCCTCAACTGTGTATAAATATCGCCAAACAATCCATACTGAATTCGAACACCATACTGCATAACCGTATCTTTAGTGGCTGCAACCCCATTTGTTTCTACACCTAATGTCGTCTGTTCCTCTGTTGTGCCAAGGTAAATCGGTTGCTGTGTTTTTGCGTCATAGCCCACAATATAATGCAGAAAACCGTCACTTAGCGTTGAGCTAGCATAAGCAAACATTAGCTGGAATGTCGATAGTGGGTCCTTGCCGCCTAAGTATGCAGCAACGTTAACGTCCATTTCAGGCATCCCAGAAACTAATTCTGAAATAGTTGCCGGCATGCCTAAACCATTAGAAACAGCGTTCAGGTTGTTCGCAATTGCAGCGTAGACATCTGCCGCACTCGCATTTTGCGTAGGGACCAACCCTAAAGTATTCATTGAACCTAATTGTTCAAAAGCATGTGCGGTCGTATTAAAAGTTGCCTCATCGGCGATTAGACCAACGTAGAGCGACAAAGTATTATTGATTGGGTCATTAATTTGTGCTATCGAAAAAAAGTTATCATAGTCAGCTGTATCGGTATTACTAGTCAAAAAGGTATACGAATTATCTGAAGCCTTATATCCGACATAGGTGTACGTTTTCCCAGCTCGTGGAACGACAGGAATTCCATTAGGAGCGAGCGTACTATTCGAAGCGAGCCCTGTACTTAAACTATTACCCAAGAAAAGTGTCACCAACGACGCAAGATTGGGCGCAGTTAACCCAGCCTGCGCCTGCGTGCCCTCTTTCCAAAAACTATTTGCCAAGTCATCATAATAAGTCGTATCAGTAGATTCATTTGGCGTTGGAATATTTGCAGTTAACGCTTTTGTAAAAGCATAAATTCCGTTATACATTTGAGCCATCGTATAACGATATCCAGCGATGTAGTCAACCTTATTTGTCGCACCACTGAGCTTAAAATTCCCGGCAACAGATAATCCCGCATAATAGCTATTAATATTGTCAGTGCCAGCATTCGCCGGTGTAAGCCACTGACTCAAAGCATAGAAAACCATCGGACTTAATAGGCTTGCATCTTTCGTGGCTGCCGACATGCCTGCTTGAAAGTCCGTCGAATTGGCCGCCACATACTCGGCCCCGGTTACGGCTGTTGGATCAATTACATTACCATTCAAGCTTACCGCAGCATCCGTTAAATTAATGACCGCATTAGTATCAAGGCCATTTTTAGCCAGCAAATCTTTAACCGCTGTTAGCTGATCATCTGATGAGCCGGACACTGTTACTACGCCATCAGCTAACGTGGCTGAATATCCTGACGGCAAAGCTGTCGTTAGCGCTTTAAAGCGATTATTAAAGCTAGCCCCTGTATTACTAATTGTGTCCGTTTCACTAGTTTGAGCATTTGACGTTTCACTAGACGCTAAAGAGGCTGCTTCAAGAGATCCAGCGGCGCTTGTGGAGGTTGGCAATGAAGTAGTTTTCTTATCATTAATACTGTCCAGCGCTACATTTGAATTGTCCTTTGCCAAACTGACAGAGACAGATTGGGTGGACGCTTTGGTCACGGGTTGGGTTGAATCATTATTGACAGCTGCAGCCGACGAATCTACATTCACTGCAGAACTCGCCACCTCAGCTGAAGCTGACGTCGCTTGACTCAAAACTGATGATGACGCTTGGTTGTTGCTTATTTTAGTGACATCTGATTCGCCAATTATTGTCGTGGGATTGGCTGGCGACTCGGTATCAGCCTTAGCTAAAGTCGGCTGCAATGCCACCAATCCAAACGTCAACATTGTAATGCCCGAATAAAGCCACAATTTACCAGCCTTGTACATTTTAAAATGCGTATTTCGATCCATTAGTGCTCGCTGCAAGCGGCGATTTTTACCCGCAAAGTTCTTCATACTTGTCCCCTCCAGATTGTCATTATGCTTCCTACTCTCTATTCAGCGCATAACATTGTATCTCATTAAGACTTACACAATTTATTAGCTACGCTACTTCAACAATTGTTTTATAGGCAACCACAATTTCAAAATCATTGCCTGGGCAATTGTAAACGCGCTTAACCATATTTAAAAATAAAACGCTAAAATAATTTCACACGTTAATATTAACACCGGTTGTCTGTTTTTTTAAGTATTGTTATTAAACTTGTGCAAAATATTTTTTCGATTATATTATTCATCAGATAACCAAAACAAATAAGTTGCCATCCCACCGCAATCAATCTCGTCAGGGGGCAACTTATATCCATCAAATTTATAGCCCTATTAGTTGTCACGAACTTTCAACATTATCAAATGCTGTAAAGGATTGGCCTGTTTTTAAACACTCAGTAAGTATCGCCACTACAGATAAGCAATTTAACCAATGGTAAGCCGATAAAAATTTTTCACCGATAATCGACATATTACTCATCATGCCATTCTCGAGCTTCGCGGTCTTCATCAAAATCTGTAAGATCTATCTCACGAATCACGCGCGCTGGATTGCCGGCAATCACGACATTATCACCAAAGGACTTGGTTACAACTGAGCCAGCACCAACGATCACGTTATCGCCTAATGTCACACCACCAAGAATAATCGCACCGGCACCGGCCCAAAAGTTGTTACCGATTTTAATGTTTTTTCCGCGAAAAACATTGTTGATGTGTCGTGAAATTGGGTTGCGCGGATGATCTGGTGTCACTAATTGCACATAAGGCCCCAACATACAGTTATCGCCGATTTCGATCCACCCGTTGCCAACCAAGCTACAGCCCACATTGGCATAGAATTGATCACCAACACGTACTTTTGAACCCAGTTGTAAATAGTAGGGCGGATAAATCGAAATTGCATCTCCAACACTCGCCACATTGTTTACGAATAACCTAACCGCCTCATCGTGGCTCTGCGCACCATTTACATAAATTGTTCCTTGGTTTTGTTGCTGATATTGTGGATCGCCCCAGTCTACATGATGCCAGCGTCCTAACAGATCCAACTCAGCTTCAGTCTTTGGCTGCTTTATTGGCGGAAGTAAGCTCGCCAATTGTTTTGGTAACTTATCACGATTATCGCCATGCAGAATATTGGTAAACACTGATACATGAGACAAATCATTTAAACCAACAGTCACCTCATCAGTCATGGTTAAGATGGTCGCTAGCTGATCATTCTCAACAACCATGTCCTTTAAAACGGCGATTAATAATTCATCCCAGCTTTTCACCCGCACAGCCTTGGCCTCTCCGTGTCGGTACCAGTCGATATAATCATCCATGACATCCAGCACAATATGCTCACGGCCTGCCAAATATTGAGAATGCACGATGCGTCCGTCTGCTTGATGGAACTGATGTAAACTGACAAAGCTGCGCTCGTCAATTGCAAAAGTTTCATAATTGCCGTTTTCTTGGTACAAAGTTACATTGATAGGAACGGCTTTTCTAATGCGTACGGTCGCCACTTTACGGTCTTCATTAAAATAATCCTGAAATGCTTGGTTTTCCTGTTTAGTAAGAGTCAATGACGATAAATTTGGAATCAATGCTTCAAGAATTGTAGAGAATGATTCCGGCTTAATTGCTAAACCACTTAAATAGTCATACTCGTTAATACATTCAGCTGACGTCAGGTTATTAGTCGTCAGTAAGGTCGAAAATTTCGCCGTAAATTGTGTTAATAAAATTTTTGCCGACTGTCCATTTTTATTAAGCAGCTTAACTAAGCGGACCGCTTGGAAATCAGGTTGTTTTGCAACAATAAATATCATTTTCCACACCCAAATATAATTAATTTTCAAACACTGCATTCTACATAAATCATTTGTCAAGGAATCAAAAGAAACCGACCACTGATCAAATGCCCGGTCTTCCACCCAAATACAACCTTACTTACCGAATAGTTTTAATTATTCTAGCTGGATTCCCAGCAACTAGTACCTGATCGGGAATTGTTCCGCTGACGACACTGCCCGCACTGATGACAGCATTATTGCCGATTGTCGTTCCTGGTAAGATTGTGACCGAACCGCCAATCCAGACATTATCACCAATAGTAATGGGTTTTGCATAACTGTAGCCCTCAAATAAACGACTCTCGGCATTTAATGGATGATTAGAGGTGTAAAAGCTTACATTCGGCCCAACTAGACAATGATTGCCAAATGTAATCTTAGCCCCACCAATAAAAGTAATGTTGTGATTGGCCCAAAAATGATTACCTAAATGAACATCTTCGGGAAAATCAAAGAAGACGTTACCAGCAAAGTATACGTCCGGACCTGTCTTACCAAATGTCTGTTGAAATAATTTAAGGCGTTTCTGCGCATCAGTTTCTTGGTTAATTGACTGTTGACGCTGGCGCATCTCATTTCCATAAAGAGGTTCGGTCAACAGACGATGGCCGGCATGCTGTTGTTCTCGAATTGTGTTCACTTTTTGTCGCAGACTGGCCACTTCGTGCTCGCTGGCAAGAACCGCGTCTCCTTTATCAACCTCACCAATTAATGAGAAGAGTTTTTGATACGGTTCTGCTAGCAAACGATTCCAAGCTACAACAAGCGACGTAAAGTTCGTGTAAGTTCCCTTCAACCAACCATCAAGAACCTCTATTTTGAATGGTGTTTCGCCCTCATGTCGTTCAAAGTCAAAATATTCGCGAATAATAATGTCACCATTGGCATTCAAATAGTCCTTTCTAGCAACCCAATTGTTATCTGCAAATTTAAATCGTTTGAACTCGTGACCATCTGGCAGGTAATAATGACGTAAATCTTCCCCGCCATCAACACGAAATTCAGATAGTTCTTGAACTGTTTGTCGACTAGTATCAAAGAACTTACCAGAAATTAACGACTGCCCGTCAACATTAAACAAGCGAAAGCCAAGTTCCTCAGTCTCAATTCTTTGATGAAACTGAGCGGCGATTTTTTCGGCATTTAAGTCCCCATCAGCAGCAAAGATATCCATGTTGCCCATTTCCCCATACAAATAACGCAGCTGCACCGGTAATAACCCACTGCCAGAAAATCGTTGACCATCGTTGATGTTATAGTGTTGTAATATCAGGTCTGTTTGCTCCGTTGATAGTACAAAGGTCCCTTTAATCGCATCATCATTGAACGTTCGCGTAATAATTGACTGCTTTGTCGACATGTTGTTGACCACCTCTTTAAAATCGCCTCAAACTACTTTAATAACTCAGCCCATTCAGGTACAGCAATTTGTTGATTGATACGTTCAATCTTGCTTCGTGCCGCTACACCCATTTTTTGACGAAGCGCATCATTTTGTAAAATATCAATCGTAGTCTGGGCTAATTGTTTCGAATCACCAGTTGCGACGAGCCGTCCCTCTACGCCATCCTCAATGAGAGTCGACACACCATAGTTAATCTCATAGGCAATTACAGGCACCCCAGCCGCCATTATCTCAGCCATCGCTGTTGGATACACTTCGTAATGGCTGGTTAACAAGAACAAATCCGCATTTCTTGTAATTTCTTCAATCTTAGTTGCACCGTTTTTAAAAGTGACGGCTTCGCTAAGTCCACTAGTGTTAACCAATGTTTGCAACTGTGAAAAAAGCTGGTGGTCCACAACTGTTCCATAAATTGTGAGCGTGGCGGTCGGTAGCTCACGATAGACGCGCCGAAATGCTTTAATGCCATCTTCTAGGCGATTCACCGGTGTAATCGCTGCGTTCATGATGAGCCGCTGGCCCTGTAACTTTGCAGACGGCTCTGGTATCGGCATAATCGGCGTAACAGCTTTGACGGTTAGTTCTGGCCAACGGTCAGCTATATCAGCAGCTTGTTGCGCAGTGGCAGCAACTAGCGGCATATCTGCAGGTATTACAGCAAGCAGTTGTTGAAAAGCTTGTGTAGGTTGGCCTGACTGTAATCGCCGATAATCGTTAGTCTGCATTTGATCCAGCATCATGAATTTTTCTGCCGGTGTGTGCATGTCTGCTAAGGCGCTGAGTTGAACAACTGAATTAGCAATAAAGCGATGGTGTCCACGCTGATTTAGAGTGTCAAAAAAATAAGCAACTAATTGATGAAATTGTTGGAATACCTGCCATTGACCGTCTCGATTTTGTAGCCGAATTAATGCGATCTCAATTTGCTCACCTTCACGATGGTAACCAAAAGTCAGTCGCACTGCGCCATCCGTATCAAAAAATTGTTCCAGTGCGACACCCCCGTCTTGTCCGTACGTCACTTCTAGACTTTTAAAACCACGGCTATCGTAGTAGATGCTTCGCACAAGTCGATCATGCTGATCAAAGTAAGCGATTTGGTCAATCTGATCAGCCTCGTCAGCAATTCCAGCAGAAAGCAACGTTACCCGCGCCACCACTCGCTGGTGTTCATTAGCGAAACTGATCACATTGCCATTACCGGGTTGTTTAGATAAGTTGTCAAATTGCAAATCATCCAGCCGTGCTTTGGGTCCAATGTATTTCCCAACACGTTGGCAATAATCAAATAAATTCAATGATTTCAAGCCAGCCAATACTGCACGTCGTTTAAATCCCAATCGATCATATTGTAACGTAACGAGCCGATCATCTTGCTGCTGGCCTGATTGAAGTTGCCATCGCTCAATTTGTGCTTGATCTAGCTCAGATGGAGTTTCACTTAACTGATCAATTAAAAATTCATTCATTTATTTCTCCTCCTCGCTTACGATGCCAGCATCTTTCCAAAGCTGCCAAATATTAGATTCGGAAAAACGATCCGCAAGTTCATAGGCATGCTTGGACATCTCTGCAAGTTGAGCCTGATTTTCTAGAAGTTGTCGCATGCGCTGAGCAAGTTGATCAACATTGCTATTTTCAACTAAATAACCGTTCTGCCCATCGACAATAACGTCGGCACTACCGTAATTACAATCGTAGGCTAATAGGGGGACACCGTGCGCTTGCGCTTCAACCAACGCCATATTTAACCCTTCATAGCGACTGGAGAGAGCAAACAATTGTGCCTCATTGTAAACGTTATCAATATCATTCGTATACGAAACGAATTTAACCGCTGTCGTTAGTCCAGCCGCTGCAACTTGTTGTTGTAACTGCTGGTATAATTCATTGTCATTGACGTACCCATGAATAGACAAAGTTGCTTCAGGGATCGATTGATGTGTGATAGTGAACGCACTGATTAAATCCTCTAGCCGTTTTTGTTCATGAATACGAGCCACACAAATAACATGATAGGAACGACGCTGGGCGAAGTCTTGTTGAGGAGCTTGTAAAATTTCATTGCTCACCGTTGGCGCCGGAATACGCCAGACTGGTAAGTCCGCTTCATCAATCCCCTGTTCCTTAATTCGCGCAGTCATGTCATCACGCTCGCGCTGCGAAGGCACAATTAAGCCATCGAATGCGTCGGCAAATTTCATCTCCATGGCAAATGTGTCATATACCTGACCCGTAGCTGGATGATCATAGTCTGGGGTATAAATATTGTGCCAATAAACATAATGTTTTGCTGGTTGCTTCATTAATCGCATTGGAGTATCCATTGCGTAAGCCCGATCAGAGATAAACGTCGCTGGATTTTGATCTTGACTGGCAAGCCGGTCCAGTACATACGCGATCACTTCATCACTATTATCATAAATGTGCTCACCTTCATCAGTTAAGAGGATCCATAGTGTATCTTCAATATTGCCTGTTTGCGGATTTCGCTGATAAAAGGAGGTGACCACCGGTCGGCCATCCATACGATAATTGACTTCCTTAGCGACGCCACCATCTTGACCATAAAAATCGGTCATACTTTTAAAGCCCCGTGGGTCGTAGTAGTCAGCCTGAACTAAGTTTCCCACCTGATCAAAATATTCAACGCGATCAACCAAATCAGTCCGTGCAATTTGTTGATTAAAACCATGGACGACGAATAACCGTCGTTGTCCTTCCATCACAATAATTGCCCCGTCCTGTTCAACGATTATCAGTCGATCATCATCTGGAATCACAGCTTGAATGGTCACAGACTCAGCTGGTGCCTGGTCTGCTTGTTGTAAAAAGTCAAAACAGTTAATCACTTCATCGGTTGTTAGACCATTGGCAGCTAAGTCTCTTGCCATAAATCGGTTGTAACGACGAACAATTATTTTAGCTGCGACCCCATGCGATTGAAATAAGCGTAAGCGTTTGATCTCAGCATGTTCGATTCCAGAAAGTTGTGAAGCAAATGTGTCGGTTAGAAAATAGTACATTTTGCACCATCCCTCAAAAAGGCTTAAGTGGTTATCAGCAAATTAATTAGCTTTTACATGTTATTGAATTTCGTGATCGCGCTCATGATTATCAATGACATTGGATTGCCATTCTTGCCAAATGTTGTCTTCACTGAAGCGACTGGCGCTTCGATAAGCACGCTCACTCCATTGATTCAACTGTGCTTCATCGGCTAGCAAGTCTATCAACGCCGCCGCCATGCCATCAATATCGAAGTTAGCAACTAAATGACCATTAAGACCGTCTTGAACCACCTCTGCTGGGCCATAATTACAATCGTAAGCCGCTAAGGGAACGCCATGAGAAAGTCCTTCAACTAATGTCATCGGCAAACCTTCATATCGGCTTGTTAGTGCAACTGCCTGCGCTGAATCGTACACATCGCTTAGACTTGGCAAGTAATCCTCAAAGGACACAACGTCAGTTAACCCTAAATCGACCACCTGTTGATGTAATCTCTGATTTAGCGCTTCATCATTTACATAACCGCGAATTTCAAGTGTTGTAAAAGGTAATTGTTGATGCACTTTTGCAAAAGCGCTAATCAAATCTTCAAGCCCCTTTTGTGGGTGAATACGTGCGACACACAAAATTTTGCCCCGCTTACGGTTCCCCATTGGAATAACCGGCTGTGGCGAAACATAAACTTGTCGGGCTGTAACAACCTCCATAGCTGGCATCCTTGCGGTGAGGTCCTCTCGCTGACGATTTGTCGGGACGATTAATGCATTGAGCCGGTTGGACTGATCGGCTTCATTTTTAAAAACTGATCCTAATGGACTAGTTAACGGATTATTCGGATCCTCGACTTGAATGTTATGCACATAATCAAACCGACGCGCTTGCGTTTTCATATTTAGTAAGGCCGGATCAACAATCTCTGTCCGATCGCCAATGAATGTGTTCAGCCCAACATTTTGTTCATTTAACGTGTCATAAAAAAAGGTATTTAATTCATCTAAGTCGCCAAAGAAATACTGCTGACCTTGATACGTGAGACGCCAAGTACCGTGTAGTGGTTCATCTGTAGACGTATAATTTACCGATAATACCGTTGTACCAGTGGTGTTCAAGTAGTCTGTTTGCGCGATGCCATCCCGCTGGCTATACCAATCAATCGAACTTAAGAAGCCCCGTACATCGTATAAATCTCTTTCAACTACATGTCCGTAACAATCATAAATGATGACTTGTTCTACTTGATCCTTTTCATACATCGTTTGATCCGTAAAGACATGAATTTCTACGCGTAACTTGCCCTGATCTTGATAAAGATATCGCCAGCCATCAACAAACGACCGGGTTAAACCTGGAAAATGCAGATCATCAACATGCGTAATCGTGCCAGTATATGTCTCAACGCCTTGGAAAAAGTCGAATAAGTTCACTACATCAGCGTCTGTAAGCCCCATTCGGCGTATATTTAAATGAAGATAGCGATTGTAATCGCGCGTCGCAATTTTAGCGGCAATCTGATGGTCCTTAAATAGCCGAAGACGCGTCCTTTGCGCGACTTCAATCCCTGAAAGATTCCAATCTAACATTTGCGTTAAAAAGTAATACATTTCATCCCTCTTTTCTAATCAACAACTCCAGCCGCAGTGTAAGCATGCCAAATGGATTCAGCGTCGTATTGCTGTGCGCGTTGCCTTGCCAAATGACTCATCACAATCAAGCGATCCGAATCAGTCAGTAACTGGCTCGTCTGTTTGGCAAACTCGTTGACGTTATTTATCGGCGTTAATAGACCACTATTTTCAGGGTCAATAAAATCACGGGGACCATAATTCAGGTCGTAAGCTACTGTTGGTACACCAAAACTGGCTGCTTCAACCATTCCCCGGTTAAAGCCCTCGTATGCACTGGTTAATAGGTAGAGTTGCGTTGATTCAAACATGTCTTGCTTTTTATCAGTAAACGAGCGAAATGTGACCGCCCGTTGCAAGCGTAAACGACGCACACTGTCATCCAATTCACGCTGGACATTACGATCAGAAATATCACCAAAGATATCTAAATGGGCCTGCGGATGTTCACGAACAATTTGCGCAAACGCCGCGATCATTTGATCCAATTGCTTTTGCGCATCGATTCGTGTCGCAGCAACTAACCTCATTGGCCGATTAGAAATACTTGCCACCTCGGCCGGTAGATTCTCTAACACGATTGATGGAACCACGTCAACCTTGGCATCATCAGGCAATACTTTTGCCAATGCAGCCGCTTCAGTTGTGGTTGGCGTCAGCCACCCGGCTATTTTGGCCTGATGGTCAATCTGATTTTGCAGCGTTTGATAAACGTCCGTCGGTTGTTGCTGTAAATAGTTCGGACTAAACACATTGTGCCAATAACAATAAACAGTTGCTGACGTCTTCATCTGAAACAAGCCATCATCAATTAAGTTCGGTCGGTCATCGATGAAACGATTGCCATCATCCAGCAAATTCAATCGGTCTAAAAAGTAAGCAAACATCGCTGGCTCGTCATCAAATAAGTGGCGCCCATCTTGATCGTTAACTTGGAATCCGGTTGCTTCGATATTGCCATTTGGCAGTGCTTGATAGACAGACGCAATTCGCTCATAACCTTTAGGATCATACATAATTTCGTGGGCGACTCCGCCATCACGTCCATAAAGATCACTCATGCTCTTAAAACCGCGTACGTCATAATAATCTGCTTGGGCTAATTGCCCGTCGCGTTTAAAATAACGCACGGTATCAATTTGATCCCGCTGATAATCATTATCTTCTGGAAACAAAATCACTTCGACAGCAATTCGGCCGGCTTGGAAAAAAGTATAATTATTTCCCTCATGAATAGGGCCATCTAGCTGGCTTAACTTTAAATCTTTAATCTTAATGGGTTTTACATTGATTGACGTAGCCTGCTGAAAAAAATCATACATATCAACCAAATCACCATCTTGTAGGCCAGATCGTTTCGCATTCAGATGTAAAAACCGATTGTATCGTCGAACGATAATCTTGCTCAGCTGATGATGCCGGTTGAATAAACGGAGCCGTTCCACCTGCGCCTGTTCAATCCCGCTCAAATTATAATCAAGCATATTTGTTAAAAAGTAATTCATAATCACCTAGTCCTCCTGTAGTGATTGAACGCCATTTTGAAGCAAATTCTGCCATCGCTGCCAAACCATTTCACTGTTAAAACGCGTGATATTTTGCGCGGCACGTTCACTAAATTGCGTCCATTGCTCATCATCTGTCAATAGGCTAGTAATGCCATTGACCATCTGATTAATGTTGCCACTCTCACTAATGAAACCATCTTCACCAGCTTGAATGATATCTTTGGGACCGTAATGAACATCATAGGCAGCCACCGGCGTCCCTTGCGTCATGCTTTCAATGATGGATAAATTAAATGCTTCATATCGGCTGGTTAAAACTAATAAACGGACACGCTGATAGACGCGAGTCAAATCAAGCGTAAAACCTTTAAATGAAACAACCGCTTTTAGTCCCAAACGCGTAATTTGATCTTGCAATTCCCCAAAGTATTCATCGTCTGTGACGTAACCCCAAATTTCTGCACGTAAATCCGGTAATTTGGCATGCAATTGGCCAACGATTTGAATAAAATCTTCAATTCTCTTTTCGCGACTCACACGTGACACATAAATCACCGTTTGCTCTCGCTGCTTGACTGACTTTAATTGCTCAACGGAGATTGGTTTATTCACGAAACCTATCGGGATCGAAATGGCTGGTTTACCCGTTCTAACTTGAACATCCTGTGCTTGTCGGGGAGTTCCTGTGATAAAGCCCTTGAATCGATCCGCATGTTGCATTTCGAAAGCCATCGAGTTATTTAAACGTGATGTCAACGGTTGATTTCGATCATAAGTGTGAGCGGAATGCAGCATGATATAAACAATTACCTGATGTTTCATTTGAAACAAAGCTGCATTGGTGGTTTCTGCACGATCGGAAAAGAATCTCGTATTCGGCGTTTCAACTAATTCATCAAAGAAAAAGCGCTTTAATTCAATAAAATTTTCAAAATTATATTGCCGTCGTTGATAATTCAATAGATATGAACCAGACCGCCGCCAATGGATGATTGCTGGCTTCTGTGTTCGATAATTCCAATAAATCACCCAATTTTCATGACCTTCCTGATCGAAGAAATGGCTGCTTGATCTAAATCCCCGAACATCATACCAATCTTGGCGAAGTGGGCGTCCGGTGGTTGGATCAGACCAATTGACGCTGCTGACCTGTTGGCTAACAAAGGGATAATTAAAGCCATCATCTCGATTCTGAAAGAGCTGAACATTCGGATTACCGGTTAATCGGCCAAGTCGCGCAGCTGTAACCGCCGTTTCAATTGGGACTAAACCAACAGTGGCTTCTTGAAAATAATCAAATAAGTTAATGGTCTGCCGATCAGTCAAACTATTATGCATTAAATTCAAATGTCCGTAAGCACTATATTCAACAGTAACAATCTTAGCCGCTTCATTATGCTGGTGAAAAAGATTGAGACGCTGCTTTTGTGCAATTTCGATACCAGATAGTTGATAGTATAGTTGGTTCGTAACAAAGTAATTCATACCTGATCAACACTCCCTACCATTCACAGCGTTTTTGTTCATTTCAATAATTTTGACAAAGACGCTTGATCTAGCTCATTCCAAGTAAGTACGGCGTTATCTCGTGCCAATGACCTTAATGCTTGATCATCCCATTGCCAAACATTGGCAGTAGGTAGACTACCATTCAAAAAATTTAATGACTTTGGTAACAGCACGGTGTCATGTTCCTTAACTCCGTACTGACGGCAAAAGTAGCTAATCAACTGCTCTCGACTGGTAAATGATGTTATTTGTTCATCGTAATGTTGAATCATCGTGTTAGTTACGTCATCGTGAACCTGTTGGTAAAAAAAGATAGTCTTTTCGTGTCCGGATAAATCGAACATCACTTCTTGCGCAACCCCGCCGTTCACACCATTGATCACACTCATACTCTTAAATCCACGAACATCATAATAGTCACCAGAGATTTCATTACCAAACGGATCAAAGTAGTGAACGCTGTCGACCAATTCGGCATCATTTTTGCTATTTTGAAATAACGTCACCGCCAATAATTTACGCCCGTTTTGAAAAAAATAGATCACGTTATCCTGTCGTACAGTCGGCTCATCGGCCATGATTCGTAAATCGGCCAGGGCCACCGGGGTATCCGGTTTAATCATCGTTTGATTTAAGACATCGAACATATTTTGATCCACATGACTGAACCATTGCTTTTGTTGCTGAAGGTCGCGATGAAAGAAACGATTATAATTCAAAACAACTACTTGAGACTGACCAGCTAATGCTTCAGCTCGAGAAAGTGCTGTCATCAAGCGATCATCCATTTCGTCATACCAATTTATAAAAACGTAATTCATTTAGGCCTCCAAAATATCTGGCATTTCCTCCGCCATGTTATCAATCATTATCAAAAAATACATCGATACGTAACTGTTCTACTACTTTAACTATACCACTCAAGTAGTACCAATTCGCCTGCTTTATCATGTTTATAGGCCCTGGATGACGACGTTTATTACCTAAAAACACTAATTTCATTTCGATCAATCAAAATTGAATTATGTAAGTAAGAAGGACCCGCAAATTGCGAGTCCTTCTTTACGTCAGTCATTAAATTTTCTAGTCATGACGACGCTTAGTTCCCAACAATCCTAATGCAGCAATTAATCCAGTTAAACCAACCATCAATAGTGCCTCATTTGAGGTGGCATTGGTTGCTGGCAAATTAGCTTGACCGTTAGCTGATTGCTTCGTGCCGTTACTCTGCGAACCAGAGCCCGCTCGAGTCACATTAGCAACCATCTGACTGACACCAAATTTCGGTGCCTTAGGCTGATTTTCCAAACCAGTTGTACCCTGTTCATTAGTTAAACCAGTTCCAGCAGTGTTGTTACCAGAGTTAGAGACTCCAGTATTATTGGCGCCACTGTTACTATTGCCCGAGTTTGAGTTGCCGGTGTTGTTTGAACCACTGTTGCTGTTACCGGAGTTCGAGTTACCAGTGTTGTTTGAACCACTGTTGCTGTTACCGGAGTTCGAGTTACCGGTGTTGTTTGAACCACTGTTACTGTTGCCCGAGTTTGAGTTGCCAGTATTGTTTGAGCCACTGTTACTGTTGCCGGAATTCGAGTTGCCAGTGTTGTTCGAGCCACTGTTACTATTACCCGAGTTCGAGTTGCCAGTGTCAGAATCAGCCAAGACAGTTACCGTAAATGTCTTAATGACCGGATCAGAGAATCCAACTGCAATGGTATAAGTCCCCGGCTTATTGATATCAACCGTACCAGTCCATTCGATTACATTATCGGGGATGAGCGTGTCGAATTGATCCACATGGACAAACGCAATCTGATCCAGAGGAACTTCATTTCCGTTCGCATCAATAACCTTCAAAATGTTTTGGGCCGGTGTCCAGTCGTTGCCAACAGGTTGTGAACTATCTTTAACCACCATGTCGGCTTGGGTCTGAGTCAACGTTACTGTCGATGTGCCAGTAACATAGTTTCCTTTACCATCTTTAACATTGCCCCAGGCAAATGTGATTGTTGCGGTTCCGACATCAGTTAGTGAGCCGGTGACCGTGTATTCAATTACGTTACTTGAAATAGTGTCAACTGAATCAAGCTGGTCAACTTTCCGGAACTCAACTGTACTGAGATCAACCGCTTGCCCATGATCATCGACTAATGAAGTCAAACTATCACCAGGCTTCCATTGATAAATTCCACTAACACCAGTGGCCGGCTTTGTTGTCATAACCGGATTAGCCAAATTATCACCAATCAAATTATCACCAACATTTCCGTTACCAACATTATTATTCCCAGTATTGTTTGAACCGGAATTGTTGTTACCGGTGTTATTGTCACCAATATTGTTATCACCGGTATTGTTTGAGCCGCTGTTTGAGTTACCGGTATTGTTATCGCCAGTGTTGTTCGAGCCACTGTTTGAGTTACCGGTGTTGTTGTCACCAGTGTTGTTTGAACCACTGTTCGAGTTACCAGTATTGCTATCACCAGTATTGTTTGAACCGGAGTTCGAGTTACCTGTGTTGCTGTCACCCGTGTTGTTTGAACCGGAATTCGAGTTACCAGTATTGCTGTCACCGGTATTGTTTGAGCCAGAGTTCGAATTACCAGTATTGCTGTCACCAGTGTTGTTTGAACCAGAGTTACTGTTACCAGTGTTGGAATCACCAGTGTTGTTTGAACCACTGTTCGAGTTACCTGTGTTGCTATCACCGGTGTTGTTTGAACCACTGTTCGAGTTACCAGTATTGCTGTCACCGGTATTGTTCGAGCCGGAGTTCGAGTTACCTGTGTTGCTGTCACCAGTGTTGTTTGAACCAGAGTTCGAATTACCAGTATTACTGTCACCAGTGTTGTTCGAGCCACTGTTACTGTTCCCAGTGTTGGAATCACCGGTGTTGTTCGAACCACTGTTCGAATTACCACTGTTTGAGTTACCGGTATTGCTGTCACCAGTGTTGTTTGAACCACTGTTCGAGTTACCAGTGTTGGAATCACCGGTGTTGTTTGAACCGGAGTTCGAATTACCAGTATTGCTGTCACCAGTGTTGTTTGAACCAGAGTTACTGTTACCAGTGTTGGAATCACCAGTGTTGTTTGAACCACTGTTCGAGTTACCAGTGTTGTTTGAACCACTGTTCGAATTACCAGTATTACTGTCACCAGTGTTGTTCGAGCCACTGTTACTGTTCCCAGTGTTGGAATCACCGGTGTTGTTCGAACCACTGTTCGAATTACCACTGTTTGAGTTACCGGTATTGCTGTCACCAGTGTTGTTTGAACCACTGTTCGAATTACCTGTGTTGCTGTCACCAGTGTTGTTCGAACCAGAGTTCGAATTACCTGTGTTGCTGTCACCAGTGTTGTTTGAACCGGAGTTCGAGTTACCAGTATTGCTGTCACCAGTGTTATTCGAGCCGCTGTTACTGTTACCAGTATTGTTTGAACCAGAGTTCGAATTACCAGTATTGGAATCACCGGTGTTGTTTGAACCGGAGTTCGAGTTCCCAGTATTGCTGTCACCGGTATTGTTCGAACCAGAGTTCGAATTACCTGTGTTGCTGTCACCAGTGTTGTTTGAACCGGAGTTCGAGTTCCCAGTATTGCTGTCACCAGTATTGTTTGAACCAGAGTTCGAGTTACCTGTGTTGCTGTCACCGGTGTTATTTGAACCGGAGTTCGAGTTACCGCTGTTGCTGTCACCAGTGTTATTATCACCAGTATTGTTATTGCCTGTATTTGTATCTTGGACAACAACTATGACCTGAGCTGAAATGACCTGTTTCGTGTATGGATCAGTATAAGTGTAAGTTAACGTATTACTACCAACAGCACTTGTATCAACAACACCATCGACTGCAAGGTTTTTATCGCCCCATAGAATTATTTCTCCCTTAGAGTTAGTGACCGAAATCAAACCAATACCATTCGGGACTGAACTACCCAGTGAAACGTACGTCGGTGTATTCACATTGATAACAGGAGAAACCTCGTCGATAACGTAATTTAAAATCGTCCCATAACCTTTACCGATGTTCTCGCTCGTTATGTTAATTGACTTGTTTAAATTGGCAATCGCCTGTCTAATCTGTTCTGCAATTGACAAAGAGGTGTCAGTGACGTAACTAGATAACAATCGGTTTGTCGACCCATTCTCATCAATGATACTAACTGAACTCTTATCCAAGTCCACAACATAACCATCTGGAATCAAACTTGGGTCTGGCGTTGTAAAGTTCCCAGTTTGTCCATCATAGAGTTGGTTCTGATTAGTTTGGATAATTGTGCCATCTTTGGTGTAAATCGTCGTGGCGTTATACCACTGGCTAGTATCCGTTGGCTTACTTTGAACAATAACCTTGGTAGTTGAGCTTGCAACCAAGCCAGTAGTCGGATCTGTGTAGGTAAACGTAACTGTATAATTTCCCACAGTGTTGGCATCAACAGTACTCGTTATTTTTAAGTTAGGATCAGTAACTGAAATCGTTTCTCCAAGTGAATTTTGACCCCCAGTAAACATACTAGAAGGTGTGAAACTGTCACCTTGATTGATCGTGATTGTGTCTGCTGAAGAAATAGTCGGCTGCTTTTTGTCGTAAACGTATGTCAACTTGAAGTCTCCGGCAGCGGAAGCCGAACTGTTATTCAGTAAAACGATTAGGTCAGCAGCAGATTGGATACCTAGCTGCTGCATTAAGTCTGTAAGAGAATGAGTTCCGTCGGGCAAAACGATCGATGAAGTACCCATATTTAATTGATACCCGGGAAATGTCCCTGGCACTGCAAAATCGTATTTATTACCGACTGTGACTGTGTTCGTCACCGCCGTTCCAAGTGACGTACCATCTCCATCTACAAAGACAGTTTCAATAGTTGCTGTATCTGTTACTGCCACCTTTGTGTAGTTAAATGTAATCGATGCAGTTTCTGCCAAAGCATCCACCGTCTTGGATACCTCATCCGGCGTGTAATCCGTCACTGCTGGCGCAACTTCTGTAAACGATCGGCCAACAACACCATACTGTGTGATCTGCCGATGAACAAATTGTGGGTCGTCTGATGTCAAATCAATCGTAACAGTTGAGACTTTGTTTTTAGCTAGTCCATCTGTAAAAGCCATGCTCAGGCCATCGACATCATTAGCATCGTACTGAGTATTACCGGCATAGGTGATACCATCTTGGGTCACATGAACATAAGGGTTGATGATCCCATGATTTCTAAAGTTACTTGTTGCTGCTTGCTTATCAAATTCAGCTAAGCCAACAGCAAATGCGGTATTTAATTGGTCAACCTTGAAATTGTAAGTAGGCACATAAGCCATTTTCACAATACTATTCAACGTGTTTATGGTGTCAGTTTTATTAATGTTGTTTGTTGGATCTGACAACGCAGCTCCAGCCAGGGTAATGCCATTTAAGTCAATACCTGGAGCTGACTGAGTTACCTGTGCTGTTTGACCATCATCATCTGAATGTGACTGCTTGATGGCGTTCTTTTGCGCCGTTGCAATGTAATTAGCCGCTTGATCATGTAAATAATTCCAAACAGTCGTGTAATCAGTCAACTCAAAAGTTGTCGCATTGTTGGTGAATTCTGAAGGGTTTGTCCAATATGGTGCGGTTCCGATGGACAATGGATTTTGTTCAAAATCAGAAACAGCTTTCATAATAGCACCATATTCAGCCTGATATAAAGACCAAATATGTGCCTTGGCCGCTGAGCCAGAGGGCGAGTAAATATTATTAGCAGCATCGGTTTTTGAAGTCGTTTGGTTCAACGTATCTAATTGTGCTTGTGTAATTACACCCTTACCAACCAATGTCGCAAAGAGTTGATCTTCAGTTTCCATTGATGATGCGGTGTCATTAATCACTGCCATCGCGTCAGTAATAGCCTGATCAACGGTCTGATTATCGACTTGATTTTCAAATTGAGCCCCAACAGCAGCCAACAAGGTTTTGATGTTATCCTCACCAGTATAAGCTTGTGACTGTGAATCATTACCCACAAAGTTAGTGCCTGCAATTGAATCATTCCAAACTGTTCGGTTATACGTATTTTGTAAACTTTGATATTGACCCAGCATCGGATCAGATGTCCCATTCAATTTGGAAGCTAGCTGATTATCGAGTCCAACTTTAGCAAGCCGCACAATTTCATTTTTAACCCCAGTAGCGATCGCCATATAAATTTGTGTTGCCGCCGAAGATTTAGCAGCTGTGGTCATACCAACGATTCCGACCATCGCTTTTAAAGAACCATTCAGATTCATCGCGTTAAATAACGTATCGGGTAAATCGATCCCACCTTGGTCAAGTCCTAAAGAAGCCAAGTTATGAAACGCTTGATACATAATCACATTAGCGATTGGACTAATCACCGTTCCAATAACAAATTTAATTGTCTGGCTAATTTGCGTGTTCATATTGGCAATTTTTTTATAAAATCCATCATCATCAGATTGACCATCTGATGGTGCTGCTAAAGCTGACGTTGAAAAGACTGGTTGAGTCGCCAAGCCTGATCCAAAGAATGAACTTACACTACTTGAAATTGTTCCAAGTAACTGCCCGACATCCAAATTAGAATTGTAGGAGGATGAATCATATCCCGATTGGCCTAAAAACTGATCAACGAGGGCAGGATTATCGAAATTAGTTGCAATTTGAGCCAAAAAGTCTTTCCAGGAATTATATAAGTACATCAATCCTGCAGCGTAGCCGGCTTGGTACGCAGCTGAATCATAAGAGCCCATATTAGCCGCAGCAAGGCCCCATGTAAAAGTATATTGCCCCAGACCATTTTTATAAACCGTTGAACCACTTGGAACCTTGTCTGCATTCACAACAAGGGCCCCATTATTCAATGCAGAACCACCGTTTTTCTCAATAGCATCCCAAATTTGGGCGATGGCGCCTAAATTTGCATTTGCACCAATTATGGACAGAGCAAGATTCACAGCATTAAATGAACCAGATGATAGACCTGTTAACGTCGCAATATAGTTTGCCGCATCTTGCAGTCCAAATCGATATGAACCACTACTTGGATCATTAACATTGGTTGCCGCCGCAGCCGCAGTAACATTAGGTACCACATCAGTCGCTGCCTTTAATTGCAGTGCTAGGTCTTTTACCTGGTTAACTATTGTCGAGTCGTCAGTCGTAACTGAAATTGTGTTCGTCTCAGCATTGTAAACTGCCCCTAAAGCAGTTAACTGGTTGATCACTGCACTGCTATCAAGTGTTGCGGTGCTGGCTTCACTAGTAGCCTGGCTGGCCGTACTGGTAGCACTAGTAGCCACGCTATTTGTAGATGACTCCGCTGTAAATGCTGTAGTACTAGTAACTGATGATGCGGCTGACTGAGCGATCTGACTGTCTGCTACCTTTGTATTGTCCGTTGAAACGACATCACTGGTTGCGACAATCGCATCATTTTCCTTCATCGCCGCAACAGATGTTGAAGAACTTGCGCTAATGGAAGCTGTCGAACTAGTCGCTGATCCTGCTTCGCTCGCTACGGATTTCACGGTTGTACTTGTCGGCATTTCAGACGCGGCTTCAGATACAGCTGCACTCACTGCTGTACTGTTAACAGTTGATAACGCAGCAGAACCACCCTGACTGGTGGCCTGGCTGGCTTGAAGTGTTGTCGCATTCGTACTTTCAGTTGTTGACGCCTGAACAGAGATATTCTGGAACAACCCTCCCAGTCCAAAGGTCAATAGCGTAATGCCCGAATAAAACCACAATTTACCCGCTTTGTACATCTTAAAGTGGGTATTTTTGTCGGTTAAATCACGAACCAATCGCTTTTGTTTTCGATTAAATTCTTCCATGAAGAAATCTCCTCCTTGGTAATTCATCTAGGCCTTTACTATTAAAGCGAAAAACATTTTTACGCTTTTACCATACACCACCTATTATAAAATTTATACCCCCTAATTGTAAGCATTAAAGGGGTGCACAATCTTTTTTAGAAAATACAAGTCTCCAATATTAATAACGAGGTTAATAGAATTGGCATAGTTGTGGTGTTATCAAGTGATAAAACATCGTGATCACATTTTGAAAATATACAATGTTTTCCAATAATTCACAAACATTTTTAATTGGGAATGTTTATATTCGTTAGACCAATTATCAGTACTTCTATAAATTTTGGCATTTATATCAATAACCGATGTGCTAATCGAGAGATACCTATCTGTTCCCACGACTTAATAAGTTTAAAGCTATTTGAAAAAACATTGATACAAACCACAAGTGCTCTTTAGCTAACTCCCGGGTGCTAATACTCCAATCATTAATATGATCAGATAAGCGTGACTAATCATCAAATTCGCTAAATTTCTGAATATTTTGAACACCAAAAAGGCAGCGCCGGTTTGGCGCTGCCTTTTTGGTTATGGCGGTTTAAATCGTTATTTTAGCGATATCATTTAGGCACCCGCATCCCACCAGATTTAACCAGCTCATAACTACTAGTAACTGGGCTAAACAAGTAATCTTGTTACACCACCAATTAAAAAATTCAATAGAAAGACCATCTACTAAGTACTTCAAATTTGCTATCAACACCTAAATTGAAAGTTGAACCACGTCACCTCTAACCTAGATGCTTGTTATTGATCGATTAAAACAATTTCGAAAATCTCACCTCATGTTTTTCAAGCATCAAAAAAGCTTGTTCACAGCCCCCGCTTACAAATATTAAGGAAAAACTCAAACCTGTTGTGCTTAACCTTTAAATCAAATGAAAACTCAAAGCTTGTTCGTGTAACTGAAAGATTTGACCTAAGTGATTAAAACGTAACTGTAGTTGCTTGAGCCCAACCAAATTAGTGTCCAATATCTCCAACCGATAGCCGGCTGCCTTAGGACTATGCTCTAGGTTAAACATGATATATTTACCTTTAGGAAAGTTAACGCAGTGTCGGCCAAGCTCGTTATGAAAAATTGTAATCATAGTTAAATCCTCCAATTTAATGATTTCTATTAGTTTTATTAATAAACTCGATACTAACATGTCTACAAAGCAAGATAAAATTATGTGCTTTTTGTAACAAAGTTTTTTGGAAATAACCAATTGCGGTGTCAACAACGGATAAACTTGCCACCAAATCATTGACATGCGCATATAACTAAACATTTCACTACTGAATTTATGCCATAATGAAACCGAAGAACGGTTTAGACTAAGTAGCGATCATCAATCGAGTAATCTTTGGCTAGTAGCTAACTCAGTCACTCTAAACACGGGAACAAGGTGAATTAAATGATTTTCTTTCTGACTGATTTGTTTCGATGGAACGTGTCGGGCGTTGAACACGCGCAAATCAAACGACGGCAGTTATTCAACCATCATGGAAGAAGAGTGAAATTTTTAACCCTTTGGTCCAATCCACAAAACGAGCAGAATGCGCTTCGTCTAGGGTTGAAACCTGATAACTATATAAATTGCTTCGATTGGTATCAAGGAATTGTTGAAGTACCTACTGTTAGTTTAGTAGCAAAAGATCTTGTAGAGCTATCGCTACCATGGCAACGCGTGAATACTTTGTACTGGCAAGCAGTGAATGAAAACAACGTTCGAATGCAGCTAATCACAGCGGACCCTGCAAACACAGTAGCAGAATTGGCAGAGGCACGATTGTTGACCATTGACTGGTATGGTTCCAATGGAAAGTTTGCACGCACTAATCGCTATGATAGTCGTGGTTTCTTAAATTGTTCCTGCTTTTATGACCAAAATGGGGACGTAAACCAAGAGGTATACTACGATAACCACGGTCGTTGCCGGATTCTACACCATTTGAGCCATGTTGATAAGGGACAATCGACGTTTCATTCTTATGAGATATTCGATGAATTTGGCAACATACAGCAGATGTTTTCTAACCGACATGAAATGGTTGGACACTTTTACGACGCGATGAACCAAAGTACTGGCGAAGATAATATATTTATCTCGGATTTTGAAAATGAAACTTTAGCACCCGTGCAGTGCATGAAGCAAAAACCGGCCAAACTTTTTTGCTATGAGCACAACATCATGACCTATAATTATGAGAAGCCGGTTTTGGGGAATTTGCCGCCGTTTTTGTTATTGGTTCAAGAAATGGCTGACCAAATAAATGGTTTAATATGTGGTTCTCATCAAGAAGCAACTGATTTAAGACAACGAATGCCCGTTCAATTGAATGTATCGGCTATCCCTCCAATCGTATTGGAAGATAATGACAAAACGATTATGCCATTTGTTCAGCGGCGGCCCTTTCATTGCATTGCGATCGCAAGAATTAGTAGTCAAAAAGGTTTACCGCGTCTGATTAACTCGTTTGCGAAAGTTAAACAAAATGTGCCGCAAGCAACATTATCGATTCATGGGTTGGTGAACGAACCAGAATTGCTCATAAAATTACAACAGCAGCTTAGGATCTTACATCTAGAAAAGGTTGTCAATTTTGTCAATTACTCACCAGACATTGATGACGTTTACGACCACGCAATGGTCGCCTTATCGGCTAGCCGAGATGAAGGCTATAACATGTCACTAGTTGAAGCTTGTCAACATGGTACCCCAATCGTTGCGATGGATGCGCCATACGGACCTGGTGAAATCGCCCGCGATGAGGAAAATGGTTATCTAGTCAACAACGGAGATATTGACGCGATGGCCGAGCGAATCACACACATATTATTGGCTTCAGAAACAGAATGGCAACGACTTAGTCAGGGTGCTCTTAAAAGTTGCAGACGTTACAATGAAGCCAATAGCTGGCAAAAATGGAAAAAGGTTTTGGAAAATTGATGTACACAAAAAAATAAGGTTTACTTCGTTCTATTGAGAACGGGTAAGCCTTATTTTTTGTCATACAGCACCAACATAGAATTACTCACTAAAGTTTAAAACCCATCAAGTTCGTATCAAAGGTTAATCGCCTCGCCACCAGTAACTCCATAAATCTGACCAGTGACGTAACTTGCTTTATTGGAGGCTAAAAAAACATATACTGGCGCCAATTCCGCCGGTTGACCAGCTCGTCCCATTAACGAACTCTGTCCAAATTCTGGGATGGCAGATTCCGGTTGCCCATGGTCGAGTTGCAATGGCGTCCAAATCGGTCCTGGTGCTACACCGTTAACGCGCACGCCATGTTCTGCCATGACCTGTGATAAATTAATCGTGTAATTGGCGATTGCAGCTTTAGTAGCTGCGTAATCGATTAGCTGTGGACTAGGATTAAAAGCCTGAACCGAAGTTGTGGTTACAATGGCTGATCCTGGTGGCAAATGACCTTGCGCCTCTTTAACGATCGCCATCATCGCGATGATATTGATCGTAAACGTATCTCGTACCTGTACCATTGATAGCTCTGAATAATCTTCGGTCGCAATTTGTTGGGCAGCATTTAAAACCAATGTATCTAAGCCACCAAAAGCATCAACGACTTGCTTAACAAGTTGTTTTGGCGCCGCCTCATCGCGCAAATCATAGGGTAGCAGTAAGGCTTTTCGACCGGCTTGTTCAATATAGTGTTGAACTTCTTGCGCATCGCTTTGTTCACCGGGGAGAAATTGAATGGCGACGTCAGCACCTTCTCGCGCAAAAGCAATTGCGGCTGCTCGACCAATGCCTGAGTCACCACCAGTAATTAACACCCGACGGTCTTTTAATTCGTCATGTCCCTGGTAACTTTCTTCGCCGCAATCAGGCTGCGGCTGCATTTGATTTTGTAAAGCTGGGGTCGCTTGGTCTTGTTTAGCAAATTTATCTGTATAAAACATGTGCCGTGGATCAATTAAATTTGGTTCCATTGTAATATCCTCCTGAATCCAGTGGGGGCAATGTTACGACTTTTGTTTACCTTCAACATGATCTTCATACCACTCTTTAGCCTGCTTAATCGCAATAGGAATTGCTCGATCATCAGGGTATTTGTCTCGTTTCAAAGCATTCGCGATTTCAATTGCTTTATGACGCGTCTTAACATTCATGTTTTTAAAGGAACTGGGATAGTCTTTATATGTCCAAGGCATGATTGGCCCCTCCCTTATTTAAGGTACAAACGCAAAACCTGCTTAGAATTATCCTGCCCAATGCCAGGCACCAACTCCACTTCTTTAATCGGTTCAGCCGATTCAGCACTAGTCCCAATGGCATAGCCTTGTTTAACCGCTAGTTCAAAGAGATCTTGGAAAAAGAAAAATTGGTCGTTTGGCGTTTGTTCACCTTTACCGAAAGGTGACTTTAGTAATTCATAAGCGTTGGCCTGCTCATCAAACCGTAATTCAAAATCACCATCGGCACCTAAGTTCACGGTCTCGCCACGTTGCAACCACAAAACTGGTGCCTGTTCCCGATCGAATAATATCACGTTAGTTGTCATATCATATTCCTCCTTAAATAGGTCTTTATTAACCACGTTGTAATTGTGAAAAGTGATGCAGCAAGGCTGCATAATTTTGATAAACGCACCGCCACGGATGTGGACGAACGCCCTGTATAATCCACGGCTTACTCCGTCCAGAATAATGAATAACAGCTGGCTGTTGACGCGCTTCTTCAGCCAACTTTTCTCGATACGGATCAGCATGAACTTGCTCGCGACGGACTAACCGCGACTGTGCATTGTAGCAGGGGTGCAGATAATACCAATTATCAGCAAGAACCGCATTTAGGACGTCTTGATCGTGATATAAAAGTAGATCTCCATGTTGTTGAATGAATAGTTGCGCTTTAGCAGTAATATTTTGTTCTCGCCAGGCATCCATATCGATTAATAGTAAACCTGAGTTAAAGTAAGTCTGATCTCGACACTGGATTCCCATCTCGCTTAACCGTTTTACGTAACCAGCATCTTCAACCGCTCCAATAACTTTTCCCTGCAGATTCGTCTGCCATAACTCCAGCAACGAGTCGTCGCAGACCATATCACAGTCGATGTATAGCAGTCGTGAAAGTTCAGGTAGCATCTGTGGTAAATCAAGCCGATAATAAGCCGCCATCGGAATCCGCGAATCTGTATTCGCTGTTTCGTAAGGCTCACTATCGGGACTGAGAAATTCAATTTCTCTGCATTGACTAAAGCGTTCACTTAACACCTCAAATGAAGCTTGTTCACTTTCGCTAAGTTGTTCACCGATGATATGAAAATAAATATCCATACTAGGATTGTTCTGCAAAATTGATAACAGGCAAACTTGAAGCGGCTTCAAAAAGTTGCTATTAACCGTAGCAGCGATATGCATTTGTTGCACCATGCGGCATTCCTCCTTTAAAAACCGTTAAATTCTCTGTCTCACTTCAAAATTACAGAACGCCCCCCAGTGGTTCAAATTATCTGCTTTTACAGGAGCCCACTCAGTTCGCTACTTTAAGGTCTAACCAGATCATCATAATTGAACCCGAGTGTTAAATTGTCTAGATCAACTGAAAGCTTAATTGGCTATCCCGCAATTGAAGGATTTGTCCTAAATGACTGAAACGAACCTGAAGTCGCTTCACACCTTCAAGGTTAGTATCAAGAATTTCAATCCGATAAGCCGATGTCGGCGAAGGGTGCACAAGGTTAAAAGTGATGTACTTCCCCTTTGGAAAATGAATTCGGTGATGCCCTAGTTCGTTATGGAAAATTGTAATCATAATAGATTCCTCCTGTAGGCTTATCTTTGTTAACTGTGGAACCGATGCTAGCATGTTTGAATAAAAGTACAAAATAATGTGCTTTTGTTAACAAAGTTTTTTGGCTGCCATCCGTTTAATGGCCCTGTAACAAGGGATTTATAAAATGAGGGCGTTTAATCGATAAGCATATTTTTTGAGAAAAGCTAATAAAGAAAATAAGATTTAGTTAATCAACTAGAAAGGAGGGATGTCCATGAAAAGAATAACAAAATGGCTCGTAAGTTTAGCTGGTGTCGTCGTCATCCTATTAGGTTGTCTAACAATATTGGCGCGCATAAAAACGCCTTGGACTCCATCATGGATCAGTCATTGGATTTCCTTAAACCCTGAGGTTGTCAAAGTTATCATGATTGGATTAGGCGCCATTGCGATAATTACCGGTATTGTCATCCTACTGGTAGGTATTTTTAAACCACAAACAATTGCTACTGTTGCATTCAAAGGCCCGCGTGGGACAGTTTCTTTACCGATAAGTGCGTTAGAACACGACCTAAAATATCGAATTGAATCCTCAACTGATATGGGCCACGTAAAAGTCAATTTACGAGCGCACAACAAAAAGCAAAAAATTGACGTCAGCGTAGAAGGTATTGCTACTACCTTAGAATCAGCACAGTTCAAAAATTTAGGCAACAACGTTTTAACGGTTGTTAAACAATATTTACATGACCAGCTCGATTTCAAATTGCGCCATCGCCATATTAAGATTGAACCCGCTGTTAGTTCACATCAACGTGATGTTCGCGTCGTTTGATGAAAGGAGTGATTGAATGAAACCACCAATGTTTGGCACCCTAGTCGGACTTATATTGGGACTCGTCTGGGTTCTGGCTGGTTTTTGGAGCATGATTTTAGTCGCCGTTATCGGCGGCATCGGAGCGCTTATTGGTAAGTACGCTAAGTTCGATCGCAAACAAATCTCCACGCAAATTAATCGGTTTTTATCAGATCAATAAAACACTACCCGTAGGAGGTAATAAAAATGGATAACAATGCAAAACCAACCCAGGCCCCAATGAAGAAGACGTTAAGTTACGATGATGGGGTTATCGAAAAAATTGCTGGTTTAGCGGCTCGCAATGTGGACGGCGTTTTATCACTTGATGGCGGCATGCTTAGTGGTATTACCGATCGTTTTCGTAACCAAGCTGATCCAACCCAAGGTATCGATGCAGAAGTTGGTAAAAAGCAAGTCGCCCTGGACATGAATGCAACTGTTGAATACGGTAAAGACATTCATCAATTATTTGACCAAGTCACCCAACGTGTTGTACGTGACATTAAAAACCTCACCGGTCTTGACGTAGTTGAATTGAATTTACACATTAATGACGTGATGAGTAAACGTGACTGGCAAGAGCAATCAAAAGGCAAACCGAATTCATCTCACTCAACCGAAACAAGAGAAGTCGAATAAATTAAACTAGTATAAATTCAGATAAAAAATGGAGGAAAACTAATTATGTCAGAAGCAACTACTAAAAAGGAATTAATTTTCGATGATGACGTTTTAGAAAAAATCGCTGGAAAAACTGCTCAAGAAGTTGATGGTGTCATTGAATTAAAAGGTGGCATCTTTGACAATATCTCCTCACAAATCGGTGGCAATAAACCCGATCAGGGAGTTTCGGCCGACATTGATACAGATAATAAGTCTGTTGAACTAGAATTAGATGGCACCTTAGAATACGGTAAAGACGCCAACGATATCTTCGATAAAATTACTCGGAAAGTTACTTCCGCTGTGCGAACGATGACGGGTTACACAGTCACCTCGATTAAGTTCCACGTTAAAGACCTGTTAACATCTGAAGAATTACGTGAACAGCAAAAAGATAACAAGAAAAACAAGTAATCCATTATGAACGAACAGGATGAGCCTGATTATATCTGTTGTAAGCCTACTTAAATCGTGGGTTAACAACAGATTTTTTTCGAATAAAAAAAGGCCCATCTATCTGACAGGACGTCATCCAATTATGCGTATTCTATTTACATTCGTAATAGGACAGACATTTAACTTCTGAAGTTTCTAACTAATGTGCAAGCAAAGTCCCAAATAACAAAAGGGCCGTATCCCATGCATAATGCATTACAAACGAGGCCCACATGCTCTTTGAATAGATGTAAGATCCCGTTACAAAAAGTCTTGAAACTCCAATCATAAATAACATTTGTGAAATATCCCAATCATAAGCAGCAAAATGCACCATTCCAAAAAAAACATTGAAACAAACAGTGAGGCTGTGATGCCCTTATTATGCTTTATATGAAATTGGTGGATTAAGATCGCCGCAAAAGCTAGAAAAAATCCAATTGCAACAAATTCTTCATTCATCAAATTGAATAAATCGCCTAACGCTGATTGAAAAAACAGCGGCCAACGATCAGGAGCACTCGTTTGTGTAGCACTAGTATCGGTATTTCCTTTGGCTTGAAATGCGACGAATACAATTTGGATCAGGCCACTATAAATGATTTGAGCAAAAAATAGGAATAGTGTATGCTGACATTCTTTAAATATTACGTGACGAAATAGATTCCATGGCCGCTGACCGCTAAGTACCCAATAACCACCAATAAATAAGAGCATCGGGGAAAAATAAAAACAAAAAATCGTTCTAAGTTATTGCCACCACCAAACTTATCTGTTGCATAGGCTAAAATGGAAAATAGAACGATCGGATAAATAAATAGTCCTCAAAGTCGACCAACAGCAATGTGATCATCAATAATTGGAAACAGTCGCTTATCACCTTTCCGCTCAAAAAAATTATTTTTCTCCATAATTATCCCTCCAAATGTAATGAATGAATTATAGTTAGAACGCTTAATCAAAACCAATATCTATCTCTATAATTTTATAAAGTAAATAAAAAAGCAAGGTGAAGAAGGGAAAATCCTCTTTCTCATCTCGCTTCTTGTTAGAATTTCGCTCATGAACGAAATTGTTAGACTTATATTTACTCCCGTCAATTAATGAGCGGCCACCGTTGCAAATAAAAAAATTGCCGTGTCCAACGTAAAATGCATTGCGAAAGATGTCCAGATACTCTTTGAATAAATGTAAGATCCAGTAACGAAAAGCCTTGAAACACCGATTATAATCAGCATTTGTGGAATATCCCAATCGTAAGTAACAAAGTGAATCATTCCGAAAACAATCATTGAGACACCTAATGCGCTCCAAATGGCCACATTACGTTTTAGATGAAATTGTTGTAATAAAATTGCTGCAAAAGCTAAAAAAACGCCAATTGCGACAATCTCTTCATTCATTAAACTGAATAGATCACTAAACGACGATTGAAAAAATAAAGGCCAACGGTCGGATCCACCTATCTGTGCAGCGTTGGCATTCGCCTTTGTCTTAGCGTGAAAAGCAGCGAAAACAACTTGGATAAGCCCACTATAAATTACCTGCAGCAAAAATAATAGTAATGTGTGGCGCCACTCCTTGCCAGAAACACGCCGGAATAACATCCAAGGTACTTGTCCACTGATCAACCAATAACCACCAAGAAATAAAACCATTGGTACGATAGCAAAACCAAAAAGCCATTCCGTCTGGCTATTTACATATATTTTACCCGAGGCATAAGCTAAAATAACAAATAAGACAATTGGGTAAATAAATAATCCCCAAAGTCGTCCGACACCAATGTGATCATCAATAATCGGAAAAGGACGTTTATCACCTTTCCGTTCAAGTAAGTTACCTTGTGCCATAAAACCCCCTCCAATATGATACTCAAAGCATAGGAGACATACTTAGCAAAAACTACTACTTGTTCTCATAAATCATAAGCTCCCGAAATAATTGTTGAAAGAATAAGACAAATTACACAAAAAAGGTGCCACTATTCAGTAATTGAACAGCGGCACCTTTCAAATTCATATTAAGCTTACTTAGTGATGTCTTCCCATTGCCATGCGTTGACTTCTGGTAAATCAGTACCTTCATCACGGATATATTGGTTGTGCTTGGCAACCATGTCGTCCATGTGTTGAGTAAATTCGCCAGCAGATTCAGCGTATTGCGTTGCGTTGATGGCATCCTTAGCCAAGTGGAAGCGGTCTAATTCGTTCAAGACACGCATGTCAAATGGTGTGGTGATGTCACCATTTTCACGGTAACCGTGGAAGTGGATGTTCTTGTTGTGACGGTCGTAAACCAAACCACGCAAGGTGTTTTCGAAGCCATGGAAGGCAAAGATAACTGGCTTGTCAGTGGTGAAGTAACGGTCGAATTCTTCGTCCGTCAAACCACGGTCGTCTTGGTCGTCACCCTTCTTACGAAGTTTGAGCAAGTCAACCACGTTGATGTAACGAATCTTCAAGTCTGGGAAGCTGTCGTGTAACAGCGTGATGGATGCCAAAGCTTCCATCGTTGGTTCAGTCCCGGCAGAAGCGATCACAACGTCTGGTTCAGCGTTGTTGTCGTTTGAAGCCCAAGGAATGATGCCCAAACCATTGTTAACCAATTCAGTTGCTTCATCAATGGAGAACCATTGGGTACGTGGGTGCTTGGAAGCAACGATCAAGTTGATTTCTTCGCGACCTTGCAATGCCTTGTTCATAACAGCTAACAAAGAGTTAGCGTCGGCTGGCAAGTATTCGTTAACTAGTTCATGACCCTTTTCAGCCAAGTGACCAATCATACCTGGGTCTTGGTGAGTGTAACCATTGTGGTCTTGTTGGAACACAGTGGAAGTGTTGATGATGTTCAATGATGGGTAGTCATGACGCCAGTTTTGTTCTTGCGCCTTACGTAGCCACTTGTAGTGTTGTGTCAACATGGAGTCCACGACACGACCGAATGATTCATAAGTTGCAAAGTAACCGTGACGACCAGTCAGAACGTAACCTTCTAACCAACCTTCAGCTTGGTGTTCAGATAATTGTGAATCCAAGACACGGCCAGAGTGCGCAACGAATTCATCGTTTGGTTCATGAATGTCTTCCATCCATTGACGGTTCGTAACACCGAAGACATCCCAGAGACGGTTAGACATAGTTTCGTCAGGTCCCATGATCCGGAACGTGTTCTCGTTTTCTTTCATCGTGTCAGCAGTGAACTTGGAAAGAACTTCCATGTCCATGCGTTGCTTCTTGTTGTCCTTCAAGTCTGCATCAGCAACAGCAAACTTGCGAACATCGTTCAAGTTCAATGGTTCTGGGTGAATCCCACCGTTAGTGATTGGGTTCATCGCCATCCGTTGGTCACCCTTAGGTGCAACAGCTGACAAGAAGTCCTTTGGTGAACCATCTTCGTTGAATAATTCTTCTGGCTTGTATGACTTCATCCAGTCCGTCAACATGTCAACGTGTTCCATGTGGTTTGAGTCCACCGGAATTGGCACTTGGTGCGCACGGAATGAGTTTTCAATTGGGTTGCCATCTAAGTCCTTCTTAGGACCTGTCCAACCTTTAGGTGCGCGAAGCACGATCATTGGCCATACAGGTAATGAGTCGTCGTTGTTATCACGGGCGTTCTTTTGGATCGCCTTGATCTGTTCAACAGCGTGGTCGATCGCCTTAGCCATGTCTTGGTGAGCTTGCTTGTGATCGTCACCATCAGTTTCAACAAAGATTGGGGACCAGCCCATACCTTCGAAGTACTTAGTAACATCAGCATCACTCATCCGTGAAAGGACAGTTGGGTTAGAGATCTTGAACCCGTTAACTTGCACGATTGGCAATACAGCACCGTCGTGAATTGGGTTGATGAACTTGCTGGACATCCATGATGCTGCTAATGGGCCAGTTTCAGCTTCCCCGTCACCAATTTCAACAGCAGCGATAACGTCTGGGTTATCTAAGATCGCACCAACACCGTGTGAAAGTGAGTAACCAAGTTCCCCACCTTCGTGGATTGAACCTGGTGTTTCAGGAGCAGCATGTGAAGCAACCCCACCTGGGAATGAGAATTGCTTGAATAAACGTTGCATCCCCGTTTCGTCCTGGGTGATACGTGGGTAACGTTCAGTGTAAGAACCATCAAGGTAGGCGTTTGAAACCATCACTTGACCACCGTGACCTGAACCTTCGATATAGAACATGTTCAAGTCATACTTCAAGATCGCACGGTTCAAATGTGCGTAAATGAAGTTCTGAGGTACGATTGTCCCCCAGTGACCAATTGGCTTAACTTTAACGTCTTCAGCGGTTAAGTCGCCCTTCAATAATGGGTTGTCCTTTAAGAACAATTGACCAACAGAAAGGTAGTTAGCTGCGCGCCAGTAGGCGTCAACTGTGTCCAAGTATTCTTGTGAGTCGTAATCAACTGCCATGAATAGGTACACTCCTTCAAATAGATTAATAATACGAAATTTGCTGTGAAATCAGCCGATATTTTTCCGGTTAATTTACAGTCTCTATGATAGACACTTTTGAATAAAAGTCAACCTTTTAGAAAATTGGTACGACCCAATTATCAAAAGGCACCTTCACCGCATACGTCATAGTGAAAATCAACTGGAATTCACGTGTTCAGTTGACCCGCTAATCTGCCCCTATCCTAACAAATTGCAGCTTAAAAGGAACATAAAAAGGTTCAAAATTGGAGAGCGTGAGCCGGGCCGGGTAAGTCCGAGCAACAACTGGGAATCGCGGACAGGTGGGGTTCACCTGGTAGTGGTTGCTGGTTGTGCACAGGACTTAGGTCTGACGAGCGCGTTTTCGAAAGAGCGTGAGCCATCGCGGGTGAAGGCGAGCACCAACAGACAATCGTAATTGGGCGGTCTTGGCCCGGTTACGGTTGTTAGTTGGGCGCAACCTTCAGCGATGACAAGCGCGTTTTCTAGTCGCAGTACATTGGTAGACCACGCGTAACCGTATAACATATTTAATTTTTACAGAGATGGTCACTGTCCATCAATCTGAACTTCGCGGGCATCTGGGTGGAACGCCGTGGGCCAGCTCTGAACCCGGAAATACGCCGGTTTCACAGTCAGGCCTTATCGTAAGCGCGCTGCGCTAATGATAACGACACTAGCTGAGCCAATGCCGGCTACGTCCAGATTGATCTACTTTATGGTTAACTCGCTTATATTTCGCAGTTTGCGCGAGCTTTCAGACTTCCGACCAAACCTCGATTTTTACCTTGCCAAAGCTTAACTTGCTTAATGGTGCCAACTTGGAAATGAAAAGGCGAAATATTAGTCGCCAATTCCAAGGTGATTTATACTCAGCCTAGATCGAATTAATGCTGATAAATTGGAGGGTTTCACATGGCAAAATTAAATGATGAGATGAAAGACCTCGTTGACCGGGCCTTTGCTTTTATTGCAACGGTCGATGAAAATGGTAATCCACAGGTTGGCCCTAAAGGTACGATGCGGATTCTTGACGACGAACATTTGATTTACAACGAAGAAACCGGTCGACAAGCTTGGCACAATTTACAAACTAACGGGAAGATTGCCGTTGCGTTCCATCCATTTCCTGGCTTAAAGGGCTTTCGGGTTGAAGGCCACGTCAAGATTTACGAAAGTGGACAGATTTTTGACGACGCAACCGCTTATGCAACCGAAAACAAATTACCAAAAGCCATTGCGGCGGTGGTCATCAGTATCGATCGCACGCTGACACTAAATGCTGGCCCAGAAGCCGGTACCTTGATTGAAGACGCGCCATTGGATGATTAAAAGCCAGTCCGCCGCTAAATTTACATTTTTAAACATAATATAAGCAAAGCACCCAGTCAGATTGAAGTTCCATCGCCTGACTGGGTGCTTTGTTTTTCGAGTCACTGCCGCAACGCTTTTTATTATCGACCTGAAACACCTTAACTCACATTAAGTGCTCGATTTAAACCGTCGCAGTCGGCTTAACCACAAAGGTCTCGCCCAGTACACTCATAATTCGCTGTAAAACATCGATATTAATGCCAATGCTAACATTTTCTATTTTGGCCATTTGGCTCTGAGTTATCCCCACAGCTTCGGCTAACTCTGCTTGAGTCAGGCCCTTATGTCGACGACCACGGCGGATGGTATAAGCTGCCGCAGCCCCTGCCGACAAACCGACCGCTTCCGTTAACGGGCGATTTTCGTGTGCCGCAATAACCAATTTTGCTTCATCATCAATCGTCATGTGACGATTCAGATGCTGACCGATAAAGGTGAAATCTTTGATGTTAATATCACGATATAAAATTTCATTAATCTCATGAGCGGCGGTAATAAATGCCCTCGAATCCGGATCATTATATTGTTGAATTTTATCTAACTCACTTAATTGTCGCTTAATTTGTGCAACGTCCATTTAATTCGTCCTCTTCAAACACAATCCATGCTTTCTTTCAGCAACGAGCATCACTTCTGTGCGTTTCATCAAAACATTCGCACTATTTTGCACCTTCACCATAGTCCATTGAAGGCTATTACACGCATCTTAGCGCAAGTTTGCATCTAGCCCTAATATCAATCCTCAGCTTGACTAGTAAAGGTGGTCTTAAAAGTGAAATCAGCATTTCGTGCAAACACTGAACTCTTATCGCTCAACATCAAAATAGATCCGAAAAATCATTTTTCGCTGGCGACAGCCTGAAAATGCTTTCCGGATCTACTTTTTAAATTTCCTATTCAGTTAAATCTTGCTGTGACTACCTTACAGCATCAGTGGTTCATCTTCATTAACCGTTAGTGACGGTGCGATTGTTTCGGTCACTTTCACACCGGCTGGGGTCAACATCAATTGATGCACGCGTCGATCAACCTGATTTTGAACATCATCGACATACCCCTTGGAAATTAACTTGGCCGTCAAACCGGAAACGCGCGGTTTTGAACTGTGCAAAAGTTGTGCGAGTTCGCTAGGTGTTAAGCCAGGCTTAGCCTGAATCAAAATTAAAATTAGTCCTTGGTAATAACCGAGATGATGTTGTTGGCGAAACTGATTTCTGCGCTGACGAATTTCATCGGCCTTGGCTGCTGCAGTTTCGATTTGCTCAATGATGGGCCGTTCTTTAATCATGTTTAATCTCCTAAAAATATATTCACTTAAATGACTTTAATGACTTCGCCGACGGAACCACAGCAGACCTAGGCCACCGCCAAGACCAGCTAATACACCGGTCACAAGACCGGCAATGACGCGTTGCTGTCCGGTAGCCGGCAACCAACCAGCTTTTTTTGTGGCTGGCTTCGTCGCAGCTGGTTGATTAGGTGTCACTGGTGCAGGCGTCACTGATGTGGTATCGCCAGTGTTGCCAGTTGTACCATCGTGTGGTGGTAAGGTTGTGGCTGGTGTAATTGGTTGTTGTGGATTGACCGGATTCGGGGTGACTTTTTGATAATAATACGTCACTAATCCAGGTTCTTTTTGGAATTTACCCGTTTGATTTGTTGGTAACTTAGCTTGATCTAATCGATAGCCATCAATACTCAACGCTTGTGTCGTATAGGCGTCGCCTAGTCGACCCGTTTGCTTAACGCGCTGATGAATTTCTTGACCAGTCGCTTCATCAATGAATCTAGCTTCGATTTGACCGTCGGCAACCTTTTTGGGCGAGACTTGGTGATAGTAATAGGTAACCGTTTGGACTGCTTTTGCAAAGTGACCATTAGCGTTTTTCGGTAGCTTTTGCTCATCTAAGGCATAGCCCTCGATATTGATCGCGCTGGTCGTGTAATCATCGCCGACACGTCCGTTTTGAGAAACTGTCTTATGAAGGTCTTTGCCGGTTGCTTCATCGATGAAATGCGTCGTGACGGTCCCATTTTCAAGTTTTGGTTGATTAACGGCTTGATAATAATACGTCACCACTTGATTGCCTTTGACATATTTACCCGTTGCGTTTTTCGGCAATTTTTGTTCATCTAGGGCATAACCACTGATCGCCTTGGCTGCTGTGGTATAAGGATCATTGACGCGGCCTTTTTGATCAACAGCCGTACTCAATTCACGTCCAGTTGCTTCGTCAACGAACTTGGTCGTCACGGTCCCATTTTCAATCGGATCCTCATGGCGGTGTTGGTAATAATAAATCACCGTCTGATTACCGGTCTTATAAGCACCTTTGGCATTTTGCGGTAAGCGATCAACATCTAAGGCATAGTCATCGATGCTAATTGGTGACGTCGTATAAGGGTCATTGACCCGGCCTGCTTGTGTCACTGATTGAGCTAATTCTTGGTTAGTGGCTTCATCAACGAACTTGGTCGTCACCGTGCCATTTTCAATCGGTTGATCTTTCACCTGTTTGTAGTAATAAGTCACAACTTGGTCGCCCTTGATAAATTTACCAGACGCATTGGTTGGTAATTTTTGATTATCTAAAGCGTAGCCATCAATGGTTTTAGCGCTGGTCGTATAGTCATCACCGACGCGACCTGGCTGTTGTTCCGTGGTTGCAATCAGTGCCCCAGTTGCTTCATCAACATATTTGGTGGTCACCGTGCCATTTTCAACCGGTTGTGCTTTCACTGGTCGGTAGTAATAGGTAATTTCTTGGACGCCTTTGACAAATTTTCCATCGGCATTACGGGGCATTTTAGTTACATCTAGCGCATAACCATCGATTGCTAAAGCGTTCGTCGTATATGGATCATCGATTCGGCCAGTCTGTGAGACATCCTTGTGGATCTGCTTGTCGGTCGTCTCATCAACATAATGGGTGATCACTTGGCCGGACTGACGGCTAAAGTAATATGTGATCGTATTAGGATTCTTAGTAAAGGTGACTGTCTGTTGATCCGCATTAAATTGAGCTGGCAAGCTGGCTGCGACACTGCGGTAGTCGTAGCCACGGTCAGCTAACGACTGTTTAACTGCTTGCGTATCAGCAGCTAAAGATTTGCTTATCCCCAAATCACCACTGTATTGTTTACCAGGGGTTAATTCTTCACCAGTGTCCTGATCCACAAAGCGGGTATTAGCAATTCCGTAAGCTTCATAATCAAATTGCGTAATTTGGAACTGTTGCAGGTTATCCCGTGAACCAGTAGCCGCAGAAATCATAAAGGCTAACGCATTTTGTTCGTGGCTAAATTTGCTGACATTTGTTTTCCACATAAAGCCGTCATAAAAAACCGTCATCATATGGTTTTGCGCTTCATATTCAATGCGAACATCTTTAAATTCATTGTTCTGCGGCTCGTCAATTCGACGTGCTGGTGCATCCGCTTCATCGTAGGTTCTAACGTAACCGCGCTGATCGTTAGCCATAAAACTACCGAATGCATAGCCGTTGCCTTCAGTCGTTCCGGTGGCTCCCTGGAATTTCGCCGGATCCGCATAATACCAACTATCTCGTTGATTCGTGTCATAATTCCAAAATGTGTCAGCTTTCCAACCAAAACCACCAGGTAAGCCACCAATTCCCATTGCCCCACCGCTTTGACCAACGGCCGTGGTGGCGCCACTGTGGAAACCAATCCCGATCCCGTCGGCACCACCTTGCCGCTGAGATTTATCACCAATATTGAGTTTTCCAGTCAGCACAAAATCTTGTTGGTTATTGATTTTATTCTTCAATGTCATGTTGCCGGATTGGTAGTATTCATTCTTCGTCAAAGTCACAATCCCGGTCTGCTGATCATAGCTAGCATCGCCATTAATATTAAAATACTGAAGAAAATTCGTCTTGTTAATCCGAACATGCCGTTCCTGTGCTGACAGCGCTGGTAAAATCGGCTGAATTTGCTTTTCTTGCCCCACCGTAACTACTGATTTTGGCATCCGCTGGGTCGCCAATCCGGTTGTCATCGTGCCATTAATTAGATCACCCGCTAACAGTAGCGTCACCGCCAGCGAACCCCATTTTGCCTTCCGTTTCAAACCAAAATTCCTCCATTATCTGCTGACTAATCGTTGTGACAGTTATGAAACACAACTATTTAAGTTAACCAAAGATTAACAGGTTCGTTTTGTTAAGAGACCCCAATAATTTTTGTGTGATTAAATTATTTGGGGGTGGGGCGACACCAGCGGATCAATTCGCTTTACTGAATAGATGCCATTCAATTTCTGTTATAATAAAACGATTCAAACAATAATTTAAATGAAGGGCGGTTTGCCAGTGAATAACCTTATTTTTTGGCTAAAGAAAGAAGATTACGAAAAGTTAATGCTATTACGCGCGCTTGATGCTCACACCCAATCGTTGAAGCAACTCAGCCAAGTTATTGAGCACTCACTGACGACAACGTTAAATCGCATCACCGCCCTCCAAGCCGAATTAGCCAACGCCAATTTGCCAACCACGCTGACAGTCACCAATACTGGTGAAACAACAGTCACTGCCACCAACGTCATGGCTGCCGTCATCAAATTACGCACCGACTATGCCAAGCGAGCTCTGTCACTAGCTTTAATCACCTCAGCGACCTTTAACACTGCCGAAAGTATGACTGGTTTTTGCCTACGCAATCACATCAGTAAATCAACGTTTTGGCGGGCCTTTCAAGTGACCAATGATTTACTGAGTCATTATGATTTAACCCTTTCAACCAATCAGGGAATTCACTTTGACGGTGACGAAATTACCTTACGTTTGTTAGTCACGACCTTATTCACCCACTTTTTCGGCGGACTGGCGCCAGAGTTCTCAACCGCATTTTTACAAGCGGCCAGTCATGTATTAGATGAGGTGGCGGACGAACTCTACCCGAAAAACGACTACAAACGACGGGTCTTTTTTGCAATTTTATTAGTTATTAGCAAACGACGGATCAGCTTAAAGCAACTGATCAATCAACAATTTCAAGTGCCGTTAGTGCCTGTTACGACACAACTAGCAGCTTTACAAAGCTACTTGAAAACGACGCCAACGACTGACATTGAGGCCCAATTCATCGGTAGTCTTTTGCTGGCATATGGTCCTTACACGAGTCAAGTGACCTCACCGCAACCGACTTGGCTCGTTGACAGCAGTGCTGGCCGCGAATTACTCGCATTAAACCAAGCATTAATGAGCGACTTAAACAATCGATTAATGGTCAAATTAACTGCCAGTGATTTCGAGCGCTTAACCCAGGCAACTTTGCTCGTCGATTATCGAACGCTGTTGATGCCAAATCACGGGGCCTTGGCGGTCTTACAACTGTCATTAGCACCAACTGACCAATTCGAGCAGCTTCACTTTGTTCGTCGCCAAGATCTCATGGACGCGATTGCACTACCAAACAATCCACTAACGGATCGTTTTAATCAGCGGTTCTTTTACTTAACGCCGGCCTTAATCGAAGCAACCTTTAGCTCAATCAATGTCGCCGCTTATTACCCACCAATCCGATTAATGCTAATTTCAACCAGTCATTCGCAAATCCAGCGGCTCATCTTGCGCGTCCACGGCTTATTTAACCGCTTTAACCTCAGCATCGCGTCGAGTAATACCCAAACGGTCGATCTCATTTTATCGGATGCTTCCATCGATACCTTATTGAGCATGACTTACACGACAACGCCAACCTTTTATTGGCACCAAGTTCCCACTGATGAGGATATTCGCCGTTTACAAGCAACTTTGTATCAACTCACCAATGACAAAAAGCGTCCATTTCACTAACTGCGCGGCAAACGGACGGAATTCAAAAAACAAGTTTGGGGCATAACTTATAAAAGGCGTTGGGCTTCATTTTTGTGCACCACGTCCCCATGGTCAAAACGTGCGACAAACGCCTGAGAGCTGTTCCTAGCAATAAAGGGATCACCTTCCAAAGTGCGGAAGATGATCCCTTTTCGCTAGTGCTCGCTCTCAATTCGGCGTTATGTCCCACTCTCGTTTTTTACAGAATCACTTGGCGGATTAACTAATCAGCATCCAAATCCACGAAAGTATTGTATTTCATGAATTGATAATGAATCCGCATGTTGGAGACTTCAAAGGGCGTGCCGTCATCCAGGAAGAAGATCCCACCCAGGACGCCCACTGGCTCAGTTGCTTTCAAGCTTAATAGGTGTTGATCTTCACTCGTCGATGGTTCAGCAGCAACGGTCATAAAAGACTTGGTCACTGACACGTGTTTAATGTCTTCTAAGTAGTTGAAGATCGAGCTTGAGGCCACGGTTGAAGATAACTCTGGCATAATCTTAATTGGAATAAAGCCCGTTTCGATCATCACTGGTTCATCATCAAGCAGTCGCAGTCGTTTGATTTGATAAACGAAATCATCGTCATTCAAGAAGAGATCCTGTTGTAGTTCGGTCGTCGCTGGCACAACTTGGAAATCTAGTAGCTTAATGCCCGGATGTTTGCCGTCGACACGCATGGAGTCTGTCACCCCTAGGTTGCGACCTTCATAGCTAAACACGGCCTGATTCTTTAAATACAACGGGTTCACGAAGGTGCCAGAGCCACGTTTCTTAAAAATAATCCCTTGTTGCGCGAGCACATTTAACGCGCGTTTCACCGAAGAACGACTCACTTGATACTCGTCGCTTAAGCTGCGTTCGTCAGGCAACCGTTTATCCGGAAACTGGTTGTCATTGATCCGGCGCTTCAGATCCTGCATAACGTTTTTATAAACTAGGTCTGCCATGTCGACGCTCGGTTCCTTTCTCTTGTATACTGTCTAGTGTGAGTATACCAGAAAAATATTGGTCCAGCCAATTTATGTTTAGGTCCGTACCAATTCAAAGAAGGTCAGCTGTTATGGCAAAGAAAAAGAAGCTTCAAAAAACCTTGGTCGAAAAAATCTTAGATAAGGCTGCTATTCCCTATCAACAAATTGAATTCGCCACCCATCAAGCCGGTGACGTCGCTCAACTAGACGTTAATCACGAAGACTATGATGAACATCATATTTATAAAACATTAGTCTTAACTGGCAATGTTACCGGTCCTTTAGTGGGTGTTGTCCCGTTAGATACCCACTTGAGCTACAAAAAGTTAGCCGCCGTCTCGGGCAATAAAAAAGTCGGCATGGTGCCATTAAAGGACTTGTTAAAGACCACCGGCTACGAACACGGCGCCAATACGCCAATCGGTATCTGGGAAAAATACCAGTATCCGATTTACTTTGATCATGCTGCCGAAGTTCAAGGCGACATCATTGTCTCTTCTGGTAAAATTGGCCGCTCGGTTAAAGTAAATGCTGCCGCAGTGGCAAAATTAGTTCACGGCACCTTTACCGATTTAGAAGAGGATTAACATGACGATTGGCGATTTTGGTCAGCAGGTGCTGATTAGTCTGCTGGCCACCTTTTTCTACGGCCTAGGCCTGCCACTTTTCTTTAGTTGGTTATTGACGATCATTAATCGCAATAGCAAACAAGTCCTCGCTAGTCACTTTGGCATCAATGCGCAGGTCTATCTCGGTGCCCTAGGTATCATCGTTCACGAAGCCAGCCATTTGTTAATGGCTGTGCTGTTTGCCCACAAAATCACCGGCGTGCGATTGATTAAATTTGCCCATCCACAACAAGCGCCTGATGATCCAGAAGCGCTCACCCTCGGCTACGTCAATCATCGTTGGAATAGTGGCAGTACCTACCAAACGATGGGCAACTTTTTTATCGGCTTTGCGCCCATCGTTGGGGTCAGCGTCTTGATTTTTGGTCTGACTGCTTGGCTGCTACCAACCGTCTCAGCTAACTGGCTCGCCTTTGCGGTCAACCCGCAGTTTGGCACCTTGTTTCACGCGCCAGTGACCGCTATCCCCATTGGCGCAGCCATTATCCATGGACTAGTGTGGTTGGTGCTCGTCACAAATTTGAGCGTCGGTGGCTTTGATCTCAGTAGTGCCGATTTACGTAATTCCAGTACTGGTTTGGCGACCTATACCTTGCTGCTCGGCCTCATCGGATTAAGTGCCGGTTTGTTGCAGTGGCCAGTCGCCACTTGGACTCAACACCATTTACTACCAATTTACTTAGCACTTAGTGTCGTCGTAGCCATTTCTGGCGTGGTGAATATTACCATTCACTGGATCACCAAGACTAAATTTTAGCATTAGGGACCGCCTAGTTTGCCATCAATAAGCCCCGCAGCCGGTTAATGTCGGCTGCGGGGCTTTGACGTCCTTAAATTAACCCACTATTGATGAAGTTGGCGGACAAAACAATGATTTACCGTTTTCATATCGGGTATTTAATTGTTTTGAATTAATTTTTATGTTATCAATCACACTAACGCTGGGTAGCTAACACGCAATCACTAATCAATGGATCAACACGGCAATCAGCAATAACGCCGCGACTACTTGCACTGTACCAACGCCTAGTCCATATAGCGCAAACCGTTTGCCAGCACGCAGGAAGGCTTGTAAGTTTAGCCGCAAACCGATCGCGGCTAAGGCAGTGATTTCACACCAACTGCTTACCCAATGCGCACTGACGCTAAATACGTGCGGTAATCGAATCAAGCTGTTGATTAGGCAAAGCACCAAAAAAGCCGCCACGTACCAAGGCAAGACCTTGCCACTCCCATTGCCACTAATTGAGGCACCTTCCTGTGCTTCCGTCGCCAAGTGTTTGGCATGGAGTCGCGCAAATAAGAAGACCACCACCACAAGCATCATAATCCGCATAATTTTAAACAACGTCGCAAATTGGACCGTCGCTGGATTGATCATACTGGCACTAGCTACCACCTGACCAACTGATTGCAGGGTGCCACCGATAAGCGCCCCTTTAGTTAGGGCCACGCCGCCAAAGACAAGCTGTCCGATAACTGGCAACCCTAGCATCAACACCGTGCCCATCAAATTGACTAAGGTAATGACCATCCCACGATCCGCTTCATCAGCCTCGATCGCTGGTGCAATTGCGGCAATTGCAGAGGAGCCGCAGACCGCATTACCCCCAGCCATCAACAAGGTCGTGCCTTCGTTAAAATGTAGCGCCTTACCTAAAACGATGGCCGCTAAGATCGTAATCGTCATCTGACATAAGATAAAGGCGATGCCAGACCAGCCAATTTGACTGATCGTTTGTACCGTCACGGTCGCCCCTAACAGAACCACCGAAAATTCCAATAACTTACTTTCGGCATACCGCGTGCCGGGTTCCAATTGTGGTTGCCGAATAAATGTATTCCCCAACACAATTCCGAGCAAGATGGCAATGGTCGGCCCGCCGATTAGTGGAATCACTTGAGCTAGGCCTTGGCTAATAACTGCAATGACAATCGCGACCAACAAACCGGGCCCAATCTTGCGCCCCATACTACTTCGATCAACACTTGGCTGTTTCATCGATCCTGACTCCCATCGTTAATTGATGGTCTTATCGTAGCCAAAACGCGTTACAAGTGGAAATACATATGCTAAATTCTTGTTATTACATTTATCTATGAAAGGGAACCCATGATTAAATTTTTTAATGTCTTTCAAGCCGTTTATGAGACTAGAAGCTTCTCACAGGCCGCCGAGCAACTGTACATCTCACAGCCAACCGTCTCCGTACAGATTCACCAACTCGAGCAGACACTAGGGACACCGCTATTTACTCGCGATCATCACGGTGTTTCACCAACCGCTGCGGCCGACCTTTTGTATCAAGAAGGCTTAGTCTTAACGGATCGTTGGCAAGAATTAGTCGATCAAGTCCAACATGCCACTGAGCCACACGTCACTTGTCGAATCGGCGTGTCAAACACCATTGCCGCGACGCAACTGCCATCGATCGTCACTCAGTTGCCACCAACTGTGCTACAGGAATTTGATTGCCAACTCTTACTCATGAATTCGGCGGCGATTGTCGACGATCTCGTCGCTCACAATTTGGAATTTGGCTTCATTGAACAGCCGCTGACGGCTAGCGGCATTACTCGGCAAACTTTTTTCACCGATCAACTCGTCCACGCCGGTGATCCGAAACAACCACTCTGGTTGTTACGCGAAGCTGGATCCGGTGTTCGTCATTACACGGAGCGCTACCTCGCTCAACACAACCTCACCCCCAAGCAAGTGATGGTCGTCAATAACAACGACATTATTGTTCGCTTGCTGACCCAAGGCATTGGGCAAACAATTGTCTCAAAAAATGTGCTACCACCATCGGTCACCTATCAACCATTGGGATCACAATTCACGCGCCAATTTTACTTTTTGAGCCGACCCTTACCGCCTGCCTCACCATTAAACCGACTGGCACAGTTACTTCAAGACCAATTAACAAGAGAACCGAATAACCATCGGTGAATAAATGCACTAAAATACCCGCATAGGAAGTTAATTCCATCCTTTTGCGGGCTCGATTTACGATGACCAATCATTGTACGACGACTCAAGCTTCACCGGACCATTCTTGTTTGAACTCGGTCAAAAAATCGAGCATCACTTGTTGACGAGCGGTTGCCAGTTGTTTGGCCGTTGCGGTGTTCAATTGGTCTTTAATCAGCAACAATTTTTCATAAAAATGATTGATCGTCGTACCTTGATCGTTGCGATACGTCGCTTTAGTGAGTTGCCTGCGCGGCGCAATGTCGGGATCATAGAGCACCCGCTGATGTCGACCACCATAAGTAAAGACCCGGGCAATCCCGATGGCGCCAATGGCATCCATGCGATCGGCGTCTTGAACAATCTGCCCGGCCTGACTCAAGGCTTGTGGATGCTCAAGATTATCACTAAATGACATATGATCAATAATTTCAAAAATTGCCGTGATTTGAATTGCATTCACGCCAATACGCTTTAAATAATCACGTAATTGTTGGTGGGCAACCGTCGAATCGGAAACCACCTTGTCATCCACGACATCGTGCAAATACGCTGCCGCCAAGATCACCAATCGCTGTCCAGTTTGCTCACTAGCTTCAATGCGCTCCGCCAATTTAGCAACTCGCTGCACATGAAAAAAATCATGTCCAGACCGATCGGCACCCAAAATCTGCCGTGAATAATTAATAATTTGTGCCAACTGCTGTTGTTCTGTTGTGGCTTGTGGTTCGCCCATTTGAAAACTCCTCTCGGTTCGTTTGTCGCCGACAATGATAACCTATCCATTTACCTTACTTCGTTCAAGCAAACCCTGATCAGCTCGCATCACCAATCAATCCATAAAAGAATAGCTGAATAATCTGCTCACCATCCGCATGTAAAGCATCTAGTGCCGCTGAATTCTCTGATTTTCCATTTAACCGCTGCACGTAGGTGACATACATATCAACGTAAGTCATGAGTGCGCGATCGCTAATCGCCTCATCAATTTTGCCCTCGGCGCGCCCTTGGTCAAACAAACGGTGCCAGAAAGTAGCTTTCTGACGGTCATAACTACGCTGGACTGAATGATCGCCGTTATCCCCACGCATTTCTGCCACCAACAACCGATAAAAGCTTGGCGATAACGTGTTAGCTTCTTGGGCAGCCTCAACCATCATTCTCTTCATTTTAGCCATAAAATCTAATTGAGGATCGGCTAACATTGCTCCGTAATACTGATACCCATCCTCAATCAAGGCAATGGTAACCGCCCGTCCCAGCTGTAACTTACTCGGAAAATACTTATAAACCGTCACTTGTGACGCTCCGGCCGCTTTGGCAATCTCAGCTACACTAGTTTCTTGATAACCCTTTTTAATGAACAACTGATTGGCCGCCTTCAGAATCGCTTGTCGTTTGCGAGCCTTACGCAATTGGTTTCCGTCCATCTTAATCACCTTTTTTCGGGGCATAGTTCAGTTTCTAGTACGATGCTATCCGCTTTTGAACTATGTATACATCAATAGTTCATTTTTGACAAGTAATTTTATTGACATCCCCGGTTGACAGCTCTACACTGGCGTTAAAAATTGAACTATCGATCGTTTATTAGTTCAATTAAAAGGAGTGACAATCATGGCAAATTCGAATCCAACTGTAAATCCAGTGGTCCATCTTGATCACCTACAAAAACATTTCGGCAAATTTCAAGCGCTTAAAAATATTACGTTTGACGTTCGTCCAGGAGAAGTCTTCGGCTTTATCGGTCCCAATGGCGCCGGAAAATCGACGACCATCCGCACGTTGCTGGGACTATTGCGAGCCTCATCAGGATCAGCCACCATTTTTGGCAAGGATGTCTTTCATGACGCGGTCAGCATTCACCGCCAGCTAGCCTATGTTCCCGGCGATGTCTACTTGTGGCCAAACTTAACCGGTGGCGAAATCATTGATCTCTTCTTAAAGCTAAGCGGCCAAGCCCACAATGCCCGCACTGACGAACTGCTCAAGCAATTTGACCTCGATCCGACTAAAAAAGCGCGGACTTATTCAAAAGGAAATCGTCAAAAAGTGGCCTTAATTGCCGCCCTTTCTCAAGTGGCGGATCTCTATATCTTTGATGAACCGACATCTGGTCTCGATCCACTTAATGAACGGGTCTTTCAAGATGCCGTCCTGGCGTTAAAACAACAAGGCAAATCGGTCCTTTTATCCAGCCATATTCTGTCTGAAGTGGAGCGCATGTGTGATCGGATTGGGATCATTCGCGCTGGGGAAATTATTGAAACCGGTACCTTAACTGAAATGCGCCATTTAACCCGCACCCAGATCACTGTCGCCACCGAACAGCCACTCACTGACCTCGCCCAACAAGCAGGTGTGCATCAAGTCACCACCGATAACGCACATCACACCACCACCTTTGCGGCCGACTCCGAGGCAATGCCTAATATCATGGATTACTTAGCAGCTCATGATGTTACTAGCTTGCAAAGTACGCCGCCAACCTTGGAAGACTTATTCCTCCGTTATTACGGTGACACGCCGACCGCCGATCCAGCTGACCAGTCAACCACAAAGGATGTGAGTCATCATGCCTAAACGTGCTTATTTTCGGACTGGTCGTTTACTAGCGATTAATTTACGACGCGATTGGTTAAAAATGACCATTTGGATGCTCGTCATGGCCGGTTTGTTTGCCAGCGTCGCCTTTAAATTCAACGACCTTTACGGAACCAAGACGGCGATCGCTCAAATTATTACGACCCTTAAAACACCCGCGATGATTTCATTATTCGGTCGGCTGCCAGATGGCCCTTATACCACCGCGGACATCTTTGCCTCAGAAATGACGGTCTTTATGGCCATTTTCGGCGCGATTATGAATTTTAGCTTTGCGGTGTCGCTCACCCGCAGCGACGAAGATTCCGGTGTCACCGAATTGGTTTCTGCTCATGCGGTGGGCCCTTACACGACACTGACGGCCGCCATTGCCGAATTACTGGTTCTCAACGGTACATTAGCCTTATTGTATTCGTTTGGATTGCAATTTGCTGGTCTGCGTGGCACCGATACTGCCGGTAATTTTGTCTTAGGCATTGGGCTGGGACTAAACGGGCTAATGTTCGGTGTACTTGCCATTCTCTTAGCTCAACTTGTTGAAAGTAGTCGCGCGGCTACTGGCCTTTCCTATGCGATTTTTGGACTCGTCTATCTCAGTCGGATGGTCACCGATGTTTCGCATCCGAAATATACTTGGCTGTCACCATTAGGTTGGGTGGAAAAATTTCAAACTTATCGGCAGAACAACTGGCTACCCGCTTTATTCATGTTAATTGCTTCAGCAATCTTTATTGGCGGCGCCATCTTGCTGCGATCCCACCGCGACTTGAATGCCGGGATTATTGCGACTCGTCCCGGTCGAAAAACGGCTTCCTTCATGTTACAAGGTCCCATCGGCTTGTTCTGGCGCCTAGAACGCAACACCATTTTTATCTGGGTCATTGGTATGTTTCTTTTTGCCGCTACGTATGGCTCGGTCTTTGACACTGTCGCTGGTATTTTGAAAACGAATCCATTGACCATGCGCTTATTGGCCGATCCACATGCGGCTGCCGCCGCACAAACGCAAATTCTTAAATCATTTATCGCTATGTTAATGATTATCTTCGCCGTTGTCTCTGCGATTCCTGGCATTCAGATCATCAATCGACTCGTTGGTGATGAGAAAAAAGGGTTCTTTGAATCCCTGCACGCGCGGCCAATCAGTCGGCTGCGCCTGAATAGTATCTTAACCTGCTTGGGTCTCCTCACTAGTACGATAACCTTAGCCGCCAGCGTTGCCGGTTTGGAAATTGCGGCCAACAGTGTTCTGAAACATCCTTTAGCCACGAAACTATTCGTACACGCCTTTACAGCCAACTTAGCACCAATGTTAATCATGGTGGCCATCAGCGTTTGTTTAGTGGGTTGGCTGCCGCGCCTAACCGCCCTCAACTGGGGCTATTTAGGCTTAGCCTTTGGCGTCGGCTACTTTGGCCGCTTACTTGATCTACCAAATTGGGCCACAAAATTGACCCCGTTTGGCTTTATCGGCCGGGTACCAGCCGTGGCTGTTCAATGGCCAACGTTCTGGTGGCAGCTGGGGATTGCTTTAGTCATCGTGATCGTTGGTTTGGTCGGCTATCTACAGCGCGATATCGATGCGGCTAATTAAAGACTCAGAGTGAAACAAGCCGGGTGATGTCGAGCACTAGCTGAGGCTAGGCAGTTGGCGATCTTGGCCAATTGACTAGGCTGGGCTAGGCACAGACATCAGGCTTGTGTAACTCGACAATGACCCAGAGCGCAGTCGGCCGGGTGATCCTGAGCACTAGTAAGCTGGTTAGTAAGCAATATTAAAGGCGACCTTCACATGATGAGTGAATCATCATGCGAAGGTCGCCTTTATGCGCGGTGAATTTTTGCCATTGCTGAGACGAACACGCCACCCACATCATTGTGAAAATAAACGAGTTAATGCGCAAGTAGGTCAATTTGAACGTAGCGGGCATCGGTCCAGCCTGTGTCGTTATCGTTAGCGCATTTCGCTTACGATAAGGCCTGACTTTGAAACCGGCGCTTTTCCGGGTTCAAAGCAGGCCCACGGCGTTCCAGCCGCCTGCCCGCGAAGTTCGGATTGGCCGGCAGTAATCACCTGTATGGAAGTTTAAGCTACTAGTCAAATTTTGGTTTTGACGCAGCTTCATCTTATCAATGATTTACCGATCGAAAAGCTTTGGCCATTATTATTCAGCGATTGGTAGCGGTGTGGAATCAACGACATATTGTTGTAAAAAGTCACGCACGTGTTGCTGATAAGCGACGGGGTTCACCCAAAAACTTTCAGCATGTGTCGCATTGGGTACGATCCATTTTGCTTTCGGCCCTTGAGTAGCCGCATAATTTTCTTCTAACATGCTGGCGGGAACAAAGACATCTTTCTCACCATGAATAAATAAAATCGGTCGATAATTGTGTTTTAACTGAGCCACCGAAGACACTTGATGTAAATTAAAGCCTAATCGCCGGCGATTAATGGCGCTGACCGCGGGCAAAAAAGGATACTTCGGTAGGTGAAAGTTCCGTTTCAACAGATAAACTAGCTCGTCGTCGATACTCGAATATCCACAGTCCGCAATAATCGCTTGAACCTGAGCTGGCAATTGTTCGCCACTCATCATTTCCACCGTGGCGCCACCCATGGAAACGCCAAATAAAACAATCTGTACATCTTCGCCGTCGTGACTAATGATGCGCTTTAGCCAATCTAAATAATCCAAGCGATCCAACCAGCCAAAGGTAATATAGCGACCCGCCGATTTGCCATGCGCCCGATCATCCGGTAACAACACGTTATATCCTAGTTCATGGAAGAGTTGCGCATAGTTAGCCATGGTCTCCCCATTACCTTTATAACCGTGGGAGATAATCACCGTTTGTTTGCTCGCCGGTGTTGCGGCTAAGTACGTCGCCACTAATTGTTGTTGTGGATCGTCTCCGTGCAATGTCCACGTCTCCGTTGGTTGGTCGCGTAACCAATTGACATAGTTATAGTAGGCGGATGCATATTTTTGCTTTTCTGCAGAGGTTTCAGGGACTTGGTTAACCCGTTTGAAAGCGTATTGATATAAACGTTCAGAAATCCCGGCCACACCGGTCGCCAAAACAAACGGCGCGGCAAGACTGGCCATTGTCGTTTTCTTCATTAAATGTTCCTTCTCTCTATCCCTTAACTAACACCCGTTCATCCTAATAACTACAAGCCATTAGGTCAATCAAAAGCAACTATTTATCTCATTTTTTAACAAATCATCAACCCGACGCCGCTAACATTTTATTAGTAAAACGTGTATAATTGATTGCTGCCTGATTTTTACTTTTTTAAATCACACTCATCTTACGCCAAAGGAGGCCTTTTCGTGTCAGAATCGATTTCAGAATTTAAGGTCGTTGACGCGAACGGCAAGCCATTTAATCGCCTGTTGCTCGTTATCACGATGCTTATTGGAACATTCAGTACTTTTATTGTTCAAACTACTCTAACGACAGCGTTTCCGACCTTGATGCGGACTTTTAACATCAATGCTGACGCTGTTCAGTGGCTCACGACTGGATTCATGCTCGTGATGGGGATTACCATTCCCGTGTCTGCTTTCTTATTGCAACGATTTAGTTCGAAATTATTATATCTCACTGCCATGGCAATCTTTTTTGTCGGAACTTTCATCTGTATGACTGCCTCGACGTTTGGCTTGTTGCTAACTGGTCGACTCATCGAAGGGATTGCGGTGGGGATCACGGCACCCGTCTTTCAGACCACGATGTTGACAATCTTCCCGCCAGAAAAACGCGGATCAGCCATGGGATTAGCCGGAATTGTCATTGGTTTGGCCCCCGCAATTGGTCCAACTTTATCAGGTTGGTTGTTACTCAATTATTCTTGGCGTTCTTTATTCGTCGTTATTCTGCCATTTCCAGTGATTGTGTTTACCCTAGCCCTCTTTACAATGCGCAAAATTTTTCCTACCAAAAAGACGAGTGCGGATTGGCTTTCGGTTATCTTATCCACCATCGGCTTTGGTAGTATGCTGTACGCCTTTAGTAGTGTCGGCTCCAGTTCTTGGACTGATCCAATTGTTGTCACAACCTTGGTGATCGGTTTGCTCTTTGTCGGGTTGTTCGTATGGCGTTCCTTATCCATCGACAATCCACTCCTCGAATTGCGGGTCTTTTCTTCGCCCGTTTACACCTTATCTGTCATTGAGGTCGCTGTCGTGAACATGGCAATGGTCGGCGCCGAAATGGTCCTACCATTATACATTCAAACTGTTCGCGGTGAATCAGCGTTTCATTCTGGCTTAATCCTTTTGCCAGGGGCCTTAATGATGGGGATTATGAGCCCAATTACCGGTCGGATCTTTGATCGAATTGGCGCTCGTCGGTTAGCGATTACCGGCATGTTCTTATTAACCGTCGGAACGGCCTTTTTCGTCACTTTGACGGAAAACACGCCGATCATCTTCGTCACATTGCTTTACACGATTCGGATGTTCGGGATTGCGATGGTGATGATGCCGGTTACAACGACCGGCATGAATGCCCTCCCGATTAATTTACTTAGTCACGGAACTTCAGTTAACAACACCGGACGGCAAGTCTTCTCGTCCATGGGGACGGCCATTTTGATCTCAATTTTGACCAATGTGACGCAAAATAAGATGCCGGCCAAAGCGCTGTTACATACCACCCCATTGGCTTATCGCAACCATGCAATCAATGCAACCTTATCTGGTTATCATGCTGCCTTTCTAACGGCAACCATCTTCGCATTAGTCGGGCTGGTTTTAGCTTTTCGGATTAAGCCCGGTAATTCAAGGAGGCGTGGCTAATGGTGATTACGTTATTAATTCTGTCCACCTTGAGTTTATTTCTCAGTGTTGTTTTGATGGCTGCTGGTTCAGCGCGCACCATCACAATCATCAGTTCATTAGTCGTATTCATGGGTATGATTGGCCTACTCGTTGCGAATGATAATTATCACTTCGGCTTGAAAAAGGTCACCACAACCACCACGCAGACACTAGTCAGCAGCACACCGAACCAACATGCTGGTCAACCGAACATGCTACTGTACCAACCGCTAGGCAATGGTCGGGAAAAGATTTATCTCTATCGGACGAATACTTCGCAGACAAAACCACAGGCCACGCCCAGCCAGCATACGACCATTAAAGTGCGTGACATTAGTGCCACCAGCAACGCAACCTTAATGACCAAGACGACCCGCTGGCGATACCAAAACGGCTGGACACAAATGTTATTTGGCTTGTCTGGTGAAGGTGGACAGCTTGTTTCTCGCCAAGATATCTTTCAAGTACCCAACAATTGGCTAAAGCTGAGCACTTCGCAAGCGAAGCAATTAGCTAAACTCATAAAAGACCCTGCCAAACAAAGTGCACTACAAGCACTTGTGGCCCAAAAAATGGCGGCCGCGCTAAAGCAACAACCGCAGATCTCAGCTAACGATCGCCTATTGCTCGAACAGCAACTGACAAAGAGCGCGATTGAACAACAACTTAAATAAGTTAAAAATGAGTCTTCTGAGTGAAATAAGTGTGTATAAAAGCCCTCGCAAAAATGCGAGGGCTTTGTTTTATTCATCCGCTAAGTGTTGTGCCAAACCAGGGGCAACTAGTGCCCATACCCCCTCAAATTGAGCTTTAGTGGCCTCTCCCCAACTTGGCGCAAAGGCCGGTACAGAAAACATTGAAAAGGCCTGCAAGACCGCGTCAACAACCGGCAATTTGTCAGTCGCTAATGCGGCCGCCAAACTTTGCTCTAAATCGGTGATATGAATGATCAATGCACTTGGATTATCGTCAATATAAGTTGTATATACCGTGAACATCCGCGGATCATCATGATAAGCCGCCATTTTATCCACTGTTAGCGCCCATAACCAATCATGAGCAATCGTCAGTTTATCCGAATAACCACTGGTATCAAAGGGAAATAGCCGTTGCAACGCTTGATTCAACCACCGCAACGCTAACGATGTCCACAGATCTTGTTTGTTACTAAAATGTTTATATAAGGCCGCATGACTGACGCCCAGGTCTGCGCCAACTGCCGCCAGGGTAACGCCTTGAATGCCATTTTGTTCAACTAATAATTCTGCTGCGTCGAGAATTTGAGCTTTCGTTAATTTTGCCATGCATTTAGTATAACATTTTTTGTTACAAAACTTTCATTTAGTAACTTAACGCGTTAAGCTTTGGTCAAAAGTTACATAAAACAATTTTTGTAACCAATCTAATTTGACACTTTTGGGAGGTCATCATGAAATTAACGAATAATACCATTCTCATTACTGGCGGCACTTCTGGCATTGGTCTTGCATTAGCTGAACGTCTTGCCGAAGCCGACAATCAAATCATCATCTTAGGTCGCAATCAAACAAAATTAACGAAGATTCAACAGCAACATCCAAAATTCGCCACTTATCAAGCCGATGTCAGTCAGCCTGAGACACTCGCTGCCTTACCGAGTTGGTTGAAGACGCATTATCCCAAACTAAACATCGTCATTAATTCCGCTGGGACGATGCGCGCTTTCAGTTTGTTTGATGAATCGGTGTCCGTAGATGCGCTTGTCAGCGATGTTCAAACAAATCTAATTGGGACGATTGCCATTGATAAACTATTGATCAATCAACTACGGACACAACCTGAGGCGCTCATCGTCAATATCTCTTCCGGATTGGCTAATTTAAGCACGGCCACACATCCGAGTTATTCCGCCTCTAAAGCCGGTGTACACATGTTCACTGACGCATTGCGTGAACAACTACAATCAATTGGCGCCACCCACGTGCACGTCATGGAGCTGGTTCCACCAATGGTTGCTGAAACTAACCTAGAGTCGACTGCCTCAACGACTGCTCCCGGGAACATGAAGTTGCCTGATTTAATTGCGGCTACGCTCAAGGGTATGACTCAAGATAAAAAACGCGTTAATCCAGGATTATCAAAAGGCATGCGTTTAGCAGGAAAAATTGCGCCTGATTCAGCTGAACATCGCTTAGCCACGACCATGATTCCGCAATATTTCCCCAACGGCTTGATTTAAATCAACCTAAATTAAAGGTCAGCATGTGAACAGCCCTGTAAAATTTTAAATCATGACTAGTTTTAGCTACCAACCAGCCTATCGAAACGCTTGCAAAAATCAACACGGCCGGGTTATAATACACCTGCGAAAACAAATTGAAACACGAAACACCAAACCCCCTAGCAGATGGTGCAGCTAGGGGGTTTTTCGGTGGGCTAAAGGCCGCTTGAACTATTTTACTTCCGGTGTCGTCGGTTTAGCCAGTCGACGAACCACGCCGTGATCAATGCAACCAACTATCACTTCTTGGCCGATTTATCTGGCTCACCAATGCGTCCACGCGATCGCAAATCGGCAAGGTGTTCGTACAAAATTCCTTCACGCACGCCATTTTCTGAGAAAACGACGCGCCCCGAATCTAGGGTTCGCATAATTGTCACAATCGGGGTAATCCCAGCTGCAATGATATCGGCACGATCCTTAGACAATCCGGGAATCGCCTTACGCTGCGCCAAATTTCGTTCAATGATATTGGCGTAAACATCCTCCACTTCGGTCACCGTCATCCGAAAACCATGAATATCTTCATAATCGGCGACGTGCTTTTCTTTGCGACGAATTTTAGCCAGCGTCCGATTGGAACCACCCAAGGCGACAATTGGTAAATTCTGTCCGCGATGTAACCACCAGATCCCGTTAAATAATCGTTGAACCGTTGTCGATAGCCGGAATAGATCTACTGCGGCAACTTGATCGGTTCCGTGCACTAAAAAGGTTTCCGATAAGTTAACCGAGCCAAATGGCAGACTGACCAAATTCTGCACCCGGCCATTTTGAACTAATACCAGCTCACATGACGCACCACCAGTATCCATAATGATGCAATTCGTCACCGGCAGCGTGTTAATCACGCCTAAGTAATCATAATTGGCCTCTTCATTACCGGTAATCACTTGAATTTCTAACCCGTGCACCTGTTGCTTCACGCGTTCAAGAAAATCGGCCTGATTTTTCGCACTACGCACGGCCGCCGTCGCAACTGCTCGCAACGTGAGATTCTCCAATTTTGAATAAACTGCATAAAACCCTTGTAGTGCTGTGATCGTCCGCGCCATCGGTTCCTCTTGCAGTTCACCGCTAGCTTCCATGCCCTCTGATAACCGCACAAAGGCTTTCGTCATCTGCCCACGCTTAAAACTACCGTCATCTTCAATTTCAGTGACTGTCATACGACATGAATTCGATCCTAAATCGATCACCGCAAAATTTTCCACTCGAATTGGCCCCTTTCATTCTCAGAAATCGTCCAGTTATCCGACTCATTCATCATCAGTATCTGTTTCATCATCTAATGGCTCATCCACCGGTCGCATCAATGGAACGAAAGGCGTCTGTGGCCGTTGCGTGTCCGTGCTGTTTAACGCGGCATTCTTTTGGGCCGCTTCTTCAATCAATGTTTCTTGCACATTTAAAGGTGCTAACCCCCGACGATCGACCTTTTGCCAAACACCATCCGGATGTAAAACACGCGTTTTGACGTTATCTGCCCACATCAAATCAAAAATACGTTGAACTTCCGTTTTGACATCATCCTGTAAAACTGGGAACAATAATTCCACGCGTCGGCTGATGTTTCTCGTCATCAAATCCGCAGAAGCTAAATACGTGCGCTGCTCCCCATCCGCGTAGAATTCGTAGATGCGACTGTGTTCTAGCAAGCGTCCAACAATCGAGTGCACCGTAATATGATCCGAAACACCAGGGATTCCCACTTTAAGACAAACAATGCCACGAACTAATAAGTCAATTGACACACCGGCCGCAGACGCTTCATACAATTTTTGAATCATGCCACGATCTGACAATGAATTCATCTTCATCCGAATTGCGGCATGCCGTCCTGCCTTGGCATGATTGATTTCATCATCAATGCGATCATACAAGAAATCACGCAAGGTCGTCGGCGCAATCGCCACGCGTTCGAAGTGATCCGGTTCGCTAAAACCAGATAACATGTTAAAAACATTAGAGGCATCCACACCCAGTAAGGGATCAGCTGTGAACAACCCCATATCTGTATACAGCTTGGCGGTGACATCGTTGTAATTCCCAGTTGCCATGTGCATATAACGTTTGATGCCATCTGGCTCCTGGCGCACCACGAGCAATAGCTTACAGTGGGTCTTCAAACCAACCAAACCATAAATGACGTGACAGCCTTCACGCTCAAGCATCTGGGCCCACTTAACATTATTTTCTTCGTCAAAGCGCGCTTTTAATTCCACTAGGACTGTGACTTGCTTGCCATTGCGCGCCGCCTGAGCTAACGACTTGATGATTGGTGATTGTGAGGACACCCGGTACAACGTCATTTTGATTGCCAGTGTGTCTGGATCAGTGGCCGCTTGTTGAACAAACTTCACAACAGGTTCAAAGCTATCATACGGGTGTTGAACAAAGATATCATGTGCTTTAATCGCCGCAAACAGATCCGCCTGCCGCAATGCAGGCTGTGTATAGCCCTTAAATGACGGATACAACAGATCATCGTGTCCCTTAATTTTCTTGACTAGCTTACCTAAGAAACGCAAATCAATCGGACCATTAATGTCAAACACACCAGCATCGCGGGTCTCTAAATCCTTGATTAACTGTTTACGTAGTTGTTTGGACATATCGGCTTCAATTTCCAAACGCATCACCTGCGTATGGTCACGCACCGCTAACTCATGCTCGACCTCTTTCAACAAATCACTGGCATCTTCCTCGGTGACGTCAAAGTCCATGTCACGGATCACCCGGTAGGCCTGCGCTTCTTTGATCTTAAAACCTGTAAACAGCTCACCTAAAAAGTGTTTCACGACTTCTTCTAAGAGAATGAACTCATTGGTCCCTGGTAACGTCACCACGCGGTCAAAAGTATCTGGCACTTGAATCGTCGCAAAACGGTGTTCCCGCTTACCACTTGCTTCGTCTTTGGTATTTTTAATCAATCGAATCGCGATGTTAAGCGTATTATTGCTAACGAATGGAAATGGTCGCGAAACATCGACAGCCATCGGCGTCAACACCGGATATAAGACTTCCCGAAAATATTGGGTTAAGTAACTGATTTGCGTCGTTGTCAGCTCATCGAAGGTCCGCAGATGAATGCCAATCGCTTCTAACTGCGGCAATAGTGAACGATTCAAAGTACTATATTGCTTTTCAACGAGCTGATGAACCTTGGTACTAATGGCCTTTAATTGGGCCGCCGCATCCATCCCCGAAGCATCAGGTGTCGTGTAATTGACGTCTTCCAACTTTCGTAATGACGCCACGCGCACCATATAAAATTCATCCAAGTTGCTTTGCGTAATACCTAAGAAGCGCACGCGTTCTAACAAAGGATTATTTTTGTCACGCGCTTCTTCTAGGACCCGGTCATCAAAATCCACCCAGCTTAATTCACGATTTACATACAAGTTTGGCTCTGTATAGGCCATGGTCATCCTCCTTAAAAGCGTCCCGTGCGTTGTAACTGCGGGGTGAACCCGTAAATCTCCTCAAAAAAGCGTCGTTTTTTATTGAAGGTCCAGGTCTCTAATTCAATATCATCATTGGCGGTTGCCCGAATAATAACTTGCGGTTTTTTAATCGAAACGCTAATACTTGAAATTTTGTGTAACCGACTGTCATCTAGCGCATCCGCGAGCCGCAAAATCGCCGCTAGCTTAACCATGACCATCCGATCAGCCATGCTGATGTTAAACCGGCTTAGATCCGCCGACACCGTTTCAGAGCTATGATAGCGGGCAATGGCTGCGACAGCGACCTGTTCATCTGCTCGTAACCCCAGCATTTCCGAATGGTTAATAATGTATTCCGAATGAAACGCATGGCGGGTACTATCAATGAAGAGCCCACTGTCTTGTAAAATTGCCGCCAATTGCAACAACAATCGCTCATGCGCGCCCAACCCATGCAACTTTTTCAAACGATCAAATAACTGGGTCGCAAATTTAACGACTGACTGCTGGTGCTGTTCGTCCACGTGAAAGCGGCGGGCCAACTCATAAGCTGCGCTCAGCATAACTTGACTGGTGGGATCTGTGTTATGGGCATTTTGATGGTGGTGTCCCACCTCATCAATGACACAGCCGTCAATGACTTTAAAGTCCGTTAATTCAATTTGCTTGACCTGCAAATGGTCGAATACTTCATCCAACAACAAAAACAAGGGTAAGACCTCGTTGGTTTGATCTGCCGGAATATTACTTTCATTCAATAAATCTTGTGGAGTCATCTCCACCACTCGTTGAAATTGTTGATCAAAATCAGCCAGGCTCAATTCGACAAACCGTTGACCACGCGGAATCAGATGATCCAACAAATGCAGCTTAGAACCCATCAGAATCACGCGATCAAATCGCTGTTCTGGTAAAAACTGATAGAGGCTGACTAACTTTGAATGTAAATAATCACTGAGCATTTCTTGATAGGATTCGACCCGGTGCTCCAAATCTTGCAGTTGGGTCGCTACTTGCATGGGACCTAAGAACAGCTCTCGAGTTAACAGCAATTGACCATCCACGAACAACATGAAGTGGACCATGCTGGCCCCAATCTGCATTAACACCGTGTGTCCGCTGATGAGTTTATCAAAATCCGGCAATAACTGAGCGGCAGCCTCGTAGGCAAACAGTGATTCTTCATTCACCGTCATGAAGTGGAGTGTTTCACCGGTCATAATAAAAATGTGATCCCGGATATAATCAATGTTTTCGGCGCGCGCAATCGTGTGGCTGGCCACCAAGCGATAATTCGTCACCCGATAATCACGTAGCACCTGTAAAAATCGCTCCAAAATCACGATCACTTCGTCACCGACAGATGGATCTAAACGATGCCCTTCAAATAAATCAGCCCCTAGATGTAGCGGCGCACTAATCCGTTCTAAGACGGTCTGGCTTTTTTGATCAACAATCATTAATTGCATATCTTGCGCAGTGAGAACCATCGCACCATATAAATTACTTTTTGCCATCGCGCCGAAAATCTCCTAACTATCTTGATTGGCTTGTAATTGATCTAAAATCTGGTGAAGCTGTTGTTTTTGGCTTTCTGTCACTACTGGATACTCCGGTTTTAATGCTTCGAAGCGCTTCGTTAAAATCTCCGAAACGATCAACCGCGAGCACCATTTCGAGTCCGATGGCACGATATACCAAGGATTGGTTTTAGTTGCCGTGTGCGTCAACATTTCCTCATAAGCCTGTTGATATTGATCCCAAAAGCCACGTTCCTTAATATCCGCTGCTGAAAACTTCCAGTTCTTATCTGGTACTTCAATCCGTTTTTCAAACCGCCGTTTCTGTTCAGCTTTAGAGTAGTGCAGGAAAAATTTCAACATCACAAATCCATTGTGTGCTAGATAATCCTCATAGTGAACAATATCTTCATAGCGTTGCTCAAAAAAGGCCTTGGTGACATCCTCAACGCGGTTAATGCCAGGAATGTGCTGACTCGTTAAGATTTCTGGGTGAACGTGACTGATCAACACGTCTTCATACTGTGAGCGATTAAAAATTTGAATACTACCGCGCCGCGGCAACGCTGCTGAAATTCGCCACAAATAATCGTGTGCGAGTTCATTTGAAGTCGGTTGCTTAAAACTGACGACCGAGGTTCCCTCTGGATCTAAGCCACTCATCACATGACGAATCATGCTATCTTTTCCAGCAGCGTCCATCCCTTGCAACAGAATGATGACGCCGTTTGTCGCCTGCGCGTAGAGTTTACTTTGAAGGGCATCTAGCTTCACTAAATTAGCTTCTAGTTGTCGCTTAATGGTCTCCTTGTCTGGTGCTGGTTCAGAGACACTGGTTGGGACTTGCTTCAAATCTAAATGGTGGCCTTCGTCAAATCGATAAGTCTTCTCATAATCCATGTCGCCACGCTCCCCTCTGTGATTACCTTTATTCTAGCGACTTGGGCAGCAAAGATAAATCAATCATGCGTGAAACATCACAATTTTATGATTGAGGCCTCGCAACCTGACAAACTATGCTAGGCTAAGTTTAGCGTGAAACACTGCTAGACTGACCAAATTGAATGATTGCGAGGAACTTTCGAATGATTAAAATGATTGCATTAGATCTTGATGGGACACTGTTGACCAGTGACAAAAAAATCAGCCCCAGAAATGAGCGCATTTTAAAGCAGCTACACCAACAAGGTCTAAAAATCGTGCTGTGTACGGGGCGTCCAATCAATGCCATCTGGCACTACCTGGAGCAGCTCGAACTCACCGATCCGGAAGATTATACGATTACGTTTAACGGCGCGTTGGTCATTCAAAATGTCGGTCACGCCGAACTATTTAAGCAAGGCCTACCAAAGGCTGATTTAATTCCCCTTCATGATTACTGTGTGGCGCATAATTACCCGCTAGATGTCTTAGACTTTGAGCAGGTTTGGCCTTTATCAGATCTCCGCCCTTCCTATTATCAACAGATGTTAAATGCAAACCTAACCTTCACTCACGTGCCCTTCGATCAATTACCCGATGCCGACTACAGCAAAGCGGTCATGTCCTTCGATGCGCCGGTCTTAGATGAGGCAGTGGCGAATCTCACTGAAACGATGAATGAGCATTATCACGTGGTACGTTCGCAACCTAAAATTCTTGAATTTCTCGCTAAAGACATGGACAAACGCGTTGGCCTAAACGCACTGCTCGCCCATTATGGCTGGACATTCGATAACCTGATGAGCTTTGGTGATGCTGAAAATGATTTAGGCATGCTTAAAGCTGCTAATGTCGGCGTCGTCATGGGTAATGGTAAGCCGGAAATTAAGGCTGTGGGCAATGCGGTGACCACTTCCAATGATGCGGACGGTGTTGCTCAATTCTTAGAAGCGTTTGATTTTAGTCGGTAAACTGACAGTAAATTTTGTTGTTGCCTGATTAAACTAACCTCACTAAATTTTGATCATTTTTATCCGCCTCACAAAAAGAGTCTGAGACGACGCTAAAATCTAACTTTCATTTCCAATCTACATCGCCAAAACGTGGAACCACTTCCAGCAACCGAGACCCTGGAACTTGTAAAACGTTGAGTAAGAGACAGCCAAGCTGAGAGTTGAATATAGACTAAACAAAAAGAACGGCCTGCGAATCCCCGTCTAATGGGATGCAAGCCGTTTTTTGTTCGATAAAGCTTGTGAAGTTGACTTTTAAGCAGTCGTTTAGGTGATTTTACCAGTCATTCTCACTCGTGAAACGCGCTTGCAAAAAAGTATTTAAACGACTGATTCTTCGATCATGGTATGATTGTGCCCGGTCAGTTTGCACTAACTCAAAGCTGACTAAAGAGGGTGAACATTATCCTTAGTAAATTCTTCAAGCTCTTACTGATTGTAGTCCTTGTGATTATAGTTTATTTGAGCTTAACGACGATTAGAATGACGTCTCTAGTCTGCAAGCTAGGGGCGTTTTTAAATACAAAAAACTCTCGTGCTGCAAGACACGAGAGTTGAAGGAAACATATCCCTGTAAATTCTTCACTGAAAGTGAAACGCGTTCGTTATGCGTTAACAAGCTTTAGACTTGTTTAGCTTGGGGCGCCATACCTGTTGTGGTAAGTTGATAGCTGCTAGGTTGCTCGGCAGCTGTGTCTGGTTGTGGGCCCATTTTGGGATCAGATTACTAAACATTACCAGCCATCGCACACTTTGCCTACGCTTCAATTTTCTTCAATCAATCTGGGTCACTGTCCGTATGAGTGACGTAGTAATTCGCCCATTCACGCATGGCCGCATGAACTGGAGCTAACTGCCGACTAATTTCTGTTAGCGAATACTCCACTCGTGGAGGAACTTCTGGAAATACATGCCGATGAATAAAGCCATGGGCTTCGAGCCAGCGTAAATTACTGGTTAGAACCTTTTGCGAAATTTTCAAGCGCTTTGTAGTTCTGAGAATCTTAACGGGCGATCCTGTTCGATTAAAAGATTAATAATATCTGGCCGCCACATATTTCGATGCATTTGATTCAAAATCGTGAGCTTTTTTGCTTCTGCTTCGGAAATCTTTAACATCCTAAATTCTCCTTCACTGATTACGCCACAATGCTTACCCTAGGGTAACTGACTGACTTTAAAGTGCGTTCTTCACAAGCATTCAGGTCCCACTTACAATGAGCTCATTAAGTGTTCAACCCACTACTGAAAACCGGAGGCGTCAACATGTCAAATATTAAATCAGCTCAAGCGTTAATCGCAACTTTTGCGACTGGTGACCTCGACCAAGCGCGTCATTTACTGTCAGACACATACACCCAGCATAATTTAGATTATCCAACGGGTCCAGCAGGCTTCATCGCCGCAGTAACCAATCTTCAACAAGCGCCCGTTAAGACGACGGTCGAAAATATTCGCGCTTTTGAAGACCATGACTTCGTTGTCTTACACAATCGGTACAATTTTGCCGGTGCTGGCGAACAAGCAGCTTTTGATATCTTTCGCTTTGATGATGACGGTAAAATTACCGAACATTGGGACAACCTAGCGCCGGTGACCGATCCGAATCCTTCAGGTCACACCCAATTTGACGGGACAACAATCATTACTGATTTGAACAAGACCGACGCCAATAAACAATTAGTTCATCAGTTTATTCGCGATGTTTTACAAGGCAAAAATCCATCAACGATCACGGACTACTTTGATGGTGATCATTATATCCAACACAACTCACAAATCGCTGATGGTTTATCCGGCTTAAATGCGGCGATGGCCGCGATGGCAAAAGCGAATCAAGCGATGGTTTACACCAAAAATCATCTGCTTCTCGGCCAAGGTAATTTTGTCCTAGCAGTATCTGAAGGCGAATACGCCGGTGAACACGTTGCCTTTTACGACCTTTTCCGCATCGACCAAGCTAAGCTGGCTGAACACTGGGATATTGTCGCACCAATTCCAGCACCAGATCAGTGGAAAAACAATAACGGAAAGTTCTAAGAGCGGTCACCAAGTTACCGGTCCTGCACAAATTTTTATAAAAAGTAAGCGATCTTCCTGACAATATGGATGAAGTGAACCCCCAGAGTTGGATCAAATCCAACTCTGGGGGTTCACTTCAGGAAGATCGCTTTTTAGCGTCAATTCAGTCGTTTTAAAAAGTTAATTTTTGTTAATGTGACGAATGGCCGTGACCAAATGGATGCCACCAATCGCTCATCGTGAGCGCAATTTTTTCACCAACGAGTGTGACAACGGAACCAATGAGAATGATGACAATCCCGATGACCGTATTCACGTAGATCGGTTCACCTAACACGATCAGTGCTAAAATCGGAGCCAATGCTGGTTTGATGAAAAAGATCAGCGAGGCAACGGGAATGCCCGCTTCATCCATCACGATAAAGTAAAGGCCAAAAGCGACCCCCGTCACTAGGATGCTGACATAAGCTAACAGTGGCAGTGCTTGCCAGCTTAAATTAGCAAAGAATGGCACGTCGCTAAAACCCTTAATCCCGCGTAACGCATTGGCTTCAAGGGGAAGATGCGTTGATAACATCAAAACACCTAATTCAAGAGCCCCAGCGATAAATGAAAAGCAAGTCATCGTCAGCCCATCGAAGTGGCGTTGATTAGCGTTGACCCGTGAAATCACCCCGTAAAGTCCGAAGGTAATGGAGCAGGCTAGCCCCAGCACGATTCCCACCGGATGGGTCAGTTTAAACGGATCAATGATGACGATTAAGCCGATCAGAGTCAAAATAACGGCGATCGTGTTCGTTCGCGTCATACGTTCACCAAGAAAAATCAAGCCGATTAACATCCCAAACACCGGGTTCGCACTCAATAAAATTGCCACCGTGGAGGCTGCTGTCGCTTGGATCGCCATCTGATACAACGTCATGCTAACCACGACGCAGGCGAACCCAGTTATGCTAAACGCAAGCCAGTCACGCCAATGCAAGTGTTGTTGGCGTCGTCGTAAGGTATGGATTGCAATTGGTAATAAAGCTAGACCACCACAAAGAAAACGAATAAAGTTAAGTTCAATCGGGTTGAAACTGCCCCCAGCGATCTTTAGAGCAATTTCCATTGAGCTAAATAAAAAAGTTGAAATTAAGACGTAGACGAGCGTTTTAACTTTCACGGTTAAATCCAATTCCCCTCTCTAAATGCCAAGCGGGCGTTGCCGAACGTCCGTGATGTTTAAAAACTACCTTTCCATCATACCATACCAGTAAACCAGCCCAAATTGCCCCGGTACACGGCGGGCAGTACCTTGACATAACTGGCTTAGATAATGATTGAAATTGTTAAGTTCGATCAAGTCATACCCCAAGTTGGCAACAATCAGCGTCTGTTTAAGAAATGAGGTCTCATTCACTATGTCACCATTATTAGGTTTAAAAGGAAGCACCAATCCTGATCAGTATCGGCAACGCTTAACTGATCGCCCAGATGTATTTGAATTTTTTCTGGATCAAAATGACTTAACTACTGCCGGCCTAAAGCATTTACAGACCGCGATTGATGAAGTTAAACAGGTCACGAGCCGAATTGTGTTACATCAACCGATGCGTTACAACGGTTGGTTCGTGGAAATGGTCACCCCGGCCAAAAAAATGCCGGAACTCTACCAATTTCTCCGGTATAGTTCCGACACACTAATTGCACTTGCACAAGCAAATGACATTCAGTTGTTGCTGCATGGTTCTTATTCGCGCCAAACTCAACAATTCATCGACATGTACCCAAATTTAGCCACTGCACAGGCCGTCGTTTTTGAACGACTGGATCAATATGCTGAACAAGGCGGCGATCACATCATGTTTGAAAATTCGATCTCACCATTATTCTTCTACGGTGATCCCGCTATGGATCAAATCATCTTTGATCACCACTACCGGCTTGCGTTTGACACCAGTCATTGTTTCATCAAAAGTCATGGTGACAATAACGTGCTGCTGGCCTCGTTAAAACGTTTGGCACCCCACGTCGTCCATTATCATCTCGTTGACTCACTGGGGCTCACTCACGATAGTCTCCCATTAGGCACTGGCCAAATTGACTGGGCGCGTGTCTTACCGCTGTTAAATCCAGCCGCAACGAGTATCTATGAAGTGAATCTAGCTGACCAAACAGATGACCGCGAAATGCTCGCGTCCCACCGCTACTTAACCAATCTAGCGCACCAACTAGAGCAACATTGATAACGTCGCAAAACCGTTGTTTAAGATATGCAGGCTAATATCATAACGAATGTCCTTCGTCTCTAAGTAAGTTGTCGCTAAAATCATCCCCATAACAGCATAAACCCAGGCGTCTGGTGACCACAGCGCTGTATGCAGTTGCGCAAACAAGAGTCCATTTATCACAATGCCGAGCACTTTCACCCACGGCGTCGTTAATTTCATGAAAAAGTAGTTGAAAAACAAGCCACGAAAAATCAGTTCTTCGGGGATTGGCGCAATGACCACCGTTAAATACCCGGTTAACCACGGTGTCCCATTGAACAACTGTTCCACCGTCTTCTGATTTTCAGATGATTTGCTGTGGATTAAGCCTTGAGCCACAATTAACCCGGCTAATGCGACAATCATCAGGCCGAAAAATAACCATTGCCGTGAGCGCGACGGTCGTGGTCGAAAATAGACCGGCTCTCGGTTGGCTAGTCCTTGTTGATATAGTCGCCATAAAAGCCAAAAAACAAGCCCACATAGCAAGGTTGTACCGAGCCCCACCCACAACTGGATGGACCAAGCGGATAATTTTAATAAAGTTGGGAAATCGGCTGGCATAATTGCCAATTGTTCTAACAAAAACAAACCAAACATGGCGCCAATCCCTAATAAATATCGTCGAACGCGATCTGCCATATGTAGGACTCCTTTAATGTTGCTTTTAATAATAAGCCCGTTTCAGTGATTCTGCGACGATCCAGTCTTATAATGAACCTAATCTAACAGAAACGGTGGCGATAATGATGACTCAAAATGAAATTACGACGCTTTGGCAAACTGTGGATGCGTATTTTGGTCCCCATTTCAAAGTAACCGCTCAATTCAAAAGTGATTTTGCTGCATATGCACAAGCCATTCTAGACGCCGACGACGGCCCACGACAAGCCGCGATTGGCAAACACGATCTGCGGGAGATTGCGGTTAAACAACTATCGGACAAGCAGCTAGACATTGCGGCAGACCATGCGCGTAAATTCGAGGCTCAGCAAGCAGAAGCTGCAAAACTTGCCGATCAGGCTTCTCACAAATGAAATCAGAGCGAAACAAGCTGGGTGATGTCGAGCACTAGCTGAGGCTGACTGGTTGGCGCTCTTTGCCAATTAGGCAGGCTGGGCTAGGCACAGACATCAGGCTTGTGTAGCTCGACAATGACTCAGAGTGGGGTCAGCCGGGTGATCCTGAGCACTAGTAAGCTGGCAGTGATTGGTGGGCTTTACCAATTGCTGGCAGCAGGCTAGGCACAAGGATCAGGCTGACGGAACTCGACAAGCCGTAACTTGAACAATATTCGTGCTGACGGCAAACACACAGTTGGGACAACAACAGTAAACGATAAACTTAGTTTCTAAATAAACACGAGTTATATGTCAGTAATCAATTGGTATTAAAGGCGGCTTTCACAGGATGATGAGTTTATTCATCCTGTGAAAGCCGCTTTTGTGTGTTGGCGTATCTTTGCGTGCGTCTCATTTTGATGTTAAAAGCGTGATTCGAAATCAAATGCATCGACACAAGATCACCCATCATTTCATCCACATGATTGCCAAAAATCAGCGAGTTAATCCACAAGTAGGCCAATTTGAACGTAGCGGGCATCGGCTCAGCCTCAGGTCCACGGCGTTCCAGCCGCATGCCCGCGAAGTTCAGGTTGGCCGGCAGCCATCCCCTAAATAGAGGTTTAAACCAGCAGTTTGGTTTTGATTTTGCCTTAACCACATTTTGTCAGTCTAATTAATCCGGCGACTATTATAAATCGTCAATTCACTAACATCGGGCGACGCTTTTTGCGCAGCCTCGTAAACCGTTCGCAATAGTGAGGTTGGCACATATTGCGACGTACCGGTTGGCTGATAATTGATTTCATAAGCTTGCTCACTGCCAGCAGGTCGCACCCATAGGCGATACGCTTGACCCACTTGTAAGCCATCAAACCGGACTAAATTACCATCACTCCCACTAGCCAACGCCGAAGTCGACAAGGTCAACGTAATTGGCGACGACCATTCGTTGGTCGCTTGACCATTTGCCAAGCCGGCTGGCAAATTAACCGCGCGCTTGGTTAGCGTATACCCACCAACAGTTTGAGTCTCAACAGCAGCTTTTTTAGCAGGTTTAGATTTAGCGGCCGCTTTTCGTGGTTGCTGAGGCTGCTTTTTAACCGACTTGTTGGTTGTTGAACGCTGTTTGTCAGTTGATGTCGATGGCTGAGCTGCCCCAGTTTGGCGGGCGACTGGGTGAATCGTCAAGACACTGACGCCAATTGCCAATATCGCAATAACGATAAAAATAATGTTTGTTCGGCTGCGCATAACCGCCCTCCTCGGCATCTGATTGATTAATAATTCAATGAGCTTTCATTATAACAAAAACCGGGTCCACTCACAGCGTTGTAAGTGAACCCGATCATTCTCTTTAACTTATCTTATTACCGACCACTAAATTGTGTCTAGTAAGCACCACGTGTCTTGGTTTCAACGCCCTTACCATCGTAGTCTTCTTCCATAATTTCCTTTAATTCGGAAATCAACGGTTCCTTTGGGTTAGCTGTTGTACATTGATCCTCATAAGCCAATTCAGCTAGGTGATCAACAACCTTGTCAAAGTGTTTCTTGTCGACCCCGTTGGCCTTCAAGCTCAAGTCAACACCCACACTGTGCGCCAGATCAATGAAAGCTTGAACCAGGCTTTCAACTAACTCTTCAGTCGTGTTGCCCTTTAAACCAAGGTAACGAGCAACATCGGCATAATCTTCATCAGCACGGTAGTATTCGTACTTAGCCCACATCGCCAACTTGTTCGGCATCTGTGCGTTGTAACGAATCGTGTGTGGCAACGTAATCGCGATACATAGCCCATGAGCCAAGTCGAATTCCCCACCAAGTTTGTGCGCAATTGAGTGGTTAATCCCCAAGTAAGCATTCGCAAAGGCCATCCCTGCCAGAGTTGATGCATTGTGCATCTCTTCTTTGGCATGTGCGTCACCGTTATATGAAGCAGTCAGGTTGTTCAAAACTAACTTCAGGGCTTGTAATGACCATGGCCGCGTGTAATCTGAAGCCAAGCTAGAAACATAAGATTCCAGAGCATGACAGAAGACATCCAAGCCAGAGTAAGCAATCGTCTTCTTAGGAACCGTCATGATAAATTGTGGGTCCACGATGGCAACATCTGGTGTCAAGGCGTAGTCAGCTAATGGATACTTGACGTGGGTTTGTGAGTCTGTGATAACCGCAAACGGTGTCACTTCAGAACCGGTGCCTGAAGTTGTTGGAATCGCAACAAACTTCGCTTTGTTTGGCTTTTCAAACGTGTAAGTCCGCTTACGAATGTCCAAGTATTTTTGCTTAGCACCGAAGAAGTCTGCACCTGGGTGCTCGTAGAACATCCACATGTTTTTAGCCGCATCCAATGGTGAACCACCACCGATAGCGATGATCGTGTCAGGCTTAAATTCGTTCATTAACCGAACCCCACGATCAACAGTGTCCGTTGATGGGTCTGGTTCGACTTGATCAAAGACCTCGATTTGAATGTCTGTACCATTTGGTCGTTTACGCAACCGATCACGCACGATATCCACATAACCGTTCTTAACCATCGAAGGTGAAGCGACCACGAAGACTTTTTCAATGCCTTCCATATCGGTTAAGTAACGAACTGAATTCTTTTCAAAGTAAACTTTGCTTGGAATCTTAATCCATTGCATGTTATTTCTCCGTTTCGCAATCGTCTTCACGTTGATCAAATCAAAGGATGACACGTTATGCGAAACAGCATTCTTACCCCATGAACCAGTCCCTAACGTTAAGGAAGGAATCATGTTGTTGTAGATGTTACCAATCCCACCAACAGCGGATGGTGTGTTAACCAAGACCCGGCTAGCCTTCATGCGTACGCCAAATTCTGTCATTAGGTCTTGATCTTCTGTTTGAATACCAGCTGTATGGCCAAGGCCACCGAAGTTCAACAATTCTTCACAGCGCTTCAAAGCTTCTTCACGAGAATCCGCTTTGTAAACGGATAGAACTGGTGATAATTTTTCCGCTGACAATGGATAATCTGGACCAACACCATCAATTTCTGCCAACAGAACTTTCGTGTTTTCTGGGACTTTAATGCCAGCTAATTTTGCAATATCATAAGCTGATTTACCAGCAATCGGTCCTTTAACACCATGGGTGACTGGGTTAAACATGGCATCAGCTAAGGCTTTTTGATCGGCCTTTTTCACCAAGAATGAACCCAAACGCTGGAATTCAGCCATTACTTCGTCATAAATTTCTGCGTCGATCACCGCTGAGTTTTCAGATGCACAAACCATCCCATTATCAAATGTCTTCGACAACGTGATATCGTTAACTGCCCGTTTGATGTTAGCTGATTTTTCCACGTACACTGGACCATTACCAGGGCCAACCCCTAAAGCAGGCTTCCCGGTCGAGTAAGCCGCTTTAACCATCCCAGGGCCACCAGTGGCTAACGTTGAAGCAATACCATCATTATTAATCAAAGCATCCGTTGCCTCGATTGAAGGTTCTTCGATCCATTGAATCATCCCTTCTGGCGCACCAGCTGCAATGGCTGCGTCCCGTACGATCGTCGCAGCGGCCACACAGCTCTTTTGGGCCTGTGGGTGGAACGCGAAGATGATTGGATTCCGTGTCTTCACGGCGATTTCAGCCTTAAAGACGACCGTTGACGTTGGATTGGTAACTGGCGTGATTCCGGCAATCACACCAAGTGGTTCAGCTACTTCGGTGATTTCTTCAACATCATCTTCACGGATAATGCCGACTGTCTTATCATCCTTAATCTTGTGCCAAATATTTTCTGATGCGTAAATGTTTTTAATTGCTTTGTCTTCTACGACACCACGGCCAGTTTCTTCAACGGCCAATTTTGCCAATTCCATGTGTTTGTCTAAGGCAGCCATCGCCATTTCGTGCACGATGTGGTCAATGCGCTTTTGGTCGTAGCCATCCATTTTTGCGAGGGCTGCTTGACCCTTGTCGACCAATTTTTGGATCATGTCTGCGACATTCGTGGTTTGTTTTTCAGCTTTTTTATCAACTTTTACAACCATGCTTTGTTTGCCTCCATCAGATTGATGTCTATTTGTTATCTCTTTCACAATTAGTAGTCTAACACGTTGTAAAAACTTTTCAAGCATTTTGATTCAAGTTTTTGTTTTGCTCGTTTATGTAAGCGCTTAACTCGTTAATATAGCGCTTTTTATTATGTAAATACTTTTCTGAAATCTTCGCTTAAACGCTTATTTATCAATTGTGAATTTAAAAACTTTCTTACGCTGATGCCCGTTTATTTAGCCACTTATATCACAATTGCTATTGGTGACAAATGAAAAAAGCTGCCTTCTCACAGACGAAAAGACAGCTCCACTGCTCACTGAGCATAAATGACAAAATTTTATTTACTTCTGTTCAACTGGTTTAGGGGTCACGATTTCTTTAGTCAGACTCAACAATTTTTCTGACTTCATTTTGTCCATAATGGCATGGACAGCCGTCACCATCATCTGATCATTCAAATTATCCGCGGGTGCTTCTGGCAATTCACCACGTAAACCAGCTAACATCAGATCAATAAAGGTATCGTAGGCCCGTTTGGGAAAAAGGCTAGCCGTGACTTGATCCATGCCCTGCCGAATCGTGTCCATCGCATATGTCGGTTTTAGCAAGCCGATCAATAAAATGTCTGCCACCTGCATGACCTGATACTTCTTCTTCACTGGCGCCAAGATAATATTGTGTTTGACATAATTGTTGATCATTGCGGGTGTCACTGAATCCACGTCCAACGGGCCTAACGTATCGTTCACATAGGCCACCACTTGATCCATATACAGATCAAACTTTGGCAACTCATCCCACTTGGGCAAGGTGACTTCAGCTAAATGTTGTTCCCACTTATGGTACTGCTCAAAAGAATCTGCCATCACTGCATCCTCCGCTAATCATTGGCTGTTTACGTCTAAATAAATAATATCACCATCATCTAGTGTTGTAAACTAGATGATGGAAAAATCCTTATTGATATCAATGCCTGGCAGGTGGCTTATTTGACTCCAGTGATTATCTTTAAACAAACCGACTATTGAACACTAAGCCACCGTGGTCATCGCCGCTCATTACAATGCAGAAAATTCTTTTTAGTGTTGGGGATATTTTTCAAACGGTCGATAGAAGTATGATTTATCTGCGAAATCAGCCATATAGGCCCCATTCAACCCTGCTTTTTGTCCAATAACGCCCAGTTGAATCATTAACTTTTCAGAGGATCCAGAAAAATGTAACTCACCGGTTGATGCCACAATCCTAATATAGTTAACCAGCCGATTGACTAGTGCTACTGGATTCGACGTGTCTGGAACTGTTTTGATCACCTGTTGTAAAACGTCCAAAATATCTAATAATTGTGAATTTTTACTGCTTCGTTGATCAAGCACTTGATACAGATCACGACAAATCGCTTGAATCTCAGTTTTAGTCGCTGAAACATCTGTTTTGGTCAATTTTACATCCCCCAATGAATATATTAAAAACGCAACACTTTCATACATTACCTTACTCTTTGCGTCAATTTAGATCAACTCGACACTTTAACTTGCTGAGGTCAGCTTTCACTGAAAACCAACGTAAAAATCGTGCGCCTAACAAAAATGTCAGGCGCACGATTTATTTAAATCCTACTCATTGTGACCTAGTGAGCAAGTTCAAAAATTCAGCCATCGAAACGTTACATCGTTAACTCCACGTTGCTACTTGCTTCCAACTCATCATAATAAGCTGCTGAAGTAGCATTAATGTACGGGGTGATCCAAAAGAAACCAATCCCTAAGCTCAACATTCCAAGCAGAATCCAGCCCAAGAAACTAAGTTGTAACACGAAGAATTCCCACTTGTGACCGCGCATTAGCTGAGTACTTAGTGACAAAGCCGGCATAATCCCTTGCCACACACTCGCATCAGGATTGGCAGCATGGAGATCTTTATAGACATAAACCGCTTGGCTCCACATCAAGCCAACAATAATTCCAGGAATCAATAATAAGATCAAGCCAATCCCAACCACGAAGGTAATTATCAGCCATTGCAATAGCAAGGCAAAGACCGCTGGGGTCGCGATTACACTAAAGGCATCCCGCAATGGTCGAATCTCTCGCTTTGGCTGGCGAATCCAACTTAAAAAAGTAAACCAGACTCCAAAATTAATCGCCACCGCTAACACGCTAACTAAAAAGCTGCCACCGCCAGCTTGACCGTTGACATTAAAATTCGCGTATTGTTGTCGCATGGACACGCCAAAACTGCCATAGGCTAAAATCACTGTCAATGCGTTCAGTCCGACTGCCTGGCCCCAGTGGCCACGAAGCACATCTTTGGCTGACTGCTTTAATTCAGCTCTTGTTTTCATGGTCAATCATCTCCTTTCCGACATTAATTATCATAATTGTTTCGATTAGATCTTACTAAACTAAGCAGAAGTGACGCAACTTACTTGTCTTTTAATCTTCTTCGTTGACCAATCGTTCTAATTCACGATTAATATCTGTCAGTTGATAGCCCTTACCATATAGTGTTCGCTTAGTTCGATTTTGACGCTCTCGTCCCGCATAGCGCCGGTTACGTTGCCAGACCTTGGCCGCTTCTCGCTGTAACAACGCGTTTTCCTGCTCATCATCCCGTTCAAAGGTCACCTCGGTCATAATCTGCTCAATGAGCGTTTGTTGGAACCCCTTTTGCATGAGACTCTGACGGACTTTCTGTTGTTGGACCGCAAAGGGTTTATTCGCGTAATGATGGGCTAACTTGGTTGCCGTCGCAATGCCATTGGTCAATCGATCATCGGTAGAAAATTCAACCAGCGCTTGATCAATCAAGGTTTCGCCAATTCCCTTTTGTCGCAAATGCTGGCGAATCACTACTGGGCCTTTATCAGAAGTCTTAATCATCGTGCGCACATAAGCTTTTGCATAAGCCAAATCATCTACTAACTGCAGTTCTCTTAACCGTTGTAACGTCGCGTTAATAACCTCATCTGGAATATCCAAACTAGCTAATTTTGTGACAACTTCACGTTCTGACCGTAATTGCCCAGATAAATAATCAAGCGCCCGATTGTATGCGCGGGCCACATCATCTGCATCACTAATTTGCGTTTGCAATGCCGGCGTGATGGTCATGCCCTTAAACAGGCGAAATTCAATGAGGACTGACTCGCTTACCGGAAAAGCATACTGACCATCTAAGTAAATATTGTAGCGACCTGCGCGTTTTTGCGCTTCAATCATGGTCACGACCCGAGCTGATTTGGCTTCAGACTGTGGTTTAGCGTGTTCGGCTTTACCTTGTTTCATTTGGGCTTGTTTCAATAAGTCAGCAGCAATCGCTTTTCCAGATTGCGACTGCTTTTTAGGTGTCGAACGGTGCGATTGCCCAACGTCACCAATCCGAATCGGTCGATTCTCTTCATTACTCACGACTAACCTCCTCATGCATTATCTTTAACTGGCTGCTTAAAGTCCTGACGTAAAGATTGCCAGGTTGCCCCGCCACCGCAAAGTGCCACTACTGCTAACAAGACCATCGTCACCGCCACATGCGTTTTAATGAACATCAAGATACCACCCAACAACACTAATCCAACCGTCAACCAACTAAACGCCTTGCCTAGAGAAATTCGCAATCCGCGTTTTGGATACGTGGCTAGAACCGTTAAAATGCCGCCGCCAAATCCCCACAAACCTAGAGTAACCAAGCCAACAAACTGCCAGCCAATGAGTTCACCGTTCAAAAAGAGTTCCATTGCGGCCGTGACTAAATCTAAACCGACAAAAATGGCATAGTGGACGTTAATTAATGTAATACCGGCTGTTTTCTGATGACGATCAATGCCCTGCTGATACATTGCAAAATAACCCAAAAATAGGGCCACAATGGTTAAAAAGAAAGGAATCGCTAGCCAATTAAAATGATGCACATTCACGACACTAGCAACCGCAATAATTGCTTCGCCAAATAACAACAACGTAAACAGCGAGTAACGCTCCGTTAAATGTTCAAAGAGCGCTGGAAATTCAGTTAAAGCGCGTTTCAAAAAGGCTGGACTAACGTTAGCGTAAACCATTGAACCGACGTACACCGTGACACGAATTAAATATGGCGCCCAAGGAATGATCGTCAACGCACCAAGGGTCCCACTAATAAAGAGCGTTCTAGCCAGTCCCTTAGCAACCGCCAACTGTTTCTCATCATGTAAATGGCGAGCACGCAGCCAATACTGAAGCGCAATGCTAAAGAGTAATATTGATGTCGATCCGGCAAATGTGGGATGCGTTGATTCAAAATTAGGATTCAATGATTGCGACAAAATAATGACCACAAACATGTCAAAAATCATAAATAAACTATGTTGGACATTTTCCTGAAAGAATCGGTTTACCAAGACTGTTTGATAGGTCCAGATCGTCCAAAACATAAAAAACATAATTAAATATTCTAAAAGGTATCGTCCAGGAATCACCTCATGGTGCACGAGATGTAAGACCGTCGTAATCCGACTAATCGCATACGCGAAAATCAGATCATAGAACAACTCAAGATTGGTAACCTCTGGACGTTGTCGTAGTTCTGTCATCGTTGACGTTCCTCACTTACCGGACTCAGCCATCAATTTAGTTTCGTAAGCCATTACGGCAGCTGGATAGTCAGGAAACTCAAAGCTTAATTGATCCGCCACGACCCGCGCGGTGGCGAGAAATAGTTGTGTGGCTATTTGTAGTGCGCGCCAAGTTGCTGCTGGCGACTCAAGTTGGTAAGTCGCGATTAACTTGTCGTAATCGTCTTTCGACAATGTGCTTTGTAATTGACGATCATTTTTCCCCGCGCTGAGTTGGAAATTCGTGTTAATTCCCACCGACCACTCCAACATTTTCAACAATTCTTCACGAACTGGACGTTCGAAAAACTGATTGGCGTAAAGCAGTTCACCACGTTTTAACCCTTTGATAACGTAAAGACTGACCCAAAAGAACTCGTTGACACTATTCTGATAATCCTCTTCAGATGGCGGCGTGATATGAAAGTCCCAATCTGACAAATCAGGTTGATTAACAATTGGAGCATCCTTATCTAAGATCAATTGATTCAGATGCTCAGCCGCCAAATAAGCGTCTTTATCACGCACACTGGCGATTTTTAAATCCAGTCGATTACCGTCACTAAATTGCATTAAGTAGGGATACCACGGCTGTTTGGTCCCAGAAAATAAAGCTCCCGTGGGCTTTTGCATGATGATGCGTTCACCAAAGACAGCAAGCCAATCATCGCTTTGGCGAAACGGCGTCGGATCTTTGACAAAATACGTAATGTCAAAATCAGAAAACTCATCTTGTTGGATCTGTGGATCATTTCGTGAGCCCTCCATGCCAACGGCTCGAATATTTTCATCTGCTTCCGCAACTTGTCGAATCAAGTGCATCATCGTTGCCGCACTACGCTGTTGCATCTTCAAGACTCCCTTCTATTAATCTACGATCACGCCAGTTTAGTGGCATTATACCGCACGAAATCCTTTTGCCCGCATAAAAACCTAACCTAGTTTAAATTCCAGTAGTCAGCCACGAACAATCAGAGTGAAGCCAGCTGGGTGGTGTCGAGCACTAGCTGAGACATCAGGCTCGACTATAGGTAGAAAAAAAGCGATTCACATCCGTCTCTTCGACGCATGTGAATCGCTTTAAGTTGAATGCTTGACGTTATTTAAGACAACTAGAACTAATTGATTTCAATTGAATCATCATCTGACGACGAAGCGGTTAGTTTAGGGAGCGTGATTTTTAGAATCCCGCCATCATAATTGGCAGTGATTTGTTGTCGATCAACATTAGGTAGATAGAATGAGCGACTAACATTGCTGTAATTACGTTCACGACGTAACACATTGCCTGCTTCATCCTTATCTTCATGGTTATTTTCATGGGTCGCCTGAATCGATAACGTATCACGCCGATAGTTCAAGTGAATGCCATCCTTTTTGAAACCCGGTAATTCGGCGCTCACTTGATAATTGTCATCGTGTTCGACAACATCCGTTCGCATATCACTACCGCGGCGTTGTAAATCAAACAAACGTCGTGGGAACCCAAGAAAGAAATCATCGCTTGGGTCAGTCAAGTTGTCATTGCTTAAATCGTAACGCATATCAAACCCCTCTTTTTCTATTAGATTCAAAGGCACGATAGCCTTCACTGTTTATATTAGTCAGCATTGGTCAAACATTCAACTAAAATGACTCACCTACCGCAGCTACTTTTTCCGCTAGTGGATCAAATTGGACTTCCGCCACTGATCAAGATCTACCTAAATTTCAACCAAAAATTAGACGGTTCCGATTTAATTGCGGACATGATAGCCACGACACCGCTTGCGCGTTATAATGTTGTATGGTTTGTAACAAGAAATGGGGAATATTCGTTGGATAGTGGTCAGATAATTAGTAATTTGATCATCATGCTAATTACATTCGTGTTTGCCACCTTCTTCGTTGCCGCTGAATTTGCGTTAGTCCAAACGCGACCTAGTGTCCTCGAAGAAGAGCAAGATAAACGCGACAAGAAATCTAAGAAAATTGATGTGGCCATACGGATGGTCCACAACTTAAATGAATACTTATCAACCACTCAAGTCGGGACAACTTTGTGTGGCATTATCTTAGGGTGGATTGGTGAAGAAACCGTCGCCCAGTTATTGATCGATCTATTTGGTGCGGCTCATTTGAGCTTAAACGCCACCGTTGGTCATGCAATTGGTTCTGTGGTGGGGATTATTCTGTTGACGTATTTTGAAGTCGTCGTCACTGAAATTGTCCCCAAAAACATCGCCATCGATCGACCATTTCAGGTCATGATGGTAGTAGTGACGCCTTTGCGGTACTTTCATGTCGCTTTCTATCCGTTCGTTTGGCTATTAAACACCTCGGCCAATGGGATTGTTCGCATGTTAGGCATGCAACCGGCATCTGAAAGTGATGAGGCCTTTAGCCAGGCGGAAATTTTAAACCTGTCCCGCAACGCTGTCACAGGTGGTGAATTAGATCAGGAAGATTACGTCTTCATGCAACGGGCGTTTGAAATGAACGATAAGGTCGCCCGCGACATCATGATCGATCGGACTCAGTTGGAAGTGATTGATGTCACCGACACGGTCAAAGATGCCCTGCAGGTTTATCTAACCGAGCAATTCAGTCGCCTCCCCGTGGTTGCGGATGGCGATAAAGATAAAATCCTCGGCTATGTCTATAACTACGACCTCATTCGACAGAGTCAAGCCGATGACAGCATCAGTGTTGCCAAGATTTTACGTAACATTATCACCGTGCCTGAAACAATGCCAATTCAAGATGTTTTGCAACAAATGATTATCAAGCAGACGCCCATCGTCGTCGTGGTCGATGAATATGGGGGAACTTCTGGGATTGTTACGGATAAGGATATTTACGAAGAATTATTTGGCACCGTTCATGATGAAATCGACGATGTCTCTGACGAATATATCTTTAAACAAGACGATGGTTCTTATCACGTCTCCGGTAAAATGACCCTTTACGATTTCGAACGTTACTTTCAGACTGATATCAAAGCGTTTGAAGAATCTGAAGTGGTCACCTTGACTGGCTACATTATTGAAAAAGAACCCGATATCAAAGCTGGTGATCATTATCAAATTGGTGATTTTCAGTTTACTGCGCTTGATTACGAGAACGCTTATATCAATTGGTTTGAAGTGATTCGAAAACCGGTTAGCCAGGACGAGGCAACTACCTCGTCAGCGGATGAACATGACGCATGATTTAAGCTAACGAGCCAAAAAGAGAGTGGGACATAACTTAATAAAAGGCGTTGGGCTTCATTTTTTGGTGCACCCCGTCTCCATGGTCAAAACGTGCGACAAACGCCTGAGAACTGTGCCTAGCAATAAAGGGATCACCTTCCAAAGTACGGAAGATGATCCCTTTTTTCGCTAGTGCTCGCTCTCAATTCGGCGTTATGTCCCACTCTCGTTTGGTTACATTAACTTTTTCTCATCACGTCAGCCAGCATTTTCCGGCCATTCGTGAGCTCTTCATCTTGATAATGCGACGCACGAATCCGCACCGGATCACCACCATGATAGTATTCATACATCAATTGACGTTGACCAAAGCTTTCACCAGTAACATCCCAGCCTAAATTCAGTAGTTTAGCACGGTTTTGGGCATCCATTAAGTGGCTCCCCATGACAGCACGTAATGTTTCACCCAGCTCACCGTCAAAATCACGGAAGTCGGGCACTCCCATCATCGAGCCCGCACCGATTTTTTGAATCGTTAGAATTGCGTCCTGATACATCTTCGGCAATTGTGCCCGAATCGCCAGTAACGGCTGGACATTAGGTCCAAACAATCCGGCCTCGTCAACCTTCCCGGTCAATTCTGAATTAATCAGTGCACCACGCACCAATTCCAGATTAGCGGTCAGCCCACCTAACATCTCTTGAACGTTTAAGTACCGGTCAACACCCAGCTTTTGCGCCAATTCAATTGCCAAAGTCGTGACAAATTCAAATTTGACCGCGCCCCGTGATTGATCTTGATGCGTCGTGTGTTGAAATAGCCCACTATCAATAAAGAATCGGTTTGACATCGCAACGTTCTGGAAGACAAAGACGTGCGTCCACGGTACAAACACATGGTCAAAAATAATATACGCATCAATCTCATCAAATGCATTCGACAGCGGGTAGTCTTGGGTACTGTGCCCAGGTCGATTAAAGGGTTTGCGACACACAATCTTCAGACCGTCCGCATTATTTGGCAGCCAGAACGCCAAGGCGTAGTCATCATCACCAGTAACCAAACTAGGCGTATTAAAAATCAACAATTCATTAGACAACGGCGCCAGGGTATTCACCATTTTGGCCCCGCTAACATAAATCCCCTCATCGGTCACTTCAGTGGCATGAACACCAGGCGCACCTTGAGTAATTTCATGCAAATCCTGAGCTCGGTCGATTTGTGGATTTTGCAACGCATGAGAAACAAACACATCATCGCGTTTAATCCGTTCCGCATAAGCCTTGGCATTAGCCGCAAAGTCCGTATATTGATTGTGACCCAAAAAGTCACTATGTGCTGCTAGCGTGGCCATTCCTGAGTCAATAAAATCTGGGGTCCGACCCAACATGCCATAGGCTGCGCTGGCAATTTCTTGATAGACAAGGCGTTTGGCGGCTAAATCCGCTGCTGTCTTAGGCGTCTTGAAGACGATGTCGGTTGCCGTCATCATATAGGTGGGTTGCCGGCTGTTCTTGCTGCAAGCGATAGTACGCATTGACATAGGTCAAGGTGTCGGTAAACAACTTCACTGACGACGGCTTTTCCACGCGTCTGCCATCTAAATAGATCGTGCGACCGTCATCTAAATCGGTTGGATTAATCATTGTTGTAACCTCTCAAGTTAATATTTAAACCTGCTCTACGTTCTTGATTGTGTCGTAGTTCACTTACTAGTATGCCATAGAAATATGTTAGCGTTTGCATAAATTTCTTTCCGGCCTTAATTCATTTTGAACCGGTTCATCAAAAAACGTGGGACACCGTCTTGATTAGCCGGTTCCGTAATGGTGGTTGCTGCGTCTAAGACTGCCTGCGGTGCATCGGCCATCGCCACACTGGTGGCAGCTGACTCAAACATTGGGATGTCATTTAGCCCATTGCCAAAGACAATGGTGTGTTCCGTATCAATACCTAATTGCTGTTGCACTTGTTTTAACGCCGTCGCCTTACTAATCCCTCGGGGAATCAATTCAATATTGGTTTCACTTGATGCTGATAGCGAAAATAAGCCCGTTTCCATCAACTCACGACGAGCTTGAATCAAACGATTATCGGCCACTCGATTGACCGCCAGACCATTTGTCACTTGATCGGCAATGGCTAAAACATCGGCGCGAGATTTCAATGAAATCATTCTTGAAGCCGGCACCCGTTTGCGCAAAAACCGCATGTGCGCTAACGCTGATTCATCGCGGGAAGTGTGATACGTATCTGTTAACGTAAATAACCGCATCGCCAAGTCTAAACGGTCACAGATATCATACGCAGCTAACGCAGCCTCTTGCCCCAATAAATGCGTCTTAATTTGATCGGCTTGGGCGATAACGGCACCATTAGCGCTAATAATCCCCATCGGAATCGTGAACTGGTCGGTAATTGACCGCGCCAGAGCCAGCATCCGCCCCGTTGCCACGTAAAGTTCATGCCCTTGTGCCTGTAATTTACTCAGCACGGCTTGCGTCAAGTCAGAGACTTGTTGCGTTTTGGGAATCAAAGTACCATCGATATCGGTCACAATTAAATATTGTTCCATGTCATTCCTCCGCTAGCACTTAGTTTACGCCATCTAGTTGACGACTTGATGACAAATTTAATTTCGTCAAGACTGGTTTCCAAAAAACTCGTGCTGTAAACTTTGAACAATTAGTCCTGAATTTTTATAAAGGAGCGTGGCACGATGGCCTTAAACATTCGCTACATCTCAATCGAAGGAAACACCCGCAATTTTGTCCAGCACCTGACAGAATATGCGGAACAGCAACACACCGCTGACACTAATCAACCAGCAGTTAACGCTGTAGAAATTTCTGAACAAACAGATTTCACCCACGAAACCCTGCCTTACTTTGCCTTTGTTCCCACCTATTTAGATGGTGGCAATGGCATTGATAACGGCGTCAAGGAGTTGATGACCAATGTCCTAGGCGAATACATCGCTTACGGTAATAATCGGCAGCATTGCCTTGGCGTTGTCGGATCCGGCAATCGTAACTTCAACGAGCAGTATTGTTTAACTGCACGTCGATACGCCAAGGATTATGGCTTCCCATTCTTGGCCGATTATGAACTACGTGGGACCACTGCCGACGTTAAGCGCATTTATAACGTTTTGGTCGATCGAGTCAATCAGGTTTCAAGCCAACCGTCTATTAAATAAATTAACGCCAAAAATCGTCGCTTCTCGATCACTGAGAGGGCGGCGATTTTAGTGCTATTCAAATTAATCTTTCTTTGACACCACTAATGGTTCGTCGTCAGTCATGAGCATTCTTAACGACAGTGGTTTTCCGACGCCGTTCAAAATGCGCCCGACCATAGACCGCAAATAACGCGATCATTTGAACAGTTCCGACAGCCAAAAATAGTTTCGAGAATGTCGCATAGTCTAACATAAGCCCACCGAATAAGGGGCCGATCGCCCGACCAAACGCAATTGCCATGTTAGAGAAACCTTGATATCGGCCGGCCTCGGTCGCTGGAGCCTTGACCGCAATCCACGCCGGTAAAGCAGGATGACCAATCATTTCACCGAATGTTAGTACAATCATCGTCACAATAAACGCTACATAGCTGCGGGCAAAAATCAGCATGAAAAATGAAACCGCAAATAATGTAATACCAACCAAAATGACGTTTTCAATGCGGAAACGTTCACTAAATCGCGTGATAAAGGGTTGACAGATCACGATAATCAGGCCATTTAACGTCCACAACAAACTATAATTCAACACTGGAATTCCCAAGTTAGTCATGTGCACCGAAATGACACTCTCCCACTGGGAATAAGCTAAGTTAATCGCCAATAGTAGCAACAAAATCAGGCCAACTAAGAGTGGCATCCGGGTGCGCCGACCACTAGTGACTTGGCTTTTAGCGCGGTGTGTCTTAGGCGCTACATTGAAATGTAACGTGACCACTAACGTCAACGCAGCATAGCAGACCGCTGCAATAATAAAGACTGTGGTGATGCCAAATTTGATCGCATAACCAACGATCAAGGTGCCAATCACCACCCCAATATTCATCGCCACGTAAAGCATATTGAACACGTGCCGCGTTGAGGTTGTCGTCACCCACGTCGCCAAGGAATTTAAAATCGTCATATTGACGCCATCACCGAACCCAATCACCAGCAGCAGTAATCCATAAACCGGCCAGCCATGCCAAAAAATCAAGGCCACGACACCAAGGGTCGCCAGCGCCGCTGACATAATTCCGGTCTGCCAAGGTTTCCAATGGTCAAACAAGTAGCCACCGACCGAGTCACCGACAATCATCATTAGCGACATTCCTAATAGCACCCAACCAGCTAGTGTCAATGATTCGTGGAGGTAGTTATGTAAATAAATGGTCGTTAACGGCCAAAGGAAACTAGCCCCCGCGTTATTTAACAGCGAGGCAACAAATAGCCAACTAAATTTGATGTCTTTGCGTTGGACTTTCAGAAAAATCCGCTCCTTAATTTTGCACGATTCGCGTCCTTAAGGCCATTCTATCACGCCGCACACATTCTAGTCGCGGATAATTAGTTTACTCCTTAAAACTAGTGGCATGTATCATTTTTGGGCAACGGACGCCGGCAGAGCTATTAAGCTTCGATCAACTAAAAGTGGCCTATTTTAAGAGTTATTCACAAGTCAGTTTATGAAAATCACTTACTAAACGTCATTAAAAATTCGGTTTAACTGCCTATTAGTCCTTCGCAATCAAACCAATGATGAAAAAAGTTTGCAAATGCTCATTAATTCACTTTAAATTCCGATCGCTTCCTGATATGATTAAACTGTTGAAAACAAAAATTAGTTCTAATCAAAAGGAGATCAATTCATGAAAGCTGCTGTTGTTCGGGATAATGTTGATGGCTTCGTCGATGTTAAAGATGTTACCTTACGTGATTTAAAACCTGGTGAAGCACTTGTTGATGTTGAATATTGTGGTCTTTGCCACACTGATTTACACGTTGCTGCCGGTGACTTCGGTGACAAGCCTGGACGAATCATTGGACACGAAGGCGTTGGGATCGTCTCTAAAGTAGCTGATGGCGTTGACGCAGTTAAAGTCGGTGATCGGGTCTCCATCGCTTGGTTCTTCAAAGGCTGTGGCCACTGTGAATATTGTTTAACTGGACGCGAAACATTCTGCCGTCAGGTCCAAAATTCAGGCTTTACCGTTGATGGTGCCATGGCCGAACAAGTTATTGTAGACGCCAACTACGCCGTTAAGGTGCCTGATGGCTTGGATCCAGTAGAAGCTACCTCCTTAACTTGTGCCGGGGTAACAATGTATAAAGCGATTAAGGTAGCGGATGTTAAACCAGGTCAATGGGTCTCAGTTGTTGGTGCCGGTGGTCTAGGTAACTTGGCCATCCAATATGCTAAACACGTCTTTGGCGCGCACGTTATTGCCGTTGATGGGAACCCAGACAAGTTGGAAGCCGCAAAGCAAGCCGGCGCAGACATCTTAATTAACCGTCACGATGGTAACGTTGATGAACAAATTCAAGAAAAAGTCGGCGGGGTTCATGCTGCTTTAGTTACTGCCGTTACAACTTCAGCCTTTGACCAAGCCGTTGATTCATTGCGCCCAGATGGCAAGCTGGTTGCGGTTGCTTTACCACAAGGTGACATGCAATTGAACATTGCTAAGACAGTACTTGATGGTATCGTCGTTGCTGGTTCACTTGTTGGGACCCGCCAAGACTTAGCTGAAACATTCCAATTCGGCGCTGAAGGTTTGGTTCACCCAATCGTTCGGACTCGCAAGTTATCAGAAATCAACGATATGATCCAAGAATTAAAGGACAACACGGTGGTTGGCCGTAACGTGGTTGACTTCGTTCACAACAACTAATGCTTATTTTATAAAAAGGTTAGTGCTGAAAAAATCAGCGCTAACCTTTTTTGCTTCTACTTTATTTAGCCATTTCTAACGAGACGCATCCTGTGTTGGTGCAATACTTTGCTCGCCAGAAATCACTGGTGCATGTTCAATCCAATTGTGTGGTCGACAACTGACGATCCAGTTAACACCGTACTCGTCAGTAAACTCGCCCCGTTTGCCAGTGAAATAAGCGGCACTGAACGAGTTAGTCACGCGTACGCGTCCTGAGTTCGCCACTCGATCAAAAAACTTTTGTGCTTGCGCAACTTCTTCACTGTCGTCAGCATTAAAGTCCAGCATAATCGCAATATTCGTGGCATGCTGTGGCTGATCCATGAAATCATCCGCACATAGGATCTGTGAGCCCATGACCCGAAAGCCACCATGAATCGTTGAATCTTCTAAATTAGGATCAATTAAGTCCAATTCCCGCGCAGTTGCTTCTGTAACCGGAATCCGAAATAAATCGGTTGCCCCAAAAACTTCTTGGTAGTAGCTCATTGCGGCCTTGGCGTTGGGGAAATGAATATAAGGATGTATACGTATTACGATAGTCGGTCCCCCATTTCAAATGTATGACAAAGTATAATGAAGAATGACAAAAGTGTCAATTTAAAAACAGAGCGTGAGCCAGACCGGTTTGAGACCGAGCAACAACAGACAAGCACAATTGGGCGTATTTGGCCCATCTATAAACGTGGCCGACACCCACGATTGTTTTATGATATCCTAGAAATATAGTTAAACTTTTTAAATATATTTATCATAAGATAAATAAAGCCGTTGGAGGCCATTCATGAAAGTCCTGGGAATTCTCGGCGCCCATAAAGAACATGGTGTCACCGCGCAATTATTGACGACCACCTTAGCTAGTGTTCCGTCGCCGCATGAAACAGAATTAATTTACTTGGCTGACTATGACATCCACCCGGATACTGGAGCTCCCAATCCTGTCTTAGATGCGTTAACCGAAAAACTATTAACTAGTGATGTCTGGATTCTTGCGGCACCCACCTATTGGGGTGGCCTATCAGGAATCATGAAGCACTTTCTCGACTGTCTGCGTTGGCGCTTAGTCCGCATTGATCATGCTGGGGATGCACACCCCGATCGTTTTAAAAATAAGCATTACCTTAGCATCACCGATTGTTATATCAGTCCGCTCAATAACCTCTTTACGGGTGTCACCGACACCACGTTTCGGCAAATTGATACGGTGATGAATGCGGCCGGTTTGATCAAAATTCATGAAATCGTCTGTCCTGGCACCTTTAAAAATGGGGACCAAATTCCTGAACGAACCTTGAACACCTGTCACAAATGGGGCACTAAACTGCCAAGCAAAACGAAACGAGATGACAATACCATGAAGCGCTACGTCGAACTGTTTATAATGATTGCAATCATGTCGTTAATCACCATGGGGATCCAGACTGGTTTGGCACCGGTCATTTCCCCAACGAATTTTTGGCTCAACTGGGCGGTTTTCGTCATCATTTTCTTTACTTTACTAGCAATTATTTTGCACGTGGTGACCTTTATGGTGCACCGTCGCCATTAATACTTCACTAACTTAAAAAAATCAGAGCCAAACCAGCTGGGCTAGGCACAGGTAACAGGCTGGTGTAGCTCGGCAAAGAAAATCAGAGTGAAACCAGCTGGGTGTTACCGAGCACTAGCGGAGCCTGAGCAGTTGGCGTTCTTTGCCAATTGATCGGGCTGGGATAGGCACAGGTAACAGGCTGGTGTAGCTCGACAAAGACAAGTTTGGGGCATAACTTATAAAAGGCGTTGGGCTTCATTTTTGTGCACCACGTCGCCATGGTCAAAACGTGCGACAAACGCCTGAGAGCTGTGCCTAGCAATAAAGGGGTCACCTTCCAAAGTGTGGAAGATGATCCCTTTATTGCTAGTGCTCGCGCTCAATTCGGCGTTATGTCTCACTCTCGCTTCGTTTTATCCATTCAACAAATGATTATGAAATTCATCCAGCCTGTTGGGGATCAACAAATGGCGCATTGATCTCAAAACGTGTCGGCCGATGTAGAACAATCCCGAATTCATCGACGGTTGAACAATAGGCCATAATTTGTAAGCCTTGCGGAAGCGCATCCCGGATTGCTTGCGTTAACTTAGGCGCCATTGCCTGGTTTAGCGTCAGTAAATCGATGTTATCAATTTGAATCACAAACATCAGAAAGGCTCGATACCCGGCCGCCATCGCTTTTTCCAAATTGTAGACGTGTTTAACTGCTCGGATCGTCGGCGCATCAGGAAAGGCAACCACGCCTTGGTTTTCCAAGGTACATCCTTTCGTTTCGACAAAAAATTCTTCGCCGGTACTGGTACGTCCCTTAAAATCGACCCGGGAATCGCCAAAGGTTACCTCTGGTCGAAACTCAGTAATCGTGCCAGTTAACCCAGGAAATTTCAGCAATCCAGACGCAACTGCCTCTTTAGTAACCTGGTTGGGGGCTGAACTATCAACATTTACCCAAAAATCACCGTGTTCTGTTTGCTTGCGCACAGCAACTAAGTCCCAATGCGTTTTACGCGTTGGATTAGTGGCCGGAACGATGACTACAATCGCCCCTGCTAATAGCACATCTGCGCCACGACCAGTATTCTTCAAATGAGTCTCAAGCATCACACCATACAACCGCACTCGACACGTAAACCGAGTTGGCCGATCAACATATGTGGCTAATTGTGAATCATGATAAAGCATCCCGGTCACCTTCTTTGGCTAACTTTAGTAACTTGCAGGCTTTCTTACTGAACTGGCGTTGGCGGCACATAATTAAAGTTTAAGTGCTGAACGTTACTTGTGTAATCATTGAACAATGCATCGCTATCTTTAAATTGTCGCTTAATTGAACGCCGCACTTGCATCAAACTAGTTAAACGTTTTGATGGAATTCCCGGGTTTAATTTAAACGTCTGTTGATAGTTTTGTTCCCCAATTTGAGTCATCAGTGTGGTGAAATCCTGATTAATGACTGTCGGCGTTAACGTTTGTTTTCTCAGTTGTCGCCAACGAGCTTGCACCCGCTGTGGATAGGCCTGCACAACCCGTTGAATTAGCCGATTACCTTCCGCTGTCTTGAGATCGCCGTGGTTGGGATAATTATGCGAAACAGCTGTGCCAGATGGATATAGATGACGACCATTCTCGTATAATCCCCAAGTTGAATCCATGTCATACATGGTTGCTGACCACCGCAGACCATTATAAGTGACCAATTCAAAATTCCGCCCTAGACCATCTTGATCATGAATCAAGTTGGTGAACAAGTACATATCAATGACCGAGTTAACGTCTAAATAGTTCCCAGCTTGCGCTTTAAATTGATGATCATCACTCGTATTGACAAAATGGACTAACCGCCGAAATTCATCCTTTTGTGCAGTGCTTAGTGTCTTTGGCACATCAGGCGTCCACCCCGTAGCATTAAAGGCGACATCATCTGTGCGAAACAAGTCACTACGATTCCAGCCATTACTCGATAATGCCATGTGTGCGCGGTTGTGTTTGTCCATGTGCCATAACTTAGCATTTTTGGCGGTATTAAGCGTGTAGACACCCCATTGGTCGCCGTTGGCTTTAACTTTAACCGGAAAACCAGTGACTGCGCCATTATTTTGCGCATCTGCCAATTGCTTGGGTGCACCTTCACGTGTTGCGGCCATCGATGACCACAGCTTAGCGTTCACCAAATTTCTAGCTTGGGTAGCATCGATATAGTTCGCCTTTAAAACATACGTGCTCTGCTTCTGCCATCCTGGTTGAACGCGCCACTTCAATTTATGCTTCAGCTTTTTATCACGATAGAACTTTAACTTCCAGTTCTTCTTATCATAACGCCGTGAACTCTGCCCCTGCCACTGCATTTTGACGTAGGCTTTTTGTTTAATCCCAGTTTTAGCGTCCGTTATTTTAAAGGTCGCCACCGGATGGGTGTCAGCGGTCTGTGATAATGGTCCAGTTAATTTAACGGTCGCTAATTTGTGGGTGGGGTGGGCTGTGCCTAATGGTAATTGGCGCGTCGAAGTCGTCCTAATCCAGACAAACGCGCCAACAAGTAAGCCAATAATGACCACAATCAAAGTCGCTAGTGCCCAGCGATGCCGCTGCTTTTTGGTTTGAAACATGCTAATCTCCTTGTGAAGAAGTTGGGTTTTGCCCATCAATTGGAATGGCGCGAATTAAAAAGGTCACAATTGTTTTTAAAGAATCGGCGGTTGCCTGCTGCTCAGCAAAGAAACCACTAAAGGAAAGCTTCGCATAACCGAACAACGAGCTTAGTAAGAAGCGTTTCACCTGTAAACGTTGCTCATCATCAGCGATCATCGGTTTCAAAATATCATCGAGAATTTTAACAACGGTACTTTGCTGATCCGTGACGCACTCTGAAGCATTTCGCCCCTGAATTTGGTCCGTCATAATTTCAGTAAAGGAGGGATGATTTTTCGCAAAGGTAAAGATCGTTTCGGCAAAAACATATAACGCATCCGCCCCGGACACCGGTACTAGATTGGCGTACAGTTGTCGCTCCAGCTGCCCACGCTGATAGTCAGCAACAGCCGCTTTTAAATCACCTAGACTAGGAAAATAATGATATAAAGTCTGCGGCTGAACCTGTAAGTGACGGGCCATTCCTCGCCATGACAAGTTGTGCAAGGTTTCTTTTTCAGCCAATTTATTCGCTTCGGCAACGATCAATTCTCGTGATAAGGTTCGTTTCATGAAGTGATCTCCTTTTTTAAAATCAGTGTGGTACCAGTGTGGAAGCGACCTAGTACTGACGTAACACGACAATTCATGAAATTCCCGACACCGTTAATTGCTCATAAAGCACTGTTGGTGTCAGAGATGTCTGCTCGTAACGCGACTTCTAAGTTGCCATTTCGTTCGCGGAGCTCATCAATAAACGCTTTTTGCTGGTCCGCTTGTTTCAAAATAACGCGATATTGTAACTCAAACAAACTGCCTAGGTTAGTCGTACGTACGTTATTTAGCGCAACTTCTTTGGTATAACGCTCAAAAATATCGTCAAACGCGTGCTCATATTCTAAGTCTTCAGGCACCACAATTTTCATCAATCGCTCGTTTTCGTTTCCAGAGCCAAAATCAATCATCGTATATAACAGCATTGCGAGGCTAACGATCACGGTGAAAAAGATGCCATACAGTAAATAGCCACGTCCGGTTGCTAGGCCAATTGCCATTGCAAAAAAGATCGTCACCATCTCACGTGCATTCCCTGGTGCTGATCGGAAGCGAACCAGGCTGAACGCACCCGCAACGGTGATCCCGGCCCCCAAATTACCATGCACGATCATAATCGTCGCTTGGACGAGAATGGGCAACATCGCAACCGCGAAAATAAAATGACGCGAATAGTGATTTCGGTACATATAGACAAAGGCCACGATGAGTCCTAAAACCAAAGTCACCAATGTCGTAATTAAAATCTGTTCAAAGGTCACCAAGTGATGAGCCTTTCCTAAATAGCTGATAAGCATTGTTTGCCCCCCAAAATACCGTACTTATAGATTAGGCCGTACTTTGAAAATGGTTGTGGATACAGATGTAATTTTGCAAAAATTTGACTCCAGGCTAACGGTAACGCCTGCGGAATTTTAATTTCCATGACGACCATTCCCGGTGCTAATAGTGCCTTTGTTGGTGCAGCCGTGGTCAAATCAACATCACCAGATCGCCAACGAATATTTTCATCAAAGGTGACGCGTAATCCCCGTTGACTTGAGTAAGCCGTACGTTCGTATATCACCGCCGTCCGTGTCGGCAAAGTTGTTTGTTGAACAAAATGATCAATTTCTCGATAATTCATGTCGTGTTGGCGACCCATTGACATTCCTTGTTGACCTAAATAGTCACAGCCTGTCTGGTACGACAATTGAATCCGGCGTTTATAGGTAATCCCCTTGACTTTCTTTTTTAATTCAACGAAGGCTGCTTGATTTGCCGTAATCTGGCTACCATAGACCCGCAAGCGAAGTTTTTCCCGGTAGCTACTGTCATCTAACTGTCGCCGCGCAAATAAATAACCGACGGTGTCATAATACAGCGAGGAAATCGTCTGCTGCCCGTATTGATCCATGCTAATTTCGTCACCTAACGCCACTAATAATTGCTGATAAGTGGCCTGACTCATGACATATTTTTGTTCATGTCGCTCAAACACCATCGGTACAGTTGGTGTTGTCGCTACGCTTGCCATCATTTTGACTGCCTACTTTCTCAGTGATCTAAAAACCGAATCAGTATAACACGGCTCTCGAACACTGTACATTAAAAACAAGTAAGTGTGCGAAAATGTTTCGATAAGTCTAAACACCGGTCTAATCACAATGCGTGCTTTTTTGATAATTAGCCCAGCTAATTAAATCGCTGATCGTCGGCAATACAAGCGATACTGTTACAAATATTTCGAACACTGTGCGATGAACGAATCTTTAGTCCAGGCAGTGTGAAATTCACGTATAATGATTAAAGACTATTTATATTTGCACGAATTAGGAGGTACTATGGCCAGCGAATTAGATCCAACCTTATTGCATCAAGTCAACGATGCTTTGCCTGACATTACTCAGCACCAACTCACGGCTACCTTGTCGTTATTAAATGATGGCAACACCATTCCGTTTGTGGCCCGGTACCGAAAGGAAATGACCGGGAGCTTAGACGAGGTTCAAATCAGAACCATCCAAGACACCTGGCAACATTTTGAAAAATTGGCCACTCGAAAAGCTGAGGTCACCAAACAAATTACCGAACAGCAGGCAATGACGCCCAAGCTTGCCCAGCAAATTTCTGCGGCAACCACTTTGCAAGCCGTTGAGGATCTCTATCTTCCTTATAAACAAAAGCGGCGTACAAAGGCCACCATTGCTAAAGAACAAGGGTTATTGCCATTCGCCAAGTGGTTGTTAAGCTTTGCCAACCAACCGCTTGATCAAGTAGCGACAACCTATCTGGCACCTGACCAAGGTTTGGCCACGCTGGCCGATGTTTACGCCGGTGCCCACGAGATTCTCGCAGAAGCCTTTGGTGAAGAGGCCAGCTTTCGTGCATTTATTCGTGACTATACTCGCACCCATGCAAAGCTTGTCGTCACGGTGAAACCAAAAGGTGCCGCGCTAGACGAGGACGGTGTCTATCAGCAGTACTATGACTTTGAACAGCCGCTGACCAAGCTGGCTGCCTACCAAACGCTAGCCATTAATCGTGGTGAAAAAGCGGCTATTCTAAAGGTCAGCATTGATGTGGACACATCGGCAATCCTTAACTTTTTACGTTTTCGAATCGTCGGACATCATCAAGGCCCGGCCGTTCCATTAGTTAGCGAAGCTTACGCTGACACGTATAAACGCTTTATCGGCCCAGCAATTGAGCGCGAATTGCGGCGTGAACTGACCGATACGGCCAACACACACGCAATCCAAGTTTTTGGGACGAATCTTTATCATCTACTGATGCAAGCACCGATGAAAGGCCAAGTCGTCCTTGGCTTCGACCCAGCCTATCGCACTGGCTGTAAACTTGCCGTCATTGATGCCAATGGTAAGTTTCTAACCAAACTAGTTATTTATCCGCATAAACCAGCTCCAGCCGCTAAACGTCAGGCTGCCGCGAGCCAGCTCCGCGATTTACTGGAACAATATCAAGTCACGATGATCGCAATCGGTAACGGAACCGCCTCGCGAGAATCAGAAACGTTTGTCGCGGAAGTCTTGCGCGACATCCCTCGTGACATTTCATACGTCATCGTTAATGAAGCCGGTGCGTCTGTCTACTCGGCTAGTCAAGCAGCACGGGATGAGTTTCCTGACCTACACGTCGAAGAGCGTAGCGCCATTAGTATCGGCCGGCGCTTGCAAGACCCGCTCGCTGAATTAGTCAAAATCGATCCGCAAAGTGTTGGTGTTGGCCAGTACCAGCATGATGTGCCTAATAAGGACCTAACGGCACAATTAGATACGGTCGTTGAAACGGCAGTTAACCAAGTCGGCATCAACCTGAACACGGCCAGTGCCGAACTGTTAACGCATATTTCTGGTTTAAACCAGACCATCGCGACCAATATCATCACGTTTCGGAATGAAAACGGACGCTATACGGATCGCCGGCAATTAAAGCAAGTTCCCCGGCTTGGCCCAAAAGCTTATGAACAAGCGGTGGGATTTCTCCGCATTATTGGGGGCGATAACCCACTCGATAACACCGATATTCACCCGGAAAGTTATCGAGCCGCCAACCAAGTTTTGACTGAAACCGGTTTTGACGTGACACATCTCGGCGAACCAACATTTATTAAGACGATGCAGACCCTTGATCAGCAGGCCCTAGCTGCTGAGACAAAGACTGGTGTCGAAACGATCACTGATATTATCGCAAGTTTACTCAAACCGGGTCGGGATCTACGTGATGATATGCCGGCACCGCTACTGCGTCATGACGTGTTAACCATCGAGGACTTACAGCCGGGGATGAAGTTACAAGGAACCGTCCGCAACGTGATTGATTTTGGCGCTTTTGTTGACATTGGTGTCAAACATGATGGTCTCGTGCATATTTCTAAATTAACCAAACGTTTTGTTAAGAATCCCGCCGAAATTGTTTCGGTTGGTGATATTGTCACTGTTTGGGTGGAAGAAATTGATCAAAAACGTCAGCGGATCCAACTGACAATGTTGGATCCGCGTCAATAACTCAGAGCGAAATAAGCCGGGTGATTCTGAGCACTAGCGGGTCAGTAACGATTGGCGCTTTTTGCCGATGGTTACTGATGGGCTAGGCACAAGAATCAGGCTTATGTAGCTCAACAATAACTCAGAGCGACGGCGGCCGCTTTGAGCCTGAGCACTAACGAGCATGATAATTGATTATCAAACAAAAATTTAGCCAGCTTCATCAAGATAAAACGCCTAGTCTAGGTCGTCCTTTAACAGCATTACCCAGACTAGGCGTTTTACCTATAAATTAAGCGATTGGAACCGCTACAAAAGACACAATTGTAATGATCAATATTGAATGATTACTGAACGAGTTTGGCGAGGTAACGTAACTTGAATCGTGCCCCGCTTTGAAATCCGCGGTGTGAGCCGAACGCCTTGATCTGTCGTCACGCGATAGCCAGTACCGTAGTTAAAAAATGGCAAGTCAATTTGGCGACCTTGGGCGACGGCTGGTACCCTAATTTTCGTGCCGTTTGGCCGTGGCGTTAGCGTCACCGTTGATTTATCGATGACCTGTTTTCCTTGTAAAATAATCGCTTGATGCCGATAAATCGCTGTCAGATAAGGCAAGCTTCGTTTAGGCGCGTAATCAAAGTAACGGGCGGCGGTCGCAAAATGATGATAACCGCTGGCCGTCACAGCGGGCTTAGATACAGCCACAGTCGCAATACTCGTTATTAATGTTAACAACATCGCCGCGCTCACAATGACACGACGCCACAACTGCTGCAGTTGGATCTGGTCAATCAACAACACGAAAACCACCAACGTGAAGAAACTAATAAACGTATAGAACCGCCATGGGTGCTGCAAAATCCGGACAGGCGTGTGCTCAAATAGCTGCCACGGAAATAACTTGGTCGTCGCCCAAAATAGCAGCGTATTCAGGATCGTCATCGTTCTACCAAAACGATCTAAATGACGAAAACCAACCCATGTGGCGACTAACGCCATCAGAATAATCGTCCCTAAGGTCACACCATGCGTCAGTAGGCCAGTTTTAGTGACATTGCCTAAACCATAACCAACTGCGACTAACGGCGAGATCGCTTGACCGGCCATGGAACCCAATTTTGGCGAGGCAATCGTGACCGCTTGGCTCGTTTTTAACATCGGTAACAATTCTGGCAGACTAATAACCAGCGTCGCTAGACCAGTTAGGGCCAGATCAAGCCACGTTCGACCATCCCGCAAATCACGCCAACCTAGGACCAAGACAACGACCACCATCCCAGCCGCTAAGGCAGCTGACAGGACGTGGGTATAAACCAACATCGCGGCGCCCAAAGTGGTTAACAGCCAGCCGCGGCGATGTCGTTTCAACGTCAAATACAGACCTAGAAACAATAACGGATACCACATCATTGACTGAGCTTCTGGCAAATCAAAGCGCACCATCTCGTTAAAGACAAGATAGCCCGACAAGTTGTACAAGACGGCGAATAGATAGGCGCCCATAATCGGTCGCCGCGCCTGACGAACTTGCAAAAATTTCAACATGCACCAATAAGCAATCCAACACCCTAAAATAATGTAAAGTAAATTGCCCAAATATAAGGCCGAAATTCCCGGGATCCCAAGCAAACGCAGTAGCGCATAGGGGTACAAGAATAGATAAGGGTAAAAAATCTGAATGCCTAATCCCGCTTGCCGAAAAGTAAACGTGCTAATCGCGTTATGCCACATGCCCTGTTGCGCGGCCCGATACAATTCCTCAATCCGATTCACATGAAACTGTTGATCCCAGCCACCAAACAATTGATTGTTTAATAAAAACGGCAATTCAATTACTAAAGCAACAATAATAAACGTCAACCAAAGCCACAACCGGCGATGCTGACGGAGCCAGCCATAGAAACCAGCCGTTTTGACATAGGCTTGCTGCTGTTGCGCCAAAGAAGCTCGATAATCCACCGTGTTTCACCTATTTTCTTAATTTTGAATGACGAACGTATCGTACCATAGGACCACTTTAGTGACGAGCCAGAAATGACTCCCTTAAATCAGATTGCCAATAAAACTTTGCCGTATATATTTTAAGTAAGCGATGTAAACGCGTGGATATTCCGACAAATTTCGTGGATCAACGTTAATTGCATCGCTAAATTTATCTAAGCGATAGCGCAACGTATTGCGATGAATATGCAGTGTCTTAGCCGTTAATGAGTTATCACCATTCAGTTGCGTAAATGTCCAAAAAGTTTGCAAAAGTTCCTGACCATTATTCGTTGCTGCTAAAGCGATCATGGCGTCGGTAATTTCGCTAACATCAATATTGCTCTGCATCAACTCATCGACTTCAACCAACTGTTGATAAAAATACATATCCGTATAATGCAAGTATTTAGCAATCAGAATGGTTCGCATCGCTTCATGCAGTGAGTCATGCAAAGATTGTCGAACATTGCCGACCCCCATTTGCCATTGCTCATGATGCCGAACTTGCTTCAAAATTTCGTCCAATTCTCGTAAGTCATCTGTAAAGATAATATATTCCAAATGAGTAAACGTTAAATACGAGAGGGTTGAATGCGCCAGCACCGCTGCTAACTCTTGACGTTGATGTTCATCATTGGGAATTCGAATCAGCGCCACTTGATACTTTCTTGATAAGTCAATTTTTAATTTACGCGCAGTGTCTAAGAAATGCTGATCCGCGTCATCTAAAGAACTCAGTAATAGCCACTGATGATAGAAGATTGAACGTTCCTCGGAGTCAATTTGTTGCTGCCGATGTTCAATTTCTGATTGAACTAAAAATTCAAAACTATCGACGATGATTCGGACAAACGGCGCCACCACTGTCGGTTCGCCCATGACTTCTACGGCGCCCACATTGATGTTGACGCGCACGGGCGCGATCACGCCCATTTTGGCGGCATCCCAATCATCAACGGTTGTCGTCTTAGTCGTGATCGCCTCCACCGCGGCCGAATTACGCTTGCGTGTTCGCAGATTTTTTCCGTCATGATCAAAAAGTTGTAGTTCATAAGGCAAATCAATCTGAATCGTCTCAATCAGTCGCGTCAGGCTATCTCCAGCCAGTTTTAACATATGTGCGCTCTCCTCTTAAATTGTGCATATGCACAACAAACTCCGTCTATCTGTATATGGCATAATTCTACCACAGGCCTGATAATAAACTCATAGTTAAATGAAAGCGCTTAATTTAACCGTGATGATTTCGACAATGAGGATGGTTTACCATGGCATTAATTGAAGAGAATTTGATTCTACTAGATACACAAGCAACTGATCGCAATGATGCCCTCAGTCAAATTGCTGAACATTTGCACAAAGATGGTTTCGTCAAAGCTAGTTATCGCGAGGCCATCATTAACCGTGAGGCCAACTTTTCCACCGGCCTGCAAACTGCGACAATTGGGGTGGCGATTCCTCACACTGACGCTGAACATGTCAATACCGCTAAAATCGCGGTCGCTAGACTACAACAACCAGTGACGTTTGAACAAATGGGTGACGGACAACCCGTTGCAGTTGAATTGATCTTTATGCTGGCGCTAAAGGAACCGCATGCCCAGTTAACCATGCTTCAAAATTTGATGACCATGTTTCAAAATACGGAAGTTATGAATCAACTGATCCATGCAAAAACTCCCACCGCAGTTTTAGCAATCTTAAATGAGAACAACATTAATTAATTTAAAAGGGGTATTTTAAAAAATGGCAGTTATTAAATGGTTACTGAGCGCCGGACCCACGGTAATGCTCCCAATTTTATTATTGATCTTCGGATTACTCTTAGGCTTAAAACCAGGTAAGGCCTTCAAAGCTGGCTTAACCGTTGGGATTGGCTTCACTGGATTGAACTTAGTCATCGGGTTGCTAACCTCCAACCTAGGACCGGCTGCTCAAGCAATGGTTAAGAACTTCGGCTTACATCTCTCGACCATCGATGTCGGTTGGCCAGCCGCGTCGGCAATTTCATACGGCACGGTTTTGGGGAGCTTGGCGATTCCAATTGGGGTGGCCGCTAACGTCATCTTGTTAGTCGTTGGTTTAACCAAGACACTGGATGTTGACCTATGGAACTACTGGCACATTGCTTTTACCGGTTCACTCGTCTACGCCGCGACGCACAACTTTGCGCTTGGTCTCGTCACGATGGTCGTCCACCTCATGTGGATCTACTTCTTGGCTGATCTAGCCGCACCAACCATTCAGCGTCACTATGGCTTAGCTGGCATTTCCTTCCCACAAGGAGCCTCTGCGCCTGGATTCGTTCTGGCTTTACCAATCAACTGGCTATTAGACCGCATTCCCGGCGTCAAAAATATCGAATGGACTCCTGAACGCATTCAAAAACGACTGGGGATTTTTGGTGATTCGGCGGTGATGGGTTTAATCATTGGGATTATCATTGGAGCTTTAGCTGAATATCCAGTTGCTAAGATCTTGAACTTAGGCGTTTCAACCGCTGCCGTGCTAATCTTAATGCCGCGCATGGTGTCGTTGTTAATGGAAGGACTAACCCCGATCTCTGAAGCAGCTAACAAAATGGTTCAAAAACATTTCCCAGGTCGGAACTTATATATTGGAATGGATTCAGCCCTAGCCGTTGGTCAAGAAGCTGTCTTATCTGCATCGTTGATCTTAGTTCCCTTGACCTTGCTCATCGCCGTTATTCTACCTGGTAACACCGTGTTGCCATTTGGTGACTTGGCCACAATTCCATTCATGATTGCGGTTATGGCGGCTGTCTTTAACGGCAATGTTTTCCGCATCGTCATTGGTGGCATTGTTGACATGGTTATCTCGTTACTCATCGCTTCATGGGCTGCCCCACTATTAACCGCCGTCGCAAAGACAGCGCACTTCAATATGAAGGGCAACTCCAGCATCTCGATCCTGTCCGATGGTGGTGCATGGACGACTTGGATGATTGTTGGCCTCGGTAAGAGTTTCTTGTGGATTGGGATTATTGGACTGGGTATAATTGCTTTGGCCCTAATGGTCTGGCTCAATAAATTTCATAAACAAACAAATGCAGATTAGTTTTTAAATTAAAAGGAGAACCCGATTATGGCAAAGAAAGATTTAATGGTTGTCTGTGGAACTGGGATTGCAACCTCAACTGTCGCGACTGGCAAAATCAAAGACTATTTAGAAGATCAAGGGTTAATTGATCAAGTGGTCTTCCACCAGTCTAAGATTGCCGATGAAGTGGCTAACATTGAAAACGGTGACTATGATATCGTCGTTTCAACCACCATGGTGCCCAGCAACATCAAGGACAAGGTGATTTCAGGTGTGCCTTTGTTAACTGGGATTGGCATCGATTCCGTCTTTGAGGAAATCAAAAAAGAAGTTGAAGCCTGATTACCGATGAAGCAAAGTTAACAAGCTTCTTAAACGAAAGATAGCCCCACGATTAGAATTAAACTGCTAATCGTGGGGCTATCTTTTTATTTACTTTATAACCGATAACCTGAGTTAGTTCGTCACTTTTTCAGCTTCCTTAGCAACCGCCGCCATTGCCAACGCATTGATCCAGTTCAATGGTTGATCAAAGTTAGGTTGGAAGAACATGTCGACCATCGACAACGTCTCGATCGTCATCTTGGTCTGAATTGCCAAAGAAATCACGTTAGCGGAAACAGAAACATCATGCGCACTGTAGAACGCGCCACCTAAGACTTGATGCGTCTTTGGATCCCACGTTAACGTACATAAAATACTAGTCGTCGATAACATGAAGTCTGGTCGGTAATCTTGCTTAATCGTGACGGTTTCGTAGTCAACGTTACGAACCTTCGCTCCCTCAGCGGTTAAACCTGATGCAGCGATCGTCTGTCCATATAATTCAACGGCAGAGGTTGCTTGGGTCCCAAGATATTTTTCGGTCGGTTCAATTAAATTGTGGCCCACAAGAATCCCCTGACGCACTGCATTAGTGGCCAATGGAATGTAATCATTTTTACCAGTTGGATTGTAATGAACAGCTGCAGAATCACCTGCTGCAAAAATGTCTGGGTTACTGGAGCGCATGTAATCGTCCGTGATAATCGCGCCGTTTGGCAACATGTCCACTTTGCCCTTCATCAATTCCGTCCGCGGCCGAAAACCAGTACACAATACGGCAATATCAGCTGTATACGAACCCTTGTCAGTCGTGACGGTAATCTGGTCCTCACCGCTAAAGCTGACGACCTTTTCGCCAAGCGCTAATTTAACATCATGATCACGATATTCCTGTTCAACTTGGTCAGTAATGTCGCGGTCAAAATTCTTGGCCAATACACGTGGTAGCGCATCGATCAAGGTGACCTCTTTATCTGTCAGGCTATATTGCTCTGCCAATTCGGCCCCAATATAACCTGAACCGATCACGATTGCACTTTTAATCTGCTTCGCTGACGCTTGTAACTTCTTTGCGTCATCCCAGTTCTTACACAGGTAAACGTTGCGATTATCGATCCCCTCAATGGGTGGAATAATCGGCGCCGAACCGGTCGTAACCACTAATTTGTCATAGGAATCGGTAGTCACTTCATTCGTAGTTAAGTCGGTCACCGTAACAGCCTTTGTTTCCGGATCAATCGCCGTAACCTCATGCTTCATCTTCATGTTGGCGCCTAGCCCGGTTAAAGCTTCAGGGCTTGAATAAAACATCTTATCAGGATCAGAGACGTGATCACCAACCCACAAGGCAATCCCACAAGAAAGAAACGACACTGTGTCATTTTTTTCATAAACCGTCACCTGTGTATCCGGGTGATCTGTTAAAATTTGCTGCGCGGCAAAAGTTCCCGCATGCGTGGCACCAACGATGATTACTTTCATAAGTCTACTCCTTCACAAAAACAGTTGTGTAAAATCAAGTTGTGTACAACCATAGTTTATCGATTTAGAAACCGCTGTCAATGCTGTTGGCAGACCATCTCAACACTTTCACTAGACGATCGGCGGTCACCCGATGGCATCACAAAAGATTGTGAAATTTTTATTTATAACCTGATAGCATGCTTGGTACAGTTGAAGCCGAAGTGCCCGATTAATTAATCAGCCATTGCGGGCGCAATTTTAGGAAGGGACGTGAACACGGTCCCGAATCCGGTCTGCGATAGATTGTTCAATCCAGAGTCGCGCACCATAACATGGTATGAAGATGCAAGGATTTTAAGAGTCGTTTGCTAGTAGTGACTAGCAGGCTAATTAGGCCCACCAGGACGTAACGGGCATCGGCTCAGCCTGTGTCATTATCGTTAGCGGGCTTCGCTTACGATAAGGCCTGACTGTGAAACCGGTGCACTTCCGGGTTCAGAGCAGGCCCACGGCGTTCCAGCCGAATGTCCGTGGAGTTCAGGTTGGCCGGCAGTGCATAACACTTTAACGGGCCAATCCAAACCTAAAGAGTAGATGTCGATCTTGCTTAAACTCTTTCTTAAACGTGCTCACAAGACCTGATCCCCGTGCCCAACCAAAACAAGCACAATTGGGCCAAAACCAACCACTTGCGCCTGTCCGTTGGTGCTCGGGATCACCCGGTCTTGCTCACACTCTGCTTGTTGTCCACCAACTAATTCGGTATACTAGCGACATTAGTAACCGTTTTCATTCACTAATTAAAGGGGTTATCTACATGGCTTTTGTCACTGAACACTACATTTTAGCCGTTGACCAAGGGACAACCGCCTCACGGGCAGTCGTCATTAACCAACATGGTCGGCGTGTTACCGCCGCTTCACAACCACTACCACAGATTAACCGCCATCCAGGCTGGATCGAGCATGATCCCAATTTATTATGGAACTCAGTCCAATCAGTTATTTCCACCGTGCTGATCAATGCTGGCATTCATCCTGATCAAATTGATGGCGTGGGTATCGTTACGCAGCGGGAAACAACCATTATCTGGGATCGCCAAACCGGTGAACCAATTGCCCCGGCGATCGGTTGGCAATCTAAACAAATTGACAGCACCACACCAAAGCTTATCGCCGATGGGTATGGTGACATGATTCATGAAAAAACTGGTCTATTTATCAATTCATATTTTTCGGCGGCCAAGATTCGCTGGTTGCTAGACCATGTTGAGGGTGCTCAAACGCGAGCCGAACGTGGTGAACTGTGTTTTGGCACGGTTGATTCATGGCTCGCTTGGAAATTGTCGGGGGCGGCCTTGCATGTAACTGATTATTCCAACGCAAGCCGGACCATGCTTTTTAACATCCATACGTTAGATTGGGATGATGAGATTCTCAAACTGATGAACATCCCCCGTGCGATGTTGCCAACCGTTAAATCGTCGGCTGAAATCTATGGGCACACCCAGAATTATCAATTTTTCGGTGCCGAGGTTCCTATTGCCGCCCTGGCCGGAGACCAACAGGCTGCTCTCTTTGGCCAAATGGGCTTTGAAAAGGGGGTCATCAAGAACACGTATGGTGCCGGTGCTTTTATCGTGATGAACACCGGAACGGAACCCTTAATTTCAAACAATGGCTTACTGACGACGATTGCATACGGCGCCAATGGCACAATTAAGTATGCCTTAGAAGGCTCCATCTTCGTCGCTGGTTCGGCGATTGGGTGGCTTCACGATGAAATGAAAATGATTCCTGACGAACCGGCCGCTAAACGAGCCGCGTTAGCCTCCACAGATGACGATGAAGTATATGTCGTGCCGGCCTTTTCTGGGTTGGGTGCACCCTATTGGGACCCTGATGCTCGTGGTGCCGTGTACGGTATCACGCGGGGCACCACCCAAAACGACTTTGTCAAAGCGACGCTCCAGTCGATTGCTTATCAAACCCGTGACGTCATTGAAACCATGCGCAAAGATACGCAACTGGCAATTCCGCGACTTAAAGCAGATGGTGCCTCCTCACGTAATACTTACTTAATGCAATTCCAAGCAGATATTTTAAATATGGAGATTGATCGTTCGGCCGACGAAGAGACAACGGCATTAGGTGCCGCTTATTTAGCGGGGCTGGCGGTAGGCTTTTGGGATAATATCGATGACCTAGCCAAGATTTATCAAGCCGGCAAAACCTTTTCACCCACGATGGGGCAATCCCAGCGACAACGTTTGTACCAAGGTTGGCAACTGGCCGTTAAAGCGACGACATTATTTAAGTTGCCGCCAGACAGCAACAACTAACTAGGTTACAGAAACTTTTTTTCAATCAAAAATCTAAATTCATGAAAAAAATTTAATTTTCTTTTTAATGGACCAGACCAATGACAAAGCTTGATTTAATACGTTTTCACTGAAAACGGTACTTGTTAAACCAATGTAAACGGTTGCGCAAGGCGGTGCAACACGCTTCATATTGTTATATAATGAACCTCGGCAACGCTATAAAGAAATTCGCCTTTGTAGCACTGTGTTTAACCTACATCTTAAGGCATTTAAGGAGTGAAAAACGTGGCAACAGAATACAGCTCATTATTTACGTTCTTTGGCGGTACCGGTGACCTGGCCAAACGTAAACTTTACCCATCATTATTTAAACTTTATGTTCGCGGAAATCTTGGTGAACACTTTGCTGTCATCGGAACTGCCCGTGATAGCTGGAGTGATGACCAATTTCGCGAAGTAGTTACCCAATCGATTCGCGAAGATCAACCAGATGCAGATATGCATGCCGCAAGTGTCTTTGTCACGCACTTCTACTATCTCGCCCACGATGTCACTGATAAAGCGCACTATGCTGTTATGAAGGATCTTGTTGAAAAGCTGGACGAACAATATAGCTTAAAAGGCAACCGAATTTTCTATCTCTCCATGGCACCGCGCTTCTTTGGCGAAGTTGCTTTGAACTTGAAGTCCGAGGGTCTATTGTCAGAAGACGGCTCAAACCGTTTAGTCATTGAAAAACCGTTTGGGACCGACTTTACCACTGCCGAAACATTGAATAAGCAGTTATCTGGCGCATTTGAAGAGAAGCAAATCTACCGTATCGACCACTACCTCGGCAAGGAAATGGTTCAAAACATTCAAGCCTTACGCTTTGGCAATACGCTAGTTGAATCCTTGTGGAACAACCGTTATATCGACAACGTGCAGGTTACCTTAAGTGAAAAGCTGGGGGTTGAAGATCGCGCCGGTTATTATGATACGGCAGGTGCTTTACGTGATATGGTCCAAAACCACATCATGCAAATCGTCTCTCAACTGGCGATGGAACAACCCGTGTCATTTACTGATTCTGACGTTCGTGTTGAAAAGATTAAGGCGCTTCGTTCACTACGCGTTTACAGTCCCGCTGAAGCAGCCAAGAATTTCATCCGCGGTCAGTATGGCGCTAACGATACAGAACCTGCTTATCGTGACGAACCAAATGTGCCTAAGGATTCCGCTAATGACACATTTGTTGCCGGTAAATTATTATTCGACAACTATCGCTGGTCAGGTGTACCGTTCTACGTTCGGACTGGGAAGCGACTAGCCGATAAGTTTACCCGAATCGATGTTGTTTTCAAGAAGCCATTGATCGACATCTTCGCCTTTCCACAGAATCGAGATAACTCATTGGCACCAAATGTCCTGACGATTTATATCGAACCAAATTCAGGCTTCTCTTTACAATTAAACGCTAAAACAGCCGGTCAAGGCTTTGAAACGGAACCCATTCATTTGGACTTCCAGCAAGATGTTGCGCAAAAAGAAGAAACGCCAGAACCATATGAACGTTTGTTGCACGACACCTTGAAAGGCGACCAAACGAACTTCGCTTCATGGGATGAAGTTTCTTACGCCTGGAAATTCGTCGACGTGATTCAGAAGTTGTGGGATTCAGAAACACCTGACTTCCCGAACTATGTCTCTGGTTCAATGGGACCTGCCGCCTCAGATGAACTGTTACAACGAGATCACCGTTCATGGGTTTACCGTTTGAATCGGTAATCACTCGCTTTAAAAACACTTAGCATTAATTATGCCACACCAACAAAAAATCCCTCCTAAACGATTAGGAGAGATTTTTTCATTATTTAGACTTCATTGTGACTCAACTTATTAACGATCTGCCTTCATCTACTCGCAACTCATTGCTTTAAATCTAATGAGCGGTTTCTAAACGCATACATAATCGCTGGCAAAATCGTGAGAGCGCTGATCAGTGAATAGGTCGTATCTAAAACAGTAATCAAGCCAAATGAATTTAGCACGGGGAAATGAACAAACAGCAGTGTCGAAAAGCCGCCAATCACGGTCAAACCAGAAACGGTAATCGCTCTGCCGACAGAACCCATCGCCGTTTCGATTGCTTGGATCGTCGATTGTCCGGTTCGTAACTCTTCAATGTACCGTTCTAAAATCAAAATCGTAAACTCCGTGCCGATACCTAGGACTAATGAACTCAAGGCAATCGTGACTGGATTGTAGCTGATGCCCAAAATCGCCAAGGTCATGGGTGACAGCCCTAAGACAATGATGATCGGCACTAACGGATATAGCGCGTGGCGCAAATTACGATAAACCAGCAATAACACTAACGCAATAATCGCCAAACCAACGATGATAATCAGTTCATGATTGGCCGTCATGTTATCAATCCCTTGCAGCATCATCGCCTGACTACCCGCCGCAACAATTGTCATGTCACTTGGCTTATTCATCCGTTTAGCATCCTTGGAGATGTGATTCATCAACCGCAGCATTTCGTCGGAACCTAAGTGTGGATTGACTTTAAATGAAATCGTGGCGAATTGATGATTGTTACTAATTAAGGTAGATTTCATGACTTGGGGCATGTCTTTAATCACGGCATTGACTTGCGTTTGCTTCAATTGGTCACTGCCATTTTGATGCATGGTCGTGCCTAATGAGGTCACTGCTTGTAACTTTCCGTGACCATATTTATGAAGCTCTTGCTGACCAAAGGCATTCGCTTTTGCTAAGACCGCTTTGTCACGAATATCTGGGGATGAGACTAAGTAAGTCAAGTTAGTCGTTGAACCAACCATATCGCTTAATCGATTGGTTCGTTTCAAGGCCGGAATGTCTTGTGGAACCATCTTCATCATATCGGTCTCAACGTTAATACGACTTTCAAAAAAGAAACCAACCCCACCGAGAATGACGCCCAGCGTGATCACAATTAAACTGTGTTTGGTCACCCACGCACCATAACGGACTAATCCACGTGACAACCAAGAATCATTTGTTGCAGCCACTTTAGCGACGCGTCCGCGGGTGAGCTGTCGTCGGTCTAACACCGTTAGCGTTGCGAACATCAGGACTAACTCAACAACGTAACAAATAACGACTCCCATTGCCAACGTGATCCCGAAATTGCGCATCATTGGCGCCCGTGAGATCAGCATCGTCAGAAAACTCAGCGCCATCACCATAACGGCTGTCCCAACGGCCGGCCCAGTATGCGTAATGGTTGCGGTAGTCGCCTGCATCCCATCGTGATCATGAGCAAACTCTTCTTCATAGCGATTCAGGAATTGAACGCCAAAATCCGTGCCTAACCCAATAATAATTGGTAAAGTTGCCATCGTCGCCATGGTTAACTCGATGCCGAACCAGCCCATTAGCCCAAATGTCCAAATCAAACCGAATAAAACAAATAGTAATGGCAGTAAGCGCCGCCGAACCTGGAAGACGAGCAGTAAGATCCCAATCATCAACAGCACACCGACAACTAACATAATCGCCATACTCTGTGACATTAAGGACATAATCGAAGCAGAAATCGCTGGTATTCCGTCAATTTCGCTATTCAACGAACCCTCTTTAAGACCAGCCTTCGTTAATTGATGATTAATTTTATGAGTATATCGTGCAAAGGAATTTTGATTAACATCCCCGTTTAATGTCACCGTAATCAGCAGATGTTTGCCATTTTTAGGTAATAACTGACGCATTTGTTGTGGTACTTTACCCTGGTCACGATACACAAGTTGATTGATCAGCGCCTGAGACATCGATTGCACTGGTGGCAACATGGTTAACATCTGCTTGGCAAATTGACTTCGCTGTAAAGGTGAAAGTTGTTGGAGCGTATAAGCCTGTACCTGTTGCTGCTGGGCGGTGGTCAACACTGCCGTCATGCTTGTCGGATCAGCGCTTGGATTGGTAGCTAAGGTCTGTTGCTGATCCGGCGTTAATAGCGTTTGCGTATAGGCAGCAATTTGCTGTTGTTGAGTCGCTGACAGTGCCTGACCTAATTGACGTTGCAACTTAGCTTGTTGCTTAGCTGACAATTGTGCCATCATCGCTTTTTGCAACTGTGGATTAGCCTGCTGTTGACCCTGATTTGCCGGCTGCGCTTTTAGTGATGCATTCAAGACATCGACAACACTGGTGGTCGCATGTATGCCATGTTCTTGATCAATGGCGGACGTGAAACGGGCCACCTTTTTTAATGTGGCCGGTGTCGTGACGCGTTTACCTTGATTTGAAACATCAATTAAATAGGTACTACCACCAAAATGCCGCTCATATTTCGCTGAATCACGACTTAGTTTAGCGGATTTGGTCACAAAAATGCTGTTATCCGTGTTCATGGTGACCCGCGGCAACCCTAACCCCACCAATAGTGTCAACACAACTGTCACAATCATCATTAGGCCCGCATGATCATGAATGAAGTGCCCAATACGATTAAACAAACTTGTCATCTAGCTTTCCCTCCTAATGTTGCAATGAATCCTGAACCAGTATAGAAAGTTGGCCTTGAAATAGACAGCATCAAAATAGCTCGATTGCCGCAAAAAAAGACGGATTTCCCAATCCGTCTCTTACCAATTCGATATTATGGGACCCTTCACCGCCAATCCGGCTTTTAAAAAGGCCTTAAAATCTGTTTCATCAATTTCGGGATGATTTAACCAAGTCATCAACATCCCAACAATCGAAGAGGCAAATGCTTCTTTAGCAAAGGCCGGATTAGGCGCTGACTCAAGGGGGAGCGCCACGAAATCGAGGACAAAATCGCAATCGTCCTGTTTGTTTAGCATCGCGGTTAATTCATGAATAATCTCTTGGTAAAAATTAAAGCTGGTATTATTCATCAAGATATTTTTAATCACCCGACGATTGTTATTGACCCACTCCACCAGTCCGTCAATCAAGTCATTGGCCGTTATATTTTCCGTAGTCTCAAATGATTGCCATAATGACTCACTGAGTGCGTCGCTAAGCAAATCAAATTTATTATGAAAATAACGATAAAAGGTACTCCGATTGACCTGACCAGCTTCCGCTAAATCAGCTGCCGTAATTTTTTCCAACGGCTTTTTTTGCAGTAAGCTAATCAAGGTCAAGGCTAAGTGTCGTTGCATGCGCATGTTTTGTTGTGACACGACCATTGGTAGATCCTCCAATCTTCCTCGCTCTATCTGGCATCCACTCTACCATCCAACACTTGTCTTGGCGAGCAACAAAATGGAGAATCTGTCGCACTGCTAACCTGTCACTTTTGTCATATCGATTCACAACCCACATGTTCCAAACGGCGCACTTTGGCCTTTCGACGCTTAATCAACTAATTTGATCGTTCGTTGCTTGCCATCAATGACGGTCATGAATAAACCGTCGTGTCGTCGAGCCTCAACAACTGAACCCGTAAATTCTTGGCTGTGCACATCAAATTGATAAAAACCACTACCCAACTCCGTGACATCAATTTCGTAAGCCCCCAATTGGTCATCCCGTCCTTGTAATGACTGACTGCATGACGCCTGTAAATGTCTCTGTCTCACATTTGCCTCCTACCCTAAACCGTTGTGTGCCCTAATTAGTTCTTGTCGCTACCCCATCAATGTTAATTCACTCTGATCAAAGTCTACCCGGCAAGGAACTGTTAGTGCAATTAGATGATTAAATCATTACCCAAGCTTAAGCTTATGCAACAATACGTTTTTGTTTCAAAAACGTAACGCCAGTGAGCCTGGTCCAAGGAGTAGTTTTAGTCCGAAAGGCCTCAAGGCGAAACAAGCCGGGTTGGGGTCGAGCACTAGCTGAGACAGCAGGCTTGTGTAGCCAGACAAAAAGAGCCCGGCTACATTGCCGAGCTCTCACTTATATTGATATTTATGATTCAACTTTGATCGTCATCGCCATCCCTAGGCCGCCGCCAATACACATGCTCGCAAGGCCGGTCTGCTGTTGCGTTTGTTTTAATGCGTAAATCAGACTCGTGATCAACCGTGCACCAGTCGCACCAATTGGATGACCAATGGCAATCGAACCGCCATTGGGATTTAACTTATCAATCGGAATCTGCAGGTCACGCGCGACGGCCACACTCGGTGCTGCGAAAGCTTCATTAATCTCGAATAAATCAATATCCGTGATTTGTTGTCCTGTTTTGGCAAATAACTTTGTAATCGCCGTTACTGGCGAGTATCCCATCAACTGTGGATCAACACCGACTTCTTGATAGCCGGTAATGGTTGCTAATGGGGATAATCCCAATGACACGGCTTTACTGCGCCGCATGAGAATCAACGCGGAGGCGCCATCATTCAACGGGGCAGAATTCCCGGCTGTGACCGTGCCCTCCGCCTTAAAGATCGTTTTCAACTTCGCCAATTGTGCCAAACTCGTGTCTTCACGAATCGTTTCGTCACGCGTTAAAGTCACTTCCCCGCGGCGAGACTTGACGGTTATCGGTAACATTTCGGCCGCAAATCGGTGGTCATCACTAGCTGCCGACGCTTTACGGTGGGACGCTAAAGCAAATTCATCTTGTTGTTGACGAGAAACATGGTATACTTCGGCAACATTTTCTGCGGTCATGCCCATTGGTACGCCAGAAAAAGCATCTGTCAAACCGTCATGTTCCATGCTATCAATTAACGTCGTGTCACCAAATTTAGTCCCAAACCGCATGTTAGTCGCCAAATATGGGGCCTGACTCATACTTTCAGTGCCACCGACTAAAACAGCCTCCGCATCGCCCATCGCAATGGCTGCTTGTCCTAACCGAATCGCCTTAAGACCTGATCCGCAAACTTCATTGATCGTCATCGCTGGGCTATGCTCAGGTACGCCTGCCCGAATGCCAATCTGCCGACTGACGTTCTGACCAGAACCTGCTTGTAAGACATTCCCAAAGATTGTTTGGTCAATGACCTCTGGAGCAATTCCTGCTCGCTCAATGGCTGCTTTAGCCACTAACGTCCCCAATTCAACCGCGCTGAAACTAGCCAGCTGCCCGCCAATTTTTCCAATTGGGGTCCGCACTGCACTGACAATCACAACGTCATCCATGATGATCCCTCTTTCTATTCCGCTCACAATAAAAACCAAGTGTACCCGAGTTTCTTGACTCGAGCAATTATTTTGCCGGATGCTTACTCCAATGTAATTGAGTCTTAGCAAATCCATTCGTAAATTTGTTTCATAATGAACTGATTTTGAAAAGTTATTCCGGTTGAAAATAATCAGCGAATCAACTAACATGATAGCTGTATTAGTGTTTAATTTCACACACTTGTGGAACATCGTTGTTTAACTTGGCGTTGAATCTAAGATGATAATGATTTTCACAAAAAACATAACGAGGAAGGTTAATCATGGCAGATCAAAAAGCACAAATTGGTGTTGTTGGTTTAGCAGTTATGGGTAAGAACCTCGCCCTAAATATTGAAAGTCGCGGTTACACTGTGGGCGTTTATAACCGGTCACGGGCCAAAACCGATGACATGATGAAAGATCACAGCGAAAAGAAATTGATTCCAAGCTACACGATTGAAGACTTCGTGAACTCCTTGGAAACACCACGCCGGATCTTGATGATGGTCAAAGCTGGTGCCGCAACAGACGCCGTTATTCAAGAATTATTACCATTACTCGATAAGGGTGACGTGTTGATCGATGGTGGGAACACCAACTTCCATGACACCATGGCTCGTAATGCTGAACTGGACAAGTCTGGGATTAACTTTATCGGCATGGGCGTTTCTGGTGGTGAATTAGGCGCCTTACAAGGACCTTCTTTAATGCCTGGTGGTCAAAAGGAAGCTTATGATTTGGTTGCACCTATCTTGGAACAAATCTCAGCTAAGGCACCACAAGATGGCAAACCTTGTGTCACTTACATCGGGCCTAACGGTGCTGGTCACTACGTTAAGATGGTCCACAACGGAATCGAATATGGCGATGAAGAACTGATCGACGAAAGTTACAACATCATGCGCAACGTTGCCGGTATCTCCGTTGACGAAATGGCCGACATCTTCAAAGAATGGAACGAGGGTGAACTCGACAGTTACTTGATCGAAATTACCGCTGACATTCTGACGCGTAAAGATGACCTCGGTGATGACAAGAGTAAGCCAATCGTTGACATGATTCTTGACCGTGGGAACAACAAAGGCACTGGTAAGTGGAGTTCAGAAGATGCTTTGAACATCCAAGTCCCACAATCTGTGATCACTGAATCTGTTTACGCACGTTACATTTCGATGATGAAAGACGAACGGGTCAAGGCTTCTAAGTCCTTACCAGCAGCCGCTAACCAAGGCAAGGCTAACATTGGCGACAAGAAAGAATTTGTCGAAAAGATTCGTCAAGCCCTCTACTTCAGTAAGTTAATGAGTTACGCCCAAGGATTCGAACAACTACGCGTCGCGTCAGAAGCCTACAACTGGGACTTGAAGTTCGGCGAATTAGCACAAATCTGGCGTGCTGGTTGTATCATCCGGGCTCGTTTCTTACAAAACATCACGGATGCTTATGACAAAGATCCTAAGTTGACGAACTTATTATTCGACGACTACTTCAAAGACATCGCGACAAAGTATCAAGAATCTGTTCGTGACGTGGTTGCGATGGCCGTGCAAGCTGGCGTTCCTGTGCCAAGCTTCTCTGCTGCGATCACTTACTACGACAGCTTCCGTGCTGAAGTGCTGCCAGCCAACTTGTTACAAGCACAACGTGACTACTTTGGTGCGCACACTTATGAACGGACTGACCGTCCTGGCAACTTCCACTACACTTGGTATGAAGAACAATAATCCTATAGTTTTGAAAAAGTCGTGCGCTGGCACGGCTTTTTTGTTTGAATAAATGAGCTAAATTCTCACTTTCTTATTGACATCTCATTTTAAACCGTGTAAGCTTCACATCATCAAATCAACAGATAAAGACAATGCGTAGCAGAGTAAACCTTGACAGCGTGTTCAGGGAGCTTCATTCAGTGAAACGAAGCCACAAGGTTAAGGTTGAAAGTAGGCTACAAGTCGTGACTGCGACATTTTGGAGTGGTCACTGGGATTGCGCCCATTACAGCAATGAAGTATCGCAACCAGACTGCGCAGCTGGTTCGCCGTACTTTTTGAGCCACCAACTGTGAGGTTGATGGAAAACAAGGTGGTACCACGTTTAGACGTCCTTAGCAAAAGCTAGGGGCGTTTTTTTATTGACTTATTTCAACGCTCTGTTCCGCTAGCAACCGCAACCGCTCATCAAAATTGTGGAGGACTCACCATGAAAACAACGTTAACGAAACGACAATACTTAATCTTAGGCTCATTATTATTTGGCTTATTCTTTGGCGCAGGTAACTTAATTTTCCCAATTCACTTAGGCCAGCTCAGTGGTCCTAACTGGGGACCAGCCACTCTCGGCTTCCTTCTCACCGCAATCTTGTTACCATTGCTATCCATTCTAGCCATCAGTCAAACCCGATCTAACAGCGCTTACGATTTAGCGTTACCAGTTGGTCGAAAATTTGCCATCTTCTTTTTAATCATGATTCATGCGACACTTGGCATCTTGGTCGCTGCTCCCCGCACGGCTACCACGACATTTGCGATTGGTATTCAACCTTTTTTAACACGCAAAAATGATCAACTGGGCCTGCTCCTGTTCTCCGCCCTTTTCTTTGGCCTCGCCTTTGCCTTAGCTTATAACAAGACTAAAATCACCGATTACATCGGTAAATTGCTCAACCCCATTCTGTTGGCATTACTAGCTTTCATCTTCTTCACCGCCTTTATCATCCACGGCGATTTACGTCAGATCACGATCATGCCAGCCACTAGTGGGGCAGGTCGCAACCTTATCAACGGCTTTCTGCAGGGGTACAACACCATGGACGCTCTGGCCGGCCTCGGTTTTGGCGTTACCATCATCGCGGCGCTGAAACAATTTGGTTTAACAACATCTAAGGCCCGTTCACTCGCGGTCGCAAAAGTCGGCATGCTTAGCATGGGCCTAGAAGCCTTGATTTACGTTCTCTTAATTGCCCTTGGTGCAGCCAGTCTGCATTACTTACATCTAAGCGATCAGGGTGGTACAGCTTTTTCTCAAATCATGGCGCATTATACTGGATTAGCCGGCACGGCAATTCTTGGCGCGGTTACTTTCCTAGCCTGTATTACCTCATGTATTGGCATGATGGCAGCGTTAGCCGAAGACTGGGGCGAACGCTTCCCCAAGTTGGGCTATCACTTCTTTTTGACGATCAGCTGTCTAGGCGCCTTTGCCATTGCTAACCTTGGCTTGGATCAAATCATCTTATATTCAGCTCCTTTATTAAGCTTCATTTATCCGTTAGCAATGGCGCTTATTTTTCTCGGATTATTACGGCCGTTAATTGGCAAAAATTCACTGATTTATAAAACGACCCTCGGCCTGACCTTTATTCCGGCACTCTTAGATGCGATCCATACCCTACCGCCTTTATTAATTAATATGTCGCTATTCAAAGCGATCAATGCTTGGGCCACGCTCACGATCCCCTTATTCAAGGTTGGCTTAGACTTTTTCCCATTTATGCTAGTCGGTCTAAGCAGTAGCTGGCTATTTACAGTTGTGACACACCAAAGCACGTCAACAGCGGCAACCCTCAACAATTCAGAGGAACATTAATTGCCTCAACTAAGTCATCATCGCTACTCTAAATGTAACTAGACGCACATATGGGAGTGAAACGATATGATTCATCCAAAAAAAGCCACTCAATTAGGCCTTGGCGCGGTGATCCTGCTCGGTTTAAACGGTATTTTAGGTTCTGGTATCTTTCTATTACCGGGTAAAATGTACAAACTATCTGGCAACTTTAGTTTAGTGCTCATTTTACTGGCGGCATTGGCGACCTTGACCATCGCCCTATGTTTCGCCGATATGGCGAGTCGTGTATCAGGTAATGGGGCCGCGTGGTTGTATACCTATCACGCTTTTGGACGCTTTCCCGGATTTATCATTGGTTTTTTAGCGTGGATTCAAGGGATCATTACGATCGCGGCCGAAATTGCGGCGTTATTGAATACCTTGCAGTTTTTCATGCCTTCGCTAAAACAAACGCTGCCCTATAATCTGCTGGGTACGACACTCATCATCGTATTGGCGGTCATTAATCTCGCCGGGGATAAACTATCAGGTTGGGCCGACAACATTTCCTCGGTAGCTAAGTTGCTGGTTCTGGGCGCGTTTATTCTGATTGGGATTTGGGTCATGAAAGGCAGTAATTTTATTCAACCTGGGCATTATAACGTTGGTAATTATAGCCAAGCCTTTAATATTATCTTTTACATGTTTGCCGGCTTTTCATTCCTGCCAATTGCCGCTAGCGATATGGCTAATGCCAAACGCAATCTACCCATCGCCATGGTTGTGGTCACCGTGCTAGTGGCAGTGATTTACGGCGCGGCACAATTAGTCGTGATCGGCTTACTCGGACCAACTATTGTTAATAGTACGACCCCGGTTGCTACTGCTTTCGCCACAGTACTTGGACAATCAGGCCAACTCGTCATTTTACTGGGCATGCTCGTCTCAATTTTAGGGGTGGCGATCTCTGTTTCGTTCAGTACGCCATTTGTGGCTTCCTCACTGGCCAACGAAGAACAACTATTGCCGGCAATCATTGGGAAAAAGACGAAAAATGGAACTCCGTGGATGTCCATCCTACTCACCACGCTAGCCAGTATCACCTTGTTATTCAGTGGTGATTACCTCTTTTTGACCTCTTGTGTCGTGATCATCGCAATCATTCAATACCTCGCCACTGCTCTAGCAACGATTAAATCGCAAAGAGACACGGATGCCAGGGATGATGGCTGGCAATTACCACTCGGTCCGGTTATTCCCATCCTCGCGATTGGCTTTTCGATCTACATTCTCGCTGGTGCGCCTTTAAAAACATGGGCTTTTGGTGGCATTAGCATCGTTATTGGCCTATTACTATACGTTGTTGACCAACAAATCTTTCGTAAAGGTGAACACCATGCACCTCGTTGATCAACGGCGAATCGGCGATCAAACAAAATGATCTCCTCGCTATCATTATTGGGAAGAACTTGTCCCGGTATTGGTTTGCGTCGGCTCACATGACCAGCTTTTTCGGTGGTTTATATCGTCAAAAGAAACGTTAATTATTTCGTTATACTCCCTTTAATGTAGCGGTTTTCCCGCTACATTTTTTATTTTGGTCGAATTATTCGTCGATACTAGACAATCGCCAACGAAAAATGTAGTATTTAAAACTATATAAGGAATGTTAAAGCTTATTTTTATAGTTTTATAAACGACAAACAGGAGATTCTCATGACTGAAAAGATTGCGTTATTGGTGGACTCAGGTTCCGATGTGCCGCCACGTTTACTTGCTGAAAAAGATAATCTACGCATCGTGCCCCTACAGATCACCATTGACGGACAAACTTACGCTGATGGGCAAACGATCACCCCAACAGAATTTTATCAACGCCAAGCGGCAGCCGCCGAATTGCCAAAGACGGCGAGCCCAACGATGGGCGACATTATGACGCAAATTGATGACTTAGTGGCCGCTGGTTACACTCACATTATTGGCATTACCTTATCGGCTGCTCTATCAGTGACCAATAACGCCTTTCAACAAGCCGCTGACACTCAGACGAACGTCACGATGGCTGTCATTAACACTCAAAGTATCGGGATTGGCAGTGGCTTATTCGCAGTTTATGCTGAGGATCTCATCGAAGCTGGCGATTCCTTTAACAGTATCGTCGCTAAATTAGACGCTGCGGTCCCGCACAGTCACGTCTATTTTTACATTCCAACGTTGACTTATTTACGCGCTGGCGGTCGGATCGGCCGGGTTGCCGGACTGGTCGGTTCAGCATTAAGCATTAAACCAGTCATCACCTGTGATGAGGAAGGCGTCTACACAACCATCGCCCGAGCGCGCACTGAAAAAAAGGCGATCGATAAAATGATCGCCTTAGCGGCAAATGATATTAAAGCGCACAACCACGTGCGTGTAGCAGTCGCTAACGGCGACAATGAACCTTTAATGAAGACCATTATCGAGCAACTGCACACCCAATTTCCTCAACTGACCATTGAGACCGGTGAAATCTCCGCTGCCCTCGGTGCCCACACTGGCCCTGGCTTAGTAGGCATTACCGTTCAGGCAGACTAACTACTCAATCAAAGGAGAATGTTTCATGAGCACCCTAATCAATCCTGCCAGTAGTCTGCCACCAATGCGCTTGCCCCTATGGCAGGAGTTACCCACCTTTGATTTACATTTAACTCAATTACTGGACCTAACCAATCAGTATTTGGCGCCCATTACTCACGACACCATTACTAAGACGATGATGCATAATTATTTCAAGGCCAACGTGTTGGTGCCACCGGATAAAAAACACTATCATCAGATTCATCTTGCTGGCGCCATCGTCGTCGGTCTATTAAAGAACATCTTCACTTTAGAAGAATTACGGCTAGCCCTCCAGTATATCCTCGTCGAGAATTCCCCCCAGACTGGTTACGATCGCTTCGCGACTATGTTTAACCACGAAGCCGCTGATGGCACGTTCAAACGTTCCAAACTCAGCGATGAGCAGTTATCGTCAATGTCTGTGGCCGCCGTGATCCAATACAACGCCATGGAAGCCCTCTTATTTTGGCTGGCCGCCCGGCAATTGTTACAGCAGACACTGCCGCAAGGTGAATTAGGTGCTGATGAATCGTAGAGCCAATTCGTCCTCTGTTAGGCCCGTTGACGATTACCTAGAGACCAGACAATATAAAAGCTCAGAAAATCTGAAAATGATTTTCTGAGCTTTTTGCAGTGATGTCTTAACTTAGAGAGACTGAGGTTGACTAACTAAACATAAACAATCGTATTCGCAGGGTGACTAGCAAATCCTATGCTACTTTTCGGTCAATTGAGCGCACACTGAATTCTCTCATTTCTGCTGATGACGTCCAAAGATTGGAAAAATACTGTTAAAAATTCCCCCGATACCTAGCACAAAGAAAATAAAAAATCCCCACCAAGCAAAGTTGAATCGCCCAGCGCCTAGCTGAGTTGCGACAAAAATCGTAGCCACGACTTCAAGCCAAAATATAACTGATCCATAAAACTTTGCATTGGATTTCATCAGAAGTCCCTCCCAAGAAGGTTGTATGTGTCATTCTTTTGAAATATTGGCTTTGTTTGGCTTTTTAATGAGTGTGCGCAAAAGTGCAAGTGTAAAAACGACAGCCAGGATTAACCAACCCCACCAAGCAATGCCAAATACTTTTATCTCCACCAAGGATGAAGCAGCAAAAATGGCTAAAATCAGATAAACCCAAAAAGAGATATTCTTATAAAAATTGCGATCGAATTTCATATTACCCCTCCTCGTAAATAGAGCAGATGGACAATAAAATTAATTTTTACTAAGGCACAAATTACGCCTTAGCTTACTGTAGTGCTACTAGCGTGAAAATCCGCATATATCCTAAAGAAATAGCCGTAGTTGTCAAAGGTTCTCCTAAATAAACCATACCGACAATTACTTTTAAATACAAACAATATGTGCTTTTTTGTGAAGTGCTTTACAATTGGTGTGGCAAGGTTTCCGATGAGTTACTAGCGACAACTTTTCGGAAGTTTCAAAAATGGCAGATTCGGTTCTAAATGATTTGTACAGGTCTCACTTTATTTAAACACAAAATGCATAGACTAAATGTGGATTACTGTGATCTGATTTAATGAAAAACAAAAGCTGTACATCATTTGTGAAACACTTTACAATTTAAGTGTGATACAGGAATTACTCAATTCATCCAAATATCTAGGGACGAACGGTTCTCATCATTTCTGTCTAGCTTCTTGAGGCGTAATTATCATGACGAACCAATTAAATAAATTAGCCATATGTAGAAAAATATTCACCATTGCCAGTCAGGTGCGCTGATGGAAAATTTAATTTTTAAAAAGAAATATTATCCCATCGCGGTGTTGTTATTTATCCTTGGCTACCTAAATCAGCTTTCCCTGAGTCACTTTCTCGGTTGGCTATCAATGCTTCTTACTGGAATGCTAAGCCTGGGGATTTTATATGGATTTCACCACATCCCCGACTTTTTTCGTCCACTACCAACACCTAAATGGCGCATAATCCTAAAATATGTCTGGCAGCTTTTTGTTTTTGAACTCATTGCAATTTTGCTCGTGGTTTTAATTAAACCAGCTGAATTAATCGCCATTAGCCCCACTGGTACCCGGGCCTATCTAGCAAACCTTGCCATCGTTATGCGGATGTGGCTAGTGTTTAAGTTATTGGTATCCATCGTCGGCGAGGAAGTTGCGATGGCTTCGCTTTTATTACCACTAATTCGCTTAATATCCCAAACCAAACTTAAAAATTATTCCTGGCCAATCGTTAATCTAATTGGGTGTGTTATTTTTATGTTTTTACACTTACCTCACTATCAGATGAATTGGGCGTATGTATTTATCGTTGGTGTCTCTCGGTATCCGCTCACTGCGTCGTGGCAGGGAGCCAATAGCTTGCGCAACGGAATTTATGTCCATTGGATTTCTGATGCGACAATACTGCTGAGTGTACTGGTGGCATGATTTCACGATTTAAATACCTATTCATGAGCACTGGCCCTGGTGATTATCTGGTTTTACTGTCTTTAGTACAGCCGCTAAAATACCCTAGTAAAAACGAAAGGAGCAGCTTATGTTTGCGACCAAAGTGATGTGGTCACTGATCTTGCTAGTTGCCTTATTCGGCGTTTCTTACCTCCAAGCATTATATTTCAGAAGATTTGGACCCGACGTATTCACGAAAGGGTTGGCAAAACGACGCAATTTCATTTACTTCATCGTTATTTGCACAGTGATCTTAGTGATTGGCTGCTGGTCTTTTTTCTTTGGCGATATCTTCGATTAAATTCAATTGAAAATTGAACTACAGCGTACCTAAAAAACAGTACCAAACTCATCAATGTGCTAATTGAAATGTTTTATTTTTACAAACGCAAATAACCCCCGTAACGCCGTTGTTGCCAACGTTACGGGGGTTATTTAGGTGACTTTGATCATGTTAAAGCTCAATCGCTGTTGTCGCATTCAACGAATATAAGAATTTATGCGCTACCGGCAGGCCGGTCATGCTCGTCAAGGCGGCCGCATACAAGTTCAATTGACCGCGATAACGATCCGCCAATGTTGATAACGCCGTTTCACGATGGGCTTGGTCAACGTAATCGGTTTTGTAATCAAATACGGTGACGGCACCGTCAGCAATGAAGTAGCCATCAATGATTCCGTGAATCAGCACCTGTTCAGCCTGACTGACATCAGCCGGTTGCTGAATGCCTTGATACAGCTGATAGGCAGGCATCAAGAGTGAAAAGGCGGCCTCACGTTGGACATCGTTAGCATGGTCTAAAACGGCTTGACCTAGTGGCTGCGCGAAAAAGGCCGTTAACTGATCGACGTTAATCTGTAAAGCGACGGCGGCTGTCAGTACATTGGCATCCGTTAACTGGTTAATGACTTGCTGAAGCTGTTCACGGGATGGCTGCCCCTGGGTTAAATCAACTTCTTGCAGCACTAAGTGAGTCGCGGTCCCGATTTCGGTAGCCGAAGGAGCCATCACCGTTTGCATGAATTTAGGCGTCTGTAAAATTTCAGTGTTCACCCGTGAACGTGCTTTGGCTGTTTCATCTAACGTCAACGTGCCTAATTCTGCTTGATCTGGTTCTTCAAACAACCGTTTTAATTCTGATACCGACTGATAGGCCGTTGTTTGGGTAGCCGCTTGATTAGCATAGGTAAAGGCCAACACCTGTTCCAAGGCATCGACGTTCAAGTCGCTAACCACGGTTTGCTGTGCCTTAGCTTGCAAGTCAGTGAGGTACGTGGAAGGTTGATCATCTACCACGGCTAAGATCCCCGCTTGCTGCAACTGTGCCTTAGTCACCATCGTCAGTTTAAAACTGGTCAGTCGATCCTGCTGTCTCGCTTCAGCTAATGGCAATGGCGTCACTAATTGTCCGACGCCTAATTGGTCAGCCACCGCCGGCACCCGTAACAAGGCCATCCCAATCCAGTCCATAAAATTCTTCGTTTCGCTACGCGCCGTTGGGTTAAGAATCAGCTCTGGATTAGTCGCCGCGCGCTGCCAATGTTTCAATAAATCTGCCTGATCTTGGTAAGTACCGACGACAAACAACCGTTGCTGCGCCCGGGTAAGTGCAACGTATAACACCCGCATCTCTTCAGACAATAATTTATTCGTTGCCTGATTGGCCACGATCTTCTTTTGCAGCGTATCAATTTTCAAATGCCGCTGCGGATCTAACCAACTGATGCCAATCCCTAAATGGTCATCAAGCACAACTGCACTACGCTGGTCTGACAAATTGAAGCCATGTGAAGCGTCCATCACGAAGACGACGGGGAATTCCAGTCCTTTACTACCATGAATCGTCATTACGGAGACAGCGTTTTCTTCATTATCAACGTTGACTTCAGCCAAATCTTTATTGTGTTTTTGCATCTCGTTGATAAAACGAACAAATTGAAAGACGCCTTTAAAGCTACTCTTTTCATAGTCCGCGGCCCGTGCATACAAAGCATGTAAATTGTTGGCCCGTTGTTGCCCGCCTGGCATCCCCGCGACATAGTCCAAAAAGCCAGTACGCTGATAAATCGTCCAAATTAAAGTCACCAGCTGGTTTTGGCGGGCAATATCACGAAATTCATCTAATTGCGTCAAAAATCGTTGAATACGTTCATGAATTTGTTGCCCAAACGCACCAACTTGTTCTGGCATCTCAACGACCCGTTGCTCAAAATCAAGCAGCGCCTGAAAGTAATCACTGGTCTTATTTTGAATCCGTAAATAAGCTAATTCGTTTTCACCTAAACCGACGATTGGAGAACGTAACACAGCCACTAACGGAATGTCCTGGTACGGATTATCAATAATCTGTAGCAGTGACATCATAATTTGAATCTCGGTCGTTTGAAAGTAATTGGCGGTATCCCGCACAGCTAATGGCACACCTAACTTAGCAAATTGTTCTTGTAACAACAGATTATTGTTGCGGGTTGGCACCAACAAAGCCACATCACCATATTGTAGGTCACGATATTGTCCGTTACTGCGATCATAGAGTTGTTCATGGTTCGCGACCATATCCCGGATTCTGGCAGCAACCATCACAATCTGACCCTCAGCGCGGTCATTGATCGCTAATGCATCGTCGACTTCTTCTAAATCTGTCGGTTCATCCGCAGCCGGCGCCGGTGTGCCACTTTCATAAATCAACACCTCTGCTGGCGGTACTTGATCCAACGGATAATCTTTCGGTCCGTACTGAAGCTCAGCGTCCCCGGCATAATTCATTTCGCCTAATCGTTCATCCATCAATTGGGAAAAGATCAGGTTCGTAAATTCATCCACGTTTTTCATCGAACGGAAATTATCCGCCAACACAATCCGCTCGTCATCAACATCGCAACGTGCTTCGTCAGCCGTTTTAAAGGAATTGTATTTATTCAAGAACAATGTCGGATCTGCTAAGCGGAAGCGATAAATCGATTGTTTCATATCGCCAACCATGAACATATTGCCGGGTTCAGGGTCTTGATGAGCGACTGACTGCAAGATCTGTTCCTGTAGTTCATTGATATCTTGATACTCATCCACCAACACTTCATGATACTTTTCACTGACCGCCTCGTGTACGCCAGGATCCTGCAAAATTTCGTACGCAAAGTGTTCTAAATCGCCAAAATCCACCAAGTGCCGGCGCCGCTTTTCAGCGCTGAAGGCAGCCATAAATTGCTGACCAATGTCCGCTAACTGGGTGACCAACTGGCCGGCGTGCTGATTAACCAGCCGCAAGTCAGCTTCACTTAGCGCGAAATACTGATTCAGCAAACCATCCAGGCGCTGTTTCAAGCCTAATCGTAGTGCTTTCAATTGATCATGAATTCGTTGATCGTCCGGATCAAGCTTAAGTAACCGTGGTGCCCGTCCTGTATCGACTTCGGCAATTGTCTGCCGTAACTGATCCCAATCGGTATCGTCAACTACCGTTTGTAAGCCGGTAAACCGCTCCTTTAGCTCCTTTAGCAGTGGCGTCCACTTTACAATGTAGTCCATGCTTGAAAAGCCATCGGTCAAATTTTGGGCCGTTTGGACATCATTCAAACATTGTTTAATGGCACCCTGCACTGCTGGCGCGACGTACCTTTGCACGAGATCACTTTGCCACAAATCTTGTTCTGCCAGCTGATACGCGGTTGGCAGTTCGTGTAACCAACCGGATGGGTCTGCCTTAGCCGTGGCGAAAGTGGCCAACCGAAAGACTAGGTCTTGTAAGCCTTGATCATCGCGATCCCCTGAAAAATTTCGCGTTAGGGTCGCAAACTGACCATCATCTTCGGCATACAGCGTCTCACGTAGCTCACTCCACACAGATTCTTTGAGTAACTGGGCCTCGGTTTCATCGGCTAATTGACGGAAGACAGGGTCTAAGTGAATGACATAGTAGTATTTTTGAACGAGTCGTAAACAAAACGCATCCAATGTACTGATATCGGCGCTATTCAACAGAGTCAGTTGACGCAATAGCCGCCGGCGCTGTCGGCTACTAGCGACATCACCGCCAGCGGTAGCATTGATCTGGTCGCGCAGGGTGGTCTGAATGCGGTCCCGCATTTCTTTGGCCGCTGCATTCGTAAAGGTCACGATCAGTAAATTCGTAATATCAATCTGCTGTTGTTCATTCAATAGTTTCGTAATCACTCGTTCAACTAACACACGAGTTTTACCAGAACCAGCTGAGGCAGAAACCAACACATTATGGCCACCATGATGAATGGCAGCGTCTTGCGCCGGAGTAAAATTCAGTGATTTATTCGCCATCATCGACCTCCTTTTGCTGGTCCTTTGCTGATTGAGAATCATTTTCAAGCCGAGCTAATACGTCTTCGGGTCCTAATTTATCTAACACATGGTACCGATTTTCCGGCAGCATCGCGTCAAATCGCATAATCGCCGGATATGTTGAATACTGTAGACCCGTGCGTTTACGAGCATCCTGAAATGGATTCAAGCGTATTTCGCCGTTGAAAATCGCGGTTCCCGCAGCTTTAATCAAATCCTCTTCATGCTGTAACAATTTCTTCAGTTGCGCTGGGGTGATGACATTTTTCGCGCTCGCCATGAGACTGCCATCTTTTTTAATCGCAAACGGATAAATCTTCGATGTGCCCCCAGTACTGACCGAATCATCTAACGCCGCTAACAGCGTTGGGTCAGCCACCAACACGCCCTGATACTTATAAGCGCTTAACAACGCCGCATCGAGTTTCGTTAAGTCATCTAGATCAAGCAATTTACCTTTTCCCAGCACACTTAACGGTAGTGACGCATTTTGAATGTGCAAATATAAAGCGCCCGCTAACTCCGGCGTCACACCATTCGCTAAGTTGGGTAACCGTGTCGCGTCCTGCTGTAAGGCATCCAAGTACGTTAACATTTGCATCGACAGTCCATAATAAGCTTGCTCAAAATCAAAAGTTCGGCGCCCGGACTTATAGTCCACCACACTCAGATAAGCCTGTTGGTCTGTTAACACGCCATCAATCCGATCAATTTTCCCCCGGACATTGATTTGATGTCGGCCGCCGAGTTTAAATGACAGCGCTGGCAAGCCTTGCTCAACGCCCACATGCCCAAAGAGAACTTCCGTTGCCAAGGGACGCATTTGAGTAGTATGTTGCTGTCGCCCAATCATGATTGCCATGCGTTTTACGGTCTCAATTAACTGAGCGCGAATATAGCCCATGCGATGAGAGCTATTTAAAATGGCAAATTGTGGTTGCTCGTTAATCTCTGGCATGACGTCATTAATTAACCGGTTAATTTCATCATCGGATAAACGGCTTAAGTCCAATTGTTCGCTAACAACGCGTTTCATCAATTGATCTAATGCCAGATGGAAATACTCCCCCGTACTGGCAGGTGATAATTCAAATTCATCCCGTTGAGCTAAACGCAAACCGAATTTCAGGAAGTACTCGTATTGATTTCGATAAAAGGTTTCTAACTGCGAAATCGAGGTGTTTAATTCATCACCATATAAACCACTGACGATTTCTGGTCGTAATGATTCAGGTACATTGCGGTAGTCTAACCCAGCTAATAGTTGATTGGTCAGCGCTTGCAACGGCGAAGCCTGCAACCATCGATATAAATAGAGCCATGCTTTGGGCAGCGGTTCCTGTTGTGTTTTAGCTTGATAACTCACTTTGACTAGATTTGCCAATGTAAAGCGCGGGGAACCAACAAACGGTTGGACCGCTGAAATTTGCTGGTTCTCTACCTCTGGATCGGCGTTATAAGTAATAATTGGCAACTTGAAGTGGTCAGCAATCTCCGTCACATATCGGGACGGCTGCAAACCTATTTCATCACTACTGGCCTGCGGATATGATAAGACTAATCGCTGACAACCGGTTAAAAAACCAAGGTAGTTGATGAAGGGGTCAAACGTCATTTGTTCACTGGCACCCAGTGTTAAAAATTGGTCTGTCGCTAGTTGCGGGGCTAATTGATCCCGATCACCGTCTGTCAAAATGGTACTCTCACTCACCGTATCTGGCATGACATCATCCGTGGCACCAATCATAAAGACAACTTGATAATCATTTTGCTGCGCAATTCCAGTCTCTGACACCGTCACTTGATCCAAGGTGGCCGGAATTTGCGTATAAGCCGCTCCGTCAAAACCGTTTAAGATCAAGGCAGCAAATTCATCCATGTCAAAGCCAGTGGTTGCGCCCAATAAACTCACGTATTCATCCAAAATATTCGCAAACGTGTGCCAGGCTTGTTCGGTTCTGGACGCTCGGGCCAAGTCACCTTTTTCGGTGGCAGTTTGACGCCAAGAATCGAGCACCTCAACCACGCCATTATTAACGAGAAATTGGTATAACACCTTTGCAGCCGTCAACCCATCCGTGGCTCGATCCAATGCTTTAAATAACGGGGGCAATGTTTTACGGATGTAATGATGCAGCAGATTGATCTGCTGTTGAACCTGTTGATCTTTTTCGGTCAGTATCTCATCAGCCGCATTAAATAGTCGCCAGTAAGACCAATCTGCCGTATCAAGCCAAGCAGCGCCCTCAATCCCCGTCTTCAGGACCCAGTTTTCCGTTAAGGCTAAGGCCTGACGAAAGGTCTCAATAGACAACCGTTGTCCATCAACCACCGGGATTAACAATTCAGTTTTAAGTAAACGCATCACATCCTGGTAACGATAAAAATGGCTACGCACATCAAATAACGCCCCGATCAACTCGATTAAGGGATGCTGATCCATCGGCTTATCTGAATCATCAAAATAAGGAATTTCCATTTGATCAAAAACGGGGCCAAGAAAATTCTCATACGGCGCCAAATGTCGACTCAAGACCAAAAAATCTCGGTAATGATAGCGTTCCGGTTGCTGGGCCACCATCGTGCGAATCTGCCGTGCCACTTGGTTTAACTCGTCAAGCCGACTGGTTGCCGTGAAAATTTGCAACTGATCTTGGGCTGGTAGTGGTTGGACTGGCAATCGATTGGCTGGTCGGCTGGCAATCCAATAGTCATCCAAGGCCGCTAGTGCATCGCTAACTCGCCTAGTCTTAGCCATTGTGTCCAGCTGAATTGGCACCTGATTGGCCTTAGCTAATGCTACCAACCGTTGGTACGTCAGCGCCGGTTGGTAAAATAAATCACCAATCATCGGTGCCTGTTTGGGCGCCTGATCGATCACTAAGGAGACCGTGACTGATGCCGCCTTAACCATCAAGGTCGCTAGTAATTGCTGCTCTTGGGCAGAGAAGCCAGTAAAGCCATCTAGATAAATATGCGCGTGGTTCAAGTCATTTCCGGCGGCAAAGTAATCCGTTAACTGGTTAATTAAATCGGCGTTGTCGATGTATTTTCCGGCCAATGTCGCTGCATAAGCCTGATACACAATCGCTAAATCATGTAGTTTACCGCCTAAATCAGCTTGCTGAGCCACCGTCAGCTGACCGGCCAGTCGCTGCAAATCATCGGCGGTCACTCGGCCAACCTTCAATTCCGCAAACTGACGCACCAATTGATTAATAAAGCCAGTCTGATTAAGTTCTCCGGCAAACACCGTCAATTCAGTCTGATGATCAGCAATGATGTGATATAGCAACATGCTTAAACCCGCGTTAGATAGACGCGGCAACTGATAGGTCGCTGTATTCTTCATGAAATACCACGCCAAACGAGTAAACGAAAATACCTGCACCTGTCCATCTGCGAACAGTGGTGCATCGGCCTGCCCAGTCGCTCGTTTAAGCGCCGTTAAGACGCCCACTTCGGCGTTAAATTTAATGTGATTTGGCACCAATACGAAATATTGATCTTTAGGATGTGCTGCCATCGATGCTCGCATTTGCTCAATCAATGTTTGGCGATGATCGTATTTAGCGGCACCCAAGATAAAGTTTAATGTCACAGCCTAGCTCCTTCTAAAATATTACAGTGACTGGTTAATTACATTTTACTCGAAATCAGCTTTGGTAACACCGTCACCCAACATTTCGATAGCATCAACTTTTAGTGGGTTGGAATCTTAGACTAGTGCTAGATTGAACTTTTTATATTATTGTTCACTGCCGACTAAGGCCGAACTTCGCGGGCAGACGGCTGGAACGCCGTGGGCCTGCTCTGAATCCGGAAGACCACCGGTTTCACAGTCAGGCCTTATCGTAAGCGAAGCCCACTAACGATAACGACACAGGCTGAGCCGATGCCCGCTACGTCCAACCTTGGCCTACGTTGCAGATAGCTCACTTATATTTCAAAGTCATGTGTGATCACTTCCTGCCATGATCAACGATACCCTTTTAGCCTGCGCGACGAGCTGAGCGCTGGCCGCCGCCTCATCCTTTGCCAATTAACGATGATAGCGTTGCTTAAATGTCAAAAGAGATGACAAGCGTGATTCCGCCAATGTGTTTAGATTGATTTTCTTTCACTTACCAGGCCATCGCTAGCGGGATCGCTCCCTTTTTATCCTTAGAATTTTACCCACCTAAACTTTTCACGACCGGAAATTTCAGACATTTTGATAGCGCTTCCATCGAGTCTCTGCTATACTTCATGGTGAGGAAGGAAGTTGGCCTTTAATCAAGTGAGAACCCCGAAGCGATTCGCTGTGGTTCAGCGCATGAAGTCACTGCCCCGTGAAATGGTAAAGCCTTCGAAAACATCGTCAGGGAGCGAACGTCCCATTTCAATTAGATGTTTTAGTTGATTTGCTAGAGCGTGAATCATGACCGCGTTAATCCGTGTTGGCCTTAGAAAGATTCCTTCCTAATGCATCAACAAAGCCGGTTGGATGAAGTGTTCATCAATCGGCAACAGGCTGGCGGCAACCTATAATCCGTCATTTATTCAGCAGTCCCCGGGGCTGCACAATTAAACAGCCGGGATATCCGGTAGTTACTTGCGAGCGAATAATGACTTGACAACGTTGCCATGGGTTGTTTGCGAGGACCAAGTAGCGGGAAGCCATTCGTTGATAACGAGTGGCTTTTTTATTCCACATCCACTAAAATCTCGACACAAAAAAAGCCATCGATCAATTTAGCGACGGCTTCAATTCATTCTCAAGCGCGAGAATTAAGGCCAAAACGCCAAAATAAACGCGATAAAGGTGTCTGTTCCCCAGTGAAAAATAAATGCTGGCCAGATAGATCTCGAACGGATATAAAGCCCAGTCCCCATTAATCTCAATACACCAATGATTAAAATCATCTGACCTAAATGCCAATCATAAACGTAAAAATGCATTAACCCAAATATGACCATCGAAATAATCAATGCGATCCAAATACTAAGATTACGGCTTTGGTGACCATAATTCTTGACCATCGCTGCAAGGCCTAAAAACAGAATAATCCCGAATAACTCTTCAACCATTAATGTGGGAACGTTAGTCAACGCGGTAATTGTAAAATCAAAGAGTTTAACTAGCACTGTACCATGGCTCGTATTAGTAGCCACCGCTTTATTCTCGACACCACTGATAAACACTGATGCTAACTGACTGTACCCAAGGTAGAGTGGAATAAATATAACTGCAAGACTTAGATCTAGCCATGAAAAATGTTGATACAACTTCTTCAAAGGTTGTCTTGCAATAAATTTAAATAAGAGCAAATACAATAATAATGGACCAGCTATCTGATATATCCCGGTTACTAATTTTAGATTATTTGGCACAAAATTAGTTGCAACCTCAGTCCCGTTGATTGCAATTGCGGCAATAACAATGATCCAATAATTGGTTAATGATCGCATTGATGTGTCGACGAGCGGTAAATCAAATTTGGCCTGCTTTTTTTCAAGGAAAAAGCGCTTTGTGTCCTTACTATCCATTTGACAAGCCTTCCTTTTGTTTTCTAATAAGTCTAGAATATCGTTACGTATAGTTGGTACTCAATTAAATAGGCTTACAAATTAATAAATAGTACTAAAAGACACTTCACTACCCAATTGCCCCACTTTTCGTTATGGTAGAGCTAGTTTAAAAACTACGCCAAAGGAAGTCATAATCATGATTGAATTTAAATACGATACGCAGTGTCTAATCGACGGACATGATTTAGACGAGAATGAAATTGATGCACACATTAAAGCGACTTTTTCCGGGGACAGTCTCATTGCCGTGGGCGATAGTAACCTGATTAAAATCCATTTTCACACCAATAAACCGTGGGAAATCCTGGAGTATTGCGCATCATTAGGGGACATTTTTGACGTCGTCGTGGAAAACATGGATCGTCAATCTCGCGGCTTACCCGGCTAAACTCTGGATACTATGCGCTTTGACAACACTTTGTTATTCAACAAAGTGTTTTTTTAACCACATTACTTTGACACACACAGTACATCGTGGTACATTATACTCGTTTCAAAGAATAACTTTAAAAGGAGGTGCCTGATGAAGCCCGAAATTTCAAAGGATATTATCCGAGGCCATACCTCAACCATTATTTTAAATATCCTTAGTCAAGGCGATAGTTACGGTTATGAAGTCGCGAAAGCGGTACGCGCGTTAAGTGATAACGCTTATGAACTCAACGAAGCAACTTTGTACACCGCATTTCGGCGTTTGGAAAAAAACGGTGACATCACCAGCTACTGGGGTGATGAAACTCAAGGTGGGCGCCGCAAGTACTATCAACTCACAACCCAAGGCCAAACCACCCTTGCTAAAAGCGTTGCTGATTGGACCTTTGCCAAAAAAATTATTGATGACTTAATTACTGGGAGGATCACAGAAGATGGACACAATTGATCACATGGTCGCTCGTCGATTAGCAGACTACTTCGCTGACTACCCGACGACTGACGAAATGACAGAATTAAAAGAAGAATTACAAGCTGATTTAAGTGAAGCTGCTCATGAAAATGAAGCTCATGGTGAAACCATCACCGATGCAGTTAATCATGCCTTCGACAGCCTGGGCAATTTGGATGACCTCGTTGACGAAATTATGACAAATCGCGAGAACCCGACTGACCAAGCTGACCATGAAAAATCTGATGACACAACCTCAACCACCCATCAATTTGCCGGGGCCCACCATTTTCGCGGTCACCATATCGACATCACTGATGGCAAAATCATGGTAGATGGCGGTCAGACCATGCGTATCGATGAAGACGGCGTAAACATTAAAAATGGCAAGATCAGCGTGGATAAAGATGGCATTCGTTTAGGCAACCTCGTGATGGATGATCAAGGCATTCGGACAGATAACCATCAAAAAGCTCAAGCCAATCCTGAAACAGATGACCCCTTTGCAGATTTTGATGCTGCATTTGGACAGACCAATCCCGCTGATACGGAAATCTACGTAGAACGACTCAACTTAGTGAACGAACAACGCTTCAGTGCAAGCCAAGTCGAACGCATTGATTTCGACTACGCTGACGCAGCTATCCGCGTCCTCAAGAATTCAGATAGTGACAAAATTATCTTTCGCGAATACATGAGTCGAGGTAATCAAAGTTACTTTGGCAGTAGCCAAGTGACTGATGGCACATTGACGATTCGTTCGGGACGCCATCCTCATTTGTTACCCCTACGAATTCGGACTCAACTGCTGATTCCAGCATCGTTTGCCGGAGATCTACTATTAAAGGCCCATTCAGGTAGTGTTCGATTGGACGAGTTGGCGGCCTTAAAACAGGTCCGTTTAATCGTGCGCAGCGGCTCGTTAAACATCAATGGTGGGCAAATAAAGGATCTAGCCACTGAGCTTAACTCCGGCTCGCTCAAGGTCAATCATTTAGCCATATCCGGACTTTTCCGTGTTAATGCTCAAAGTGGTACCGTGCGCTTTGATGGCGTTAAAGCCGATCGATTTGAAGTCAACGCGCATTCTGGCGCCATTCGTGGTATGCGTTTAATCGGTAGCGGCACTTTTAAAGCACATTCTGGATCGATCAACCTCGCTTTTGCTCAATTAACTGGCAACCTCGATACAGCTGCCAGTTCTGGTTCAATCAAACTCGCCTTTGCTCCCGATGTTGAATACAACTTTGACCTTGATGCAGACAGCGGCAGTATTAAAGGCCCTGCCAATGCGATCTATGATCATGATAAAACTTCCTTTAAAGATGGTGCTGTCGGAGAGGATCCACACGTCTACGTCACCGCTGCTGCCAAATCAGGTTCGATTCGACTCGCATAATTTAATCTCACAACAAATAAAACCACTGGCCACCGGCAAGTAACGTGGTGACTAGTGATTTTATTTACGCTTTATTTATAAAATTGGTGATAATAATCGAGAAAAGGTCTGCTTGAACCGGGTCCAATGGCTTTGTCGATTAAAGTCCGCATACGTGACCAATCGGCTATCATGCATATCAGCTTCGAAAAGTTTCGCTAGCTCAGTGGTAATCAATGGGTCATATAAAAACGCGTTGACCTCAAAGTTTAGTTTAAAGCTACGAAAGTCCAAGTTGGCTGATCCCACCGAAGCAACACCGTCGTCGACAACCATGGTTTTCGAATGCAGAAAGCCATTTTGGTACTTAAAGATTTTGACGCCCTCGTTAGCCAGCTGCTTCGCATAGTATTCCGTCGCTCGGTAAACAAACGGGTGATCTGGTTTATCGGGAATCATGATCCGCACGTCCACCCCACTGCCAGCGGCGACACGCAAGGCGTCCAACACCGAATCATCTGGAATTAAGTACGGCGATTGAATCCACAAACGTTTCTGGGCCGAATTAATCAGCCGCAAGTAACCCATTTTAATCTGCTGTTTATCCGAATCGGGACCGGAGGAGACAATCTGCATATTGGTCTCACCCCTGACCTTTGTCACTTTGAAAAAGTCTTCGGTAACTGCCAACGGATTTAGCCGACTGGTGGCATTCCAGTCACGAATAAACCGTGATTGAAGTCCATAAACACCGGCGCCAATAATTCGCAAATGCGTGTCACGCCAGTAGCCAAATTTAGCTTTGCGCCCGAGATATTGATCACCAATGTTAAACCCACCGGTATAGCCAATCGCCCCATCGATCACCACAATCTTACGGTGATCACGAAAATTCAGACGAAAATCGGCCCAAGCACTGTGTGTCTGCAAGAACGGGTAAGCTTCTCCACCGACAGCACGCAAGGGATCATAAAATTTTGGTCGAACACCCATGGACCCCCATGAGTCATAAAGCACACGCACAGCTACCCCTGATTGCGCTTTACGAATCAATAATTGCAGTAACTCATTGCCGATTTTATCATCGTAAATCGTATAGAACTCAATATGAATACTTTTTTTGGCCCGCTCGATATCTTCAAAGAGGTCATGAAATAAAGCCTTACCATCACTGATAATGTGAATACGATTGTTTCGCGTTAAAAAGGCCTGGTCCGACTCGATAAATAAATTGACCGTTCCTAACGCTGTTGCCGTCACACTGTCCGCTTCATTTCGCTCGGATGATAGCTCATCGCGTTGTAACGCCAGCCGTTCATCCAGCTGAAGTTGTTCTTGTTCTCTAATTTGAAATAACCGATTCTTCGGTAGTCGACGCCCGACAAAGGCGTAAGCCACGAAGCCAATAACTGGCAAAAAGACCAGCACCAGTAGCCAAGCCCAAGTGGCAGCAATATCGCGTGGCTCGCGAAAAACGGTAATAAACGCCAGTACCGCATTAACGTAAATAATAATTTGTAGAATTAAATGCACCCAATCCATGGTGAGGTCCCCTCAATCATAAGCTACGTTCATCTTACTCATCTTTTCTTTATCCCGCGAGTATTTTTCGCTACTAATTGCGCAGTTTGAGCAGTTGTTGGTCATAAATATGCGTTGTTCGATGGCTTTTTAACTGTCTAAGCCGTTAAGTTATGCGTATAATAGGAAAAATCACATTCAACAAGTGGAGGAAAACGTATGTCTATCTTTGCGATTGGTGGCTTTCATGGTCTAGGCACTTTTCGGCTGTTGCACCGCGGCTTTAGCCAAGATCCGCGCAGCGCAATGATTATATTACTATTTTTAGTCATCATTATCGCCATCTATCTGCACCGCCGGCGATAATGCATCAATCTATTTTAAGAAAACGGGGGTGTGTTCGATGAAGCTACTTCGATCACATATTTCACCTTTTAAATGGGGCATCACTTGGGCCATCTTGTCGGCGGCCATCATGGCCGGCGCAAGTTTGTGGCAACCAAAATTACTGCAGTCCGTGATTAAAGCCATTTTGGCGGGGGATAATCATCAACTGACCCAAGTTGGCATTTTACTAGTCATAATCGCTGTCATCGGCTTATTCGCTGGCGCACTAAACACGGTCTTCTCTGCACAAGTCGCGATGGGGATGGCAGCTGACATTCGTGAAGCCGCTTATCGTAAAATTCAGACGTTCTCTTTTAGTAACATTGAACGTTTTTCCGCTGGGAATTTAGTCGTCCGATTAACAAATGATATCAACCAAATTCAAACACTCGTGATGACCGTTTTACAGGCATTGATTCGCGTGCCAATCATGTTCTTTGGTGCCCTGATCCTTGCCTTAACGACACTTCCACAATTATGGTGGCTGATCGTCGTGCAGGTTGTCTTAGTGCTGGTGGTGGTGTTTAGTACCTTCGGCCGAATGGGTAAACGCTTCGGCTTAATGCAAACGTTAATTGATAAAGTCAATCAATTGGCCAAAGAGAACCTCATGGGCGTTCGGGTGGTGAAATCTTTTAATCAAGAAGCCAACGAACAAACACGCTTTGATAAAGTCTCCGATGATTTAAATGATCAAAATATCGCGGTTGGCATGATCTTCTCACTGATCATCCCAGCCTTCATGCTGATCGGCAACATGGCGGTCGTTGCCGCGATTTACTTCACTGGTGATATTGCGCAAACACACCCTGGCGCCGTCGCGGCCATTGCCTCCTTCATTAATTATCTGATGCAAATTATGTTTGCCATTATTAACGGCGGCATGATGCTGACCTTTTCCGCCCGGGCCATGGTTTCGCTGCAACGGTTAGGTGAAATTATGTCAACTAAACCAGATATTGTGTATCCAGAAAATGCGCCGGCGGTGGCCTTAACGGGATCGGTCACGTTTAATCACGTCTCCTTCACCTATGATGGCGATGATCAACCGACATTAAATGACATCTCCTTTAATGTCCAACCTGGCGAAATGATCGGCATTGTCGGCGCAACCGGTTCCGGGAAGTCAACTTTAGCGCAATTGATTCCGCGTTTGTACGACCCCCAGACCGGTACCGTCAGTGTTGGTGGCGTCAACCTCAAGGAGGTTAACGAACGGTCATTGCGTCAGGCTGTTGCCTTTGTCTTACAACGCGCCATTTTATTTTCTGGAACCGTCGCCCAAAACCTTCGCCAAGGTTTAAAGTCCGCCACCGAAGCAGACATGGATCGTGCTAGTCAGATTGCCCAAGCCGCTGAATTTATCGATCGTCTGCCAAATCGCTACGAAGCCACCATTGAAGAACGGTCCAGCAATTTCTCCGGTGGACAAAAACAACGTTTATCGATTACCCGTGGCGTCATCGGCCAGCCTAAAGTGCTCATTTTAGATGATTCCACCTCCGCACTAGATGCTGAATCAGAAAAATTAGTTCAAGAAGCGCTGAACCATGAACTAAAAGGCACGACCACCTTTGTGATTGCCGAAAAAATCTCGTCAGTCGTTCACGCTAATCGTATCCTCGTGTTGGATCACGGTCATTTAGTCGGTGAAGGAACTCATCAACAGCTAGTGGCTACCAACCCGATCTATCAGGAAATTTACGCTACGCAAAAGGGAAAGGGGGATGCCTAATGTCTGAAGTCGGTCGTTCGATGCGTTTTTTCTATCATTATCTAAAGCGCTACAAAATCAGCTTTACCATCATCATAATTGCGATTATCATCTCGACTTACTTTTCGGTGATCGCACCAATCTACATGGGGAAAGCCGTCACTGCTCTAGCAAAATACGTCTTCGCTTTAGCCCACGGGGTCAATAACAAGGCCAACTTTGTCCACTTCATCTGGTTACTGGGGCTCTTTTACTTACTCAGCATCCTCGGGACACTCATCATGAACATCGGCATCACGTACGTCACTGGCTACGCGACAAATCGGATGCGGCGGGGCTTATTTGGTAAACTTCAGCGAATGACGATTCGCTTCTTCGACTCCCACCAAGACGGCGATGTTTTGAGTCGGTTTACCAGTGACTTAGACAACATCTCTAACGCCTTAAACCAGGCCCTCGGTGAAATCATGATCAACATTGCAATGATGATTGGCATTCTCATCGTGATGTTTCAACAAAACGTCAGAATGGCCTGGGTCACCTTAAGTACCGCCCCGATTGCAATTGCCTTAGCAATCTTCTTAATCAATCGGACGCGTAAATATACGGATTTACAGCAAGATGAAGTCGGTTCACTAAACGGCTATATCAACGAACAAATAAGTGGTCAAAAGATCAATATTACCAATGGCTTACAGGCAGAATCCATCGCGGGGTTTTTACCCCACAATCAAGCCGTTCGTAAAGCGACCACCCGCGCACAAACCTATTCCGGTATGTTATTTCCGGTCATGCAGGGATTATCCTTGGTCAATACGGCGATCGTGATTTTCTTCGGGAGTTGGCTGGCGTTAAATTCAGGCATGAGTCGCGCGGCAGCTTTAGGCTTAGTCGTTGTCTTTGTTCAATATTCCCAGCAGTTTTACCAACCGATCACGCAAATTTCCACGCTCTACAGTATGTTTCAGTTAGCTGTGACTGGGGCCAGACGACTTAATCAGATGTTTGACGAGCCAGATGAAGTCACTCCTGCTAACGGTGTGCAACTCACACCTGGCAAAACCAGCGCTGCCTTACGTCACGTGCGGTTTGGTTATGATCCCGACCGTGAGATTCTCCACGATGTCTCCATTGACGTCGAACCAGGCCATATGGTTGCTTTGGTCGGCCCAACCGGTTCTGGGAAGACCACCATCATGAATCTGCTCAATCGTTTTTACGATGTCGATGCTGGGTCAGTGACGATTAATAACACCGACGTACGCCAACTAGATCTCAAAAACTTGCGCGATCATGTTGGGATCGTCTTACAAGACAGTGTCTTATTTTCTGGTACGATTGCCTTTAATATCAAATATGGCCAACCCAACGCCAGTGATGAAGCGATGGTAGCCGCGGCAAAACAAGCCCACATCCATGACTTCATCATGTCACTAGATGACGGTTATGACACCCAAGTGACGGATGAGAATTCCGTCTTCTCAACTGGTCAAAAACAACTCATTAGTATTGCCCGCACCATCTTAACCAATCCATCGTTACTCATTTTAGATGAAGCGACTTCCAACGTAGATACCGTCACCGAGGCGCAAATCCAACAAGCCATGGACGCCGTCGTTCAAGGCCGCACGAGCTTTGTCATCGCTCACCGCCTCAAAACGATTTTAAACGCTGATAAAATCGTGGTCTTAAAGAATGGGCAGGTCATTGAGCAAGGCACGCACCAAGCCTTATTAGACGAACATGGTTTTTACGCAGCGCTTTATCACAATCAATTTGTTTTTGAATAATTTCAACAAACAAAGCATCCCTGATCGCAGCAATGTTTGTTATGCAGCGATCAGGGATGCTTTGTTGTTCATAGCTCAACCTTCCGCCGCTTTGCCAACACCTATAGTTACTGCTGCGCCGGTGCTTCAGTCAAACCGCGGACTGGCGGTTTCATGATGAATCATTGTTTTTTTGAAACGGACAGCTACTGGCTCGGCAAAAGTGTTCCCGACCAACATCGCCTCACCGGTTCCTTGATGGGCAATTGCCGAAATCAGCGACGCAGGGACCATCGCTAATTTTTGCAATTCTGACATAACCGTTAACCGGTGAACGACTAAATTACCGAATTCTCCCAGTAATTGAGCCGGCAAATCAAGGGGACTTTGCGTCGTCAACAGCAGGTACAACCCCACTTTGCGACCTTCTCGCGCAATTCGTGAAAGACCATCTTCACTAAACGCACCGGTTTTAGTTGCAGCAGCGGTTAAGTAACGATGCGCCTCATCAACCACCAGCACAACCGGTCGTCGCGCAGCTGGTTGCTCTTTAATGGCTAATAGCTGGGCGGCCAAAATTGAAACGACTAATGCACCGGCGGCTAAATCTTGACTTAGCGCTGACGCATCCACAACCAAACAACGATCAGCTGCTTTAACAGAAGCAAACAAACGCATTAAGTACACCACGTCAAGTTGCGTATGAGCAGACCGCTGCCGCATTGCTTCAGCATTCATCGGCAAGCGAAAAACCTGTTGGAAGGTGCGGGTTGCTAATAATTTTCTGATGGCGATTAATGCTGGCCCAAGTTTACGTTGTCGTTTGTCATCGTATTGTTGACCGATCAGAGTGAAATCAGCCTGTTCACCAATTGTTGGCATCACACATTCTTCTAATAATTGAGCTGGTAACAGTTCAATGTGATACGGTCGGGGAAAATCATGCAGTTGTGCGACCTGTTGCTCATAAGTTGACCAGGAACGGGCTAATTTTCGGTACGGGGTTGCCTGATGCAACACATTATTAGCAATTCGTAAGCTCGTTATGGCTTGATCGATCAAGGTAATCACTGCGGCGTCCTTAATCCCAGCCAACGAAGCTAGTTGCGTCGCAGTGAGCATCCGATAATCGAGAAAGGCATTGGTCCCCAGTTTCCCCACGACGGCGTGCGGTAAATGAGCATATTCGCCGGTGGGATCAATCACGATGGCGGTTTGATCATTTGCCATTAGTGCATCAATCAACGTTACCGTAGTCGTCGATTTACCACTGCCCGTTTGACCGACGATTAACAAATGTTGATTGAACCATTGGTCGGCAGTTAGGTTAACCGGGTTGGCCTGAGCGCGTGTCACTGCGACATTTGTTAGCATTTTGGTCATCCATTATTCCTCGCTTCCATCAGTCAACGACAATGTAAAATCGGCCATAAAGCTAGTCGACCATTGCTGTTGGTTTTTGACCCGTTTACCGAAGCCATCGATGAGGGCATGTAACTCTTGAAATTCATCCCAGTTCAAACTCGCATTCGTTTCAACTAACGCTTGGAAAGCACGGTAGGTTGCCGGTACTTCAACTCCCATCCACCCAAACTGGCGGCGAGCGTAAGTATCGGCAATAAAAAGGGGCTTATGAAAGCCATATAACATGATATCATCTGCCGTCTCATTGCCGATTCCTTTAACCGCCAACAATTCGGCTTGCAAAGTTGCACGATCCATTTGTTCAATTTCGGCTAAATCATCGTGATGTTGACCGACCCACTTGGCGGCCTCGATCAGATAACTCGCCTTAGTCCGATATAATCCGGCCCGCTTAATCACCTCTGCTAAGTCTGCCACCGAATAGGCGCGGATCTGGGCGGGATCATTATTGGTCGCTGCTAGTAAATCCCGAGCGGCTGCATCTGCATTTGTTGAACTAGCATTTTGAATCAAAATTGCCGTCCACATCACTTGCAAAGGTGATTGGGCCCACAATGCACCAATTGTCATCCAATTTTGTGGACCCATATTTTTTTCTAAAATGTTGTATAGTGGTCGTAAATTCATTATGGTTATCCTCTGAGGTTATTTTAGCTTACTCACTACTGAAGGAAAAGGAACTGCACATGTCCGAAATAATCGTGCGTACGGCAAAAAAGACTGACTACCCAGCTTTAGAGCGCATTTATTTTATCGATCGTTATCGTGACTTTCCATGGGTCAGTCAACCTCAATTAACCGACTTCGAACGAGATAGTCGGCACGAATACATTCTGGTGGCCGTCATTGATCAAAAAATCGTCGGCTTCCTATCATTCTACCGCTTAGCTAACTTTATTCATTTATTATTTGTTGATCCTGCCTATCGCCATCAACATGTCGGCTATCGGTTGATTGAAACGATGCGTCAATCCGCAACTGGCTTAATGCAATTGAAGGTTGTCACAGCTAATTTCTCTGCTCGCGCGTTCTATGAACGACTTGGCTTTCAAGAAACGAAGCGTGATGACCTAGCAACTCCGCCTAACATCACCTTAACCGATACCAGACGGGACCGATATCCATTTTTGGCACGTCAATAATCACTACCCACCATCAAAATAAAAGGACGAACTATTAATGAAGACACAAGCTCACTTTAGTGCAGCGGTTAAACATTGGCTCGCACTAGCCGCCATTTGTCTAGGTATTTTTATGGCCTTGCTAGACGTTACGGTTGTTAACGTCGCATTGCCGACCGTACAAAAAGATTTTAATGAATCATTCGACAACCTTCAATGGATTATCAACGCTTACACGATGATGTACGCGGTATTCTTACTCGTTTTTGCAAAACTTGGCGATTTGTTCGGTCGCAAACGTTTCTTCCAATTAGGGATGGTCATCTTTACTTTGGGTTCGTTAGCATCAGCTTTATCGCAAAGTGGCCTGCAACTCAACTTGGCCCGTGGTCTACAAGGTGTCGGTGGTGCGGCAATGATGAGTCTTTCAATGGCCATCGTGGCGGCAACTTTTACAGGTCAAGAACGTGGAATTGCGTTAGGCATTTGGAGTTCCGTGATTGGCCTTGCAACAGCGATTGGTCCACTAGTGGGTGGTGTATTAGTTCAGTTATTTTCTTGGCGAGCCATTTTTCTCATTAACGTCCCCATTGGCATCATCGCCTTAGTTTTGGGCCGATGGTTCATTAACGACTCTTATGGCAATCGTCACGGGCACGTTGATTTAATTGGGCTAGCTTTAAGTACATTAGCTATTTTTGCCATTATCGTAGGCCTATTGCAAAAGGAAAATCATCCTAACTGGGCCTGGAGCAACCTACACATCGTCGGCTTATTGGCTGGTGGATTCATTTTATTAATTGCTTTCGTGCTGATTGAACGGCATCTCAGCGATCCGATGATTGACATGCATATGTTTGCGTCCCCTTCATTTGTGGGTTCCGCCTTAGCTTCCTTTGGCTTAGGTGCCGGCTTGTACGCCTTCTACGCTTATTTAACGGTCTTGATGCAAAATTATATTGGTTATTCAGCGATGCAAACCGGTATTCGGCAGCTAACGATCAGCGTCTTTAGCCTTTTTCTAGGCCCAATTGTCGGCATGCTGACCAACCGTTTTTCCAATCGTTGGCTGGCTTTCAGTGGCTTGGTCTCAATCAGCCTCGGACTGTGGCTAATTTACCGCTCCATTAATCCAGCTGTCACCTATGTCGACTTTGCACTTGGTTTCGTCTTTCTTGGTTTAGGCAATGCCACCGTCAACCCACCGCTATCATCAGCTGCCATTGGTGGTGTCAAGCCGGAACACGTCGGAATGGCCAGCGGCATTGCCAATGTCTTTCGCCAGTTCGGGATTAGCTTTGGGGTGGTGACGCTAGGTATTCAACTGACCAATGCTTATCATCAGTCCCTAACCACGGCATTACCCCATGTTAAACTGCCACCAGCTGCGCTAACCGGCATTCAACATGGTTTGCTGGCAGCTGGTCCATTTTCTGGTCCGGCAGTTCTCGCCAGCAATCGAGCTGCTAAGCTACGGCAATTACCTGCCTTTAAAGAAGTCCATGGGGCGGTCATTAACGCCTTCGACCTCGGGATGCAACACGTGCTTCTCTTATCGATGGTCTTTACCATTGGCGGTGCAATTGCAGCCGCGCTACTCATTCGTGATCACGACGACTTTAATCAGTGAACGTTAAGGAAAACAGGCTTGGGACATAAGTATATGTAAGGCGAACGTTGCCTTGATAACGCGCGCCAAACTCCTGCCAATTCCGTCCAACATAAATAGCGCTGCTTCCCACAGTTCGGGAAACAGCGCTATTTTCGTTGGTACTCGTTGGCAAAACGGAGTTATGTCACAGCTCCGTTTTTGGCTAGCAAATTCATTTATTGGATCGCATTCGGATTTTCAAACGTATTCACAATATGACCGTCAGCGAATACAAAAAAGGCACCGGTTTGCCCGCGTTGGCCTTGTTGCATCGCAGCCTGAGAAAAGCCATCAAAATTATACGCCGTTTGACCATCAATAGTTGATGCACCTAAAAATTGATAAACGGTATCCCCTTGGTTCGTGCCATATTGGGCAATTAATGCATTTAGTGCCATCGTCTGGTCACTAATTGCCACTGTGGCAGTTGAGGCAGCTGCAGATGGCGTTTTGTCACTCACGGTTGCACTTGAGGAGGAATTAGTCGTCGAACTCGCCAACGCACTACTCGTCGACACGCTGGCCGAACTAGCTGATTGTGAACTGGAACTCGACGTAGCTTTCACCTTTTTAGCTGATCGACTCGTTTGCGACTGACTTGAAGTCGACGCATTTGATTGCCCAGAATTAGACGCACAACCGGCCAACCCTATCACCATTAATGCGCTCACTCCAAGCATGATGAATTTCTTCATAAATAACCTCCCAGACCCCAGCAACTTTCGTATAATATCGTTCTTTACATAGCTCAATTATAATTTTAAGCGTAACCGACTTGCAAGCCGATTCATGACTTGTCTGGAAAATTTAATTTACACATTTACGTATCAAATTTGTAATAACTCAACCATTAACTGGCGGTGTTTAAAAGATTAGTTTGCCGGTTGTTTTAAACAAAAACATGTCACAAATGTTGTTATAACAAGCCGATGTTGAAAATAAAATCAGAAATATTCACATCAGCTATGAATATGAAAACAATTTCTTTAATATCGACTTCAATACGGCCTAACCACGAACGCTTAACGCCTTGAACTATATGTTTGGTCGTGTATACTAACAACTGCAAAAGACCCTCGTCATCTAGATCATTCATTGAAAGGGGGGATGCCCTCGTGAACTGCGGATTGGAAAGGAGGTACCTTAGTAAAAAAGTTAGTCCAGACGATCACAACCAAAAGAAGGCTAGCTTGGCTCAACTTTTGTGCTCAATCTGAATCGGTCATGCGACCGTTCCAGAATCGCGACTACAATTAGCCGGTCTTTCAATGACGTTTGCTAGTTTTATTTTCCGACAAAATGGTGTTTGTGTCAGGGCACCGTTTACATATTGAAGAATGCCAATTTGAATCCTTGCCCATGAGGTGCTTATGAACTTAACAATTTTATCAACCGGTGATATTCATGGTTATATTGCACCAATTAACTATCATGAACCAAATCAAGTTGGCCCCGGTGGACTAACGCGGGTGGCCGCCTATCTTGAAGAAATCAAAGCAACGGCTGGTTATGATGACATGGTTCTAACTGTTGATAACGGTGACTTTATTCAGGGATCGCCGCTAACCGAATATTTACATCGCTTCGATCCATTTGTTGCACCTGATTTGAGTCGGATTATGAACCGCATGAAATACAATGCCACCATACTAGGCAACCACGAATTTAACTATGGTCGGGACTATCTCGAATTAGTCATGTCCAAACGCCAATTTCCCGTTCTTTGTGCCAATATTTTAGATCAGGATGGCGACCCGTATTTTGGCACGCCTTATCACATCTTTAGAAAACATAACGTTACCGTCGCGATCCTTGGATTGACCACTACCGCCGTGACCAAATGGGAACCACGCCGGCATCTAACGGGACTATCCTTCGTTTCAGCAGTACAGACCGCCAAAAATTATTTACCTCAGTTACAAAAGCAAGCGGATGCGGTTATCATCGCTTACCATGGCGGTTTTAATGACGATCCTTGGTCATCTGAACCAGATGAAGCCACCGCCCTAACGACGCTGCCTGGCGTCAATGCGATGATCACCAGTCACCATCAACCACTCGCCAGCCTAGTGAACAATATTCCAGTTACCCAAGTTGGCTGCCACGGCACCAGTATTGGTCGACTTGATTTAACCATTGATCAACATCTTGTCACACAAGCAAAAGCCAGTCTAATTCACACGGATACGCGGCTCCCATCCTTAAATCCAGTTCCGCCATCGATTCAAACGGCTGAATTAGAAACCCGTTCGTGGTTAAATCAAGAACTTGGCTATTTGCCAGGTGGCGCTAAACTAACCGACCTTACAGATGCCCAAGTTCATGGTCATCCATTGATTGATTTTTTTAATCAAGTTCAATCAGACGCCGCAGCAGTGGACATCTCAGGTGCCGCCATTTTATCACCGACTAGCCAAGGGTTTGCGGAACACGTGACGATGCGCCAAGTCTTAACTAACTATCCGTTTTCAAATTCACTGGCGGTACTCGAAATCACTGGTGCTGATTTATATGCCGCTTTAGAAAGATGCGCCAGCTATTGGCAGTGGCACAATGGTCAATTACATCCGGTTGCCGCGAGTCGGCCTAATCAATACGATCTGTTTGCAGGGATTGATTATATCTTTGATGTCACTAAACCAATTGGCAAACGGGTAGTCGCCCTCCACTATCATCATCAACCAGTCAATCCTGATGATCGCCTGCACATCGTGTTAAATCACTACCGAGCACTGGGCGGTGATGGCTTTTCGATGTTTTCAGCCAATAAGATTATCAAAGAGCTTCCGATTAGCATGCCTAAATTAATTGAACAATATTTTAAAAACCATCCGCATATAAATTTATCTCACCCAGATTTATACAAAGTCACAGCGAAAGATCTCGTTTTGTAGACACATAAAAACGCCCTGGTTCCGATATTCGAAAACCAGGACGTGTTTATCAACTCGGATTAACTCAAATGGCGGAGCATATTGCCAACGCCCGATTCTTCCATGATGGTGCGATCGTTGACCATCTTCTTCAAGAGTGACACTTTGCGACCACGCAGTTTTACACTACCGCGATCACCCAATTCAGCGATACCGACCCTTGGTCCTAGTGAGCACACTGTTCCGAGTGATTTATAAGTAAATGGGGTCATCGTGTTACCCGCCAGCTGAGCACGCAAATTTTTTGCTACATGAGTCGCCTGCGCGATAGAAATTTGCCCAGTCGTTGGGTAAAACCGCCCGCTTGCTGGGTCAGGCACAGCACTCACATCACCGATAATAAAGACCTCAGGATGGTCTTTTAACGTCAGCGTTGGATCAACCGCCACGCGATTGCGTTTTTGCTGAAAGCCTGAATCTGCAATTACATGGCTCCCACGCACACCCGTCGTCCATATAATTGTGTTGGCATTAAATGTTGTATCACCACTCTTTACGCCAGTTGGCGTCACTTCATCAATCGGCGTGGACGTGTGAATAACCGCGCCATGGTCAGCTAAGTACTGAACTGCGTAATCCACTAACTTTTGATCAAACATTGGTAATACCTTTGGGGCCGCTTCTAAACAGGTGATTTGGATCAGTTCGGCTGGTAAATGGTATTCTTCGATCAATGAAGGCATTCTATGAACTAATTCGCCCAATAATTCAACGCTAGTAAACCCGGCGCCACAAACGATAATATGCAGGTCATTCTCGTCTTGCGTCTCCTGGTAGCCAGCCAAGCGATCTTCTAAGTGTCGACGAATGGCTTCTGCTGTCTTAATATTCTCTAGGGGCAATGCATAGTCAGCAGCCCCTTTAATGCCAAAGTCCTCCGACTCGAAGCCAAGTGCGGTGATTAAATAGTCATAAGTAAGCGGCTGACTTTGATCTGCTAATGTAATTGTTTTGGCTTCCACATCAATATTAGTTACGGTGGCTACCGTGAATGTGACATCTTCAGGTAACGCTTGTTTGATATCAAAGGTAATGTGGTCTGGCTCATTAGTCCCAATCGCCACGGTATGCAATGCGGTCGCTTCATAATGATATGGATCGCGATTAATCAATGTTAAATGTACATTAGGCGTCCCGTGCAGCTCGCGTATCGCACGAAGACCAGCATAACCGGCACCTAAAACAACAACTTCAGTCATAGTTAGTTCCTCCACTAAATTTTATTGATATGACTCGTTCAACTATCTAAAACATCTATAATTTCATTATAAGTGGCGCCTGTTCAGATGTCTTAGAATACGCTTTCACAATTCATAAAATTACCGCAAATTACCGCCATCTAAAAATAGTCTCAGAAATCAAATGCTGATTCCTGAGACTATTTTGCTAATAAAACCATATCTAAATGTGGTTGTAATGAGGCTAACTTCGATGCCGGATAGGTGACTCGAACACCTGACCCTCGGTTTACGATACCGATGCTCTACCAACTGAGCTAATCCGGCAAGACTAATTGGCACAACTGCTAGTATAGCGAACTTGCCCGTTTGCTTCAAGTACCTTTCTAAATCAAAACGTGGGTCCATCGCGGGTTTGAAGACGGCTAAGGTCCGTGATCAGGTGTGTGTGCGTGCTCTTTTTAAGCGACGTGATGACATCTGTCCACAAGAGCCTCAAGGTGGTGAAAAATCCGGGTGCTATCAAACCACCAACAACTGTTCGTACTCTCCATTCCGACCAAATAATAAAGCAAGGAAGTTTATGTAATGTCCCTTACAAGTAAATTCATCCTAAATGAATAATTCTAGAACCAGGGTCTACACACTGTCCCGCCTGCGGGTTCTTAACTTAAATAAGCTGTTTAGGGTAAAGGTAAGGCTAGGCGCAAACCTGAATAACGGTACAAAAAAATCGTCAATCCGCAGATTGACGATTCATATGCATGGCGACGGCCTACCCTCGCAGGGAGCG
>NZ_BAAJNZ010000008.1:0-37045 GCF_057545565.1 Furfurilactobacillus sp. W61-4
GATTTATTTGAGCTGTGGAAGGTAAACGCGGTTCTGAATGTCTCTTAAAATCTGTCTCAAATATTGACTTCAATCCAAAGAAATCTTTACAGATAAGTGATTGCCTTGAAGACGATCGAGTGATGCTAAACTATCTCATAAGGTTAAGTCATCCGAGACCAAATCGAGCTATTCAAGATGAACCAAGTAATCGACCAAGCGAGTTCTAGTGAGTTCCAAAAACTATGTGAAACAATTGAAGCCACGCGCTGCTGGTGGTATAGTTGGTAAGGTTATTTTGACCAAAATAATAATTATTTTAAAAGGAGTTGCCTAAATATGTCAGGACACAGTAAAAGTGGCTCCGAGGTAAATTAACTCCATTAAAAATCGTGAAAAGTGCTGCTACCATTGGCTTGGTGGCAGCTTTTTATTTTTACCCAAAAAAGTGAAATGTAAGGACTTTTCTCACTTTTTGACCAGACAGAGCACAAAATGAGCACACAGTTTTGTGGGGCAAGGTTTTTGGGACGGTAAGAGAGTTGATTGTGTGAAACAACGTTCTGAGGCAAAGCAGAGACCAAAACGAGACCAACCGCCTGAGCTCGCCAGTTATGAACGCTCTGAAAGATAGTTGGATATTCTATGACGAAGTAAGTCATGTTTAGGGCATTGATTAACCGGTGGTATAGGTACTTTGTAAGTTTTAAGAAGAAAAAAGTAGGTAAGCTTTTAAGCCAAGTGACTGTGGCTGTTGGACTGAGGTGGCATCGCAGAATCGGGTTTTCACAGCCTCACACAGGGCACATATATGAGTAATATGTATTTATACCAATCCTCGAATCAAATCGGACACACGGACTCACGATCCCCAAGGAACTCGAAATAGGTGTGAGTAGAGGCAGTAGAGGGAGGAATAGATCGGAAATTAGGAGGCTTATTTGGTGTGTTGATTAATCGAAAAGAAGTTATTTTTCAATTTTTGAGAAGCCTAATTAGAACAAAAATTCGTAAAAACGTCTGTATTCGTGAACTGAAATTTTGCGGCTAAATTCTGAAAAGCGTCTATATTGTTGACCTAAAATTCATGTGATATATGGCCAGGATTCAGAATGGACTGTTGATTAACTACCAGCCAATTGGAAGCGGGGATTAACGTCCGTATTGAGTCGGCAGAATGCCTGACCCCGCCAGCATTTTTAAAAAGTTGAACGAAGAGATAACTTTTACGCACAACTGACTTGAACAGATCGTACACTATTTTCTGTTAAGCAATGCTTGAAAGCTAAAACTAATGTTGCTGTTGTTTAAAGCAAAGCCAAAACTCTGTATTGATATAGTTAAAACAAGCATGAACTACTACAATACAATAAATTTTGAACATTGAGCAGAACTAACGAGAAGCAAACTTGGCAACAAGGTAAGTTTAAAATAAGGGCCTATTTTTTTACGGAACCGTATATTCTTTAATCTATTTTGTTAGACAAGTGTGGATTATGAGCGTTACAGATTCAACGTTAGCAAATTCAATTAATGAATATTTTCCCTGGAGCGATGTTCCATTTAGTGATTTACGAATATATCCAGTTTTTAAAAATGATCTCCAAAGTTGGTTGAGTTTCGACGCAGCCTCGAGGATCGGATCCAGTCAATTGATGGGCATGGGCACTACGTTAGCCATAGAGTAAGTGATTATTTAAAGGTTTAGCCGCGAAATCTGATTTAATGATTATCACGAAACGTACTGATGAATTATTTAAGCGATAACCAAAGACAATTTATAAAATCGAAGACGTTAATAACCGCTTTTATCGAACGTTATGAGCTTGCTTCCTTAGGGCAGATGGTAGAGCAAATCTGGAGAAGGACTCAATTAACAATTTATTATGCTGACTTTACGAGTCAGCATTGGTTCTTATGCACAAACGATGATCCAAAGGAGAAAGATCTTCAATGAATGTAAATTGGACGATGATTAAGGTGATCACGGAAGTGTATGGGCCTTGTTAAGTTGATAATATAAAATGTGGTTATGCATCATGATTCACTGAAATGGCTAAATTACAGCATTCATACGGAGTAGGGCCATTTATTCATCGTCTGATAATTTATGTTTTTCAGTGGTGGGCTTGGAGAGCCCTGAAATCGTTCTATTCACATTTAAGTTCCGAACGAGCATTTAAAATTTATTATTTGCCATTAGCTCATTGTATGAATACTGGATGCTCAGATATTCTGTAACCACTTTCTACTGAAGTTTTGTGAATTATTCGTCTCAGCTCATGGACTATTTAAGAAACTAAATCTCTTTAATCCAAAATAATCATCAACACTTTTCGGATGGCCATAGGTGAGTCTCTTGCTGCAGACAAAATCATTACTAACTTATAGAGGCTGAGAAATATGTCAAAAAAGCAGGAGGGTACTTGCTTATTGGCGTACAAAAATCCCCTTGTAATTGAAATAATATAAATTTCATTTCAACTACAAGGGGGATTATAGTGTCGCTCTCAAAATTAGATTTTTTAATATTTTAACTTCCCGCTAAATACGGGTTCATCACAACCGATTTTAATTTTAATAACTCACTTTGCGGGGTCATTGGCATAGGGGCGTAACATACCGTATATCTCCTGCTGTACGGTATGTGATTGTAGTGCTTTCAGCTTTGCTGGCTCATTCATCTCAGGATGTTCTTGAAGTTTGGCCTGAGTCTATTGTGCAGCCTGTGTTTTTACATATGCTTGATTATTTTTTAAGTGGGCGCTCGCTTGCTGTAAATTGTGCTTACTCATAACCAGCCAGTTTTGGGGTAACGAAAATCGAATCTTAGTGCGATACACGTGTCCTTCATTAGTCAATCCAGTAAAGAGTAACCTTAAAAATGGATTGCTGTAATGATAGCTAAAATCCTGTTGACTAATGCTTGCTGTTGCATGAGTCGCCTTAACAGAATTCACTTTCACCGTATGACTAGTCATCACTGCTTTAATTTTTTAAGACCCTACTTCCGTTGTATTGTGTGTATTATGTTGACGCCATTTTTCAGCTAGTTGCGATAAACTCGTGTTATCCATCTTTTTTATCTCCTAATATGGTTTAGCAAGCGTACTTTTAATTCGAAATATGATAATGCAATTGGGTAGAGGAATCAAGGACCCCATTTATGGGCGTTGGAAATCCATACTAACTTATAGCGAACTCCCAGCTATAAGTTTGTTCGACTGAAATTTAACTCTAGATTTTTGATTTCTATACAGCACGAATCAGGTATTTATTTTTTGAATACCGGGTGAGTTATAAACGGCATATCCGTAAATGCTATTTTACGGGACACCTAAATCTTTATATACTCCAAGATGTATTCAAGAAACAAAAAAACTTGGAGGTAATGTGATGACAGCCAAAATTACTGAAGATATGAAATTTAGTCCCGCTTTTAATTATATTGATGATGGGGTTGAACACGGAACCTTGAGCCCGTTTGAAACTAAAACTGTTATTTTAAAAAAAGGGGAAGTTATTGCTGAAGGTTATAAGCCTCTTGATATTGACATCAAGATGTTGAAAGATGTTCCCGTTAAAATGCGCGATGGCGTAATCATCTATGCAGACTTTTATATGCCTGTTGATGCTGATAAAGTTCCAGCTTTGATTGCTTGGAGCCCTTACGGCAAAAGTGCGGGAACAGCACCTCGGTACCGGAATTTATTTACGATGTTGGGTATGGGTGTGGGTTGGAATTCAGGGTTAACAAAATTTGAGGCTCCAGATCCAAATTATTGGGTGCAACATGGTTATGCTGTCTGCAATCCAGACATGCGTGGAATCGCGCATAGTGAAGGCAATACTACCATGATTGGTTCTCAAGAGGCGCAGGACGGTTATGATTTAATCGAATGGATTGCTAAGCAAGACTGGTCAAATGAAAAAGTTGGTATGACCGGAACTTCCTATCTTGCTTGGTCGCAATGGTTCATTGCGGCGGAGCAGCCACCTCACTTGGCAGCTATTAATCCAACTGAAGGGCTTTCAGATGGCTACCGAGATTTAGCTTTTATTGGAGGTATTCCTGATAAGAACTTTATTGAACGGCTGAACGTCAATCATGTGAGCGCCAATAAAGATGCTCTGCGGGAAGATCTAACTAAGGAAATGGATGCCTATCCATTACAAAACGTTGCCTTGTGGCAAGATAAATTAGCTGATACGAGTCGCATTAAGGTACCAGCCTTTGTGATTGGCAGTTATGCAAATACTCTGCATACCATGGGGACCTTCCGTGCATGGCGGCACCTAGGATCAGAAGAAAAGTGGCTTCGGATTCATGATCGCCAAGAATGGCCCTATTATTACGAGCCAAGTAATGTAGAGGAGCTGCGACGATTCTTTGATTATTACTTACTTGGTAAGCACAACGATTGGCAGGAGACGCCACGGGTACGGTATTCCATGATCGATATGGAAGGTGGGAATGTGACTGACGTCCCAGCCGACACCTTCCCAGCAGCCGGTAGTAAGCAACAACGGTTCTACTTCAATGGGATGACCCGTGCATTGCAAACTAAGGCCAACGTAAATGATATAGCTGTTCAATATGTTGCTGGAGCGACAGACGGCAGTAATCCAGGGCGGGCATCATTCGAGATGACATTTGATCGGACTACTGAATTCTTGGGCTATCCGAAAGCAACGCTTTTCATGGAAGCCAAGGGCTATGATGACATGGATATCTTTGTAAACGTACAAAAAGTCGATGTCCGTGGCAATATTTTGAGCGAATTCATTGTGCCTAATCATGGCGCTGCACTACAGGATTTTACTCAGGAAGGGGCATCTGCACTTCGGTACAAGGGGGCATGGGGTCGGTTACGCGCTTCTATGCGACGCTTGGATGAGAAAGAGTCTACTGATGAGATTCCAGCCTACACTTTCGATAGGGTTGAAAAACTTAAGGATGGCGAAATTGTTAAAATGGATATCGTATTGAGCCCGATTGGGTTATCTTTCAAGGCTGGAGAAAGCCTACGCTTAGTTGTCAGCTCGAAGAATGAGACAGGTTCAGTGATGCCGGGTACGCCGGGCGCAACACCAGATAATAAGGGCGTTCATATTATCCATACAGGTGGTGAATATGCGTCTTACCTTCAATTGCCAATTCTGAACGGTTTAATTAAGTAATTTTCTTGCGTATTAAAGATGCTTGCGGTAGCTTTACAAATAAAGCAACGCGTAAGCATTTTTATTTGGAGGAATGGTGTGAAACTCTCAACGTTAGATTATTTCGTGGCGGTTGCAACAGAGCGAAGTTTCACAAAGGCAGCGGATAAATTATTTATCTCGCAGCCTACTCTTAGCCGACGAATTACTGAGTTAGAAAATGAAGTGGGTGTGAATCTGTTTATAAGACAACCACATGGTGTTGAGCTGACTAGTGAGGGGGATAGGTTTCTGACGGAGGTTACCTCTGTTCTCGATCGTGTGAATCGCTTAGATCATCTTTTTGACCAAGACAAACAATCAGCTGGTCTAGCGGTAATCAAAGTTGGTTACTTACCAGGATTCAATCTAGGCAAGATGTATCAGATATTAAATGAATTTAAAGCGATGCATCCGACTGTTCAATACTTGGTTAAGCAAGATGAACCGACTCAGCTAGTGAGTGGCTTAAAAGAGGGACAATATGACATAACTTTTAACCTCGCTTCCTACTTAGCACACCAGGCTGATATCAGACAGAAACGTTTTCTCAAAAACCGTCTACAAATTGCATTACCAGTTAACCATCCGCTTAGCCATTATAATAAACTCACTTTCGCAGATCTGAGTCAGGAGACATTCATTCTTTTAGAACGGCAACGCTCGCCAGTGATTGTGGATTACGTGCTTAACCAAGGATTGCAGAATGGTTTTAATTTGAAAGCTAATTATTATGTGAAAAATCTTGATGAAGGCCTGTCCATGACATCGCTCGGTAAAGGCTTAGCTTTCTTATATTCAGGGATGAATGATGGCACATTAGAAGATAAGTACAAAATCAAAATCGTTGATCTCGATATTTCAGATCAACAACAGAACATTGTTTGCGCAATGGACATCAATAATCACACTCGCCTTGTTCGTGAGCTTTTTGAAGCCTTTCATACAGAGTGAAACAGAATTTCTGCATTACGTACACCTTTCGTTAGGCGATGACCGGCTTTTGCCGGTTTTTATTTTGTCCAAGTTTTATCTTGATTGTATGCGAACGTATGTTCTATAATCTACCTTGTTAAGGAGGCAATATTATGAGCATTATAGATGATCGATGGCAAGTACAATTGATGAACATACCACACGGCACAAGGTTTCATTTAGCGGATTTGCCGATTTATCCGGTGTTTAGAGACGATCCTAAAAGGTTAGTTGAGTTTCAAAATGAGTTTGAAAACTGGATAAAATCCACGAATGAACAATATGTAAGCCGTGGTGTAAGTGATTATCTTAAGGTTTAATCATGAAATCAGACGCCACTATTATCATCGAACGTATTGAGAAGCTCTTCAAGCGAGCATCCAAAACGATTTACAAAATTGAGTGTGTGAATGATCGTTTTGATCAAACCTATAATTTCTTCTTCGAAGCGCATCCAAAGGATAAGAGACCGCACTCCACGCCACTTCATACAGTTGATCGGTATGAACTTGCATACTTAGAACAAGTGATTAAGCAGATCAGGCAGAAGACTCAATTAACAATTTACTTCGCTGGCTTTACGGGTCAGCATTGGCCTTATGCCCAGACAATGATCCAAAAGAAACCAATACCCAATGAGTACAAATTGGACGAGGATTAATCACACGAAGACCGGCGGCTAGCCGGTTTTTACTTTGGACATGTATTTACTCTGATTGAAGAGTGGAGAATGGGTAAGTGGATTACGTTGATTAACGAGCCCAAACTTCGGCGAAATTGCCTTAATCACTATCGCCAAAACTGCTGAAACGTCTGCATTAGTGATCCAAAATTTGCGTTAATCTGATTACGTTAAGCACGAATCGCCAACGAGGATTAAACTTTTAAAACAGATTAAACCATTCTGATTATGGTTAATCATGATGACCACTATAAGCTGGATTGCTTGTTAGGTCGGCGTTTTGAAAGAATTTGAACGAAAAGATAACTTTGATCAGATTAAGCACTTTACAGAAGTTACAATGATTTTGTTGAAAAATGCTTAAGTTGTTTGAAGCAAAAAAGCAGACGAACTTTTTCTATTACAGCAATCAATGATCATTAAGATGATTCATCAAGTAATTAATTATTGCAGCAGGCATTATAGAAACTGTGAAAAAGGTTAAGTTGATTAAACCAGCTATACAAGTGACCACAGTAAGTTAATTTTTAAATTGATTAGGCTAGATTTAAATTGAAGTGACTGGTTAAGTGATGGCCACTGATCAAGTTAAAAGCTATGAATCAAAGAATGAGCCTTGGTGCCAAATTGATCTAACAGCCAGGCCTCAAATCAACAGCGTAGCAATCTTATCGCACAAATCGCCACACATTGATTTTTGGTTGAAGTCTAATAATCATGCCAAACAGCAATCAAGATGGCACACAATGGCACACGTTTCCACACAAGGTGTGATTACAGGAGATGAAGACTCCTAATGACGATCTTAAAGGTGGTTAAGTTGATTCGAAATGGCAAGTTAGTTAACCTGGTTCAAAAGTTGGTTAACCTGATTCAATCGATAAAATCAGTTGACTTGGTGTAGCAAGGGATATCTTTTTAAAAGGGTTTCTTCATATTATTTTGTAAGTATTGATGACCGGCTCTGCCGGTCTTTTCTTTTGCCTAAAATTACACATTCGATCCAAGTAGCAATCTTTAACTTGAGACGATTTGCCAAATAATACCTCACTGGCGAATTCCAGCCATTGGGTTAAGTTAGCAACCGGCCAGAGACGACCAATCCTGTGCTGAGAGACGATCCGTTCAAGAATACTTCATCACTGCATTCCAGCTCAAAACTAAGATTTATGCACTCATCAGAGACGATCCACCATAGGTCGGTGAGCCGATTGCTGAAACAATACTTCAATTCTATGTTTTGTAATCAGGCACCAATTATCAGCATAAGAAAGTGTAAGAGAACTTTGCGACGAATGGCTCAAGAATACTGTCTGACCATTCTTTGGCTAATCACTCTGGGCTTTGTTAATATACTGACAATCAGCTCAACAATACTTCATGACCATATTTCAGCCGATGAGTACAACTGTTTCGATCAATTGAATGTAATCCCTTCGCACAGACGATTGGTTAAGGAATACCACTGCTGTGAATTTTATCGATTTTGCAAAGAGGACTATGGCACAGAGACGACAATCTCATATTTTGAGACGATCGTGGCAAGAATACCTTATGACTGTTTTCTAGCCAATTTATTAACTTAGAATTGGTATTTGAGACGACTGATTTAATTTTGCTTCTAAAATGGGATGAATGTTGATTTACTATCAAGAAGTAACCACTGAAATAAAACTGTACGTGAAACTTACATAAACTCTTATACATCAAGCATAGGAGTGATTGAAGATGACAAAAACGGTGGCATATATAAGGACTAGTACTAATCGACAGGATTTAGGGCTAGAGTTCCAATTGGCAGAAGTTAGGAAATATGAGCCAGATAAAATTTATAAGGAACAAATTAGTGGTAGAAAGGAAGATCGCCCAGAATTATCTAAAGCGTTAAGCTCATTGGAGCCAGACGACACGTTGTTAGTATACAAGCTTGACCGTTTAGGCAGATCGGTTAAGCAGCTAGTCAATATCATTGCCGAACTTGATGCCATGGGAGCGCATTTCAAATCCATTCATGATCAGATTGATACATCAACCACAAATGGTAAGTTCATGTTCACGATATTGTCTGCCGTGGCCGAGTTAGAGGCTAATATGATTTCAGAGCGCACAAAAGATGCACTTAAGGCTAGTAATAAGAAACTTGGCAGGCCCAAATCTATTAATGAAGATCGTCAGCAAAATATTTTAAAAGCATACCAATCTCAGAATTTGACTGTTAAAGATGTTGCCAAACGCTATCGTGTAAGCGAATCTTACGTATATAGATTAGCTAGAAAGTCAGGCGTATCAAGGGATTAGAATAAAATTGATGTTGCGGATACGTAACGCTACTGGTATGATAAGCATTGTTAAAGGCATAGGCCTTTGCTAGCAAAAACGTTCGTTTAAGCCAGTACCTATTTTCTAAAAAATACATAATCACAAGTGTTGATTTTATTGAGTTTATCGCAATGGAGTCAGCACTTTTTTAATGCCTTCAAAAACGAACGTTTTGTACAGTCTTCTAGAGTAAGGAAAGTAGGGATATTTATGATGAGCAGAGCTCAATATCGTACATTACATACACAAGAAAAGCGCCACGTTAAGCTGTATAAAGCAGGCAAACTATGGTTAGCAGCTGGTATCAGCTTGCTGGCCTTGACCGGAGTTGCCACATCGGCGAATGCTGATGTAACGCCATGGCATGCCAATAGCGTAGCTACCGTTAAGGCCTCACTGGCTAAGTTAGGCACCGATCCATATACTATTCAAAATGGCGACACGCTTTGGGCTATCAGCCAAGCTACAGGTGTTAGCGTTGCTGACTTGGCTAATCAGAACAAAATTGCCAACGTAGATTTGATTTTTACTGGAAATCACTTATTCGTTCACGCCAATGTTGATGGATCCAAGCAGGTTACGGTAACCGACGCCAATGGTTCAACGATCGGTCAATTTACCACACCTACTCAAGTACCCGCTGCGAACGTGCAAGCACCATCTGCACTTACATCAAATAAAACAAGTGCTCCAACTCAATCAAGTGTTGGTACTAATAGCCAGCCAGAAGCCATCACGGACGCAAATCACTCCGGCGAAATGGGTGCTGCGTATTTCCGCCCAGGAACTTTTGACAATCATTCCCAAGCGCAGAGTGCCGGTAGCGTAACAAGTCAGGCCCCATCACAAGCGCCAAGTGATGCTGGCTCTGTGACGAGTGAAGCACCAAGTCAGGCCCCATCACAAGCGCCAAGTGATGCTGGCTCTGTAACAAGTGAAGCACCAAGTCAGGCCCCATCACAAGCACCAAGTGATGCTGGCTCTGTAACAAGTGAAGCACCATCACAAGCACCATCTGATGCATCACAAGCACCGAGCCAAACGCCAAGTGATGCATCTCAGGCACCAAGCCAAGCACCAAGTGACGCCTCGCAAGCACCGAGCCAAGCGCCATCTGATGCTAGTCAGACGCCAAGCCAGGCACCTAGTGACGCATCTCAGGCACCGAGCCAAGCACCTAGCGATGCATCTCAGACTCCGAGCCAAGCACCTAGTGATGCCTCAACAGCTCCATCTCAGGCTCCAAGTGACGCTTCACAGACGCCAAGTCAGGCACCTAGCGAGGCTTCTCAGGTACCTAGCCAATCCCCATCCGATGCCTCGCAAGCACCTAGCCAATCCCCATCCGACGCATCACAGGCTCCATCGAACGCAGGTTCCACTAGCAGCGAGGCCGGTTCTTCAGCCAGCCAAGCACCAGCTGAGCAGTATGCCGACGTTACGGTAAGTTATGTGGACATGGACGGCAACACGATTGCCCCAAGTACGACTCTTGCACATCAGTTGGTCGGTTCCACAGTTAGCGCATCTGCTCAAGTGATTAATGGTTATGATTATTATGGTTCGACAAAGTACCTGACTGTTGCGGCATCGGGCAACTCCATCATCTTCCACTACGCCAAGCAAGCACCAGTTGCACAATATGACGATGTGATCGTAGAGTACCTAGACGCCGATGGTAACTTATTGACCCAGCCAACAACTATGGCACACCAAGAGGTTGGTTCCACACTTACGGTAAGTCCGATCACTATCGACGGTTATACGCCTCGTGATCAGAGTAAAACATGGACAGTAAAGACCGCCGGCAACATCATTGATTTCTACTACGATCGAGCCGAATCCCACGCCAACGTGACCGTGAACTATGTAGACGCCGCAGGCAACCAACTTTCGCCAAGTGACACGCTCTCTGATCAAGTGGTTGGCACTATGGCCAGCGCAACGGCCAAGAACATCGATGGTTACACGGTAGATCAGACAACCAAGACGGCGAACGTTGAAAATAACGGCGCAACGATCACATTCGTTTACACCAAGAATGCACCTGCGCAATCAACCGTAACGATCCACTTTGTAGACGCAGATGGCAACAAGTTGGATAACGATCAGGTTCTAACCGGCACCACCGGTGAGAACTTCAGCCTAGCGGTTCCAAGCGAAATCAACGGTTATGACTTGGTAGGTGATTCCTCAATTAATGGTATTTATACGGCCGGTGGTTCCGAACTAACGGTTAAGTATGCCAAACACGTATATGCTCAACAAGATATGGCTACTGTAGCCAACGATATCTTGGCGATGGTGAACGATCTCCGTGCCCAAAATGGCCTAGCACCTGTGACTATGGACAACGCAACCTTACAATCCATTGCGCAGACTCGTGCTAACGAGACGTTCACTGAAGGCAAAGAGGACATCTCCGCAGCGAGCCACACACGGCCAGATGGAAGCCAATGGTTCACGGCGTACACTGAGGCCGGTTACCAAGGTTCGGCCATCGCGGAAAACTTGAACATTGATAAGATCGGCGCCACTGAAGCCGAGACTGCTTCAATTATCTTCAACGATTGGAAGAATTCGGCCGGCCATTTGGCCAACATGCTTGATGCTTCGGCCAACCAAATCGGCATTGCAATCGTAGAGAACCCAGCCAACGGATACACATATGCCATCCAAGATTTCGGTTATGTAAAACCATCCGTAACGAAGAACCCTGATGGCTCAGTGAACTATTCCGAGTATGGCCTAACCGAAGCCGACATTGATGCCCAAGTAGAAGCACGTTTAAAGGGTATGGGCTGGAGTTACCAACCGGGTTCCGTGAAAATTCAACCAAAGATTTGGAACGGTATGGATGCTGCTCAGGACTCTTACTACACTGATCCAGACTTTGTAGACTACTACGCCGGGCAAGAATATGGTGGTGGTGAAGTAGCCATCACTGATAAGAATGGCAACATGTTAGGGTTCATGGAAGTTGAATGGTTGAAGTAATCTCCACCGCATTCAACCCTGTTAAGTGAATTCCTCCATATCTCCACCCATCTTTAGCACCACGAAAGAGCTTTTCCCCTAATCGGGAGGGGCTTGGTACATATTGCCCAAAGTGGCAAGATCCGAAAGGTATGACTATCAGTATGTTTGAAGACTTAGTAGAAGAATTATTGGGCACGTTGCATGAGTACGAAATGAGTACGAAGACCACTCCAATCTTTAACCCAGATTCATTTATATCCAATTATGGGTTCACAGAAGACAGTGCGGATTTTCAAATTGAAATTACTCGTGATGACCTGCCATACGTTTGGTTAGGTTATGGCATGGTTGATTTAACGAGCGATGAAGACTTTGTAATTCAGAGTACATCGCCAGAATTTATTGGCTGGTTTGACAACTTAGCTCAGCAACAACAACTTGCAATTCTGATTGGAAGCATGGCTAAGTCGGACTATGATTTAGACTCTCAGGAGAAAACACCACTATTTCCCGATAATGAACGGTTACAAGATCGGTTTCAATATTTGTTAAGTTTGCGAAAATTAGCAATTTTGGTGAACGATTCCAAGGTGATCAACGACATGTTAAGTGGCCTAGTGGCGGTTTCACAAACCTTAACAAAGAAAGACTTCATCCAAATGACCGATCGTTATGATCAGAATTACTTATTGCAAGTGGAAGAGGGCAAAGTCGACATTTTATCGTTAAAAGCAAAGCATAATGTGCCTGATGATGTGCCAAATGTTAAGGCTTTGAATGCGGAAGCATTGCGTCAAATTGCTTTGCCACGCGACTTGGATAAAGCTGGCTGGCGTAAGGCACGCAAGTATCTGACAAACGCAATATGAATTGAAAGGCTGTTGCATATTGCGGCAGCCTTTTTGCTGAAAGAAAGGACTTTTGAAAATGGTTTGGTTAAGAAAGAATTGGTGGCTCATCTTAGCTACTGTGGTTGTTTTAATTCTATGTATTTTTTTGATCGTGAAGATGACTACCAACTCGGGAACATCACACGCGCACTCCAGCAAGACGACACGCCATGTGAAGAGAAACGTGAAGAAATTGAAGACTTCGACAAGTGAGAAACAAAACACGACGAAGAAAACTGAAATTAAGGGTTCAATAAGCGACTTGAACGATGCTCAGGTTAAGGCGTTAATTATTTATGGAGCTTCAAAAGAAGCAACAGGCGCCGCAGCCACCACATACCAAACGATTGTGGCCCCAGGTGCAGGCGTAGGCTCAAGTGATCCAATCACCATAGAACCTGAAACAGGTATGGATTCTGTATTAACCTCCCCAGGCGATGGAACTTTTAATGCCATAAAAATGACGAGTGTTAGCTTCACAACGTTAGTTGGCTATACGTTAAGTGGTGATAACGTTGCATATTATGCCAATGCTGGAAAACCGGTTTCTTTAACGCCACAAACATTTTCACCGTTGTACTCGACATCCTTATCTTCCTTATACCAAAAGTATTATCAATCTGGTACTGATAAAGCTAATATCGATCAACTTGCGACTAGGATTAGTGTTAGTCCATCTAAGTATATAGATATGCAACCAACTTCCGGTTCTTCTGATGATAATGACAGTTCCTCCAATAGTAGCGATAATAACGACTCTTCTAATTCCGACGACGATCAAAATACTACAGGTGATACACACGGTGGCGACGTTGTTGACCCAGACACCATAGATTAAGGAGCAAGTAGATGACGAAGAAACAACTTTATTGGTTAGTGATTTTGCTGGGTGTGCTTTCAGCTACTATGGGGTTCTACGTTTTCTCAATTGATCAAGGAAAATCAAATGATCAGGTTCAACAAGTTAAGAGCAAGGTTTCCTCTACAAAAAGGGCTTCAAAAGCAAGCAAGACTTCACCTAAACCTGCTGACGATCCGAACAAAACTACAAACGTTAAGGAGTTAGGTTACTCAAGTGATAGTGCAGTTTGGAACGCGAAAACCTTTAGTAACTATATTCTACGTAATGAAGAAAAGCCCACTGCTTCGGTAGCTTCGTTAAGTATTAAGCCAAGCATTGTAGTCAAATCGCAAAGGGGAGACTTTAAATATCTGATATCTACAAAGCTTAAGGATCAAGAAACTCTATGGGGTATGAATTTTAATGGCGAAATATTCAAGCGTGTTAAATCTGGATCTAATGTTAAGTTGACGGACACAGGACATAGCATTCATCCGACCGATGGGAAAGCATACAAAACGGCTTCTCCAGCAAGTTCATTTTTAGAATCAAAGAAAATTGCGACTGACAAAGATTTTGGTAACTGGATCAGCGGGCATATAAATATGGACAGTGATTATAGTCTGATCAAGTTTGGCACTGGCGATGAAGATGGCTTCCAAGAAGCTGAGGACGTTAACACTAAGCAACCAATCAAGATCGCTTATTATGCCTACTTTAATGTGCCAAGTTCAGGTAATGATCTACAGGGGCCAGGAAAATCTTATGCTGTTACCGGTGATGGCACGGTGTACTCCGACGCACCAAAGGGTAATGGACGAGGCTGGTCTGTTAATGACTCGTTAACGAATCAATTGAAGAATTAAAACTACTTTATTCAGAAGACTGACTTATGTCAGTCTTTTTTCGTGCTCAAATTTAATAGATAAACTGTGCCAGTAGACCAAACTGTCTGGATGTAATCTTTGATCAGTGCCAGATGGGAAAATGCCTCAACCATCGTATTTATGAGATCTGTTAATTATCGAATGAATCGCTGGTTGAGGCATTCTTTCAGATCAGGTACCCAAATTTATCGAAAGTTATCTGTTATTGAAACCAATCAATAATTACTTGTCGGGAGGTGAAGACGAGATGCAAGCACAACTAAAAATATTGATCGATTTGGCCCCAAATTTAAAGCCGGATCAATTCGCAAAATTGAATAAGCAATCTCAAAGGGATTTGTTGTGGTTTATGGCAACCACGTTACCAAAGTTAGCCGACCAAGAAGACCTATCTCATAATGGACAGGAGACTACCTTTGAGGTTTTGACAAACCGAAAAGGTGGTCAAAACCGAGGCAAAACTGCCGAGACTGAGGCTGCCGGATCATCATCTGAACGCTTTAGGACAGAAATCTAACCGACTTAGATCGGTTAACGAAAGGAGGAACAAAATTATGATGGAAAATACGATTAAGGTTAAGACTGTTGACGAACCGGGTTTTACAGAACCGACGTTAGTACTAACAGCATTTGCACGACAAAACGTTGTTATTGCCAAGGAGATACATCACTCAGTGAATGGTGACATCATAGCTAACGAAGCAACCGATGAGCAAATTAAGCAATACAATCTGATCGTGATCGGATTAGCTTTATCCTTTGCTAAACGCCTAAACTTGCAGATTTATTCTCCCGTCTTTAGTTGGGACGGACTATTTGAGGGATACGCTCGAACGTTATTTGAAAAAGTGCGACAGGGTAAGCCAATCAATTATCATCAGCAAGCCCTTTGGCCAAAAGATGAGACTTACCAACGTTATCTCAAGGACCTAGTGGAAGAAATTAAATTATTATGGGGTCAGCCCAGCAAATTTAGAACCCTGAAAACGGAATGTGGTGGTTCTTTATCTGTTTTGACCGAACAAATTCAAGAAATTGATCAAGAAAATCATTTAAGCTGAGGAGAAAAACTATGAACGAAAGGACAATTCGACTACAGGTAAACAACTTTAATGTTGATGGCAACTATATGATTCAGGTTTCAGGAGAGATTGACGGAGTAACGGCATACTTTGATCAGGTTGATAATATTCAACTTGGAAATCCAATTATTCAGCGTGGAATGGAGGATAGCCCAGAATATGCACAAAATTTAGCGTTATTGGAACTAAAATTGGTATTAACAGCCATTCAAAACTTTCAAGGGTGGGAAATTGAACTCGAACAACTCCAATTTGGCGCTGGAGACGAGCGTGTTATGGACGCTTTAGACGGTCTAGTTAGTGATCTTAAAGGATATTGCAGTATGGCCAACTACGTTCCTAAGACAGAGTTTCTAACGTGGTCAGCACAAAAGGCCTTTGATAAGTTGCGTAGTGGTATTGAAACCATGCGTGATGTCTACCTAGTTAATCCTAAAGCGATCGAAGCCCCAAACTTCAGCTTTGACGACACTGATATTCCATACGAGGAAGAAGATGAAATTTGAAAAGTTAACGCTTCAACATTGAAGACGTTCCATCACCTGACCACACTTTTTTCGTTAAGGCATTGGTGACGTTGGGCAAGCTCCCGATCTACCATGAAACATATCCGCAGATCAGTGTATCAGATCCATTTTACGGTAGTCTGCAAAACTTAGAAAATGGATGTTACGAAGGAATTTCAGCGTTCAATCTCTACGTGTTGTGCCATTCATTAGAAGAATTAGATGTGGATTTACACTGTCCGCCGGAGCTGGGAGTGAAGCTCCAATCTAACGATTCAAATTTATTACGGTCATTTGATGACGTGGCAGAGTATTGGAACACTAAGGTAGATTTACTATCTGATATGAAAAGTACATATCGTTTCAAAAAGAAATGGAATGGCGAATTTGTTCGAAAATTAGTTAATGATCATCCATTTCTAAACTTCCAGTTGAAGACTATTTTGGTTGAAAAAGCACATCCAAAGGATTTGATTCTGGAAAATGAGTAAGAAATTGTATAAATAGTTACCATCTAAATGCCTGATTCAAAGGTCTTATAAAAATACATAGATAAAGAGGTAACGTTTGGTAATCAATACTTGCCGAACGTTACCTCTTTTAACAGGAGAGGAGAAATGAAGAAACATAAAATTGAGCCTATCAGAGATAAGCAGGTTTTAATTCAATTTATTGAGGAGATGCGCAAAGAACGAAATGGTGAGCGTAATGCCTTGTTGTTCAAACTCGGTGTAACGACAGGGCTAAGAGTATCTGATTTAATCAAAATTCGGGTGAGCGATGTGCAAGGCAAAACTTCTTTTGTAATTTTGGAGCAAAAAACGCATAAGCAACGAGTTGTAGACCTCAAGGAAGTGTTGCCAGATCTATTGGCGTATCTACCAAAGGTTAGGTCCGAGTGGTTATTTCCATCAAGTGTCAATTCTTTGCGGCATATTGGAACTCACCAGGTATATGTATTTGTAACTCGAATGGCTGATCAAATGGGGCTAAAAAATATAGCAACACATACAATGCGTAAGACTTTTGGGTATTTCTTCTATAAGGAAACGAAAGACATCGCGACGTTAATGAAGATTCTGAACCATTCCAGTCAATCAATTACACTGCGGTATATCGGTGTTGAGGACGAACAGGTTAAAGCTAGCATGTTAGGTTTCAGAATTTTTGGGTAATAGTTGCCAGTAAATTGATTCGGGCAGGTGAGTATCAATAAACCTGATATATTGCGATTTCAGATTAAGGTACAATGTAAGTACCTCAAAACGGAATGGTGATAGATCATGTCTGATCAACGCATACATAAAATTTATAATATCCCTTATGAAGATTTGCTCCAAAAGGGACAGAATGATCCGCATGATGATCTTCATCGTGGCTTTTTCGCACCAGCTGGGTTGCTATTAACCGATCCGCCATATTTTATCGGCAAGTCCAAGGATTGGGATGCAAAAAAAGACCGTAATAAACGTTTAAATGAGCTTGTGGAGAATATATTTTTACCCAACGTTTTAGCCGACAACGCTGTATTACTGATCTTCAATACGTTCGAAAATGTGAAATACCTTGAAGAATTAATTGCCCGTAAAATACTTGAGTTAGACGATGCAGGTCAATATAAAATATTTCCACATTTATGTTGGGTGAAGAAGAATCCGCGCCAGAATGTAAGTTTCCTAAACCACTTTGAGTTCATTTTAGTTTTAGGAAAGGGGACAGGACGGCAACGTTGTGCGCAGTTTACGACGCTGGAAAATCGTTATCTGACGGATATCGCACCTAAATCCGGCAATCATTTGTACCCAAGAACCCACGTGACTCAAAAGCCACTTGATTTGATCGATACCTTAATTTCTAGATACTCCCTCCGCAAATCAGACGTTGTACTGGACTTGTTCTCAGGCTCTAACACGATTGCTTTTTCTGCGTATGGAATGGGTCGAGAGTACATTGCATCAGAAGCTGATCAGGTAAGCTATCCAACGTATTTAAAAAATTTCAGAATGAGTGAAATGAGGATAGGCCGCAGATTGTTTCAAAATCGATTGAACGAGGGAGGATATCTGCAAATGCCAGAGGTATTGGATTTAGATCAAGCGGCAAGAAAATTCGAATCAAAGCCTTATGATGAAATCGAAGCGACATCTAAGCGTCATTTGGCAGCAGTCTTGCGAAATCGATTGACGGATTTAAAGGCAATGCAACAAGATTTGTTGTTGCCAAATGAAACGGCTAGGCAGGCGTTTGAGGACTTATTGATCCAGTTGCGGAATCTGGATGACATTAAGCTACAATTGAGCTTTTTGAATAAATTATTTATGCCACTGTTACAAACTAAGCGAGTGGTTGATCGTAGTGGTGATAAACCCAAAACCTCATTAGAAGCTAAATATTTGAATGGGGTTTATTCGCACCTTTTGGATCATAAGCTAAGTGATTCTCAGAGGGGGCAGCTTATTGCCGCCTATGTTTATTTAACGAATAACGATCCACAGTTACCGTTGGCCGAAACGTTACGGCAAAATGATGAATTTGAATGGCATAGATTAACGACGGATATTTTGGACCGATATACTTTTACGCCAAACGACTATGTTTTTGCTAAAGCCATCAAAATGGATATCGATGCTGGCGTTTTAGAAGAAAGAGAGGCGCCAAGTAGACTAAGAAACTTTGAAAACCTTGATCTCAATCTTGAGTTAATTCATCGCCATTTTCCAAAAGAAATTGATATTCGTTTTGAATCTTCCAATCTTGAAGATGAAACCTTAGTGTTTATGCGCGGGACTAAAGCCAATGGGGAGCCAAGATTCGAAGAAGAGCACAAATATATTTCAGCAGAGATTATTAATTTGGTTAGGGATTACTATGACCAGCGATCGAAACTCCTCATCCCATTTGATTATGCTAAGTGGTTTAATCAAGCAGGTCAGAAGTGGACTCGCAATGGTGCAACTGTGCGTCAAACTGCTGATTATATTATTTATTTAGCGAGCCTACTTAATAGTTTGCCTAGCCTTGAATCGGCGATCCGAACTAGGTATGGCGTTTTGAACGAAAGCGACTTGAAAACAGCACAGGGGGAAGCCAAAAGTAGTAAGGCAGCTTTGAGAGCGCAAATTGTTAATTTTTATAAAATTGTGACAGTAGCCTTTCAAATATACAAGGAACTAACGAATGGTTTAACCGATGCGCCATCGGTGCCAGTACCTGTAATTGATTTGAATAAAGAACCTTTTGCAAATCAGACGCCCAATTTATGGCGAAATCGTGGCATTCGAAAAGGGCATGACTACATCCAAAAAACGTGGATTGAGGATCACGAAACACCGGACTTATTAGTGCCAGCGTTAATTGTGAGGAGTTTAAACCTTAAGGTAGATGACGCATTGAATTCGAATAACCCAGATAGAGTGATACCAGCGCTTGCATATGCTATAAGTCGACATGAATTAACTAAATCTTCACGTGGTGGCCAGTTTGCTGAACTTGAAAATATAAAACAAGTTTTAGCAACACAATTGCCGATGGTTGCTACTTATGAGCTAAATAAACTTGATCAAGTTAAGAACGGCGAGCGACGAAGACACCAGTTGAAATTTAAACGGTTGAAGTACGAGGCAGGCTTAAGTACTAAAGAAATTGCTGAACGCGAGAAAATTACAACTAGAGCGGTTAATTACATTTTAGCCGATGAGATTCAGCGTCCTCAGATTGCAGATTTAAAGTAGTGGTTACGTTTCGGAAATAGAAAACGCTAAATCGAGAAGTAAAATTGCCAATATTATTGACTATTTTTTGATTGAGAGTTCCAATCACATCACCTATAAATATTAAGGAGTGTGATTGTTATGTCGACCACGAGCGAAATGTTGACGAGGGTTCAAAATGTTCTACACGATCCAAAGAATCGGAAAGGTTTAACACGTCAGGAATTGTGGCAGAAGCTGGCCGAGGATAAGACCTTTGCCAAAGTTATGTACAACGCCGAGGGTGATCCGCGAGGCGGCTTATTACTTGGCATCATTCATCGAGTTAAGGATGGTAAGATCCCAGGCCTAGTGCAGGTTAAGGCAGCTGACGGCCGTAGCTTGATTATGGCTGACGATCGGCCAATGGCGCCATTGGTAAGGCAGTTAGAGGATTTTTTGAAGGCAGCCAGAAACCTTGCTAAACCTCAAAAGATGACGAGCAGCATGGTTAAGTGGTACGAGCAGTATACAGAAGAGATCGGCAGATTACGGAAGCTAGCTGACGAGACGGTTGGTTTTAAGTAATACCAAACGCTATTAATATAGAAGAAAGCGATGACCGCTCATTTTTTGAGCGGTTTTTTTGTGCTCAAATTTGATCAGATGACTGGGATTTGACCGTTTAAAGAGTTACAACACATCAAAATGTGTTGATGGATAAGAACTTCCTGTGCACGAAGAGAAAAGTGTGTAGGCTTAATGTATCGATTAAGGAAAGGGCAGAATCATGGCGAATAAGTAGTGTGGTTAAGGCTTTTAAATGACGAGAAATTATTGAAATAAGAGGTCTGCTTATCTAAAAGCGCTGATAGATAAGAATGACCGGCCAAAGAACTTAAAACTAAGTACGCTAAACATATCAAACGTTAGAAAGGTTGATTGGAATTATGACAAAGCAAAATGCGACAGGTAAGGTAGTAAAGGGAAAAGGCAAGGTTTGGATTGGTAAAACAACTTCGGGCGTATTGAAGCGGGAAGACGGAAGCTTGTTGTTCCGTGTGAAATTTAATGTAAACGGTAAAGCCACTCAATTTGAAGAGGCTGTGTACAATAAGTTGGATAAACGAACAGCTGAGAAAATGTGGAATGACTGGGCTATGCAAGAAAAGGCTAAGGCACAAGAGAATCCCTTTATGGATGAAACCCCAACATTTGCTGAAGTGGTTAAAAACGAGGCAGGGTGGACGAGCTGGCTAGAGGAGGTCTCACGCAGCGAGGATAGCATTAGCCATGTCCGTTCTAAAGCAAAAACATTGTTGGCAAATGATGCGCTCGAGGGATTTGTAAATAAAAAAATCAGCAAGATTTCGCGAGGCGATTGCCAACAAGTGATTAACACGTTAAAAAAATCAGGGCAAACTTATTGGCAATGTCATGCTGTTAGGCAAACGTTATCTTCAATTTTTAGATATGCTGAAGAGCAAGAATTCGTTGAAAATATTCCAAGTAGTCATGTGCGCTTAGAAACCGCAAAGCAAGCCCAAACGAGGAAAAATGATCAGGTAAAGGACTGCTTTTTTGAGGGGGAGCGCGAAAATATTGTCAATTACCTATTGTCGGATGAAGTAAAGCCAGCTCAGCGGATACTAATTTTAATTGCATTGGCGACCGGGCTACGTCAAGGTGAGTTATTAGGGTTAACTTGGGATGACTTTCATAAGTCTGAAAACGATTATTATCTTACCGTAAAACGGGAAGTGACTATTTCGAAAATGAAGACCAACGCCATCGATGCTCGAGTTAGTATCAATAAATTTACCAAAGCAGGTGATTTGCGATCAGTGCCGCTGCTAGCAGAGGTTGGAAAAATATTAGAGGAGTATCAAAAGACTGCTGATCATACTAAGTGGACGATAAAGGGAGAAGAATATGATTTCATTACGTGTCATGACGGCCGTCCCTATGTCGGAAAGACAGCGCATGAATGGTGGCAAGTCATTAATCGGAAATTGATTGAGAAGGGGTTACTAAATCGTGTTCTTACATTTCATAAATTAAGAGCCACCGCCATTACAATGTTGGCCAATGAAACCGAATTATCTATTTTTGAGGTTTCGGTCATTGCTGGTCATCATAGTGTACAGGTGACTCAAGGTTATTATCTATCTCACGAAGAGGAGCACATGCAAAAGCTGAGTCAAAAGATGAACGGTGTTTTACACAAGGCTTCATAAGGGGGACTTGACCTTTGTAATCAAATGTTTCGTTAAGCGCTGGAATGAAGACTGTCACCATTAAGTTGGTGGCATTTTTTAGTTTAGCGGTTTTGAATAAGCTATCCGAGACCAAATCGAGCTTTTAAACTTGAATCAAGTCATCGGTTAAGTTGCTCGAACTGTTACGTAAAACTATGTGAAACAATTGAAGCACGGGGCTGCTGGTGGTATAGTTGTAAAGGTTATTTTGACCAAAATAATAATTACCTCAAAGGAGTTGCTGAATATGTCAGGACATTCCAAGAGTGGCTCCGAGGTAAATTAACTCCATTAAAAATCGCGAAAAGTGCTGCTACCATTGACTTGGTGGCAGTTTTTGTTTTTCGGCTAAAAACTAGAATTATCGGGATTTTTGTACTTTGTTTAGCGAAGAGAGACCAAAATGAGCACACCGAAAAGGCTTGGTACATTTTTGGGACAGTAGGCGAGTTGATTGATCGAAACTTCAAACTAGTAAAAGTGAGAGACCAAAATGAGACCACACGTCTAAAATGCGAGTAGTTAAGCTGGCTTAGAAATCATGATAGATAAGTGATTGCCTTGAAGATGATCAAGTGATGCTAAGCTATCTCATAAGGTTAAGTCATCCGAGACCAAATCGAGCTATTCAAAATGAACCAAGTAATCGACCAAGCGTGTTCTAGTGTGTTTCAAAAACTAAGTGAAACAATTGAAGCGCGGGGCGGCTGGTGGTATAGTTGGTAAGGTTATTTTGACCAATAAAAAACTAATTAATCAAAGGAGCATGCCAAAATGTCAGGACACAGTAAATGGCATAACATCCAAGGACGTAAAAACGCCCAGGATGCTAAGCGTGGAAAAATTTTCCAAAAAATCTCACGTGACTTATACCAAGCCGCAAAAGCTGGTGGTGCCGACCCTGACGGCAACGCCCAATTACGGTTAGTTATGGATAAAGCCAAAGCGGCCAACATGCCAAAAGATGTTGTTAAACGTGCTTTGGATAAAGCTACCGGTGCTGGTGGACAGAAGTTTGAAGAGATTACCTATGAGGGCTATGGCCCCGGTGGAACAGCGATCATGGTGTCAGCCTTGACTGATAACAAGAACCGGACTGCTTCTGCCATTCGGTCGGCATTCACTCATCACGGTGGTGCACTTGGGGCATCTGGTTCTGTTGCGTACATGTTCAACCGTCGCGGATACATTGTGATTTTGCGTGACGGATTAGACATTGATGAAGACACTATGTTAATGAGTGCGTTAGATGCCGGCGCCGATGATATGACGACCACTGATGAAGCTTTTGAAATCTATACGGACCCAAGTCAATTGGCAGCAGTTCGTGATGCTTTACAAGAGCAGAACTTTGATTTAGATACAGCTGAAATCACGATGATTCCAGAAAATGTCACGGCAGTTCCTGCTGATAAGGCTAAGCAGTACGAAAACTTAATTGATGAACTTAGTGATAACGATGATGTTGCTGATGTGTACGAAGCGGCAGAAGTTGCTGAACCAGCTGAATAATCGTCATCATCGCTACATGAGGACGCCAACTTGAAAAAGTTGGCGTTTTTTTACGTTCAAAAAAATATTAACGAGTAATTTGCGTATGTAGTAGTTGAAGGGAGTGAGGAAGATGCAACCAGCAGATCGTTTGAATCAAGTCATCACGCAGGCAGTTGCTAGAGCTGCCAGTGACATCTATTTATTTCCTAAGGTGGTTGGATATGAATTAATTGTTCACACAGCTTCAGGAATTGTAAAGTTAACTGATTTGTCTACTGAGCGAGCTCAACAACTGATTGCCTACATTAAATATGAAGCAAATATGGTGATTAGTGATCACCGACGGCCACAGTTAGGCGCTCTAACTTATGTGGTCGGGCAGCGGGAGTTACATTTACGATTATCAACAGTCGGCGACTTTCAAGATCATGAATCAATGGTCATTCGGATTATCTATCCATTAGCAAGTTTCAAGCAACACGAATCAATAAGTGATCAATGGCGATTTCTAACTGACTTGGCAACTCGCCGTGGACTGATGGTATTCAGTGGGCCGACCGGTTCGGGTAAAACAACATCACTCTACCGGTTAGCCCGTCAGTTCAGTAAAGAGTCAGTCATTTTGTCCATCGAAGATCCGGTGGAAATTCGTGAATCATCCTTCTTACAATTACAGATTAATGAGCTCGCCGGTATGGATTACAATGCTTTGTTGAAATTGGCCCTTCGTCATCGACCAGATGTGTTAATTATTGGTGAAATTCGCGATGAACAAACAGCTAAAGTTGCTTTGCAGGCCGCACTCAGCGGCCACCTTGTGCTATCAACAGTTCACGCACAAAATGTTTTGGGCGTTGTCAGCCGCTTAGCGCAGTTAGGCGTGAATAATCAAGATTTAGAACAGGCGCTAACAGCGGTTTGCTATCAGCGATTAGTGCCAGGCCTTCAACAACCGCTGGTGATTTATGACTGGTTAAGTAATGATGAATTATTTGGCGAACAGCGGGCTAAAATTCGCTGGCATCAACAAATGACCGGGAGGTGGCATGATGCGCTCAATCAATCAGTCTTTAATGGTCAAGTTGCGCCTAACGTGGCCGAAGCATTCCATGCAGGTTGATCAGAAAAAAATCAGTCGATTTCGGACGCCTCAAGCTGCGCAATTCTTTAGTTTGATGGCCGACGTGTTAGCCGTAGGATTCTCATTACGAGAGGGGTTAAATTTTGCTCGGATTATGCTGCCTAAATTAGGCAAGCAACTAACGTGGCTACAAAAACGGCTTAACCTTGGGGATAGTTTTGCAACGGCAATTAGACCCTTGGTTGACGTGGATGTTTATTATCAAATTAAAATTTCGGAGGAAAATGGGGCGTTAACAGAGGTGTTAACTAATCTAGGCAATTATCTAGCCTTACGATCTCAGCAACAGCAAAAGATTCGGTTAGCACTTCGCTATCCACTCTTTATTTTGGTGGGCTTAGGCTTTTTACTAATTGCGGTTAAGGAAGCACTGTTACCAGAATTGCAGGCGTTGAATCCGCAATTAGTGTTGCATTCATCGTGGTTGATGCCTGTATTATGGCTAGTAGTTATTCTCATGACCGGCCTGAGTTTGGCCGGTGTTTGGCTATTGCACCAGCCCCGCTTGCGACGGTTGGAATTAGGGACACATGTACCAGTGATTGGTTCTGTTTTACGGCTGTATTGGCATTATTACCTCTCACTAAATTTAGGCTTGTTAATGGGGAGTGGGCTACAAGCGCGTGATGTTCTGCAGCTGTTGCTGTCCTACCAGCAACAATCGGTTCTGCAACAATTGGCGGCGAAGTTAGATAAACACCTTCGGGCAGGAGCAGAACTTAATCAGTTTGTAGATCAGCATCATTTTTTGCCTGACGCTTTTAAAATATTCTTCAGTAAAGGATTGACTAGCGCACAGTTGGCTAAGGATTTGCAGGCGGATGCAATGCTAACCTATCAACGTTTATTTCGAAAAATCGAAAGTCTAATTGGATTAATTCAACCTATTTTGTTCGCCGTTATTGGCTTAGCCATTGTCGGATTGTATTTAAGTTTGCTTTTGCCGATGTATCAAACAATTGGAGGACTATCATAATGAGCTTCTTTTTCAAAGCAACAGGCCACCCGCATTTTAACCGGGCTCGTTCCGGGTTCACCCTAATTGAAATGGCCGTGGTGCTGTTTATTATTTCGTTGTTAATTCTAATTATTTTACCTAATATCACTGACTCACGACGGAGCGCGACGAAAACCCATGGACAGGCATTAACTCAAGTCGTTCAGACACAGGTTGATCTCTATCAAAATGATCACGGAGACCAAACCGTAACCTTTGATGAACTGCAAACCGGCAAATACTTAACAGCAAGGCAAATTGATAAGGCAAAGGCTGAGGGAATTGAAATTAAAGATAATGTCGTGGCACAAAAATAGCGCTGGTTTCACCTTAATCGAAACAGTCGTTGTCTTATCCATCACGTTATTAATTGTAGGCTTTGGCATGCTGAAGTTTCACGCCAGTCGACAAATTCAAACGGAGCGTACGTTTATTAGTGCGACGCTGGCACTGGTTGAACGTGCCAAATCCCAAGCAACGCGACGTGAAGTTATGGTTATCATCTCTTTTGATCGGCGTTTCGTTTGGTACAGAGAGGGGGCGAAAACGCCGGTTGCCAAGATAGGTATTCCGCAAACATTACGGTTAATTCAAGGCCGGCGAATTATTTTGGCTGGATCAAGAATGGTTACGCCGACGTCCTTAGTTTTTGTTTCAACGCGCCGGATTGAGTATACGTTAAAACCACAATTAGGATGGGGAGTTATTCATGTTACAGAAACGGCAGCCGTATAGAACTGGTTTTATGTTGATGGATTCACTCTGTGCGCTAACCATTGCGACGTTGTGTTGCTTATTCGTTGCTGAAACGAATCATATGATGAGTCAACGATTACGCGAATTGGAGCGTGAGGAGCGGACAACTAAAGCGGCTTACGAAAAAAGTAGTCAACGTTGGGGGATGATTTTGAGTCATGAGACGGCATCAACTAGGCTTTACCTTGATCGAAACGCTCTGGGCATTGGTGGTCGGAATTCTGGTCTTCTTCACCATCGCGCTCACTGTCCAACAGTTGACACGTGATTTTGAACGGCCCTTACAAGTTCGCGAACAATTAGACAATGCGTTGATCCACTTAACCAGTCCAACCGGTCAATTCAAATATCTCAGTGGGGATAAACACAGCATCGAACTAGCTGGCAATGATCGTTCTGGCCATCGGCATGAATATGTATTGGCAGAAAAACATGGTCAATTGTTGCTGACAACATTGAATGGTGGCTATATGCCATTGGCAGAATTAGTTTCTAAAGTGAAATTCAATTATGAAAAGAGTAGTCAGTGTTTATCACTTCAGGTAATGTTTGCGGGTGGGCCAAAACATCCGCAAGGGCAGCAAGCGACCGGTATAATTTTTTTACCGATGGAAGTTTCACATGAAAAATAGATATCGGACCGGCTTCATTTTGCCCTCTTCAGTTTTTTTAATGGTACTAGCGGTGGGATTGATCCTACTACACATTCGTGCCTATGAGGCTTCTGCCCAAGCGTTGCGTAGTAATATTTATTATTGGCAAATTCAGACAATCACAAACGAGGTAAACGAAATACATTACTATCGACCAGAACAAAAGATCTTTGAGTTTAAAAATGGTCAGGCTACGTTAACTAATTCACAAATTGACATCACTTTAAATGGGGGTCAAACCGCGTCACGCCAAGTTTGGCAGCGCAAACAAGCCTTGAAATAATGGTCAATAATCGGTATCCTTAACAAGGATAAGAATAATTAGCGACCAGTAAAGAAAGCAGGTGGTTGCACTGGCACAAACAGATGTGGAATCGTTGTTTCATCGGCTTGATCAAGCAACGTTACTGCTTCAACAACAGTTATCAACCAGTTATTTAGATGCATTGATTGAAGTTGGTGACGATTTAATCGATGGGGGCCAAGTTCGTGTGGAAGCAGGGCGACCTGATGCTACCGCAGCGATGAAATTAACACAGCTTTATCAAGAAATTCAGCCGCTGCTGGTAGACGCCGAAACAACGCGCCGTGGCTTACAGTTGGCTTTGCTGAAGGATATCGAAACAGATGCAATTGATGCAAACCATCAATTGACCCCTGACAGTATTGGCTTCTTAGTGGCCTATCTGGCGAATCAGGTAATGCGGCAAACGCAAATGACGGTATTAGACCCAGCAGTTGGAACGGGCAATCTTTTAACAACCGTGATCAACCAGTTGAATCAAGTGGACGACGTTCAAATTCAGGGCTTCGGGGTAGACAATGACGACTCGATGCTCGCTATGGCAAATGTCATGATTACTTTACAGCATCGTGATATTCAGTTATTCCATCAAGATGCGCTGGATCCTTTGGTTATGCCAAAGATGGATTTAGTCGTCAGTGATCTGCCAGTCGGTTATTATCCACGGGACGATCAGGCCACTCATTTTAAGACGGCAGCTCAAAAAGGTCACTCATATGTCCATCATTTATTGTTGGAACAGTCAGTTAATCAACTTGTTGCTGGTGGATGGGGCATCTTCTTAGTGCCCAGTCAGCTGTTTACTTCAAATGAAGCGCCCAGTTTGGTGGCTTGGATCCAAAGTCAGGCTCATTTACAAGGGATTTTAAATTTGCCTAGCGAACTTTTTCAAAATAAACAGGCACAAAAGGCCATTTTGCTATTACAAAAACATGGTGGTTCGGCTAAACAGGCGGGCCAGGTGCTGCTGGGCGAGTTTCCTTCATTGAAAGATGCTCAGGCCGTGGCAGATTTCACGAATCAAATTGATGAGTGGGTCGCCACCAACGTTTCACAATAATCAACATGAATGTTTGAAATTAAAGGAGAATGTATTTATGGCAAAGACAATCGCAGTTAACGCAGGAAGTTCAACCTTAAAGTTTCAGCTTTTCGATATGCCTTCAGAGAAAGTGATCGCTAAAGGGTTGGTGGATCGAATTGGTTTAGCTGAGGGATCCTTCACCATTTCATATGGAGACGGTGAACACTTTAAGCTAGAGCAGCCATTTAAGGATCACAAGGTTGCCATTAGCGTTTTGCTGAAGGAACTCATCGATTTAAAGATTATTGATAGTTTTGATGAGATCACTGGGGTTGGTCACCGGGTGGTTGCTGGGGGTGAATTCTTTAAGGATTCTGTTGTTATCAACGACGATGTCTTGGCTAAAATCGATTCTTTAGCAGAATATGCGCCGTTGCACAACCCAGCTAATGCAACTGGAATTCGCGCATTCCGAGAGGTTTTGCCTAACGCGACGGCTGTTGCAGTCTTTGACACTTCTTTCCATACGACTATGCCAGAGGAAAACTATCTGTATTCGATTCCTTATGAATACTACGAAAAGTATGGAGCTCGTCGTTATGGTGCCCATGGAACCAGTCACCGGTATGTTTCCCACCGGGCTGCTGACATTTTGGGTCAACCATTAGATCAAATGAAAATTATTACGTTGCATTTGGGCGCGGGAGCTTCAATTGCGGCCATTGAAAATGGCAAATCAATTGATACATCAATGGGCTTTACACCATTGGCCGGGATTACGATGGCGACTCGTTCCGGGGACATCGATGTCTCACTCGTCACCTTCCTGCAACAAAAACTGGGTGTCACCAATCCAGAAGCAATGGTGGACATGTTAAACAAGAAGTCGGGGCTTTTAGGGATTTCTGGCATTTCAGGTGACATGCGGGATCTAGAAACTAGTGATGACCACCGAGCAAAATTGGCAATTGAAATCTTCATTAACCGCATCGTTAAGTATGTGGGCTCGTACATCGCTGAGATGGGCGGGGTGGATGCATTAGTCTTTACCGCTGGGATTGGTGAAAATGCACCAGAAATCCGCGCTGCAATCACCGACGCCTTTAACTTTATGGGCATTAAGATTGATGCTGAACGGAACAATGTTCGTGGTAAAGAAACCGTGATTTCAACGGATGACTCAACTGCTAAAGTCCTATTAGTACCAACTGATGAAGAATTGATGATTGCGCGCGATGTGGAGCGATTGTCTAAATAGTGGCGACGCAAAGGTTGATCATGAGTGATCAGCCTTTTTTTGGATTTAAAAGTGAATTATTTTCATCGATGTCGTGAAATGTTTTCGTTTGTTCATCTAAACTGATACCGCTATAATTAATTTCATTAGTTAATGAAGAAAGTAGGGACATGAATGGCAGAAAATCAGGAGACAACCCAGCAACTGTCACGAGCATTAAAGAGTCGCCACGTACAGTTGATTGCAATTGGGGGGACTATTGGAACCGGGCTTTTCTTGGGGGCCGGCGAATCAATTCATCTCGCAGGACCGGCCATTCTGCTGGTTTATATTTTGACCGGACTGATGTGTTTTTTCTTGATGCGAGCCTTGGGTGAATTACTTATGTCAGACCTTTCTCAGCATTCATTCATCGATTTTATTGATCGGTATATTGGTGAACGTATGGGATTCGTGGTTGGCTGGACCTATTGGGTCTCATGGATCACAATTGCCATGGCCGAAATCACCGCGGCTGGGTTATATTTTAAATTCTGGTTCCCTAGTGTGCCCCAGTGGGTCCCTGGTTTTGTGATATTAATCGTTTTACTGGGATTAAATTTAATTACTGTCGAGGCCTTTGGTGAGACGGAATTTTGGTTCGCAATCATTAAGATTGCCGCCATTGTGGCCTTAATTGTGATTGGATTGGTCATGGTGTTCTTATCGGTTAAGACGCCGGCTGGACACGCCTCATTTGCAAACTTGGTTCGTGACGGCGGTTTCTTTGCCAAGGGCGCTAAGGGCTTTATGTTGTCGTTTCAAATGGTGGTTTTTGCGTTCGTTGGGATTGAAATGGTTGGTTTGACAGCTTCCGAGACAGCCAATCCGCGCGAAGTGATTCCCAAGGCGATTAATGACATTCCCATGCGAATTATTATTTTTTACGTGGGTGCATTATTAGTGATTATGAGTATCTATCCTTGGTCGGCTGTATCACCTGACAGTAGTCCCTTTGTCCAGGTTTTTCAAAATGTTGGGATTAAAGCAGCTGCCGGGATTATTAATTTTGTGGTTTTAACTGCGGCAGCGTCCGCTTGCAATAGTTCATTGTTCACGACTGGACGAATGCTTTATTCGTTAACCTTTGATGGCACCAGCCGCTTTTCAAAACGGATGAGTCGCTTATCACAGCATCAGGTTCCGGCCAATGCACTGCGCTTCTCTACACTAGTTATTGCGGCCGCTGTTGTGCTGAATTTCTTATTTCCCGCCGGCGTTTTTACCTTGATTTCAAGTATTGCAACGACTTGCTTTTTGTTTATCTGGGGTATGATCATGGTCGCACACTTGCGCTATCGGAAAGAATTGAAGCAACGCCAACAACCGATCGCGGCCTTTCACCTAAATGGAGCACCATTCACAGATTACTTAGTTATTGGTTTTCTCGTCTTCGTTGCCATCGTGATGCTCTTCAAAGTTGAGACGTTGGTCGCTTTAGTGGGCGCTGGTATTTGGTTGATTGCTTTGTATGTTTTCCATCGACTTTCAGGCAAAACCGCGATAGCCGGTTCCTCTAAGCAAGGATGACAAAAGTTTTGAGATGAACGAGTAAACGTCTGCCGCCAATCGGGGGCAGACGTTTTTTACAGCAAGCTTTTTTGGTGGATGTGGTACAATTGACACCATTAATGATGGGAGGCGCATAGCTGTGCGTTATTTTACGTCAGATACGCATTTTTTTCATAAACAGTTATTGGGCCGAAATGATTTTGCGCCACGGCCGTTCTTAACTGTCGAACAGATGAATGAAACAATTATCGAAAATTGGAATTCAGTGGTCACAGATCGAGATACGGTTTATCATCTTGGCGATATTGCGATGTATTTTACGCGGCCAGCTAGTGTCTCTTGGATCGCCGTAAATGAAGTGTTACATCGACTAAATGGTCATTTGGTATTAATTAAGGGTAATCATGATAATCGAGACTTATTCAAGTATTTAGCTGCTCATAATGAACCACTGGCCGATGGCGAACCCAAGTTTCAGTTTCATGATGTGGGTGTGTATTTGAAATACGATCATCGTCAGTATTATTTGACACATTATCCGTTTTCATTAGGGATTGTGGGGAATATCATCAATCTGCATGGCCATATTCATCACTACGCAATGCCAGCCAAAGAGAATATTAATGTTGGGGTAGATACTCCTGAAACAGCCTATTTAGACCATGAAATCCCATTTGGTCGCCCTTTTTCTTTCGCAGAAATTGAGCAGATGGTTAGCGGTAAGGCTGATGACTATCATAAACGGCGCTGACAAAGCGCGTTATTAGCAAAGAAGGTGTTTTATTATCGATCGTGAGCACATTGCCCAATTAGCCCAAGAAGCCGCCGTCAAACGTGCGGCGATGTTCACCGTTGTGCGAGAAAATGATGCACAGTTTTTTATTAACGGACATCCATATGAATTGGTTTACGATTTTCATCAAGCATTCGATGTTCATCAATTTGCTGATCGGTACAGTACCGTACTCAGCAAATATGATTTTATTGTTGGCGATATTGGCTTTGAACAGTTACGGTTGAAGGGATTTTACGCCGCTGATACAGCGCGAGTTCCTGTTAGCCAGACCATCACTGCATTAAATGATTACTTATATGAATATTGTAATTTCGGTTGTGCCTATTTTGTGTTGCATAACTTAGATGTTGAAATTGATCAGCAAGATCAACCGCAAAAGGCTGATCGGCATCGGTCTCGACGCGCGTCTCGTCAGCGGCGACGTGAAGATAGCACAAGCCAGCCAAGGGAGACTAACAGCGATAATCACCGGTCAACACATTCTCAATCAGGGAATCAAGCGGTGACACATCGTTCGCAAAATAACCGGCATAAATCGTCGTCGGCGAATAATCGAACTGCAGTGTCAGATCAGCGATCATCGATTAAGTCTGGATCAGACCAGGCCCAGCGAACCACTCATCGTAAAACGCGCCGTCACTTTACCATCCGGCAAAAAGGGACGTCAGGATCAGGATCAGGTACGTCATCATGACTGTTTATGATGGCTATTTGATTGATTTAGATGGCACGATTTATCAAGGTTCCCGTGAAATTCCATCCGCCCAAAAATTTATGGGCCGACTAATTGAAAGTGGTCGACCATACTTATTCCTGACGAATAATTCAACCCGGAGTCCCGAAGCGGTTGCCAGTAACTTGCGGCAACATCACCATATTGAAACATCAGCCGAGCATGTGTACACAACAGCGTTGGCGACGGCTGATTATCTTCGTGAGCAAGCAAACGGGAAACAACGATCAGTGTACATGATTGGTGAGGGAGGGTTGGCCGAGGCATTGCAGACCGCTGGTTTTGAAATCGTGACTGATGCTGCGTCACAACCAGATTTTGTGGTTGTCGGCTTGGATCGAGAAGTGACCTATGAAAAATTCGTGCAGGCGGTTTTGGCCATTCAAAATGGGGCCACTTTCGTCGCAACTAACTTAGATACAAATATTCCCAATCAGCGGGGGATGTTACCAGGAGCTGGAGCAGTCGTTGATTTTGTGCGGTATGCCACTGACATCACGCCAATCTCCATTGGCAAACCGGCTGGTATTATCATGTTATCGGCCTTGAAACGCCTGCGGTTAGCCGCAGATCAGGTGGTCATGATCGGGGACAATTTGCACACGGATATTTTAGCAGCCCAGCAGGCACATATGGCATCAATTTTAACGTTGACGGGGCTTTCACAACGGTCCGATGTCGAAACAAGTGGCATTACGCCGACACATATCGTGGAGGACTTAACTAAATGGCGGATCGAAGGTTGATATTGGCTAAATTAATGCATTTTGGCCGTTATCTCGCCGGTTGGTTGTTTATTTTGACCAGTGCCATTTGGCTGACAGTGCATGCCATCTGGCTATATTGGTTGACATTGAAAACGACCGATGTGCTACAACAGGTCAATTTGAGCCAAGCGACAATGATGCACAATTATCGACAATTGTTGGCCTATCTGGATTTTCTCTGGGTAACTAAGCTGGCCATGGCAGATTTTTCTGATTCTAAGGCGGGACTGCAGCACTTTGCTGATGTGAAGCATTTGCTGATGCTAAACAATGTTATTTTGATTATTACCATGTTTATTACTGGTTGGGGGTTATGGCGCTTACTAAGACAACGCCGATTGTGGCAGTTACAGTTGCCAATGCAAATTGCATTGCCAATCGCGCCCATTTTGGCGGTAATCATGAGCATGAATTTTAATCAATTTTTCATTACGTTTCATGAAATTTTATTTCGTAACGACGATTGGTTATTTGACCCTAATCGTGATCCGATCATTGATGCGTTACCGGCCAGCTTTTTTCTCAACTGTTTTGTCCTTTTTTTCGTTATCTTTGAAGGCTGGTTAGTTGTCGGCTGGTTAGTCGGGCGTCAGGCAGCTAAATCCATTTAAAAAAACGTTTGTCCACTATCAGGACAAACGTTTTTTAGTCGCTGAAGAATTCTGTTGGTGATGACATTACTACGATGCTTTGGTCAATTTACCACGCAGGTAGCCAATGATCGCGGGGATTAAGGAAATACCGATGATACCGAGGACAACGATTGAAAAGTGTTCTTTGACAAATGGAATATTACCAAAGAAGTAGCCACCAGCACAGCATAAGGCGACCCAAGCGAAACAACCGATTAATGAGTAGCGAATGAATCGGCGGTAAGGCATGCGGCTACCAGCCGCGACAAAGGGTGCAAAGGTACGAATGATTGGCATGAAACGGGCTAAAATGATGGCCATCGCGCCATGCTTATTAAAGAACACTTCAGATCGTTCAAGTGAATCCTTTTGGATCAATTTGCCAAATAGTGAATGATTCGTCAAAGCTTGACCAACTGTGCGGCCGATCAGGAAATTGAGAGAATCCCCACCGATACAAGCGACTAAGAACAAGATGACAAAGGTCCAGATGTTCAGATGATACAGGGGATTCGCAGCTAAGGCACTGGCCGCGAAGAGTAATGAATCGCCCGGCAAGAACGGAAAGATGACCGGACCGGTTTCGATAAAGATGATGGCAAATAAGATGAGGTAAGTCCAATCACCAAAATTGTTGACCAGACTAACTAGATGCGCATCGATATGTAGGACAAAGTCAATGAGCGTTGACATAATGTTTCCTTTCAGAATAAAGTAATCTAATTAATGGAGCGCCCTGATCAGTCAAGGCAATGGTGATACTATAGCAGAGATAGGAAGGTCACAAAATAGCGGGTGTCAGTTTAGCGAGAAATTTAATTAATTTCTTGAGATTTAGTCGTTGTTCGAGTGACCGATGAGATTGATTGCATCATGGCGATGGGTTGTTTACAATAAGACAGACTTATAAATCATGGTTGATCAATTAAGTGGCTAAGGTATTTAATCACATTGCTAATGGATCAGCTGTTAACGGATTTTGGACCGGTAATAAACTTTAAAACTGATAAATAAAGGATGGCATAAACGATGTACCCACAAATTGAAATTGGGCTGGCAAATGGCCCGCAGGTAACTTTGACGACAACAATGGGGGAAATTAGTGTACAGCTATTTGAGGATCTAGCGCCGAAGACAGTCGCAAATTTTGTCGGTTTGGCAGAATCTGGCTATTATGATGGTGTCAGTTTTCATCGTGTCATCGCTGATTTCATGGTTCAAGGTGGTGACCCGACAGGTAGCGGGGCCGGCGGTGAGAGTATCTATGGTGAGTCATTCGCAGATGAGTTCTCAGATCGGTTGTTTAACTTTCGCGGGGCTTTGTCAATGGCTAATGCCGGGCCGAATACGAATGGCAGCCAATTCTTCTTCGTTCAGGCAACAAGGGTTCCAGAGGATATGTTGGCCGATTTGAGTGAATCAGGGCTGGATCAAGCAGTGATTGATAAATACCGTCAAGGTGGTACGCCATGGCTTGACGGGCACCATACCGTTTTCGGTCAAATCACTGCGGGTATGAACGTGTTGGATGAAATTGCAGCGGCACCGACGAACTATGAGGATCGTCCAGAGACACCAATTCTGATCGACCACATCACAGTCACCAAGTAAGTTGAGGGGGCGGATGATGTGGATTATCGAATTGGCCAGGTTGTTGATGGTGTTGTGACTGGCATTCAGCCTTATGGTGCCTTTGTTAGCCTTGATAATGATCATCAGGGTTTGATCCATATTTCAGAGGCACATTTTGGTTACGTGAAGGATTTGCGTGATTATGTCACTGTTGGTCAAACGGTGAAAACTAAAATTCTTGACATCGATGAGTATTCTCATAAAATCAGCTTATCGCTTCGTTGTCTGGCGGAGACTGGTGAACCACATCAAGCTGGTGGTTCACTACATAAGCATTATTGGACTGATCGAAGTGTTCAAACTGGTTTTTCCCCCATTGCCAGTGCAATGGGCAAGTGGTTGGATGAGGCTAACCGACGTTTTTGAGATTTCTTCTTTAATATAACTACCAAAAGTAAACTAGTGGGGAACTTATGATGAAACAAGTTGCAGGCACGATTTTAATGACTGATGGTGAAAGTACACAGTTTTTAGTGACTAGAGATGACAAGACAGGCGCTTATCAATTCTTTAAAACACCAGTGATGGCAGGAAAAACGGCGCTGGCCAGTATTTTAGAGCAAATGCGGGACCTTTTAGCAATTGAATTGGATGACTTAAGGTTAAGCGAGCTGACGACCTGTGAAGTTAATCATGAGGATATTTCGCTATTCGTGTTTGATCACTTAGCTATCTCACCTGAGTTGCAAGACCAAGTGATCAAAGCCGGTTTATCATTTGTGGATGGTAGTCAGCTCCATGACTTATTCCACGATGTTAAGATTGATGCAGCCCCGGTATTTGACTAATTCGCAACTTTTTTCAATTTGGGGCTTGACCGTTTTTGCGGAGATTGATATAGTATTACTTGCTGTTACGAATGTTGATGCAGCAGTCGTTTGAACGATTTAGCCAATTAAAAAGTTCTTCAAATTCTAATTGACATGATATTGCTTAAATGATATTATCTAATAGTTGTCTTGCGACAACAAAGTAGATCTTTGAAAACTGAACAACGTTTCGACGAATCAAATGTGTAGGGTCTTTGAACTTCGGTTCGAAG
>NZ_BAAJNZ010000009.1:0-35017 GCF_057545565.1 Furfurilactobacillus sp. W61-4
TATTGCTTCGAACCGAAGTTCAAAGACCCTACACATTTGATTCGTCGAAACGTTGTTCAGTTTTCAAAGATCTACTTCGTTGCCACAAGACAACTTTTATAATATATCACTTAGCGATTATCTCGTCAAGCTTTTTTATTATCAAGAATCGTGTGAACCGCTGTCGCAGTAGCTCAAGCACTCCCTGACAACATATGTTATCTTAGCAAAACGCCCCACCCCGGTCAAGCACAATTCGCAAAATCATTTCACGGCTTGCTACAGTCAAAGTGACGATTCCGGAGAAAAATAACCCTCATTTCAAAATCGTTCGTTATTTTCAGTGCTGTTTCGATGTTCCTTCGGTATCTCGCTGACAAATCGACCACCATGCAATGCTTGTTTCCTAAAACTCCGAACAAAAAAAGATCCTGCGTCGGCAGAATCTTTTTTTGTTCACTTCGATTTTGTTAATTCCGGCGCATCTGTTTGGTAGTCGCTTAGCGTAGACTTACCGCCATTTTTCGCCTGAACACTGGTTGGATCTTCCTTCTGCTCTTGCTTCAAACGTTTCTTCGTGGCGTTCACCGAATAATCATAATCAGACTTATCTACTTTCTTAAAACCAACAGGGGTGTAGAAACGCAACAGATCTCTAGTCATCACTTTATCCGATAAACCAAGAACTGTATTGACATGATTTTGATCGGCGGCCACTTGCTCCTTTTGGGTCGCAGTCAACTTCAGCAGCTTACCGGTTGCTGTGTCATACACCTGACTACCCACCTTAGTATACTGTGGCGTCACAAAATTGCCGTCCCTAAATGGCACAATTTGGTTTCGCTGAGTAGATAGCAGATCCTGCCCTAGCATAATGTAATTGCCGGTCGTTTTAATCCCCAATAGATCCATCATCGTTGGTAGCGCATCAATTTCGCCGCCATACGTGTGATTAACACCGCCTTGTACACCTGGTGCGTGAATCATGAAGGGAACCTTTTGAAACATTGCCAAATCATAGTTATTCACTGACTTTTTACCCAACAACTTGGCAATCGCCGGACGATGATTATTCGAAATACCGTAGTGATCGCCATAGACGACAATCATTGAATTATCGTATAACCCGGCTTTCTTGAGATAATTGATAAACTCGCCAAAAGCCTGATCCAGATAATGAGCAGTTACAACATAGCCATCCACAGTATTATCGCCGGTATCTGTCTTCGGAAAATCAGCATCTTTCTTACCTAATAAATACGGATAGTGATTTGTAACAGTAATCACCTTCGCGTAAAACGGCTGTGGTAGTTGCTGAATATAGTTAACTGAATCACGCAAGAAAATTTTGTCTTTCAAACCATAACCAACGTTATTGCTTGGCTTATTGGCATTGGGGAAGAATGACTTGCTAAAGAAGTCTTGATAGCCCCATGACTTATAGGTATTGCCACGATTCCAAAAACTAGGAACATCCCCGTGCATGGCCGCTGTCGTATAGCCATGTTGCGCTAAAATCGCCGGCGCCGCCTGGAAAGTGTTTGACGTGCCATAATTGATCATTGCGGAGCCAGTTGGCAACCCATACAGCGAATTTTCCATCATCATTTCTGCGTCAGAGGTTTTTCCTTGTGCCACTTGATGGAAGAAGTTGTCGAAAGATAAAGTATTTTGATCATGGTAAAACGCATTGATATTAGGTGTTACTTCCTGCCCTTTCCACTTGTAGTCAATCAGGAACTGCTGGAAGCTTTCTAGATGAAAGACAAAAACATTTTTCCCCTGCTCTTTACCAAAGTATTGAAAGTTTTCACCTGCAGGATTTTCTTTAAGATACTGTTGGACAGCTTTCAAATCAGATTTAGACGCCCGTTCGCGGCTAGTTGCTTGCTGTTGCGTCTGATAGGCATTAAACGCAGCATACTCATTCAAGCCCAGATATTTAACAATGTAGTTATTATCAAATGTTCGCGTCAATAAACCCGACCGATCTCTAACTGATAGACCGTAATCGACCATCATGAAGGCCAAAGAAAAAACTGTCATAGTCACAGCAAAACGCTTTTTCAACGGTCGTCGATCAACCTTAATCAATTTGGTTAACAGCAAGACGATCAAAATCACGATGTGTAAGTAAACCAGTAGGTCAGTTGCGTGTAAAATGCCGGCCAGTGATTTGCCCAAGTTATTGTCAACAGATCCGGAACCCTTCACAATGCCAATCGACAAAAAATCAGAGAATTCTCGATAATACAAGATATTGGCGAATAACCAAGTCGTTTGAATTAAGTCAACAATGACCATCAACCAATAGGCAAGCCGACCACGGAAGTAAAGCGCAATCCCAAAAAGCAACAAAGCTGTCGGCAAGGGATTAATAAACATGATGAACTGCTGAATCGGTGTCTCAGCTCCAAGTGTAAACTTCGTACGGTACGCTAAGTAAGTTGTCAGCCAATATGTAACGGTAATCAAAATAAAAAAGCCTAAAGTTGTATTCAATTTGGCATACAACCGATTGAAGAATTTCGCCATCTGTTTATCCTCCACGACTTAGACGCCATTGTTGACGGCTAAGACCGTTATATTTATTCATATAAACTCAATAAGTCAATATTATAAACAAGCCCCGCCCAATTTCAAATATTGGCGGGGTTCTTCATAAATTCTTATCTGTCCAAAAATCAGAAAACAGCTTTAAATTCGGTTAACGCATCGTAAATGGCCACTGCCACCATATCCAAATTATCATACGTAAATGGTGGCTTGGTTCGCGCATCCTGCAACATCCAAATACCAGTATCGCGATTGTAGGTCACTTTGCACACGACCACGCCAAATTGCTCAAAATAGCGAGTCTGCATCGCTTGCCGACGATCAAATTGCACCGCACGAAGCCGGGTAATGATGTCTGCCAACACACTGTTAGTTTCTTCACTCATTGCTTTTCCTCAACTCAACTTAGTCCTTCACATCTTCAGTTACTTTATCTGGTTTGATCGCCATCGCCCACATACCGGCAAACATCCCTAAGTAGTAAGTGATAACCCGCCACAGGATCATCGCGAGCACTAATTTGGAACGGCTGGTAATGTAGCTAGCGAATAAAGCTTCAAAACTAAACTCGGCCCCACCGGCACCTCCAGGAATGGGAAATAACGAAATCACCATGACAATCAGCACATGTAGGGCTGTAACCATTAAAATATTGACGTGGGAGTAACCCAACGACAACATAATGAAGTATGGAATCAGATAGTATACGCTTAACTGTGCCAGCGTCAATAGCGCCACGTGTACCATCAACCGCCATTGTGACTTAATTCGTACACTCTCATGATAAAACGAGTCAATCTTTTGATCCAAGGTCACTTGCCACGTCGCAAACCGCTCGGGTTTCACAAACCAACGTAAGGGACGCATCAGCAGATTAACCAACCGTTTGGTAAATGAGTGCCAAAACATAATCATTAATAGTCCCAAAATGACCACCAAATGAATTAGAAAACCAAACACCACGAACAGGGCCAAGTAATGGAGCTTTTCAGCTAAATATTGAAAACCAATAGCTAGCGCAATCAGAAAGTTAATAACGATCATTGCTTGGTAAACGACGAATTTCATCAATAACACAGAGCTCGCTCGACCACCATCAACTCCGGTTTGAATCATTGCAATCAGTTGCGCCGGCTGGCCCCCACTGGAGAAAGGCGTAATCCCATTAAAGAGCTGTTCGATAAGGGGTATTCGCAACGCATCTTTAAAGCTAAATCCTTTGATGCGATCTTTGACAAAGACCTGTACAATTCGCGACTCGATCAATAGATAGCCAATCATACAGACAACAGCTAAGATCAGCCACCAACCATTAATATGCACTAAGTCATGCATCAATTGTGCAAGGGCAACATTGCGTAAGGAATAAGCAAAGATGCCAAGACCAATGATCACCATGATCACCAGCACGATTTGATTTCGGCGGGACATAAGTTATCCTTTCTACAATAAGCGACACCATCGTCCCAAACAGTCATTAAGACCTAACTAACATTGATCAACTGTGTTGACCGGCTTGGGCAAGATAAAATTGACGCCAAATATGAGCCAAATGCTCTGGTGAATACTGATTGGCCGCTAACAAGGCTTGGCTATGCAAATACTGCAAGCCAGCTTGATTGGACCGAAGACCATTAATCTTATGCTGCATCTCTGCTTCATTTGCCGCACTCTCATAATAACCATCGATAATGGCGCGGTATAAGTCTAGATCCCTCAGTAGCACTGGTGTTCCACAGCTAAAGGCCTCTAGAACTGACATTGGGAACAATTCATTATACGAGGGCAGCAAGAACAAGTCAGCCATATTATAGTAGTCAATCAGTTTGTCACGGGAAACGATTCCCGGAAAGCTCAGATTAGCGGGGGGCTGGTCTACATCTTGCTTCAGTTCGGCATAGCCATCTGTAATCCGACCGAATGAAAAGCCCCCAGCCCAGATGAACTGCAAATCCGGGTTATCTTTAGCCAGTTTAATAAAATCTCGAACTCCTTTACGCTCTTGAATCTGGCCAATCCCGAGAATCGTAAATTTCTTTGGCTCGATGTGATATTGCGCCCGAGTAGCCGCTTTTTCGCTGGCCGTATATTCATGAAACTCAGCTGGAGAAACAAAATTGGGAATATAAGTGATTTTGCCTCGTGGAATACCATATGCTTCTAGCTTAGGGATAAACGTTGGATTCACGACAACGAGATGATCCATCCGTTTATAAAAACCGATCAAATAGTGATAAAAAATCGGCTTGGCAATTGGTGGTAACTTCAAGCTACCTTCTAAGGTTTCTGGTAAAAAGTGAACATAGCCAATCTTGACCCCCCGACCGGGCAAAAACGTAGACAAGTAATACGAAAAATTGACCGTATGATAATGCGATATATCAGCGCGCGACCACTGATTGATGCGCACGTCAAAGTCGTCGCTCAGCCGATCCTTTAATAGCTGAGTAAGCTCTAGATAAGCACTGCCAACTCCTTGGCCAGGAACCGAAGTCGCAGCAGAAAACATATTAATTCGAAGCATTGCACGCTCTCTTTCATTCAAGTCACAAGGTATCGATGTCGGAACGAAAAAACACGCCTCACCAATGACTGACTGGTTGTCAGCCCGGTACGCGTGTTTGAAACGATTAATCGCTCAATTTGGCTGATTTCTCGCTGTCTTCTTGATAAATTAGCTGAGCATCTGCGTAAAACTGTAAAATGCGTTTGCCAAATGCGTCGGCCGAAATCTCATAAAGCAGTCGTTGCCGCACAGTCTGGTCACGTAAATCAATTGCCCCGCAGAGATAGGCATCCACATCAGCCACCAATTCACTCTGCTGTTTAAATGCTTTCCCCACCGTGGGCGAAGTCAGCAATTCATCCGTGTATGGGCTACTCATCACCACAATGGGCAATCCGGCAGCGATAGCTTCAATATAAGTGAGCCCTTGCGATTCAGAATCACTGGCGGATACAAACACATCAGCCATATGATAATACTCAGAGACCCGATCATTACTGATTTCACCAGTGAAGGTTATGTGATCATTTAAGCCCATCTGCGCGACTTGAGACTGTAAATCTTCACGTGCTGGACCATCACCGACGATCACCAGTTGAGCGGTTGGCTGTTGGCTTAAGATGTCCGGCATTGCCATAATAATTTCATGAATATTCTTTTCAAAAGCTAGCCGCGATAGTGACAACAGCACCGGTGTGTCCGTTGAAAAGTGTAATTCTTGTCGCAGCCGCGAATCAACCGGCGTTTGCTCATATTGGCTCAAATTCACACCTGTCGGGATCACCCGGATGGGAATTTTAACGCCATAACCTCTCAGTGTTGTTAACACTCGATCTGACGGCGCAACGACGCCTTCGACACCGTGTAAGTATGCTCGTGACATTGATTTCACCTGGCGAGGGTGTAGCAGCTTCCCGTTGGCAACATAATGTAAGTAATCTTCATACATCGTGTGATACGTGTGCAATACAGGAATTTTTAGCGTATGGGCGATAAATTTCCCCATTAAGCCCATCGAGAACTCGGTTTGTGTATGAATCAAGTCTAGGTTTAAGTCTCGCGCAATTTGCAAGGCACGAAAGACGCCAGCCACCGCAATCCGCCGATCAGTAAATGAAACAAATGGTACTGATGGAAACCGGAAAATATTCCGTTCATAAACATCCTTATCAACTTTAGGATCCGTTGACGTGAAGATATAAACTGAATGACCATTTTGTTCCAATTGATCACGCAACGTTTTAATCGAAGTGGCCACACCACTTACCTGCGGAAAATATGTATCGGTAAAAATCCCAATATTCACGCTGGCGTCCCCCTTCTCGTCTAAATACACAAATTAGCTATAATGCTCATCAAAATTAACAAGCACCATTATACGGATTGACCACTAAGATAGCAAATAAGTCAGTGAAACCATTAGACTCATTTTAACCCATTCACCATAAGGACGCCAATCAATGCCAACGCAATGAGAGAAATTTAAACTTTTACACATGCTGTTTAAGCTCATCCATCCTGACCCGGCTGCTAATCTGCCGTTATTTTTAACTTCAACTAATCGGACTCAAAAAGACCACTGGCACATCAGCTTACGTCGCTGTGCCAGTGGTCTTTTTTGGATCGAGCAGAATCAGCCAATTGCTTTGATCAGATTTTTAAATGCCAACTTAATTCAACTGTGACATGTAATCTTTCACTAAAGCAGCGACTTCTTCATTTGTCTCAGCATCGAGTGCTTTTTCAACTAGCTGAGCAGTTGAATCCGTGTCAAGCCGTTTCATTAGCGAACGCGTCTGTAACATGGAACTCGCACTCATAGAGAATTCATCTAGGCCCATCCCCATCAACAATGGAACCGCAACTTGGTCACCGGCCATTTCGCCACACATCCCGGCCCACTTGCCTTCAGCATGTGCTGTGTCAATAACTCGCTTGATTAGCCGCAGCAAAGAGGGATTATAAGGCTGATAAAGATAAGATACGCGTTCATTACCCCGATCGGCTGCAAATGAATACTGAATCAAGTCGTTGGTGCCGATACTGAAGAAGTCAGCGTATTTGGCTAACTTATCAGCGATCAGAACAGCAGCAGGAACTTCCATCATCATTCCGACATCGATATGATCCGCCACTTTAACGCCATCATTGATTAATTTCTGGCGTTCTTCATCGTAGATAGCTCGGGCACGTTTAAATTCATCAACCGTACCGATCATCGGGAACATGATGGCGATATTACCGAAAGCAGAAGCGCGAATTAAAGCGCGCAGTTGCGGTCGGAACAAGTCGGGTTGTGCCAAACTAATCCGAATCGCCCGATAACCCAAGAATGGATTCATTTCTTCAGGTAATGGCAAGTAATCAAGATGCTTGTCACCTCCGATGTCCATGGTTCGCACAACAACCTGTTTGCCATGCATATCTTCGACTGCTTTTTTATAAGCTTGGAATTGAGTTTCTTCATCTGGCAGTTCAGAACTGTCCATATACAAGAACTCTGAACGGAACAAACCGACTGCTTCCCCGCCGTCATCGTTAACAGCGGCAACATCGTCAGGTGTGCCAATGTTTGCCGCAATCGTAAAGGTCTTGCCATCCTTAGAGACAGATGGTTCATCTTTTAGCTTATCCCATTCAGCTTTTTGCTTGGTGAAGTCGTCGCCTTTTTTCGTGTAGACTTCAACATCATCCGCAGTTGGCGAAACGATTCCAACACCATCTAAGCCGTCAACGATAACTTGATCGCCTTGCTTAATCGTGGTCGTCGCTGTCTCTGTTCCAACGACTGCCGGGATTTCCAACGTTCGGCTCATGATTGCTGAATGTGATGTTCGTCCACCTAAGTCCGTGATGAAACCCTTGACGTACTTGCGATTCAACTGAGCTGTGTCACTCGGTGTCAAATCATGAGCGACAATAATCACCTCTGAATCAATCAAAGCAGGATTAGGTAAGTTTTTCCCCAGTAAATGACTCATCACCCGCTTGGTCACATCGCGAACATCAGCTGCGCGTTCTTGCATATAGGTGTTATCAGTCATGCCTTCAAAAATTGTGATGAAGCTGTCGGTAACCTCTTTCAAGGCTTCTTCGGCGTTCACTTTATCACTATCAATCTTACCTTCAATTTGGCCGATCATTTCTGGATCTTCTAGAATCGTAATATGCGCTTCAAAGACTTCCGCCTCATCAGCACCAAGGTTCTTTTCAGCCACTGTTTTGATTTGCTGAAGTTCGGCGATTGCAGCGTCCAAGGCTTCATGCAACCGCTTCTTTTCGGCATCAGCGTCAGTAATGTTACGCTTTTCAAAAGTTAGGTCTGGATCAACCAACATATAAGCCGCCGCAATAGCAACCCCATTGCTGGCGGCGATCCCGCTAAGTTTCTGAGTCATTAGTCAGATAAGCCTTCTTTTGTCATAGTGTCCGTGATTGCACTGATGGCATCCTTTTCATCGGCACCATCAGCAGAAATTGTTACGTCGGCATCTTTACCGACACCTAAGGACATCACACCCATGATGGATTTTAAGTTAACGGACTTGCCATCGTAGGCCAAGTTGATCTCTGAAGAGAACTTCGATGCCGTTTGAACTAGTAAAGTTGCTGGACGTGCGTGTAAACCTGTGTCAGCAATAATGTGAAAGTCTTTAGATTCCATAATCTTATCTCCTTGTGAAGCTCAAATTTGTAAGGGATTACTTTGCCGTGAAAACAGCGATTGGTCAATCACCTTCTGTATCATAGTAGCATATGTTTTTTGCAAATGACAACATTCCCAAACCAATTCGGCCCAGTAAAGTAAGCGTTCTCAGATTGGTCTGGTCCAATCAGTCGATGGACCACTACGGCCACGTTGTTTTACCTAAATTTTGGCCTAATTTAATTGGGACAATTCCTGATCAAATGATTATCCAAATTTAAAACAAGTTGTGCATGTAAATCTAGTTGTCTACCTTATTCGAAACACACCAAGCTGGCGACATCGTCAATCCGCAATGTAACGGTACGTAATGGTCCCGCCACGACTGGCCTGTCCAACAATACGCTGACGAAATTCATAATTCATTAACGCCTGTTGAAAATTCATGAACTGATCTGGGGTAACCGTCAGTTCTTGACGGTCGCCACTGCGTAATTCTTCTAATAAAGCTGGATAATCTTCCATCATCTTTATGCACCCTTCTCGTGTTTAGCTCGTCTATTAATGATCATAACTGCAAGCAATTCGCCAAGGCAAATTAGTACCCCAATTAGCAAACTGATGTGCCACCCCATCTGCAATCCAGGGGTACGATACGTCAGTTTAATCCGTTGGCGACCAGGATGTAATAGCTTAAGGGCGACAAAGGCCCGATCAGACTTAATCACTTTCGCTGGTTTACCATTAACAGTCGCCGACCACCCAGAACTATAAGGAATTGACGATGCTAAAATCCCTTTTTTCGCCGTGGTGACAACGCCAGTAACCTGGTTGTGGCCTAGCCGCAATTGTCGCAATCCATTTTGCTGTAACTTTTGAACCTGCCGATCATAGGTTTTGTTCATCGGTAAACCAACCAATTGTAATTTAAAGGAATACTGACCGACCTGACCTAACTGCATGGTTAAACCATTGGGCACCTTACTAGCCCACCCCAAATTTAAAATGCCATTAGTGGTTCGTTCATATTCGCTTAAGTTAGTTTCTGGTATCTGACTAATCGAATTGGTAATGTCGCCATTCGTTAGTGTAATCCGCCAAGCTTGGTTGGGTGAACCGTTGCTAACATCACGTTTGAAGGCATCCCACGCCCCATGAGTCGATGTTTGGTTACTGGTTGAAGAAAGCTGCCCGTTGATGCCGGGCGAATTAGTTTGATCGATCTGAATTCGGTCGCCTAAGGATGGTTCGCCATAATGAACATCGGTGATCAGCGCGCGCAATTCCATCCCCGCATAATCAGACGCATGGGGAATATAGATAGTGTAAGTGGCAGTCTTATCCGTATTTGCGATTCCGCTAGTGGTGACGCGTTGCTGGTTTTGATCATAAATCTGATAAGGAATATCAACGACTTGTTGAGTTAGTTGATCATCCGTCAGTTTAGTCGTCTTTAAGCCGTCAGTATTGCTAACTGCCGCGACATTAGCTAAATTGGCTTCCTTTTCGTTAGCATCCAATCGTTGATAGGTCTTTGTATCAATCACCCGCGGCTGAAAGTACATCAGCGGAAAATTGTCTTGCGTTTGATAAACAGACACGTTGCCGTTCACACCGTAAAAAGCTTGATTAAGGCTAGGTGTCTCGCCATAAGCCGGTAGATAATTGACCGGCAAATTCGTATCGTCTGGTAGTGGTGAATTTGCATATAGGGTACGAACACCTAAGAAATTCAAAATTCGCGTGCGATCATCAAATTGTTGAATCGGTAGGTTTAACTGCCGCTGATTGTTCAATAAGTCGCGACTAAACTGGGTGGCCGCCCCGTTTTGAATGGAATAAAACGAACTGGTATTGGCCTGACTAGTCAAAAAATTATTGGCCGTCATCCCACCAGCAGTCAGCTTAAAGTTACTCACATTGCTAACCCGACTAAAAGTTGGCTGCGATAGTTGTTTCGCCGCAGAATGCGTAGTTTCTAGTAACGTTGGTTGATTCGTGAGTGCTGCTGGTGCGCTCCCATACGGGGCCTTAACTAATGCTGCGGCTTGACCTTGGGGCAAAAATTGATGAATGTCATAGGCGGCGTTTTCAAAATTGAAGGCCACAAAAATATTTAGCATCACCAAACTACCAAGAACCCGGGGTTGCAAGAGCGCTGGTCGAATCGTGCCCATAACAAAAATGGCAGCATAAACGATTAAGAAAGCCATTTGTGGCAAGATTGTGGCAGCCTGATCTTGCATAATCAGCGTGGCGACGACAATGCCACCTAAAACAAGCCCGGACCATTTAAAAATGGGCAGCCAGTCCGGCAATGTCATCTGATCAACCGATTGTAAAAATTTGGCAGTCATCAGGGCAACCGGCAAACTGACTAAGAAGAGCCACCGGTTCGATGGTGAGGTTAGTCCGTTTAGAGTGGCGGCAAAACCTGGCCACAGGCTCAATAGCCCGGTCAAGACAAAGATACGACTCATCAACTTAAACTGACGGTGTCGAATTAATGTCCAAATAACGACCAATAAGAGGACATTGACCGACAAAGTATTGAGCCAAAATGGATCGACATTAACATTACCTAGTAAAGCAGTCGGCAAGCTTAAATAATACTGTAGTGAGTACCAGTGCATGCCACTGGCAAAAGGAACATCAAAACGTGGTGAGCTTTGTAACGCCTTGATTTCCGGTAACGTGATCCAGGCTGTCATTGCTAACCCTGAAAGCCCGCTGATCACTAGTCGCCCAAAGTTAAGCCAACGTATGCGACTGAACGGCGCGGGCAATTGGCTCCATCGCAAGATCAAATAAACGATGCCACCCACGGCTAACATGAAAGCCAGATAAAAATTAGCCACCACGGCAAAGTAGACGACTAAACCAAAGCCCCACGCAGTTCGCCCCTGTAGGACTGCTTCAATGCTCGTTACCAATAATGGCAATAAAATCAACGCATTAATAAAAAATGGTTGAAACAAACTCGCGTAAATGGCAAACCCACTACTCAGATAAACCATGGCGCCTAGCCAAATCGCCCATCGTTTCAACTCAAAATGACTGGCAAAGTATGTAAAGCTTAAACCGGCAAAAAAAACGCGAACCAAACCAATCACTTGAAATCCTAACAACAAGTGGGCTTTATTAAACAATAAAATTAAATAGGCAAATGGATCGCCAATTATATAGTAAGAAAAAGTCTGAAATACATCAGCACCCAAGCCGATATGCCACGACCACTGAGTTGGACCGGCACTTAAATGCTGCCACCAATTGAGTAATATCTCTCGATAACTGATCATAATCGGCACATGTTGATGCAGGACATCGTGCGTTGAGATAAGTGAGTAGCCGAATGCTAAATTAACCCCATACGTTAAACCACAAAATAGGATAAAACAGCCAATATAACCTAGATATAACTTAGCCCGCGATTTTTTTGCAAAGGTAAAAACCATGTTAGACGAACTCCTTTGATGGTCGATCATGACATAAAATAATTCAACCCAAAGTAACCTCATTCACGATCGGCTTTAGGCACGAATTAAATTATTTCACAAACCTGTGACTAAGACAATCGTCGTTAGTTCTCAACTTGACTTAAGTCTCCTCCGGATGGCATCCAGAATCATATCGGGAAAGTGCTTCACCCTACCACTCACTAGTTCGATAATTAGACTAGTTTTGCCACACTTAAAAATAGTCTATACTGGTTAACTATATAAGTGTGCTTTATTCACAAGTGGGGGTCTATTTTGCAAAGCTATCAATTTAACCGTCGGGCTAACGCCGCGACAAAAAGCGTCGTTCAACCAGGGCTAACACTATTGCTAGCAACAATGTTAATGCTAGCGAATTGGATCATCTTCGGTAGTAATGGTCGATTTCTTGATCCAGCAGTTAATCAGCTCACCTTTCACTGGTTAGCAGCCATAAATTTACGATCGGTGACATTAATCGGTCTGCCACTCTTATTTATCAGCATTGGCTATTTTTATAGTCACAACCGACCCCGACTAATTATCGTGCAGCTTTGGTTATTAACTTTGCTAACTGGGGTCTTGCTCCTCTTTGCTTATTTTCGAACAACTAACTCCGGATCAGCCAATTTAATCTATGATATTTGTTTACCGATTTTACGTCACGTGTATCCGGGACTAATTGGCGTGATGACCGCGCTGGCGTCACAGACGTGGCTACTTCGCGTATTTAAAACAGCTAAACGAACTTCTTTAATGGCTACTTTTTGGCTAATTATCATCTTACCCAGTTTGTTCAATCAAGATTTGTTCGGTTTTAGCAATATCAATAGTTTTGCAGCCGGTTTACTACTAACGACAGTCGGTCTCTTTTTGCGTGAAACCAAGCTACCTTCGATCAAACAAAGTGCTTTGGTATTAACCATTTCGCTCATCAGTGAAATGGCCTTAAATGTGGCTATGGGCAGTATCTCTTTACTCGTTCATCAAGATTTTTCAACCGCCCAACGGTTTTTAACTGCCACAAGTCCGTTGATCATTCTAGCGACGCTGACGACATTCACCTGTGCAATCCAACTTTCAGCTCAGTTTGCAACTCGCTTTAGTCACCCTATCACGATATCTCCGTTGATCAGCCTGACGCTGGGTTTGATCAGTTATGAACTGACCACGCGGCCAGTGGTGACTGAGCGTTTCGAACAATTAATCTTTAGGCTGTTACCAACCTTTTCACGCCACGATCTTCTCTGGTCCGGGCGTTTGATCATCCTACTATTACTGGCCGTTGCCGTAATCAGCTGGTTCGAAGTTGGCATTTTAATGCTCATTGAGCGATCCCGTTACTTTCATCAATTAATGACGCTCAGCCGAAATGCCCTTTTGGAAATCACAAAGCACCCTTATCAATTGGCTAAACGACATTGGCAGCCCATCGTTGTCTTTGCTTCACTATATTTCTGTAGTTATTTCAGCATCGTCATCATGAACCCTAACTGGATCGTGACCACCTGGATTGTTCCGGATCAAGCCCCCGCCTGGCCGGCCATCTTTTTCCTACGCCAATCACTAATTTGGCTTAACTTACTTTTTATTTACACAACCTACTCGATCCTTCGAGCCCTATTTAATCAATACTGGACCGCATTAATATTGACGATTGCGGCAATGGGGCTGGTGATCACGGCGACACTAATTAAAATCAAGCTGCGTGCTGAACCAATTTTACCCTCAGAAGTCCTAATGGTCAGCGGATATAAAGATATTCTGACCATGGTCGATCAGAAAATTATAATTAACGCAGCGATCGCCCTGATCGCACTTATTGGCCTTATTTGGTGGTTAACCGGCCACGTGCAGACCCAAACACTGTCCACTTCGTCACGGATCAGTCGATTAGTATTGGGGGTAATGATCCTAATAAGTCCCATTCAGTTCAATCACGTCGCTAGCATTCCTGGTCAATTTGTCAAAACCATGGGCGATGATCCATCGTTTTATTCACAAACCATTGGCGCCCAGATCAACGGCCCGGTGATCCAATTTTTAAATAATATTGACGTCAAAATTATGGCTAAACCGGCTGACTATTCTAAGCAAGCCATGTCGCGCCTCGTCCATCGCTATCAACAACAAGCCCGGCAGATAAATCGCACACGAACGACCGATATCAGCAACCAAACCGTTATTTTCAATTTGAGCGAAAGCTTTTCCGATCCTCGACGGGTACCACAGCTCAAAGTCAATCATAATCCGCTTCCGTTTATTTCCTCAATTAAGCGCGACACCACTGCTGGCTTGATGATGAGCTCCGGATATGGTGGTGGAACCGCCAATATGGAATATCAAACGCTCACGGGCCTCTCCATTACCAATTTTTCGCCAACGCTGCCAACGCCGTACACGCAACTCGTCCCAAACGCAGCCTACACCCCAGCATTTAATAATCTCTTCCCTTATTCCGTGGGCATCCACCCTTACACGGGTAATTTATATGATCGCATCACCGTTTATAAAAAGTTTGGGTTTAACCAATTTGACTATTTAGGCAGTTCCTCACCCATCACCAATCAACATCATGTGGGCACAAATCCCTATCTGTCCGATCAAACCGCTTATCAAAATACCCTTCGACAATTGAAACACCATGCCAACGGTCAGTTCATTAATCTAGTGACGATGCAAAATCACATGCCCTTTGATAACTATTACGCGCACAATCAGTTCAAAGTGACGGGTCAGGCTTTCGCCAGTGAAACAAGCCAACGATCCATTGAAAACTATGCCAAGGGGATCTCAATTAGCGATCAACAAGTCAAAAAGTTCATTGAACAGCTTGATCTAATCGATCGACCAATCACTTTAGTTTGGTATGGTGACCATCTGCCTGGCATTTATGATGGTTTATCGATGAAAAAGGATGGTCAAGCGTTGCACGAAACCGACTACTTTGTGTACTCAAATCGCTATGCTCGTGCCCACGGTGCTAAGCAAAAAGTCAATCAGCCGGTGGTTGCGCCCTACTCGTTTCCGGCCTTAGTTTTAAAACAACTAAATGCAAAAGTTTCTCCCTATTACGCGTTACAGACAGAACTTTTAGAACAGTTGCCGGCAATGTCAACCAGTTCAAAGGAAGGATCTGTCAACAACTTCAATGCCGCCACTGAATACACTAATTCAACCGGCCATCCGATCAGTGAACACCAATTATCTGCTAACCAGCAGCAGTTACTTCACGACTACCAACTGGTCCAATATGACATCACGGCTGGTCATCACTACATTGAGTCACAACACTTCATGAAATAAATAATCTGTGAATTCGGACTTGTGACATAAGTATATGTAAGACGAACGGTGCCCCCCGATGACGTGCGCCAAAGGCCTGCCAATTCCGTTCAACATAAATAGTGCCGCTTCCCAAAGCTCGGGAAACAGCGCTATTTTCGTTGGTACTCGTTGGCAAAACGGAGTCATGTCGTAGCTCCATTTTTATTTAGCCGCACCGATTGACTAATTAGCACTCTCACAAATAAAGTGCTAAAAAAAGAGGCAATTGACTTGCACACATAAAGTTAGCGTGTATAATACTAGCTAAAGGTCAATGTTGGTCAAACAAAATTTAACTAACGCCTTTTCCATCACGCCTGGCAACTAGCAGGTCGTTTGATGAATACTGATGAAGGAGTGATCACGACATGCTTTGTCAAAACTGCCAGAAGAATGAGGCAACAATCCATTTAGGCGTCAATATGAATGGGCAACAAATGCAAGTAAATTTGTGTCAAGATTGCTATCAACTTCTCCAACAAGCAGGCAATAATTTAATGAATGGTAATAGAAACGGAGGCTCAAACATGGCTCAAGATCCATTTGGCTTTGGTAACTTGGACAATCTCTTTGCGGCAATGCAAAATGGGAACGTCAATGCAAATAACTTCCAGCAGGCCCAGCAAGGCCCAGCAACCCAAGCTGGCCGTGGTGGTAATAATAACGGCGGTAACAACCGCAACAGTAAGCACCCACTGCTCGATCAATATGGGTTAAACCTAACTGATCAAGCCAAGGCGGGGAAAATCGATCCAGTCATCGGTCGTGATGGCGAAATCGATCGTGTTATTGAAATTTTAAACCGTCGGACCAAGAACAATCCCGTTCTAATTGGGGAAGCCGGTGTTGGTAAGACGGCCGTCGTTGAGGGTTTGGCGCAGGCCATCGTTAACGGTAAAGTGCCAGAAAAATTACTTAATAAACAAATTATCCGGTTGGATGTCGTGTCCCTTGTTCAAGGAACAGGGATCCGTGGTCAGTTTGAACAGCGGATGCAACAACTGATGGATGAAGTCTCCAAGAATGATGATATCATCCTCTTTATCGATGAAATCCATGAAGTCGTCGGCGCCGGAAATGCTGAAGGTGGTATGGACGCTGGTAACGTTTTGAAGCCAGCTTTAGCCCGTGGTGAATTCCAGTTGGTTGGCGCAACCACGCAAAAGGAATACCGTGACATTGAAAAAGATGCGGCATTGGCCCGTCGTTTCCAGCCAATCGAAGTTGAAGAACCATCGATTGAAGATACGATTTCCATTCTAAAGGGCATTCAGAAGCGCTACGAAGACTATCACCACGTCCACTACTCTGATGCCGCTATTGAAGCGGCTGCTCGTTTGTCAGCTCGCTACATCCAGGATCGTTTCTTACCGGATAAAGCGATCGATTTGGTCGATGAAGCCGGCTCTAAGAAGAACCTGACGTTACGCAATGTCGACCCAACTTCTTATGAAGATAAGATTCACACTGCTGAAGCGCACAAACAATCTGCTTTGGACAAGGAAGATTACGAGAAAGCAGCTTATTACCGTGACCAAGTCAACCAGCTTGAACGGGCTAAAAAGGACGCCGAAGAGAATCCGCAATCTGATGATGCGGCCACTGTCACAGAAAAAGACATCGAACACATCATCGAAGAAAAGACGGATATCCCTGTTAGTGATCTACAAACGCAAGAAAAGAGTCAGCTGAAGGATCTTGACAAACGTTTGGAAGCTCATGTTATCGGTCAAAATCAGGCTGTTGATAAAGTTGCTCGGGCGATTCGCCGTAACCGAATTGGGTTGAATCAAACTGGTCGGCCAATTGGCTCCTTCCTCTTCGTCGGTCCAACCGGAGTTGGTAAAACAGAAACGGCCAAGCAATTGGCTAAGGAACTATTTGGTTCGAAGGATGCCATGATTCGCTTTGATATGAGTGAATACATGGAACAGTACAGCGTTTCTAAACTAATTGGTTCGGCACCTGGTTATGTGGGTTACGAAGAAGCTGGGCAATTAACTGAACAAGTTCGTCGACACCCTTACTCACTAATTCTGTTGGACGAAATCGAAAAGGCCCACCCGGATGTTATGCACATGTTCTTACAGATCTTAGATGACGGTCGCCTGACTGATTCACAAGGTCGCACGGTTTCCTTCAAGGATACGATCATCATCATGACCTCGAATGCGGGTTCTGGTGATTCCGGTGAAAATAGTGTCGGGTTTGGGGCCGCTCAAGATACTCACGCTAGTCTGATGGCTAAGTTAGGCAATTACTTCAAACCAGAATTCTTGAACCGATTCGACGATATCGTTGAATTTAACTCCTTGAGTAAGGATGATCTTGGTCAAATCGTTGAATTGATGTTGACTGACGTTAACGATCAATTGGATACGCGTAACTTGCACATTCGCGTTACTAAGCCAGTTGAGGCTAAGTTAGTTGACCTTGGCTACAACCCAACCATGGGGGCCCGCCCATTACGTCGTGTCATTCAAGAGCAATTAGAAGACCGGATTGCCGACTTCTTCCTGGATAATCCTGATGCGCACAACTTAGTTGCGGTCATGGATGGTGACCAGATCAAAGTTGAAGCTGATGACCAGGCTCAGCCAGCTTCAGTTGCTCAAAACGCAGAACAAACAAAGTAATCTAATGAACCACTTAAAGTCTCGCCATTTTGTTGGTGGGACTTTTTATTTGGTAAATCCTGCTAGTCTTTGATCCCTTACCAACAATGTCCAGGGCCGACCATCCTGCCGATTTTCTGATTTTTAACTCTTTATATGCTAGCTGTTTGGCTTAATCAATGTAATGGTCAAACAATATTCTGGTATGCACCAGATTCACGGTATAACAGCAAAAAGCGCCCCACATCACATCAAATCAAAAGTATTTTTAGCATGTTTGACTCTTTAGGATTTCACTAAGCGATTTAAATCGTTCTGCCGTTTGACTGTCCTTTGCGCTATACTATGACTAATACTAAGTGCAATGGGGTCTGCAATTATGAGTGACAATTTAGTCGAAGGTGTACCAGTCTGGGTTTATTACACCGATGTTGATTCAGGTAAAACCTTGCTTGAACCAAAAGTACTGCGGGGTAATGTTGGCGAACCCTTTAAAGTTGACGTGCCAGAAATCAATGATTTTAGGTTATTGCATCATACAGGTACGCTTGAAGGTTGGTTCTCTAACCAGCAACAAGAAGCCCGTCTATATTTCCGTGAAGCTAATTGGGCCGAAGTTGAACAGGTCAAAATGTATGCCACTATTCAAGAAGACATGCCTACTTATGATCGTCCTGATGGTGAATTACAAGCTTTAGAAATGCCAGTTGGTTCCGTATGGCGCGTCTTCTCGCGAGTGGCAACCGATAATGGTGAATTTTGGTATAACATGGGGATTAATCAATGGGTCATGTACAAGCCCAATGCCTTTGCGCTTAATTCAAAACCAGTTAGACCTACTTCACATCAAGATAATCTACCGGAGCATCATTGGGACGTTAATCCGATCTCTGCTCGAGGCGAGATTGATTTTGTCGATGGTCAAGCTGTCTCTTACTACGCTGAACCATATGGGCGTCCGAGTGGCACTATTCCCAACCGTAGTGTCGTGGTCATCAATGGTGAAATCAGTGACCCATCAGGCGTAGTCTGGTTCCAACTACAAGGATTAGGGTTTATTAACTCGATGTATGTTAAATTGACTGGACCATTAGATGTTCAGGCGTAAAAATATAACAAATAAATAGGGATCGTCAATCACACTTGTCCGTGTAACTGACGATCCCTATTTATATACGTTCACCAATTGGCGTCGCCTTTTTCTACTGCCGTCCCGTTAAATGTTTTAAATCTTGGACCACTTTATAGGCAAACGGGCGCACCGGGCGCGTGAAAACGCCCGCTGTTTCTAGTGTTTCACCATTAAAGGATTGCTTGAATTTTAGCACCCCATCGGAACCATCGAAGTTACCGGTCACCCCATAAAAGTTATACAGTGGGATTTTAGCGACAACCGCTTGATGAAGCATTTCATCTTGAATCAAATATGGCGCGTAATAGCGTTTAAATTCATCGTTGGTAAAACTAAACATATACGAGACTTCCTGCGGTTGCGTGAAGAACATGGCACCAGCCAAGACAACCATGTCACCGTATTTTTCTCGTTGCTGACTAGCATCTGTAATTCGCTTAACGTGTTGCTTGTCTTGATCATTTAACTCATTCAGTTGTTTCTTAAAATGTTTATTTGTCGGTGACTGTGCAAGCTTTCGCTGAATCGTGGCAATTTGCTGACTTAACTCCTCACGTTTATGCGCTTCTTCTTGCAAATAATCAGCAAAGTTCAACTCAGCAAAAATGAATTGTACCTGATCCCCATAGGCTTTAAACGTCTTTTGATAATAATCCAACGATTTATCTGTAAACCCGCGGCGTTCAGCAGTCGCATCTGCATATTTTTTAAACTCAGGCAAGTCTTCATACGCAAGCCGCCGTAGCTTAACGCCAAACTGGTGGGTCTTTTTGATGGCATATTGGGCGTCCTTCGTGTAGCTAGCAAATAGTGTCGTCTCTGTCAGTTCAGACAGATCCTTGACGAACTCATACCCCAAACTAATCTTGGAATATTCCCCATCAACCACTGGCTTAGATGGTTGATACTCGAACCCAGCCGCCTGCAAATGACGGATCCCAGCATCATCAAATTCCTTGGTTACCTTACCGTCATCATCAAAAGCTCGTGTATGCATATTAGGTAACCACCGCAGCACCAACCCTCGACGCGCTTTCGCATAAGCAATCGTTTCATCAGCCAAGAATTTAACTAAATCGGCGTTTTGCCAATCTAGCAACGGCCCACCAGAAACTTCAAACAAAGTGCCGACATGTAATGGCCGACTATTAAGTAACTCAGTCGCAATTACCTCGCCGTGCTCATCAACAACACCCATTAATTCTGACGTCCAGCCACGCTGTGAAAGAACTTGTTGTTGATACGTTGTTTGCATGTATGAACCAGCCGTATGGTGCTGTTCAAAAGCCGCATATTGTGCTGCTGTCAGTTTCTGAAATTGCATGAAATATAGAACTCCCTTTTGTCTAAAATAACGAGTTTCATTTTGATTATTAAATCAATCGCCGTCGCTCATAAAGATTTCACCGAGAGTGAGCATATCAATAGTGCTGCGGAACAACAACCACAAATCCAAATTCAAAAACAAATGTTAAGCATTGCGATCTTTCACTAGATCAAAATAATTTAGGCCACAACAAAAAAGCAATCCAACTAACTTATGCCGTTGGATTGCTCAATCTATCTAGGCTTCTAGCACTTCAGCTTCAACAACTTCCCGTTGCATGTGGAAGTACCAGTGATCCCCTATTTTCTTGATACCGACTGTTTTGAAATCGTGTCGGTCATAAAGCGCCTTAGCGCCGGGGTTTTCGAAATCAACATTTAAACCGACGACTGATTTATCATCATCGGCGGCAAAACCAGGAATTGCCTCCAATAATTTGCCACCGATCCCTAAGCCTTGAAACTGTGGATCAACCACGATTGAATCCAGATACCATTCGTTCCTGAATGCTTCATAATCAGATCCAAACGGGCTGTCCGTTTCAAAGGCATCGCTGAAGCGGGTCGCCCGCTCCAGCACTCGATCAACAGCTGCTTCATTTTCATCGGGGTAGCCAAACGCCACCCCTACTACTTGACCATTGGCCTCGGCCACCACTGTCGTTGCTTTACCAGATAGATAGGCTTCGCTCTGGTAAGCGGCGGTGATGGCCTTTAGGACGGCAGGGTCAGGGACGTCTTCTAATTCTTCGAGTTCCATTTCTTTGAAAATGATATTGATGAGGGGGGCTATCTGGCCAGCATCATCTTTTTGTGCTTCACGTATGGTTATGATAAATATTCCTCCATTCTGTCTGATTAACATCATACCTGAAAGCCGCCATAAAGGCAAAAATCACAATTATTCGTTAAGGCAATCTGAGAAACTGCCGCATTGGTTATTTCTTTGGTAAAATAGGCTCAAACATAAGCCAACTACGCCAGTAGAAGAATGGAGAATAATATGATCCCAACAATTATCATTGTGGTTATTTTAGTTTTGCTAGTTGCCATCTATATCGGGCAATATAACGGATTGGTTCGGTCAAGAACTTACACCCAAGAGTCTTGGAGCCAGATTGACGTGCAACTCAAACGGCGAAATGATTTAATTCCCAACTTGGTCGAGACCGTCAAGGGTTACAGTAAGTATGAACAAAGTACTCTTGAAAAGGTCATCGGGCTGCGTAATCAATTAGTTAACGTACCTGCAGATGATCACCAACAGGCAATGAACCTGTCTGATCAGCTTACTAATTCCTTGAAGAGTATCTTTGCGGTTGCAGAAGCTTATCCTGACCTAAAGGCTAACGCCCAATACAGTCAGCTGATGGAAGAACTGTCCAACACAGAAAATAAGATCGCTTACTCGCGCCAGTTGTACAACACCAGTGCAGCTAACCTGAACTTAAAAATCCAGTCTTTCCCAAGTAATATTGTTGCGAACATTCATCACTTTACTCCTGCTGACTACTTACAAGTTCCTGAAGAAGAAAAGTCAGCACCAAAAGTTTCTTTTGATAAATAAACGACACCCACTTTATCGCAAAGGAGTTTCATCCCTTGTTATTTGAACAAATTCGTCAAAATAAGCGGCGGACCATTTACGTCCTCATCGGATTTATCTTACTGGTAATGGCGATTGGCGCCGCCGTCGGCTATGTTTTCTTTAATAGTAGCATCGTCGGTCTAGTCATGGCGTTAGTTATTGCCGTTGTCTATAGTTTCATCATGATTGGTAACTCAACGAATGTCGTCATGTCGATGAACCATGCCCAAGAAATCACCAGCGCAGAGCAAGCACCGATGTTGTGGCATACCGTGGAAGACATGGCAATGGTGGCTCAAGTGCCGATGCCTCGTGTGTTTATCATCGATGATCCCAGTCCGAATGCATTTGCCACGGGCAATGATCCACAACATGCGGCGGTGGCAGCTACGACTGGTATCCTCCGCGTGCTAAGTCGTGAGGAATTGGAGGGCGTCATTGGCCACGAAATGAGCCATGTCCGCAACTACGACATTCGCTTACAAACGATTGCCCTCGCCTTATCCGCAGCTATCAGCTTGTTGGTAAATATCGGCATGAATTCCTTTTGGTGGGGCGGCGGTCGCCGCGATCGCGATAATGACAACAATGGCGGCGGTTATCTACAAATCATCATGATTATTGTCTCAATCCTGTTGGTCATCTTGGGGCCATTGGCGGCATCGATTGCGCAAATGGCTCTGTCGCGTAACCGAGAATATCTTGCCGATGCAGGTAGCGTTGAGTTAACGCGCAACCCTCAAGGACTGATTTCGGCGCTACGTAAGATTTCAAGTAGTGAACCGATGCGGGCTGCCGATGCTAGTAGCGCAGCTCTGTATATTTCTGATCCATTTAAAAAGAAGCGTTCTTTCAGCCATTTGTTTGATACGCATCCACCGATTGAGGATCGGATTGAACGGCTGGAGAAGATGTAAAGAATTTTTCTAAAAACTTCTTCCAGATTTGCAAGTTCATTCATAAAAGTTAGATGTTTCTTTTAGCTCAGCTTGGTGTGACTTGATGCCTGTACTCAACAGGAGTTAAGTGATTTTTGTTTTTGGCAGTTTCAACATTATTGAATCAGTTCAAGTATTCACTCATGACTTTATTCAGATCAGCTATGGGTCAATCCGATCTCGGGATTACTTTAGGAGGCATTAAGAAATTCTCTATCGACACATTATCATGATGGTTACTGTTAGAGTCCTGCTCACTTGATTCAAATCTTCCTTTCTTCTGATAATCATATGGTGATAGTGTTACCCCTCATTGGAATATATTGTCAGTTTCTTTCTGATCTGAGATGCTTTTGGATCTCATTTAATAATTATCGGAGTCAGTAACTTATTTCGTGATCCATGATACCGAAATAATAATCACCAGTATCTCACGGTTCATTTCGTCTGTAATCGCTAATATATTAAGCTGTTCACCATTATAGAGACAGGTTGAAGTTATTTCAGCATGAAGTGGCCATTAGTAATTTTTCGGTGACCTTTTGTTTACGAACCATTGCAAGCCATCGTCTAAATACAGGACAACTTCTTTAACTTCGAATTCACCGCTATAACTAGTTGTTAGAAGTACCCCGCCATTGTTAGACTTTTCGTCTAACAATGGCGGGGTACTTCGTCTACAAAAATTTTTGAATTTGATTTTATCATTACTAAGAAAACTACTGAACAAATGCCCATTAAGTAAGAAAAATGTGGTCTATCATTCAATGGAATTCAAATCATAAGGCTGCTGATGAAAAAGTCCTAATTTGAAAGCATAAACGACCATTATCACAAAGACGATCGCTGACATTGCAAATAACCAATAACTAAATTTTGGAGCCATAGAAGAAATGACAATATGATTGGCACCCTTGTTTAAATTTAAACGAAAGTTCCCTACCCCCTTATTTCTAACTGATTTACCATTTAACAAAATTCTATAATTAACGCCTTTGTAAAAGGCAATCGGTAAATTTGCAGTAACTTTCGGAGCTTTAGAAATAACGTTGAAAGTTGCTTTATTATAAAAGCTTAACTCAGGAACGATCTGGATACCTTTCGTTTGAGCTGTTTCCTCATCAATTGGTTGATAATCACCGATTTGATTACTATCTTTCCTTAATAGTTTTTGATAATTACTGGCAGTCAGAACCATATGCTGCGGAGGATTATTCTCTTGAGAAACAACTGCGTAATTATCATAATTGATCAATGAACTTATCGACAGAATAAGTACTCCAGCAGTAATCCCCCATATTGACTTTGCTTTTAAATTTTCTTGAAATGCAAACAAAGTAACAGTAACGCTAGTAAACAAGGCAACTATTCCTAATAGTCTACCTAAAAATTGAAAAGTTCCTAACCAACTTTGCGAGATGTTTGCCCAAGGAAACCAATTTAAGGTTAAACAAAAAGTACCCAAAGTCAAAATGAGCCAGCCGCCCCATAATTTGAATCGACGTTGTCCAATTAACTGAATCATCAGCCCCATCAATATTAGGCTTACTGGTAGGCCTAGATTCCAATATTGCGCTTTCTCAACTATACTGTTTGAAATCATCGCCTGTCCGGAAAGCACTGGGTCGATGGCCAATAAGTCTCTAAACGGGCCAATGATCTTATTATTTCTAATTATTATTAAAATATTTGCAAGCGTATATGTGGAAGACAATATTGCAAAAGTAGCCGCCACTCCTAATGAAGTGAATTCTTTTAGCGTTAGTTTTCGCCTAAAAATTCTGATGAATTCACTTAGTACCAGTATTAGTATTACTTCCATCAACGTTAACATATGGCTATTTGCAACTCCTGCCATTCCAATTGCAAGCCAGAGTATCCCTTGCTTAAAATAAAGATGCCATATTTCCAGGCATCCCAGCAAGACAAGTGGCAGAAACGCATACGCTAATACTTCTCCTACTGCAACTCGACAATAAAGTAAAATAAGATGATAACCGTTAAACACGTAAATCGTGACCCCAAAAAGTTGGAACATTCGCTTACTAGTGAAGTAACGGCATAATAAAAGACTATTTATCGTTGTGATAAGATTTAGCGTCCAAAAGCCCATTGCTAATGCCTTTAGAGGGCTTGAAAAAAGAAACCGGGGAAGTACAAAAATTAGTGTCGTGGGCCATGGATACATCGCTGACATGGCTAACAATTTATTATCCAGACCAATAAACGATACTAGCGGAGGTAATCTACCTGCCCTAAGTGCCTCAAATATTTGTTCAAATCTTGCTAAATGTAAACGCCCATCCCAAGATATGATAAAACTTTTATCCACAAATACTGGCAATGTAACTATTGTGGCAAAAATGACAGTAATTATGATTCCGAAATAACGATCTACGAATCGTAAGACCGCTGACCTGATTGAGCTCACTTTTTTTCATCCCCATTTTGAAATATTTTAATCATACTTGATTATACCCTACAAAAATGTTCGTTTGCGTGTCCTCCAAAAAACTGACTATTATATTTCGTCCCAATCCATTGATTAAGTAAAAGAAATAATTGAAAGAAATTTAAAAAGCTTGCGAACACTGAAGATCAACCTTCATTAAATGTGCTAAGATAAACTCAGTATTACAAAAATTCCGGAGGATTTAAGTTTGGATAAACTGGCCATTTTAATTCCATGTTACAACGAAGGCAAGACAATCAGAAAAGTTGTGTCGGATTGTCTTCAAAATACGAAGGAAATACCGAATACAGTCGTCTATGTTTATGATAATAATTCAACAGACAACACGGTTTCAGAAGCTAAGGCAGCCGGCGCGGTGACTCGGCACGAATACCAGCAAGGAAAGGGTAACGTCATCCGCCGCATGTTCAGAGACATTAGTGCAGAATGTTATGTGATGATTGATGGTGACGATACATATCCAGCTGAAGAGATTCCAGCAATGGTTCAAAAAGTCTTAGGTAAAAATGTCGACATGGTCGTTGGGGATCGGCTCTCTTCGAGTTACTTTGAGGAAAATAAACGACCTTTCCACAACATTGGAAATATCGTTGTTAGGAAAAGCATCAATTTATTTTTTAAAAACGATATTAAAGACATCATGACCGGATACCGTGCCTTTAGTTATCAATTCGTTAAGTCGTATCCTGTCCTTTCAAAAGGATTTGAAATAGAAACAGAAATGAGTATCCTAGCTATTGAAAATAATATGAGTATCGAAAATCACGTAATTGAATATCGTGATAGACCGACAGATAGCTTTTCAAAATTAAATACTTATTCAGATGGATTTAAAGTCTTACGCAGAATCTTTTCCCTTTTTAAGGACTATCGACCACTTCAATTTTTTGGTATTATTTCACTCCTAGTCATCTTGATTGCTAGTGGTTTATTTTTCCCAAGTGTTTGGATTCCCTACCTTCATACTGGCTTAGTTAAAAAAGTTCCAACGCTAATCGTTTGTGGATTTTTACTATTAACCGGGATACTATCTTACACGAGTGGCCTGATCCTTGATTCTATCGTAAAAAAAGAAAAACGTGAGTTTGAATATCGACTTATTCAAATTCACGCAATGTTTCAGCGAGATCACAGTGGCTTAGGTAAATGATTATGCTAAACAATAAAACTTCACTTTCATACTTAATCATTTCTTTAGCGGTTATATGGGGAGCAAACCTTGCGCCCGTTCCTTTAACGCCACCGACTTCGGGGTCTGTAAATCAGCTTAAAGAGGCATTGCCTAATTCTGGCAATAACCTAACTCTTCTACTTAGCGCGTTTGGCATTTTCTTTCTTCTGCAGTCTTCCTACAATCGAACCAAGAACAAAGATTATTTGATCCATATACTCGTATCGATTTTTTTGTCTTTAATCTGGATTACCGGTGATTCTTTAAGATTAACCGAATCTTTACACCCACTATTTTCGTCGCCGACTACTTCAGTTTTAACGATTACAAAGTTTCTAAGCATTACGTTTATATTTTATCTCTTAATCAAAAATTTTCTCCGATCCACTTTGAGGAACAACCTCTTTGAATCGAATAGTTGTTCATTGCCCTTTAAGAAAATCTTTTTAATCATCTTTGGATGTTGGATTCCATACTTACTTATATTATTTCCTGGCACTGGTTCTTGGGATACTGTCAATCAATTAGCTGAATTTTTCAAAATAGATGTTCGGAATGTCTATCCCACCAGTTATTATCTACTACATTCAGGTTTGAGTACATTAACTGACCATCATCCTATTTTTTTAACTCTCCTTTATGGCAACTTTATTAAAGTTGCTGCTATTTTTCATCACCCGGCATTAGGAGTTTTTGCTCTAAGTACTGTTCAAATGCTCTATGCTGTGGTGATCTTCACGTATTCAGTGATTTTTTTCAGTCAATTGGGGCTTAAAACGAAATATCGAAATTTTTTAGTTGCATTTTATGCATGGTTTCCATTATTTCCTCTCTACTCAATGTACATTGTTAAAAATAGTGTTTATAGCATCACCCTAATCTGGTTTAGCATCCTTATTTTTAAACTGGTTCATCAACCGAACTCTACGATAAAAACTTTTAGTTGGAAAATTCAATTAATTATTAATCTTCTTTTTCAGACATTTTTTTCCAAGTATGGTTTTATTGTCGCCTTGTTTACTGCAGTTATTATTTTAATTTATGTCCGCTCAAATTTAGTTCACTTAGTGCTTGTTCTGATTTTACCGTTGCTTATTTTTAAGGTTGGTTACTCTATCACCATACAGCAACTTCACGTAACTCCAGGCGATCCGGTTGAAGCTTATTCGATACCTTTTCAACAAACTGCGAGATATGTCAGGTTTCACCCTAAAGATGTCACTCCACGAGAGCGCAAAGTTTTAAACAAAGTTTTTATTTATTCTAAACTATCAAAATACTACAATCCAAATGTAGCAGACCCAATCAAGTCAAGCGGAGCCAAGAGAAAAAATGACGACGATAATACTGTCTATCGCTATAAAACAGTCTCATCCAAGGATCTGGTCAATTATCGCCATGTCTGGTTTGAACAGTTCTTACGTCATCCCAGCACATATTTCATGGCTTTCCTCAATGGTTCCTATGAATATTTCAATTTAAATCAAAATAAGGTAATTTATACCACTTCAGACGATTTCCCATTGCAAATACAAACTAATGATTTTCAATTCCACTATAAGTCGTATACTTTCACAATCGGAGCTAAAGAAAAGCGTTCTATTTTCCGTCAAGCTTTAATAGCGTTTATCAGTATACTCAAATCACTTCCAGGTCTTAGCTTTCTCTTTTTAGGCTCATTTTATTTGATGCTTTTAGTACTAATATCACTAAAACTTTTATCGGCAAAATCAGTTAGTGGCATCGTTATACTTGCGCCATTTATTTTACAAATTTTGGTTGATTGTGTATCTCCTGTTAATGGTAGCCAACGATATATGTATCCATTAATATTAGGTGGTCCTTTTATTCTCCTAACCTTTGTCTTCTACCAATCTTCTATGTTTTTCACCGCAAACAACAGAAAAAGCGATTCATGATCAATTTAAACAACGGAAAATGGCTCTTCGTCAATCAAGTAGAGTTGATCTTATTTTTTAGGCTCAATGTCAAATCGTGTTGGTAGTTCAATATTTAAGTTAAAGCCGCTAATTGGAGCGTCTTTTCTTTATTCACAAAGTAATTGAATGCGTACGAAGAAGTGGCTCAAGTTTCTAAAACCATAACAGTGGTTCTTTAATGCTTTAATCTTGCGGTTAATGCCCTCAATGGGGTCATTAGAGTAAGGGCAACGTTAGACTATTGAAGATGGCTTGCTGGTTGTGTCTGAAGGTTGTGATGACCGTATCCATTTGGTTAAATTGACGGTGGTAAGTTGACACAAATGCTTGAAATTGGTTGAAGTCTTTGTTTTGAATACAGCTTAATAACATCTGATAAGTTTCATAGGCAGCACGAAGTTCCCCACTTTGATCAAGCGAAAGACCAATAACTGAACGTTGTGTCGTGTATTCCTTGATGCCCTGTTGGTAATGGGGCACCTTAGCCTCAAGGTGATCTTCTGGCTGATGAAAGAGACGCCAATTGTGTTTGAGAATGCGGTATTCGCATTGACGATGATTCGGCATCTGATGGAGTACTTGGATCCGAATCTGATCTAGGGCGCGTCCAGCTAATTGAACCAAGTGAAAACGATCGATCTCAATTTTTGCATTGGGAAATAGCCCATGAATGAAACTTTGATATTCTGCATTTAGATCAATCGTCACGGTTTTGACTTGTTCGCGTTCAGTTAGGGCATACTGATTGGTAAAGTAACTGATAATCGTTTTGCGTTGTCGATCAGGAAGCAACGTTAATAAGTCATGAGTGACCGCGTCACAACAAATAAAGGACATTAAGCCATTAGCGGAACGAAACTCATCAAAGCAGAGGTTTTCTGCTAAATCACGTAAACGACGTTTGCGTGATGACAGGTCAAACAAGTACCGGGCAACCGTATTGGCCGAAATACAGAGTAACTCACCGATTTGTTTGGTGGTGTAGTTGTCGTGAGCCAGTTGGCGAATACGCCAAATAACGCCACGGGTCATGGTGTGATTAACGAGTAATTCTGGACTATGAGCATTACAGGTATGATCACAGGATCGGCAGCGATAGCGTTGCTTATGAAGCCGCAATTGGTACTCACCACCGGTAACCGATATGAGGCGAGCTTTGACCAGATGCGTGCCATATTTAATTAACGTGTTTTGACCACAAAGTGGGCAACGGTTGAGGTCATAAGATAGCTTCGCTTCAATGACGTGAACTGTCCTGGAACGGGCACCAGATCGGTCTAACACTTTGGTCTGATCAAGAACCTATAAATGTGGGTCTGTTATTCCGAACAGATCTAGGATAGAATCAACTTGGGACATCATGATTACCTCGCTTTAGTTTGGTCACTGACATCGTAGCATAGGGGCATGATGCCCTTTTTATTTTGCCTTAAATTTGTGAACAAAAAAATGGTATTGGTTTTTACCAACACCAGAACGTGTAGCGCCCAGAACTGTGGTTTTTTGGCTAGTACCATTTATAAAAGAAGGCAATTAAATGGACCCGACTCACTGACCATAACATGTATTTTTATTCACCATTCTGTATTGGTGTTTGACAAATTTAACATTTACATCCAATCGCGACCATCTCATTTTATATACATATATATTTTAAGTATCAATATTGACCTAGTCGCTTGCCTTTACAGTATACGTTTTACTGAATGGTTAAAATGCGCTTAAATGAAAATAAGACTGGTTGTTCGATAAAGTTGGTGAAATGTCTCAACATGATACATCTACGGATATTCAATTTCTATGCATTCTATTATTGTCAACAATAGAGGGTTATCAATCTGAAGCCTTCGAAATCAAAAACATTTCACAGACTAATCATTGGTAAACGTTAGGTTATAGATCCGCTGTTAAACCAACAAAAGTTATATTTTTGATTAGCAATTCCCCATATCTTTCAATCATCTTTGATGCATCAGTTCATCCCTTTTACTTGGTAAGGTGACACCAATTAATAAAGCAGGCAAAATGGTCACATTAGGGATGGTATAACGTACATATCCATTAACCGGAGAAAGCAGTGGCGTCAGGCAAATCAGCAGTCCAAACAACATTAGCATTATGCCAGCTACTTTTCTACCTTGAATTTCTCTCACAAGAAGCATCACAATCATCCAAATGCCGAATCCAGATGAAAACAGAATAACAAACAGTGGTGAATTCATGATCCAACTAATTAAACCTAGAAATTGCTTTCTAACATCATTTGGAAAAATATAATGATAGTGATGATACCAAGATGGTTGAAGAAATAGATTTGCATTTATATATTGGAAAGTCGAAAATATTTCTGATGTGCGATTCTCAGCGTTTAGGAATGGATTTAAATACCAACTTGTAGAAGCAATTATCACTTTAGATGATAATAGTGGATGCTTAAATAGCTCTTCAACAGAGAGGGCTAAGTATCTGTTAGTTTCCTTTCGAACCTTTTTTGTTGCGGTTTTAAGCTTTTTTTTATCTTGAATTTCTTTAATCTCTTGAGGCGACCGTAAGAAAGTATCCACTGGATACAGTGCTTTTAGATTGTCAGCGTTGAATGGTGAGTAGGTCGTTGAAATTTTACTTACTGGCGTAATCGAATTAATCTTTCTAATCTGTTGCGCTGAAAAAAATTTAGGATTTTTTAAGTAAAGATAGCTAATTTGTCTCATTGGCAGAGTAATCGCTTCACCAGTAGAGCCTGGCACAATATTTTGCTCAGGTAAAACACCTTTGGTCCAACCGAGAATGAGAGCCAACACCGTCACCGAAACAACTAAAATCTTTGGTAAATAATGTTTCTGTCTAATCCCAAGAGTTAATATTACGGAGGCAAATAAGGAGATCAACACAATATACATACCATCGTTTCTAAACATCGCTGCCAAGAATCCGTAAGTTCCTAACAACATCACATTTTTGTTGAACTTATTCTCGAATGTACCATGAACAATACTCTCAATAACAAGAACTAACTCCAATGAAAATCCACCAATGAATGCGTAATATAACGTACTTTTATCGACAGTTTGCGCATAAAAAGCGAATAACGGACTCGCAAATACGATGAAAACTCCAAACATTATATACTTGTTAATCTGTTCACCAACACATTTGATTATCTGCGCGTAGATTAATGAGGTTACCAAAATTTGTATCACAACAATCAAAAGCACCCCAAAATTTGCATTCCAAATATGCTGACCAATTTTAAAAACTGAGCCAAAAAATAATGTTGTAAACCATGGATTATGATTGGTTGGATAATAGGTAAAATCCAGCATGCTTACGCGCTCTCGGCCAAATTCCATAAATTGCTTAAACCCGTCCCAAGACACTGTTCCTGGAAACCAAGGCCATATTTGGAATATCCAAATACTTATTAACCCGACCCATATTTTTCCAAAAGAAATCGAGCTTGTTTTCTCAATACTCGTTGCGTGAATCAAATAATGATTTACTATTCTAAAACTAGCGGTTAAAAGTATAGAAAAGGCGATCCAAAAAATAAATGACAGGAAAGCATTCCAAAAGCCACCGGACAAGTAAGAAAATCCGGGCATTGCCATCTGATTTTGGCTGGAAATTGAACTCATTGCAATTGTTATTGTCATCAACAACGATAAAAGACCGCCAACCACATAATCTGTTATTTTCAAATATTGAACATGGTTAGTCTCCCATTTTGCAAAAAAAATAACTACCAACAATAAACCTAGAGAAAACAACCCTGTCGGATTGATTCTCTCCTGTAATGCCTTAATTCCAGATACATATACATTCGGAAAAGAGACTACACCACCAAAGAGGACAACTATCCACTTAATGTCCTTCCAATACCAATTATTCATCAGTTGACCTCCCGATAGTCTATAGCAACGTATCAATCTTTACAGTTTAGACGTTAACTTCACATCTGGGTATTTCTGAATGAACCAGTTCTCAGAAAATTGATTTTCAAATAAGAATAGTGGCATGTCGTGACTATCCTTAACCAAGATATTGCGACTTGAAGCCATCTTTTCGTCCAACTGTTTCGGTTCAATCCAACGAGCAATCTTTGACCCCAATGGTTCCATTGTGACTTCAGAATTGTATTCATTTTTCATTCGAAATTCGAAAACTTCAAATTGAAGCTGTCCAACCGCCCCTAAAATATAATCATTAGCGGTGTACGAGCGAAATAATTGAACAGCTCCTTCTTGAACTAGTTGTTGAATTCCCTTATGAAATGACTTTTGCTTCATTACATTTTTGGCGTTAACTCGAACAAATAACTCAGGAGTAAATTGTGGCAAATCTTGAAATTGAATCGCTTCCTTGCCAGTATAAATCGTGTCGCCGATCTGAAAATTACCTGTATCATATAAACCGATGATATCCCCAGCAACTGCGGTTTGAACATTCTCTCGTTCTTCAGCCATAAATTGGGTTGAGTTACTTAATCTAAGTTTCTTATCAGTTCGCTGCAGACTCACGTCCATGCCACGCTCAAATGTGCCCGAGCAAATACGAACAAATGCAATTCGGTCACGATGCTTGGGATCCATATTTGCCTGAATTTTAAAGACAAAACCTGAAAAATTTTCATCAGTGGGTTCAACAAACTTGTTGGATTTCGTCTCATGTTCAGCTGGTTGCGGTGCATAATCCAGATAAGTCTTCAAAAAAGTCTCGACCCCAAAGTTAGCCAAAGCGGACCCAAAAAACACCGGCGTCAAATCACCAGTTTTGATTTTTTCCTGATCTAACTCATTGCCGGCTGCGTTAATCAAATCAATCTCATCAAGCGTGTCTCGCCAAATAGATTCCTGATGTAAGGCATTTTCCTCAGCAATATCGCCATCTTCATTCAGTGGTAAATATTGCTGACCATTCGCATCCGCATGGTACAAAGCAACCTGTTGATTATAACGATCGTATAAACCTTGTAGGCCTTTTCCCATGCCAATCGGCCAATTCATCGGATATGTTTCAACACCAAGCACATCCTCTAATTCAGCTAACAAATCCAGTGGTTCACGCCCGTCTCGATCCAATTTATTCATAAAGGTGAAAATTGGAATGCCACGCATTTTACAAATCTGGAATAATTTTTTGGTTTGTGGTTCAATTCCCTTGGCTGAATCAATCACCATAATTGCTGAATCAACAGCCATTAAGGTTCGATAAGTATCCTCGGAAAAATCCTCATGTCCAGGAGTATCTAAAATATTAATTCGTTTGCCATTGTAGTCAAACTGCATCACAGAACTGGTAACCGAAATTCCACGTTGTTTTTCGATCTCCATCCAATCTGATGTAGCAAATTTACCGGTTTTACGTCCCTTAACGGTTCCCGCTTGTCGAACGACGCCACCAAGTAACAACATTTGTTCAGTAATCGTGGTTTTCCCCGCGTCCGGGTGTGAAATGATTGCAAAAGTGCGTCGTGATCGAACTGCTTCGTTTAATTTTTCTTTATTCATGAAAACTCCCTCGCTTTATATGCGACTACTATCATACCATGTGATTAAAGAAAAAGGACTACTCGGAAAACGTCTCTCTTTAAAACCGTAAAAAAGACGTGAAAATAATGTTATTTTCACGTCCAATATATTTCTGCTGCTAATTAATTTGAACGAGACTACACAATGCGCCGATTAATATTATCGGCAATTTCTTCCCAAGTCCCCAGATCTGGCACTTGGTCTGTCAATCTATTAATCCCAACGCCACCCGTTGAAGAGTTAGGCGAATCGTGAATAAAGTAACCATCCCCTAAGTAAATGCCTACATGATTGCTGTCATCCATAAAGAAGATATCGCCCCTTCTTAGTTGACCCCAATCAACGGGCGTTCCATACCCTTCAAGCGTCCACGTTGTAGCACTTGTGTAATTACCTAGTACGATTCCCACCTGCGCAAAAACCCAATGTACAAAGCTAGAACAATCGAATTTATGTGCAGCAATCGTGGCCGGTGTTCTCCCACCACCCCAAGTATACGGTGCCAGCCCAATTTGGCTTTGAGCGGCGTTAACTACTGCTTCGATAGTGGGGGTTGTCGCAATCCAAACACCGTCATTATCGACATGATACATCGTACTGCTAAGCCATCGCGTTGCATTTTTTAGCAAAACACCACCGTCGCCAAAATAGTAAGTGTTGCCCCAGTTATAATAGAACCGGTTAGTATAGCGGACACCGCCTTCACCGAAATAGTACATGTTACCCCAGTTGGAATAGAACTGGTTGGTATAGCGAGCACCGTCATTTCCAAAGTAATACATATTACCCCAGTTATAATAAAACTGGTTAGTATAG
>NZ_BAAJNZ010000010.1:0-8931 GCF_057545565.1 Furfurilactobacillus sp. W61-4
TCAACCCAGTTGTTTTTCAATGAATAATCTAGTCTATCGTGTAAAATCATATATCCTAATTTTGCACTATCACTTAATGTCTTATATTGAGATCCATAAATTAAAACCTGTGGGAATTGGAAAAAACGAGTTGCATAAGCTTTTTCCGACTCAATAAAATTGAAATTAGTTTGATTCATTATAAAACTTCCCTTCTCAACTGACACACACTGTCTCGAAAGAGAGTTGCTAAAACATTAGATTTGCTTTAAAATACAAATCTGATATGCTTTAACTAAATTACAAAGCATTCATTTAGCCGTGAGGGCTTTGTAATTTACCAGCATGTGCCTATTCTTGGTTGCCCATTCGGCAACTTTTTTAATTTCTAACAACAAAAAATGGACTAAATAGCTTCGGTTAGCTACTTAGTCCATTGGCTTTGATTTGTTTTTAACTATCCTTCACTTGTCCTCTAGGACTGGTTTGCGGTATAATTAACCTACAAATTAAGAACAATGTTCAGTCGATTTTCACCGCCAAGTTAAAATCGACTGAATCTAAGTAGCTGTCTGATAGCTACTTGCTAAACCAAAAGTCCCTGATTCCCCGTGAATCAAGGACTTTTTCTGTTTAGCTTTATCTTCTATTCGGTTGTTAAATTAGTTTTAGTCTAGCATAGCGCTTATCTTCCAGCAACATTATTTGATCTTGTATACTTTACCAGATCTTAGTTTGGAACCAACAAGCGATTGAATATACTAGCAAATATTATTCAATCGATGTTTTAATTAAATTAACCAAAAAATGTAACATTTATTGTAGTTGCTGTTGTACTTATGAATTTTCTGGCTGATCATAATTATAGATTGAACTCTTTTTTCAATAGCTGTTCTAAATATCTGGAAGCTGTTAACTCTTTTCCTTTGGCACGTCTGGCCAATTCATTAGCAACGTTTTGTTTTAAAGTATAAGACTTTGAAACTCTAGGTGTAGGAGGTTCATTTGTTATTGGATTGCTGTTCATACTGTTTTTTAATTGGTCCATTTTATCTTCAAATGCCATGATGTTGATCCTTTCGATAGCATATCACACTATGTCATAGCATGATATGATTATTGCTTAGTAAACGTATCAAATATTTTGTCAATTTTCTCAAAAAATTCCCTTGCTTTTGGAGTTGAGCTTTTGCCTTTTTCCATGTTGATCAGCGGTTCATGATTAAGAGTTGTTTTATTGAATACTTCTCTTTCAGGAATTAAGGCAATGGTTCTGGAATCTTTTTTCATTTGTTCCACAAATTCATGTGAAGATTTAGTATTATGTTTTATTCTATTTCCAATAAATTTTAGTTCTGCTGTGATAAAGCTTTTACGACTTTCAACATTAATTACTTCTTGTTTTAATTGTTCCATTCTTAATTCCAAATTACTTTTGGAAATAAAACCGTATTCACTTGGTTCAATCGGACTAAATACTAAATCTGAAATTACAATCATATTTTGCGTGATTGTCGAAAAATCCGGATGTGTGTCTATTAATACATAGTCAAATTTTTTCAGTTTGTCATAATTGTCTGAGAACCACATGTACATTAGTAATTCTTTGTTGGCTCTCGTTTGAAGATCATTGTTGACCATATCTAAATTCATAGAAGCAGGAATAATTGATAAGTTTTTGTGCAATTCAATAATTTCTACTTTTTCACTATCTTTTGTAAAAATGTTAGCTAAGGTGCCATGGTCTTTATAAATATCATAGGTTTGGGTCAGACTGCATTGGTGGTCGCTATCAATCAGCAAAACGTTATAGCCTTTGCTAGACAGCCATTCACTATAATTGAAAGTTAAGGTTGTTTTGCCAACCCCTCCCTTAATAGCAGAAAAAGTAATTATTTTCATGGGGCGCCTCCTTGTTTACAGTTAAAGCATATCATAGCATGATATGATATGCAATGACTGAATATAGCACAGCATGTTTTTTTCTTTGTTGTGTATGTTTGCTAATGTCCGTCTTTCTAGTAGCTTCTGGTCGGTTGTGGTCTCACCGAAATGATTTAAATAAGTAAATGGCCAATTGTTAGGTAGTAATGGTTGATATTCAAGGTGAGGGGTTTGGTAATGCCACCCGGAAGGCGGTAGATGGCTTCGTTGCAAATTTGAAGCTTAATTATAAAGGTAATGTTGCCAAGCTAATTCAAGGAGCCTTTTGGTGCAAAGGAATTTCACCAAATGATTTTTCAACTGTTTATTCGGCTGATACGATAGCAGCAGTTAAGAAATTACAAAGTGATGCTGGTATTACTGCCAATGGTTAAATGCCAATTATGAGAGTTATATTGGTATTAGACCTTGTGATGGAATCTATCAGCGCGACACAAATGAGGCACTAATCTATGCTCTCCAGGCTATCGAAGGTATGTCACCCAGTGAGGCCAATGGTTATTACGGTAATCAAACTATTGCTTTGACGCCCACTGTCAAGGTCGGCGAGCATGGTAATATCGTTAAACTAATTCAGTATGGGCTTTATGTGAATAACTACTATCAGTCTGGAGCCTTTGATGGGTATTTCAGCACTACTGTTGCAAATGAGATTGTGGCTTTTAGGAAGTTTATGATTTTACCCGATGGCTCATTAAGTAGTGCCTCGACTTATTCAGGCGTAGCTGATTTGCGAGTGATTAAAGGACTTCTAACTAGTAATGGTGATACCGGTCGAGATTCTAATACCTTTGATTGCGCAACCCAACTGACAGATACTAGTATGATTCAACGGCTGTACCAAGCTGGTTTTTCAATCGTTGGCCGTTACTTAACGGGATCTGTCGGAACGGGTAGTGCCAAAAAAGCCAAGAACTTGACATCTGATGAAATTAGTAAATTAACTGCTGCGGGTTTTTCGATTTTTCCTATCTATGAGGACGGTGGGTATGAAGTTAGTTATTTTACTGAATCACAAGGAACTAAAGACGCATACCTAGCAGCATATGCGGCTCGTGCGCTCGGCTTTCCAGACGGTACCGTGATCTACTTTGCAGCGGACTTAGATTTACAGGATGGAGACATCGAGGGTACGGTTATTGCGTACTTGCAAGCCGTACGAGCATCACTAACTGACTTAGGCTATAAAACTGGGTTATATGGGACACGGAATGTTTGCCTACATGCGGCAGAAAGTATGGGAATTTCGAATTTCTTTGTGGCTAATATGTCTTATGGATGGAGCGGTAACCTCGGGTTTCCAATGCCCAAGAATTGGTGCTTCGATCAATTTGTAGAGTATACTACTGGTTCTGGTGTTGACATTGACCAAGATGCATCATCTGGTCGTGATAGTGGGACTAAAAAATTTAAAAGTACAGGTGGTGTCACCGCTGATGAAGCGCTTAAATATATTTTAGGGAATACGAACCTGCAAATTGGTGGGAAATACGTTCAAACTATTGGGCCGTTTAAGGTTACCTGGCTTGCTACTAATGAAGTAGCTGATAAATCAAGTTCAAACATTGTGACTATTTCAAATAACGAATTACCGGAAGCTGATCTAACAGCTATTCTAGAAACAAAGTATAAACTTCCAGATTGGATTGGGCATTTAACTGTTGATGGTATTGGAAAATGGGGGATTTCAGAGAAAATAAAGAAAGGAAATTTTGAGTTAGAAATTGATGATAGTAAGGACAGTGAGTTTAGTTTTAAGTTGAAATATTATGTCTATCAAGTTGAAAAAGGCTCATTAAGTGAGACCTTAACAATTGAAATTGATGTTACTTTCAATAAGAGCGACTTCGATAACTGGCCTACCTACGATCCTGCAGAATCACTTGAGATAACGGTAAGAGCTATGTTTGTGATGGCCGCAATTATTGCAATCGGAGCTGTAGTTGCTGGTTCATCGCCCGCTACGGGTGTTGCCGCAGCATTTGTAGCGCTTGCTACAAATTTCTTAACAAATAATAAAGTATAGATTAAAGAAAAATTTAGATAAAAAAAGACAAGGTGAGAAACCAAAATTAGTTTCTCACCTTGTCTTTTTTAACGCTCAGATTCCTATACTAGAAATCCTATAATTGCCATGACGAACAATGCGGAGTAGGATTGCAAATGGTACCCAACTAAATCTTTGTGGTCCTGTTCGTTTGGTAGTAGGAAAGCTTGTTTTTCAATGGGGTGCTCATGCCAAATAGGTTGTTGTTTCCAAAAATCATACAGTTGTTGGGGAAGTGCTATTGCAGGTGGAATTGCCATTATAAAGCCTATAATGGCTGGCCAGAATGGGGTTCTGCTATTTCCGAAAGCAATTACGTAAAAGCTCCATATGAGTGAACCATAAAAACAACCTTTAGCCACTGTAAATTCTAACCAGAAGAGTAGTTCGTTTTTTAGGGAACTTCTACGATACGTTTGAAGAACTTTTTTCTTGAGCTGCCTCATTTTGCGACGGGAGTCGTTCTTTCTTAGAAAAAGTCCCCAAAAATATAGCTCGTCTGATCTTGTATAGTCCATAATTTTTTTTCGAATCTTACCAAGAAATATGAGTAAAACAAACTCAACTAATAAGATCAATAATGGTAACATCAATTTTGGGCCTCCTTAAAAAGGTACACTTATCCAGTCGCTGGTAGTTACTTATCGTGAATGTTAGAGTTATACTATTGCTGATTTTAACCACCGAAATTTTAATAGTTAATTCAGTTGGCGCCAACGTGGTATTTATTAATTTGGGCCACAATAGCCGACTACATCTATAAATGACATGGTATCATACTATTTATAGATGTAGGTTGCTAATGAATCTTTTAATCGATGGTTATGTTGGTTTTTCTCAAACAGTCCAACTTTAACCATGTAACAATTAATGAGATCATAGCAGCACTTGAACCTATTAATCAACGGCCATTGAAAACTATCGGACTTATTCGGATTAAATTTGCAATCTACCCTATGACAACACCACCTTAACAAATCATAATTTGGATAATAGTATGTTCCATTTGAAAGCTAAGCCTTATAATTAGCATAGGGTTAATAGCTCTAATCAAAATACCCACAAAAGGCCTGCTCAACTAACAATTGAGTAGGCCTTTTGTAGTACAAATTAATCCTTATCACAACTAACCTCAATAGCACAACAGGTATAAATAGTGCCTAAAATCCCTAAATAAATTTCTCTCACAACTGTTTAATAAAGCGGCAATCCCCGTTGTACGTGATTAATTAAACAGTCAATTCTTAAAACACCTATTTTTAAATCGACTTAAACCTTCGCTGTTGCGTGCGTTTACTAATCCCCGTCTTTCGTTCAATCATCTTATAAGTCATGCCTTGTTTTCGCAACTCATAAGCAAATCTGATCTGTTCATCAGAATACGTTTTCGGTCGCCCTTCCCGAAACAACGGATCATGTTGCTTGGCATACAATTTACCTTCTTGTGTGCGCGTGACAATCATATCGCGTTCAAACTGCGCAAAGGCGCTAAATATTGTAAAGACTAATTGGCCAGTCGGCGTATTGTCAATTAAGCCCATATTCAAAATGTTGACTTTGACATTTTCTTTAAACAACTCTTGGATAATGGCTAATGCCTCGCGCGTGTTCCGTGCAAACCGATCCAGCTTAGTGACAATCAAAGTATCACCTGTTTTTAGAGCGCGCAACAGTTTTTGAAACTCCGGTCGTTCAGTAGTTGTGCCGGTAAACTTTTCCTGAAAGATTTTTTCTGCTCCTGCCAATTTTAGTAACTCAATTTGATTTGCTAATTTTTGATCAGTGGTACTGACCCGCGCATAGCCATATTTCATCTTTTTCTCTCCTTACTTATGTCATTAAGTAATGACACGGTTCTAACCCTTTAATTATACAGTATCAAAAAAGAGGCCACAACTGTTAAGTTGTGACCTGACTTGTTCTATCTAAACACTTTACTCATTATATATTCAAGACGTCCAAAAAATTGCATCTAATATATCTAAGCCCTTTAACGGGGAGACACTTTGATACTTGCAGCGCTCGATTAATTACTTGGGTATACAAAATAATTATTGTCACGAGCCAAAAATAATCTTAATGTTTAAATTTGCTTCACTTCAATAAAAGACCGGCCTGCTCAACCCCAAGGGTTTTAACGGACCGATCTTTATTTACATTAAGGCATCTTTACTTACTTTGAAAAACTTTTAATTTATCTTAGCCAGTTGTTGTGACAAAGCTTCCACATATTTAGCCAACTTCTCCAGATTGTGACTCTGGTTGAAAGCTTTTAAGTTCGCTTGCACTTGCCGAACACCTTCCTGGACCCTTTCTTGGCCATTAACAGTCAAAGATAGCCAAACAATTCGTCGATCATTTGGATTCACTTGTGATTGAATTAAATTATCTTGAATCAATCGCCAAGTATTCCTGGAAATTAGTGTGCGCGTGACCGTGAATGCATCAGCTAATTCACTAGCAGTAGCTTGCCCATGTTGTTCAAGATAGACTAATATTCCCCACTCACGCATTGAAAAGTCAGTTTTGGCCAGTCCTTGCACTAACATCTGGTATGCCTGATTCTGAATAGCTTGCAGGGTTGTTAAGCTCTCAAACTGGTTCTTAATTTGCTGATGATTTACCATATAATATCATCCTATTCTTTGTACTGCCGCTTAGTCATTCCGAAGAGTTATAACAAACTACTCATGGCTAATAGTAATAAGCCCCTCAGTGTCATATGTCGTTGGTCAGTTTCATCAGTTCGAGGCAACCATTGATCTACAAAATTAGTAGCCTCTGTTTGACCAGCCTGAACCGGCTTAGCAGCATCGTTGATTGGCTCGGGTTAATAGAAACTCTAAAATCTGTCGATAAACTATTTATAATTCTTATTATAATAAATTGATTCAAACTCATTATGAACGTTAGAAATATTATTAATATGCATTGAAGGTTAATTTTACAATCTACCTAAAACTAAATATAATTTTTCTAACTTAGTTGTTGCACTTAAACTACTGCATACTCATTTTTCAGTCTTACTTAATCTGCCTCGATGATAAATTTTCTTTTGGATTAAGTATTGATCCTGATCTTGAGTAATAAATAACGGAGAACTTTCTTCTATGACATTGCTAAACTCCAAACCATACCATGAAATAGGTGAGGCCGTAATTTTCTGCAAATAGATGCGCCCGCCAATCAATCTTCTATCTAACGAGCTTAACTTATCATTGACAATTAAATCTGCTGGTTGTTCCTTTATAATAACAAACTTAAAGTCGCCGACTTTCCGTTGTCGCTCTGTTGAATACGTGGGTATTTGTGGTTCAAAAATACCTTGTTCCACTAGATGATTTACAATTTGATGTAAATAGACACTAACGGATTGAGATTTCTTAAACCCTAAGTAAAATTGAACGTTAACAACATTATGCGTCTCAAGTAAATCAACTGTATAATTACTTTCATAAGGTGCATTGGTTTCATTGACTGTAACAAACCAATAAACTTTAGCTCTTTTAGGTTGTCTGTCGAGAATAGAATACATGGTACTACGCTTAATTTGGTAATCACCCTTAATTTTAGTCATATACACTAAGTTAGTCGTGAACAAAGGTACTGTATTGTCTGCGCTTAATTTAGAGAGTTGATCACGATAGTCAAGAAGTGAAACATACTCGCTTTCTCTCTCATAATGTTCTCTTCGTTTATTTCCAAAGTACCAAAGCCACATAATATAAAGAATGCCCAACATGATTGTTAACGTAACATAACCGCCATGAATAAACTTAACCAAACTTGAAATTAGAAAGATTAACTCAATAAAACCAAAAAACAAGGCAATTATAAGTGCTGTTCCCTTAGCCAGGTGTTTCTTTAAGAATTCATGCAAAAGCACAGTAGTCATAAGCATGGTAATAGTGATCGCTAAACCATACGCGGCCTCCATTTTTTGTGAACTACCAAAGAACCAGACTACACTAATTGTTATTATACATAGTATCCAGTTAACAGTTGCAATATAAATTTGATTTTTTATATTACTTGGATGTCTAATAACCATTCTAGGTAAAAATTTTAAGCCAATTGCTTCATCGACTAAAGTGTAAGAACCCGTAATCAACGCTTGAGAGGCAATAATTGCAGCGAGTGTGGCTAGCAAAATGCCAACTAGGCGCCAAGTTCCGGGGAGCATTTCATAAAAGGGATTTAAGTTCGATAAGTTCCTGTAAGCAGTATCACCTGCATGTCTAATTATCCAAGCACCCTGACCTAAGTAATTTAAAAATAGGGTACTATATACTAGTGGCCATGTTACATAAATATTCTGCTTGCCAACGTGACCCATATCGGAATATAAAGCCTCTGCTCCTGTGGTTGCCAAAAAGATACTTCCAAGTATAAAGATTCCCACTTTGTTAACTGGACTGAATAGTATCCTAATTGCATAATAAGGAGAAATAGCCTTCAATATCATTGGATAATTGATTAGATTAACGATTCCAAAGACAGCCAAAAAGCCAAACCATAAAATCATCACTGGTCCAAAGGATTTCCCAATCACACCTGTTCCAAAACGTTGAATCATAAATAATACGAGTAGAACAACTGTTGTGATAATCAAGACGTTATGTTGAGAATTACTAAACACCACAGGGCCAAGGTGTTGTTTTTTTAATCCCTCAATGGCTGAAGTCACAGTTACTGCAGGAGTTAATGTTCCATCGGCCAAAATGGCCGCCCCACCAATCAAGGCTGGCCAAATTAACCATTTTGAATTTTTTCGAACCAATGCATATAAAGCAAAAATTCCGCCCTCACGCTTATTATCGGCTTGCATTGCAATGACAACATACTTCAACGTTGTAATGATCATTAATGTCCAAAAAATCAACGAGATCGATCCAATCACGTAATTGGGAGAAATATTTCCCATTTTACCGGCGTCACCAATCAATGCATTCATAACATAC
>NZ_BAAJNZ010000011.1:0-3210 GCF_057545565.1 Furfurilactobacillus sp. W61-4
CCTACCCTCGCAGGGAGCGATCCCCCAACTACTCTTGGCGCGACGAAGCTTAACTTCCGTGTTCGGCATGGGAACGGGTGTATCCTTCGTGCCATCATCACCACACTCTGAGGGTTACCCACTCAAAACTGAATCTGATTCTTTTTATCTTAACCGGACCACCACTTCGTGGTTAAGTCCTCGACCGATTAGTACTAGTCCGCTCCATGTGTCGCCACACTTCCACTTCTAGCCTATCTACCTCATCATCTCTGAGGGGTCTTACTTCCATATAGGAATGGGAAATCTCATCTCGAGGCGAGTTTCACACTTAGATGCTTTCAGCGTTTATCTCATCCATACATAGCTACCCAGCGATGCGCCTGGCGGCACAACTGGTACACCAGCGGTATGTCCATCCCGGTCCTCTCGTACTAAGGACAGCTCCTCTCAAATTTCCTGCGCCCGCGACGGATAGGGACCGAACTGTCTCACGACGTTCTGAACCCAGCTCGCGTACCGCTTTAATGGGCGAACAGCCCAACCCTTGGGACCGACTACAGCCCCAGGATGCGATGAGCCGACATCGAGGTGCCAAACCTCCCCGTCGATGTGGACTCTTGGGGGAGATGAGCCTGTTATCCCCAGGGTAGCTTTTATCCGTTGAGCGATGGCCCTTCCATACGGTACCACCGGATCACTAAGCCCGACTTTCGTCCCTGCTCGACCTGTCTGTCTCACAGTCAAGCTCCCTTGTGCCTTTACACTCTACAAATGATTTCCAACCATTTTGAGGGAACCTTTGGGCGCCTCCGTTACCTTTTAGGAGGCGACCGCCCCAGTCAAACTGCCCACCTGACACTGTCTCCCGCCACGCTAAGTGGCGCGGGTTAGAGTGGCCGTATAACAAGGGTAGTATCCCACCAACGCCTCCTTCGAGACTAGCGTCCCGAGCTCTACGGCTCCTACCTATCCTGTACAAGTTATACAGACACCCAATATCAAGCTACAGTAAAGCTCCATGGGGTCTTTCCGTCCTGTCGCGGGTAACCCGCATCTTCACGGGTAATATAATTTCACCGAGTCTCTCGTTGAGACAGTGCCCAGATCGTTACGCCTTTCATGCGGGTCGGAACTTACCCGACAAGGAATTTCGCTACCTTAGGACCGTTATAGTTACGGCCGCCGTTCACTGGGGCTTCAATTCTGAGCTTCGCTTACGCTAACCCATCCTTTTAACCTTCCAGCACTGGGCAGGCGTCAGCCCCTATACGTCATCTTACGATTTTGCAGAAACCTGTGTTTTTGATAAACAGTCGCCTGGGCCTTTTCACTGCGGCTGCACTTGCGTGCAGCACCCCTTATTCCGAAGTTACGGGGTCATTTTGCCGAGTTCCTTAACGAGAGTTCGCTCGCTCACCTGAGGATACTCTCCTCGACTACCTGTGTCGGTTTGCGGTACGGGTAATTAAACGCTCACTAGAAGCTTTTCTCGGCAGCGTGACATCAACGACTTCCCTACTAAATTCGGTCCTCATCACAGCTTAGTGTTATGCTCATAAGCATTTAACTCATGAACCACCTCACTGCTTGACCAGACATTTCCATCCGTCTGGATCGTTTAGCCTTCTGCGTCCCTCCATTGTTCAAACACGTTTAACTAGTACAGGAATCTCAACCTGTTAGCCATCGACTACGCCTCTCGGCCTCGCCTTAGGTCCCGACTAACCCTGGGTGGACGAGCCTTCCCCAGGAAACCTTAGTCATTCGGTGGATCAGATTCTCACTGATCTTTCGCTACTCATACCGGCATTCTCACTTCTATGCGCTCCACCAGTCCTCACGGTCTGACTTCTCCGCCCATAGAACGCTCTCCTATCGCGCCACTTACGTGGCACCCACAGTTTCGGTAATGTGCTTAGCCCCGGTACATTTTCGGCGCAGAATCACTCGACTAGTGAGCTATTACGCACTCTTTAAATGGTGGCTGCTTCTGAGCCAACATCCTAGTTGTCTGTGCAACTCCACATCCTTTTCCACTTAGCACATATTTTGGGACCTTAACTGGTGATCTGGGCTGTTCCCCTTTCGACGGTGGATCTTATCACTCATCGTCTGACTCCCGGATAACACATCAATGGCATTCGGAGTTTATCTGAATTCAGTAACCCATGACGGGCCCCTAGTTCAAACAGTGCTCTACCTCCATGATGCTCTAATCCGAGGCTAGCCCTAAAGCTATTTCGGAGAGAACCAGCTATCTCCAAGTTCGTTTGGAATTTCACCGCTACCCACACGTCATCCCAGCCTTTTTCAACAGACACGGGTTCGGTCCTCCGGTGCGTATTACCGCACTTTCAACCTGCACATGGGTAGGTCACCTGGTTTCGGGTCTACTTCAACATACTTAATCGCCCATTTCAGACTCGCTTTCGCTACGGCTCCGGTCTTTCCACCTTAACCTTGCATGCTAACGTAACTCGCCGGTTCATTCTACAAAAGGCACGCTATCACCCATTAACGGGCTCTAACTACTTGTAGGCACACGGTTTCAGGAACTATTTCACTCCCCTTCCGGGGTGCTTTTCACCTTTCCCTCACGGTACTGGTTCACTATCGGTCACTAGGGAGTATTTAGCCTTACGGGATGGTCCCCGCAAATTCCGACGGAATTTCACGTGCTCCGCCGTACTCAGGATCCTGAACTGAGGGACTTTGATTTCGTCTACGTGGCTCTCACACCCTATGGCGACGCTTCCCAACGTCTTCGACTATCAAGGTCCTTGGTAACTCAAATGTTCAGTCCTACAACCCCAAACTGCAAGCAGTTTGGTTTGGGCTCTTCCCCGTTCGCTCGCCGCTACTTAGGGAATCGATTTTTCTTTCTCTTCCTGTTGCTAATGAGATGTTTCAGTTCACAACGTCTACCTTCAACTAGAGTATGTATTCCCCTAGTGATAACCAGCGGTTAAACTGGCTGGGTTCCCCCATTCGGAAATCTCCGGATCAAAGCTTACTTACAGCTCCCCGAAGCATATCGGTGTTAGTCCCGTCCTTCATCGGCTCCTAGTGCCAAGGCATCCACCGTGCGCCCTTGTTAACTTAACCTAACAGTTCTTAAGAACTGCGGTTATGAGTTTAGCGAATAACAATTACTTGTTAAAAAACTCAAAAAACGCGGTGTTCTCGGTTTTTAATAAAAAGAATCATGATTCAGTTTTCAATGTGCAA
>NZ_BAAJNZ010000012.1:0-1779 GCF_057545565.1 Furfurilactobacillus sp. W61-4
GTAAATCCCTCAAAACTGAACAACGTTTCCACTAATGTGTAAGGTTCCGATTTGTTTCCTTAGAAAGGAGGTGATCCAGCCGCAGGTTCTCCTACGGCTACCTTGTTACGACTTCACCCTAATCATCTGTCCCACCTTAGGCGGCTGGCTCCTAAAAGGTTACCCCACCGACTTTGGGTGTTACAAACTCTCATGGTGTGACGGGCGGTGTGTACAAGACCCGGGAACGTATTCACCGCGGCATGCTGATCCGCGATTACTAGCGATTCCGACTTCGTGTAGGCGAGTTGCAGCCTACAGTCCGAACTGAGAATGGCTTTAAGAGATTTGCTTGGCCTCGCGACTTCGCTGCTCGTTGTACCATCCATTGTAGCACGTGTGTAGCCCAGGACATAAGGGGCATGATGATTTGACGTCGTCCCCACCTTCCTCCGGTTTGTCACCGGCAGTCTCATTAGAGTGCCCAACTTAATGCTGGCAACTAATCATAAGGGTTGCGCTCGTTGCGGGACTTAACCCAACATCTCACGACACGAGCTGACGACAACCATGCACCACCTGTCTTTCCGTCCCCGAAGGGAACGTCTTATCTCTAAGATTAGCAGAAGATGTCAAGCCCTGGTAAGGTTCTTCGCGTAGCTTCGAATTAAACCACATGCTCCACCGCTTGTGCGGGTCCCCGTCAATTCCTTTGAGTTTCAACCTTGCGGTCGTACTCCCCAGGCGGAATGCTTATTGCGTTAGCTGCGGCACTAAGGGGCGGAAACCCCCTAACACCTAGCATTCATCGTTTACGGCATGGACTACCAGGGTATCTAATCCTGTTTGCTACCCATGCTTTCGAGCCTCAGCGTCAGTTACAGACCAGGTAGCCGCCTTCGCCACTGGTGTTCTTCCATATATCTACGCATTCCACCGCTACACATGGAGTTCCACTACCCTCTTCTGCACTCAAGTTGCCCAGTTTCCGATGCCCTTCTCCGGTTAAGCCGAAGGCTTTCACATCAGACTTAAGTAACCGCCTGCACTCCCTTTACGCCCAATAAATCCGGATAACGCTTGCCACCTACGTATTACCGCGGCTGCTGGCACGTAGTTAGCCGTGGCTTTCTGGTTAAATACCGTCACAATCTGAACAGTTACTCTCAGATTCGTTCTTCTTTAACAACAGAGTTTTACGAGCCGAAACCCTTCTTCACTCACGCGGCGTTGCTCCATCAGGCTTGCGCCCATTGTGGAAGATTCCCTACTGCTGCCTCCCGTAGGAGTCTGGGCCGTGTCTCAGTCCCAATGTGGCCGATCAGCCTCTCAGCTCGGCTATGCATCATCGCCTTGGTAAGCCGTTACCTTACCAACTAGCTAATGCACCGCGGGTCCATCCTGAAGTGATAGCCGAAACCATCTTTCAAGCGAAAACCATGTGGTTTTCGTTGTTATGCGGTATTAGCATCTGTTTCCAAATGTTATCCCCCACTTCAGGGCAGGTTACCCACGTGTTACTCACCCGTTCGCCACTCGCTTCATTGTTCCTTCAATCTAGTGCAAGCACCGTCAATCTGGAACCAAAGCGCGTTCGACTTGCATGTATTAGGCACGCCGCCAGCGTTCATCCTGAGCCAGGATCAAACTCTCAAATTAATGAGTTATTTGAAATAGCTCTTGTTTTTGTTACTTGGTTATAAAGTGAATTGACTTCACAATTTGTATTGCTTCGAACCGAAGTTCAAAGACCCTACACATTTGATTCGTCGAAACGTTGTTCAGTTTTCAAAGATCTAC
>NZ_BAAJNZ010000013.1:0-1107 GCF_057545565.1 Furfurilactobacillus sp. W61-4
AGTGTTATTCGAGCCAGAGTTCGAGTTACCTGTGTTGCTATCACCAGTATTGTTCGAACCACTGTTCGAATTACCACTGTTTGAGTTCCCGGTGTTGTTGTTACCAGTGTTGTTTGAACCTGAGTTCGAGTTACCCGTGTTGGAATCACCAGCGTTATTTGAACCGGAGTTCGAGTTACCTGTGTTGGAATCACCAGTGTTATTTGAACCTGAGTTACTGTTCCCAGTGTTGCTATCACCGGTGTTATTCGAGCCGGAGTTTGAGTTACCTGTGTTGCTGTCACCGGTGTTGTTTGAACCCGAGTTCGAGTTACCTGTGTTGCTATCACCAGTATTGTTCGAACCACTGTTCGAATTACCACTGTTTGAGTTCCCGGTGTTGCTATCACCGGTGTTATTCGAGCCGGAGTTCGAGTTACCTGTGTTGCTGTCACCGGTGTTATTCGAGCCAGAGTTCGAGTTACCTGTGTTGCTATCACCAGTATTGTTCGAACCACTGTTCGAATTACCACTGTTTGAGTTCCCGGTGTTGTTCGAACCACTGTTCGAATTACCACTGTTTGAGTTACCCGTATTGCTGTCACCAGTGTTATTCGAGCCAGAGTTCGAGTTACCTGTGTTGCTATCACCAGTATTGTTCGAACCACTGTTCGAATTACCACTGTTTGAGTTCCCGGTGTTGTTCGAACCACTGTTCGAATTACCACTGTTTGAGTTACCCGTATTGCTGTCACCAGTGTTATTCGAGCCAGAGTTCGAGTTACCTGTGTTGCTATCACCAGTATTGTTCGAGCCAGAGTTCGAGTTACCTGTGTTGCTATCACCAGTATTGTTCGAACCACTGTTCGAATTACCTGTGTTGGAATCACCAGTGTTATTCGAGCCGGAGTTCGAGTTACCTGTATTGCTGTCACCGGTGTTGTTTGAACCCGAGTTCGAATTACCTGTGTTGGAATCACCAGTGTTATTCGAGCCGGAGTTACTGTTCCCAGTATTACTGTCACCGGTGTTGTTTGAACCCGAGTTCGAATTACCTGTGTTGCTGTCACCGGTGTTGTTCGAGCCAGAGTTCGAGTTACCCGTGTTGCTATCACCAGTATTGTTCGA
>NZ_BAAJNZ010000014.1:0-734 GCF_057545565.1 Furfurilactobacillus sp. W61-4
TGGATGTAAGCTGATTCCTGAGACAACTTTTAAGAGAGGGTATAATGAATAAATCATCTCTCAAAAGGAAGGAATTTTTACATGCCAACTCGTTACGACAAAGAATTCAAACAAAACATTATCAACCTATATAAGCAAGGCGAATCAGCTGCCCAACTGGCCAGAGAATATGGCATTGGCTATTCAACAGTTCATAAGTGGATCCAGGGCCAGGCCAAAACTCAATCCGGTAAATCGCCAGACGAAATCAAAGCGATGGAAAAGCGACTGGCTTCGCTGTCTGAGGAGAACGAAATCCTAAAAAAAGCCCTGGGCTTCCTTGCGCAGAAGTAACCAATATCTTTGATTACATTAACCAAGAAAGCCATCACCACCAGGTAACCAAGATGTGCCGAATCCTCGGTGTTTCCAGAGCTCAGTATTATCGTTATCGATCCCCCAAACCTTCAAAACGCCGGGCCGAAGATGCGGGCTTGAAACAACGGATTCTGCGGATCTTTGCGGAATTTAAGCAGCGATACGGTGTTATGAAGATCCACCATGAATTGAATCTGGAACTTCAACCACTGCAGCTTCGGTGCAGTCCACGACGAATTTCCCGGCTCATGAAGGAACTGGATATCCACTCCGTTACCGTCAATAAGTGGAAAGCGGCTTCGGCTTCCAAAACCAAGGTTGAACAGCGTCCCAACTTGCTTAAGCAGGATTTCTCGACCACTGGTTTAAATCAAAAA